>CAIVSY010000095.1 GCA_903908715.1 uncultured bacterium
AACATTAAGGTCATTAGATCCTTCGAACGGCCAGGCAATCATGTTCCATCCCTGCGGCAATGTCAGACTGATGCTGTTGCTCGTAATCATCCTCCCGGACATGACCGCTATCTTCCCATTACCAGCATCGGCCCTGCTAATAACCATACCTACACCAAGTGGTATGGGAGTGCTCGTGTCGATCGGTCCAGTGCCTAACTTTACCCATTCACCACTTTCAAGACGGAACGTAGTCTCGCCGCCGTAGAACACCCTAAGCAGATCAAGGTTATTCAAACCTTGGGCAAGTTGTTGCCCCAAGGTTGACGCCAAGGTATTGCTGGCACCGTAATCCACCACAACACCGACCCAGAAATTGGAACCGGGATTCCCTGTCCCTAACTGCCTGGATTGCCAAAAGAATGTATACACTTCATCATTAGTTACATTCAGCGGACCCGCTTCCGCGTTCAGCATGTAGAAACCTCGAACATTCGACAAGGCATTCGTATGCACCCACCAATTTGTTTCGCCGGCAGGGCCGGTATAGAAAGATCCCACAACTTGGAATCCAGAGGACGGCAAAACGGAATGCAGAACCCTGTAAGTGCGGTCAGCCCCCACACTAAATCCCAACCTCATTCCGCTGGCACCATTCGTCTGGAGAGACTGAATACCCGCATTCGTAGAATTGAAAACCACTTGATCCACGTACTCCGCAGCGGGTTCGCCACTCGTAGTGGGATCAGTACGCAGATAGGACTCCTGCGCCAACGTGTAATCTCCGCCATCGGGCTTGGTCCCGGCATCCGCCAACTGCTTGGCTCCCAGATCACTGAAATACATCAACTCCCAGGCATCCAACATCGTATCGCCGTCATCATCCCGCGTCAGCGAGGCAGGTATCCTGTTGGTAATCAGCACATCATCCAGCCACGTCCGGTTACTGCTATCTCCGCCGCCATTCTCGATCGCGAACCATCCATAACCCGAAACACTGGCCATGAAATCCACACAATTGGATGAAACAGGTCCACCGTTAACAAACAACACCCACTTGTTCGTGTTGTAATCATGCAAGACACTCACGTGATACCAGGTCGACTCATCATTCACCACAGTGATGTTGGTGTTCGCCCAGTCACTCGTATGAGTCCTGACTGTCGTCCCGCCCGTTCCGCTCATCACCGCCCACGCTGTATTGCTGATAAAAAACTGAGCGGAAGCAGAAGGCTCCACATACGGCGCAGCATCCAGCGAGGAAACGAACGGCCGCGGAATCGTCCAGAAATCCGTCCACACCCGCGTAGCCGCAATGCTCGGAGCATTGGAAACCGTCTGCAAGGTGGGAATCATCACGGCGTTAGCGCCCGAATGCGACTTGCCATCGGCATTCGTAATAACAACAGATGCGTCTGTTGCCTTCCACGTCCTGACATTGTGGACTGCACCCACGCCGTCGGAGTCAAAATTATCTCCAACGTAATCCGCTAAGGAAACACTCCCCAACACTGCGGAAATCACAACAACAATGCCTGCCTTGAAAATCTTCATTGGCTCACCTTCCCCCTTGCACACGTGAACTTCATTCAATGAATCAACCTTCATGAAACAACTTCACCCAACTTTTTATCATGGTCATTATCAAATAAATCGCCACATCCGTCAATCCGAATTAACACTTTTTTTGACCCGATCACGTCAAGGAGATGTTAATTCTTCCCATCCGCTCCTCGCCCATCCGGCACGCTTCGTTTCACAATATAACAACCATCCATCTATGCCTGTCGCGTTCATTCTTAACCGGAACGATCTAATTGGCAGGCACAATACCCCTCACCTTAATCCTCTCCCGCAAGGAGAAAGGAAGCGCAACGGCTTCCCTTATGTCGTCACCAGGAGGGCATGACGCCAGAGGTGTCGCAACGCTCCGGAGTTCCCTCTCCCTTGACGGGAAAGGGTCGGGGCAATGGTGTTTCGAAGAAATCATTCCGGCTGTCTCAAAGGGTAACCAGCTTGGAAACCAGCAGATTGACCCGCAACCCGCCTGCGGCACCGCTTTTCCTGGCATCCATCGAAAGTTTCTGGACCTTGAGCAACTGGGGCGAAGCCTCCACCGCATGGGTGAACCGGATCAGCCTGGGCATATCGGCATCAAATTCCATTTCAACCTCGTATTGCTCGAAATCCTTTTCGATCCGGGGTTCCCTTGGCTTGGTCGCGGAAAAAGCAATCCCCTCCCCGGAGGCAATCTTGTCCAGTTCCGCCAGCATAGCCGCATTTTCCTCGGCTGTGGATCCGCGTTTCTTGAGCCATTCGCCGAAATCCGCATACTGCCGCAAGACCGCATCCTTGCTGGCCGGTGCCAGCACCCGCAAATGGTGCGCGACCTTCTGTTCCCGGTCGACAATGGATTCATCAAGGCGCAGAAAACTGCGCTGAACCGGTCCCGCCACGATCAATGCGCCGCCTGCAAGCAGAACCAAAACCCCCGCCATCAAAGCCCAGGCCCCGCCAGTCTGCGGCATCCATTGTTTCCATCCGCTCATTAGCGCCCCTCCTCCAGATCACCGGAGATCTCAAATTCAGTCTTCTCGGCACCGGCCGCCGTCCTCGTACTTTTCACATTGGCAAACAACGGGGATGCTTCCATTGCGCTGACCAGCCGCACCACATCGGCAACGGCATCTGCCGTACCCCGGCAAACCACCTGTTGCCTGTCGGTCAGCTCAATGGATGTGTACTGGATCGCCCGGTCCGTGATGCCATGCAATTCCGTCAGCGCCCGGACCGGCAGCATTCTCCCCTGCAGTCTTGCCTGGACCAGATTCACTTTATTCCGCATGGCCTCCACATCCTCGGTACTGGCCTGCGTCGCGGTAATGATCTGGTTCAAATCCGCCAGATACGCCGCCTTACGCCCGTAGCGGCTCCCCATCCAGAGCGAAAGCTGGGCCAGCAGGATCATGATGAGGATGGCCAACAGCGTGAGCCGCCGGGCCTTTACGAGTACCGACTTCCGTAAACGCATGGATTCGGGCATCAAGTCGATCTGAAGGGCGGTTACCCGTAGCGCGGCTCCGAGGAGCCCGGTTACAGAGACATCCTCCAGCCGGGGCACCGCCATGCCCTGCAGGGAAGCAGGTCCGGCAGCCGGCACCACACTGATCGAAAGCCCCGCCTGCAGTTTCCCTGCCACACCGGCCAGCCGTCCGGCAGGCCCGGAAAGCATCAGACGCTCCACCCCGCTGCCGGGCATTTCATTGCGGAAGGTTTCCAGGGCGCGAAGCACTTGCTGAAGCATCGCCTCCTCGGCCTTCCCGCCCTCTGCAACCAGGTCATGTACGCCAACCGAAAGACTGCGGCTGAATAATGGGATCCCCCTGCGGGAAACCAGGAGATCGGAAGCCGATGCGTCCACATCGAGATGAACCACCGTTTCCGCCTGACCAAACCCGAGCCCTGCCCCTTCGGCCTCCAGTGCGCAAAGCCAGCCATCCGTGGCCACGGTCACCCGCTGCACCTGGAAGCCGGCATCCTCCAGATTGCGCAGTTTCTGGCGAACCAGACCGGACTGGGCAATCACAAGGAACACCCGGGTATAACCCTGCGTGTCGGAATCAGCCAAACGGTAATCAAAAACAATCTCCTCGCGCGAATAAGGCGTCTGCCGCGCGATCTGGAGATCAATCATATCGGCAATCTCGCCGGGATCACCCGAGGGAAGGTCAAAAAGGCGGACATTGACCGCCTGGCGCGGCAGGCACATAACCGCAGGCAAACCCTTGATTTCCGGCGCCCCGATTGAATCGGCGAAACTCTTCCCGAAGAGCGATTCCACTTCCTCGGCCTTGCGGAGAATCATCTTCCGGATCTGCATTCCGGCCGCGCTACGGGTCACATGCGCCAACTTGAACCAATCGCCGCCGGTCTCGACCACAACCAGGTTTCGCCCGGTCAAGGATGTCTGGGTGTCAGTCTTCATACCAGTACAAGAACCTCCGTTCACGCCGATCCCAAACAAACGTGATACCCGCCCTGCGCGGGCCGGCATCAGCATCTGCCGCCACAACAATCCCCCGGAATCGATCCGATGTAACGGTCACAAACGGCAGTACCCCGCTTAGAACCGCCTGATCCTCCGGCTTTAAAACCGCTCCTTCGCCCGACGCATCGGCTACCCCCGCTGCGGAAAGCGTCCTGAAAATACCCCCTTGTTCGCGAAACTGCAATATCTTCCTTTCCCACCCTTCCGCGGCCTGCCCGCGAATCGAGGCAAGGACCCGCAACACACCAGGCCCGGCCGTATTGAGATTCACCCGGCCCGCACCATGAACCGTACAATATGGCAGAATCTTTTCCAGGATTTCCCGGGTCATTCCCCGAACCCACAGGAGCTCATGAACCGACTGGAAGGTGCCGTTTCCCAGGCCGGAATCAACCCAGGCATCCTCATCCAGCCCCCCTTGGGCGGAAGCACCCGGGGTTACGGCGGTCCTCGCCCGAACCACAGACCGCGCCAAGCCAGCCGCTTGCTCGCCGGACAGGCCGGCCATTACCTTGAACAGGGACACCAGCACCTCCTCCCGTGCCAGATTGAGATCAATCCTAGCCTGTTCGTCGTTCAGCCCGAAGTTGGTCACCACGGAGCCGTCCGACTGTTCCACCGTGTACAACGCAGTCCATCGCATGCGGGAACCGCAGTCCACGGCCCGGAACTCACCAGGGTCATTTGCCCAGCCCTCCGTGAGTGCTTCCCAGCCATTCGTCTCGAGCATGACTCGTGCAACGGCATGATCCACACCTGCCCGTGCCGCCTGCCGCGCAAGCGCCCGATCCCCAAGGCGACGGGCCAGTTCAACCTGCCCTCCCACATAGGCCGCCACCGCCACCGCCAATGCCGCCAGGATGAAAAGCGTCCAGAGAACCACGATCAATATGCCGCCCGCTGCCGGCCCCCCGGACCGGAGGCCCCACCCGCCACCCTGGAGCGGCCTCACCGGGCTGGAGCGGAAGACACATTCAACCGGCACTGCGGCAACCCATGCCCACCGCTCTTTCATCTCGCCCTCTCATCCCTGCGCATGGAATACCGCCTGGGCAGGATGACGATACTGCCGATTTCCTTCTTTTCCCCATCCGCCGTTGCAAGGAGTGTGACCGCAACGGCAACCGGCAAATTGGTTTGCCCGGGCCCCCAATCCCCGACCCATACGGGACTTCCCTTTCCGTCAGGCCCGGCATCCGCATAGGAAAAACGGGCTTCGATGATCCCGGGCCAGGCTTCACTCCGTTCCTGCGCACGCCCATGCGCATCCGCTCCCAGAACCGTCCGGCGCAAACCTTCACGATCCAGCCCATACCGGATCTGCCCGGGCCAGCGATTGGATTCAACCCCGACCGTCGCGGGAATCTCCATCCGGGAAGGCTCCCCGCGGAAGACATACTTCCGGCTCGGCGACAAGTTGCAGAGGTCACGCCGGATTTCCTCGAGCGCCACCCGTGCGGACGAAGCGGGCCCGGCCACCATGCGCGCCCTTTCCCACACACGGATCCCGGCCGCAAAGCCGCCCAGCACGACAGCCGCCGCCACCGCGGCGATTCCCGCCGCCACCAGCAGTTCAATCAGGGTGAATCCCCGTCGCTTCATCGTATGCCGCCCGGGCAACCTCATGGCGCCCCCTGCCAACCCAGCCACTCCGTTCCCATGCGGTACGGCTGGCCCGGACCTCTCCTGGATTCCGCCTGGATGACAATCCGGGAAAGAACCAGATTCGAGGAGGAAAGCAAGGTTTCGGACCGGCACTGCCAGGCAAGAGACCTCCCGGCGTATTCCCAGCGCCCGCCGGGTTGCCCCGCCCACTCGCGCCGCGGCCAGGACCGCAATTCCGATTCAGCCAGAGTGTTTTCCATCAGGCTGGAAACGGTCAGCACTTCCTCGGCGGCATCCAGGCTGCTGACCGCTGTACTCAATCCGCGCAATACGGCCGCCATGCCGGCCGCCAGGATGACGGCTGCCACCAGGACTTCCACCAGCGTAAATCCCCCTGAAGCTTTCACCGCTACTCCCAGTTGCGAATGTCATCAGTCGTGCCATCCTTGCCGTCACGGCCCATGGAGAACAGGTCATAACTGGAAGGCCGGTGGGTTCCGGGACAGCGATACTGGTACTTCCGCCCCCACGGGTCGAGCGGCTTGCGCTCGAGATACGGCCCCTTGCCGGTAGTCGTCAACAGGCTGTCGATCCCCTGCTCGGTCGTCGGATAGGCGCCCGTATCCAGACGGTACAACTTGAGCGCGGTATCCAGGCTGGCCAGGTCCCCCTGGGCAATCTTGTCCTTGGCCTCATCGGAACGACCAATCAGGCTGGGCGCCACCATGGCGGCCAATGCGGCAATGATAATGACCACAATCATCAACTCAATCAGCGTAAAACCCAAACGCCTGTCTCGTGCATTCATGCCTGCCAACTCCTTCCTTCCATCGACCATTCCCGCCACCCTCAGCCGGAGCGATTCAGTTACCGGGGACAATTCCCCTCACCTCAATCCTCTCCCTCAAGGGGAGAGGAAGTGCCACCGACTCCCCGTATGCCGTCACCAGAAGGTGATACCGCCGGGGGCCTCGCAACGATTCAGAATCCCCTCTCCCTTGACGGGGAACGACAAGGCCCATACATCCCTCTCCCTTTACGGGAGATCGCAAGATTCATACCTCCCTCTCCCTTGACGGGAGAGGGTCGGGGTGAGGGTGTCCCGAACCGAATCGTTCCGGCTCAGGATCCCTTTCCCAATTCCCATCAACCATTCTCCCCTGCTTCTCTACCTCAACCCCTGCCCGATCTGGAAGATCGGCAGCAGCATGGCGAAGATAATGAACCCGACCACAACGCCCACCAGCAGGATGAGAACCGGCTCCAGCAGGGTCGTGATAAGCTTCAACCCCCGATCCAGTTCCCTCTGGTAGAAGGATGCCACTTCGAGCAACACCTCGTCCAGCCGCCCGCTTTCCTCGCCTACGGCTACCATGCTGGTGACAAATGCAGGCCATTCGGGACGCCGCCGCAACCCGGAGGCGACGGTGGCGCCCTGCCGCACCGTTTCGTCCACCACAATCCGCATCCCCTCCCGGAGTCTCCGGTTGACGAGCGTGTTCCCCCCGAGCGTCAAGGCCCGCTCCACGGGTAGCCCGGCCTTGACCAGCAACGCAAGGGTTCTCGCGAAACGGACCACATCCGTGTCCCGGATGAACTTGCCAACCAGCGGTAAGCGCAGCAGGAGCCCGTCCACCAACAGCCGGCCGCGCGAGGTGCGGAAGAAACGCACCCCCGCAAATACCGTCACGGCGCCCGCCGCCACCAGCCATTCCCAATACCCGGCAAAAAAGCCGCTCACCGTCATGACCATCCGGGTCGGCAACGGCAGGACACGCCCCATCCCGGCAAACAGGTTCATGATCCGCGGCAGGAAAAACGCAAGGATGACAAAAACGCTGACAAACCCCACCCCGAGCACAAAAAGGGGATACGCCAGGGCTCCGAGAACCTTCCCGCGCAGTTCTTCCTCGCCCTCACGCGCCTCCGCCAGGCGCATCAGGATCTCATCCAGCGCGCCGGCCGACTCCCCGGACCGCACCATGTTGATGTACAATTCAGGGAACAGGCGCGGATACTGGCGCAGGGATTCGGAGAACATCCGGCCATCCCGGACATCGGTAACGATTCCCCCGATGACAGAACGGAACGACTCGCCGGCAGTCTGGTCGCGTATGGTCGAAAGCGCCTTGAGAATAGGAACCCCCGCACGCAACAGCCCGGCCAGCTGACGGGTGAAGACCGTCACTTCTCCCGATGAAACCCGCGTGCGCGGCGCGGACCGTTGCACGGGAGACAGCGGCTCCACGGATTCCCCGATCCAGACGGGAATGCATCCCATGGCTTCCAGCTTTCCCGCCGCCGCGGTCTGGCTGTCGGCCGTGATCTGCCCCTCCACCGTGCGGGAGGGTCCCTGCTTGGCTTTGTAGGCAAATACCGGCATGGTTACGCCGTTTCCCCGGCCATCCCTGTATCAAACGTCACTCGCTCGACTTCCTCAACCGTGGTCACGCCGCGGGCCACCTTATCCCACCCGTCGGCTGCCAGGGTCTGCATGCCTTCCTTCACAGCGGCTTCACGGATCACGGAAGCCGACGTCCGGTTCAGGACCAGATCCTGAATGGCAGGGGTCATCGTCAGGATCTCGCAGATCGCCACACGGCCCCGGTATCCGGTTCCATTGCAGGAACGGCACCCTTTGCCGCGGCTCGCCCGCCTGCCGTTCTGTTCGGTCCATTCGCGGCAGTTGTCACAAACCACGCGCACCAGCCTCTGCGCCATGAACGCCCGGACCGTGGAGGTGATCAGGTAGGGGTCAACGCCCATGTCCAGCAGGCGGATGGCCGCGCTGGCCGCATCATTGGTGTGCAGGGTGCTGAAAACCAGGTGGCCGGTCAATGCCGTCTGGAAGGTGATCTCCGCCGTCTCCGGATCCCGCACCTCGCCGACCATCATAATATCCGGGTCGTGGCGCAGCATGCTGCGCAGGGAACGGGCGAAGGTCAGGTCGATCTTGGGATTGATCTGGGTCTGCAGGATCCCCTTCAACTCATACTCCACCGGATCCTCGATGGTAATGATCTTGCGGTCCCTCGTATTCAGCCGGCTGAGGCAGGCGTAGAGCGTGGTGCTTTTCCCGCTCCCGGTCGGGCCGGTCACGAAAATGATGCCGTGCGGCAGGCGGATCAGATCGACCAGCACAGCCAGCGGCCGCGGGGAAAGCCCGAGTTGTTCAAGGCTGAAAAGCATCACCGTGGGCAGGATCCGGACCACCACGTTCTCACCGTGAATACCGGGCACAACCGAGACACGGAGATCATACTGGTCACGCCCGATACTGACCCGCGCGCGTCCGTCCTGCGGCATCCGCCGCTCCACGATGTTCAGGCCCGCCATCAGCTTGATGCGGGATACAATAGCCGGATACAAGCCCGCCATCTGCCTGGACACGGGGGTGTCGTAGAGCACCCCGTCGATGCGGCGCCGCAGGACAATGTCGTCGCGGTAGACCTCGAAATGGATATCCGTTGCGCGGTCGGTAATCGCCTGGTGCAGCAACTGGTTGACGAGTTTGATGACGGAGGCGTCTTCCGCCTTGTTTTCCAGATCGTGCGACTCCACCGCCAGGGAGGCCTCCCGGCTCTCCGCCTGGTCAGCCAGGATGCGTTCCACCGTCTCGGCGCCGACACCATAGTGGGCCCGGATGGCTTCCAGCACATCCGACTCACAGGCCAGCACCCGCTCCACGCGCAGGCCCATACTGCTTTCAACATCCTCGACCGCCGCCATATCGAACGGATTGGCCAGCGCCAGGGTCAGTACGCCGGAGGCGATCCGGACCGGCATGACGCGGTAATGGGATACAAAGCGGGCCGAAAGCGAGGCCACCGCGGCGGCTTCGGGCTTCATTTCCCGCAAGGCAACAAAGGCAACGCCCTGCTGGACGGCGATCACACGCAACAACCGGTCCTCGGGAACCATCCTCTCCCGGATCAGCGTCCGGACCAGCGATTCATTCCGCTCCCGCGAAAGCTGTACGGCACGGTCGAAGGTCGCCGCGGTCAGCAGGTTCTCGCTGATCAGCATGTCGCCCAGTTGAGAAGCCATTACCCATTACCTCCATTCGCGGGACCCCGGCGGCCCGACCGCATCCTCCACAATCCCGGTCCGCGCAAATCCGGAATCAGGGAATCCGCCCGATCATGTAGAACTCGCGCTCATCCCGGCCGTCATACGCGCCCTCGATGATCCGGGCACAGTCGGAAATCGTCACCGCTGTCTGCACATACTGGCCCTTGCGCCCGGTATAGGCCTCCGCGACAAAGCACGGCTGGGTCATGTAGTTCTGCAGTTTGCGCGCCCGCTCATACAGCAGACGGTCCGCCCGGGACAACTCGTCAATCCCGATGACCGCCACAATGCGACGGAGCTCGTCATATTTTGTCAGGATGCGGACCACTTCCTGGGCCGTCTCGAAGTGTTTCTGCCCCACGACCGCCGCATCCAGGTTCGAGGACGACGAAGCCAGCGGGTCAATCGCGGGATACAGACCCAGTTGCGCCCGTTCACGGGACAGCACCAGCACGGAATCCAGATAGCTGAAGATCGCCACGACCGCGGGATCGGTCAGGTCATCCGCGGGAACATACACGGCCTCGAACGCCGAAATCGAACCGCCCGCACCGGCCTTGATCCGTTCATGCAGGTCCCCCACCTCGGAACTCAAGGTCGGCTGGTATCCGGTCTCGGACGGTACACGCCCCATCAGGGTGGAGATTTCCGAGCCCGCCTGCACGAAGCGGAAAACATTATCGATAAACAGCAGGACGTTCTTGCCCTGTTCCTGCAGCCATTCCGCCTGGGTGATCCCCGTCTTAGCCACCTCGAAACGCGCGCCCGGCGGCTCATCCATCTGGCCGAAGGCCATGATCACCTTCTTCAGAATACCGTCCCGCTCGAACTCGAAATAGAGCTCGTTGCCTTCACGGATACGCTCGCCAACACCCGTGAAAACACTGACGCCATCGTGCTCCTCGGCCACGTTATGGATCAACTCCTGGATCACGACGCTCTTCCCGCAACCGGCGCCGCCGAGAATCCCCGTCTTGCTGCCCTTCACCACGGGATAGAGCAGGTCGATCATCTTGATCCCCGTCTCCATGACTTCCCGCTTCGTATCCGCGAGGGTTTCCACATTCACCCGCAGCTTGGTAACATCCCGGTGGATCGGCCGCGTTTCGCTGGCGTTGATCGGGCCTTTCCCGTCGATGGGTTCGCCCATGACGTTGATGATACGCCCGAACAGCGCATCCCCCACAGGAACCCGGAGCACATCGCCCATCGAGGTCGCCAGCGCATTCCGCTGGAGGTTCAGCGTGGAGGCCAGCGCCACACAACGGGCCATATTGCCTTCCAGGTGCTCCGCCACCTCCAGGGTCAGGAGCCGCTTGTCAAAAGTCCGGACCTGGATCACCTCGTGCAGGTCGGGCATGTCATCCGTGTTCTGGAACTTGACATCCACCACAGGCCCCTGCACGGCCACCACACGCCCCTGTTTCAGATCTCCAGTCGCTCCGCTCATGGTTTACCTCACTCCCGTTTGCCCTGCCGCTCTTCCGTCCCCGCCGGGTGCCGGCCGGGACTGATTCATCAAGCCACTTTCCGTTTCTTCTTCCGCGACGAGAAGGATTCCCGCATGCTCTTGTCCACCATCTCGTGCGCCGCCCGGAAGCACTGGTGCTTGACCTTCTTGTAATCCTTCTCCAACTTCTGGGCGCTATCCTCGAGGTGCATGGCCCGCGCAGCGAATTCCGCCAGCTTGCTGTCCTCGAACACCTCGAACAACTTTGACGCCACCCACATCCCCGCCAGGTAGTCTACCATGTCGCGGTATGAGGACTCGACCACGACCTTGCGGGCATCGCCTACCAGGCCCTTCTTCCTGTAGTGGTCCGCGATTTCCGACTGGGTATCCCGGTTGAACAGGTCGCCACACGGCAGGATCTGCAGGGTGTCTATCGTCTGCTGCGTAAAGGAAATCGGCCGCGGATGAATCAGCACCACCTTCCCGATCCGCCCCTCCGCGACTTCCTTGACCAGGTAATCCCGGATCTCCATGGCCTGTTCCAAACGTGTCTCCGGCGTAATACCGGGGAACGCCTTGAACTCCCGTCCCGCCTCCTCCAGCTTGTTGGCCCCCTTGTCGCCGATGACAATCAGCCGAACCTTGTCATTCGGCAACTCGCCCTGCGCGTCAAACCCGCCCTCGATGACTCCGGCATTGAGCCCCCCCATGAAACCGGCATCGGATGTCACCATCACGATCCCCACGGTATCCGCCTTGCTGCGGACCAGCGGGGCGTCCACATCCACCATGTCGACCACACGGAAGAAACCCGAGAATTCATCCATGAATTCGGAAAACCGTTCCTTCTCGCGCTCAAGGGTGTGATACTGGGACGCCGCGATATTCTTCAGGGTCTGGATCAGCTGCAGGAACTCGGCATTGAACCGCAATTCCTTCCTCAGCTGACTCAACAACGGCATCGTCCATCCCCTTTCCCTGCTGCTGCGCGGCAGGCCGGATTACAACTGCTCGTTCCTCAGCTGGTCGAGGGCCTCGCGGAACCGGTTCGCGAGGCTGCCATCGATCTCCAGGCTGCCCAGCTTGATCCGCACACCCGCGATGAGATCCGGAACGACGGACTCATGGACGGCCAGGTTCACGCCGAACTTGGACGCCACCAGCTTGCACAGGCGCTCCTTGTGCGCGGGATCCAGCGGACGGCTGCTGGTGACCTCGATGGCGCCGGCCTCGATGGTGATACTGCCGCTATCCATCTCCTCCAGCGCCGCCAGCAGTTCATCGAGAAAGGCATGGTCGAGTTTCGCGCCCATTTCAGGGCTGAACACCATCTCATACACCCGGCCGGCATCCTCCAGGACCTTGACCGCCGCCTCGCGCGCCAGTTCCACGCGGATCTTATCCTTGCTGCGGGTCGCATCATCCATGATCCTGTCGCGCTCCTTCTTGGCTTCCTCGAGCAGCGAATCACGGGTCCGGGCCATCTCCTTCTCCATGGCATCCTTCGCCCGGACCAGGGATTCCTGCGCCTCGGCACTCATGCGGCGGAATTCCGCCTCATTCTCCTCGATCCGCTTGCGAACCTGCTCCTCCTTCTTGACCAGCTCGCCTTCGGCATCCCGCAGTTTCGCCACCGCCTTCAGCGTGTCGCGCAACAGGATCTGCCTCAACGCAAGGATCGCCACCGCCAGCGCGGCCGCCTGGATCAGGATCAGATACAACATCATCCCCATATGCCTACCCTCCACCGGTCATCCGACCGTTCATTCCTCTTGCCCATTGAACCGGATCATACGTATTCGCCCGTCAAACTTCAACCTTCCCCGCAAGCCGCATCCCCGGCCGGCCCCTCCTACCGCCCGAACAACTGGAACAGGACCAGCAGGGCTATCACAGCGATCGCCTCCGCAAAAACCAGCGATATGATCATCGCCTGGAGAATCTTGTTGGCCGCCGAGGGATTCCGCCCCAGCGCCCGGATGCTCGCATAACCAATCGAGGCAATCACCGCCGAAGGCCCCAGCACCGTCAGAAAAATCACCAGAAATATTACGAAATTTCTCATTCCTCACCATCCTCGAACACTGTCAAACCTGATCGGCGTCGCCCCGGGCGGCTTCGCCTTTCTTGCGCCGCCCTTTCGCTCCGCCTTCCTGCTCCAGCAGGACCACGCATTCCTCCCCGAGAAACCGCACCATCCCCTTCTTGACCGGGATCCGCCTCTCCCAGTCGATGACAATCTCCCCCGCCTTCAGCAGGCTGACGATTGGCGCGTGATACGCCATCAGTTCGAATTCACCCTTATCCCCCGGGAAGAATACCGTCTTCACTTCCCCCTGGAACACCACCTGTTTCGGATTCAGGATTTTCAATGAAAAATTCGCCACAGCCATGCTCTCCCGTCATCCCGGACCGGTGCTTCCGCCATCAGGCTCCCCCGGGTTTCGCAAAATAGGCGGAAACCAATTCCTTCATCCGCTGCTCCAGCGCAGGCGTCAGTTCGGGCGTCTCGTCGATGGCTTTCAACAGAGACGCCTCGCGTGTCCGCGCGAATTCCCCGATTTCCGACTGGAAGGCCTTGAGAGCCGGAGCATCCAGGCCATCGAGCCTTCCCGCCTTCAGGGCAAAGAGAATCAGGGCCACCTCGGCCAGCGGCACCGGCTTGTAGGCCGCCTGCTGCAGGGCGCCGACCATCGCCTGCCCGCGCTTGAGCACATGCTCCGCCTCCTTCGAAAGGCCGGACTGCAATTTGCTGAGGCGTGCAACCTCGACATACTGCATATAGTCCCGCCGCATGGAACCGCTCAAGGCGCGCAGGATCGGCAACTGGGCGCGGCCGCCGACAATGGACAGCGAAAGATTGAAGTCCACGGCGGGCCGCAACCCCTCGCCGAACAGGGCGGCACTCATGTAGACCAGCCCGTCGCAGATCGAGATCAGGTTGGAGGGGATGTATCCCGTCAGGTCCCCCTGCAGGGTGTCGGCGATTCCCAGGAAGGTCATCGACCCCCCGCCGGACTCCTTGTTCATGCGCCCCGCCCGCTCCATGAGCTGGGTCTGGACATAGAAGATATCGCCGGGATAAGCCTCCCTGCCCGGCGGACGTTCCAGCAGGAGCGACAATTGCCGGTAGGCCCACGCATGCTTGGTCAGGTCATCGAACACAACCAGGACATCATGCCCCTTGCGCATGAAGTAATCCCCGATGGTCGCGGCGGAGAACGGCACGATGTACTGCTCTCCCGCCGTGGCGTTGTCGGTAGCCGCCACGACCACCGTGTAGTTGAGGGCCCCGCGCTCGACCAGCACCGAGATGACCTTCTCGAGCCCCACCACGGCCTTGCCGACGCAGCAGTAGATGCAAATCGTGTTGCGGCCTTTCTGGCTCAGGATCGCATCGACGGCCACAGTCGTCTTGCCGGTCATGCGATCCCCCATGATCAATTGCCGCTGTCCCTTCCCGAGGGGGACCAGGGCGTCAATCACCTTGGTGCCGGAATGCAGGAAGTCCTCCACCGGCGCCCGCTCGGTGATCAGGGGCGATGTTGCGAACACCGCCTTGGAGGCATCCACCCGGATATCGCCCTTGCCGTCAATGGGCAATCCCATGGAATCGACCATCCGCCCGACCATCGCATCGCCAACCGGGATCGTGAACGGCTCGCTGGTCCCCGAAACCGGTTGCCCGAGGCGGATGCCGGAGTCATCCCCGAGCAGGAGAGCCAGCACATCCTCCTCATCAAACCCCATGATGATGCCGCGGTTCCCCCCGCCGAAATCCACCAGCTGCCCGTTGAGGCAGGAAGGCAGACCCGTGATGCGGACAATCATCTTCTTGATGTCCTTGATCGTCCCCTTTTCCGTGAGCTTGATCTTAAATGGCGCCACGGCCATACGCGGTGAGCTGCTCATGGAGGCCCTCCTTGATACTCTCGTTGATATCCTTTTCGTGGATCAGATTCTGGATCAGGTCCGGCCGTTCGCGCCGGATCCGATCAATCAAACCGCGGCTGTAGGCGTGGACCTGCTCCGGGTTCAGATGATCCATGAATCCGCTGGCCAGCGCATGCAGGACAATCACCTGCTCCTCCACCGGCACAGGGGCATTCTTTTCCTGCTTGAGGATTTCCGCCACCACACGCCCCTTGCGCAGGCGGCGCTCGACGGTCTCGGAAACACCGGCCTTGATGCGGGTCAGCTTTTCCAGTTCCTTGAACTGGATGTACTCCAGCCGCAGGATTCCGGCCAGCTTGCGCATGGCGGGCCACTGGACCTTGCTGCCGATACGGGAAACCGAAAGACCGATGTCGATCGCAGGTTTAAACCCCTCCGTGAAAAGGGGCGTGCTGACGTACAACTGCCCGTCGGTCATCGAGATGATGTTCGTGGGAATGTAACCGGTGACGTCCCCCTGCACGGTCTCGACAATCGGGAAGAAGGTCATCGATCCGCCGCCGCGTTCCGGGCGGAGCTTGCACGCACGCTCGACGAGCTGGGAATGCAGGTAAAAGATATCCCCGGGATAGGCGTCCCGGCCGGGCGAACGCTCCAGCAGGAGCGACATCTGGCGGTACACCCATGCATGCTTGGTCAGGTCGTCGAACACCACGAACACGTCCTTCTGGCGTTCGTTCATAAAGTATTCCCCGAGACTTGCCGCCACATAGGGGGCCAGGTATTGCTGCCCGACCGAAGAGGCTGCCGTAGCCGCCACCACGATGGAGTACTGCAGGGTGTCATTCGCGCGGAAAAGCTCCATGACCCGGTTGAGGGAAGCCTCGGACTTGCCGATACAGCAGTAGATGCAGACCACGCCCTTGCCCTTCTGGTTCAGGATCGTATCGGTGGCAATGGTTGTCTTGCCGGTCACACGGTCGCCGAGAATCAATTGCCGCTGCCCCTTGCCAACGGGGTTCATCATGTCCAGGATCTTGACACCGGTCTCGAGGGCTTCCTTCAAGGGGGTCCGCTCCAGCACACTGGGCGCGCTCCCGAAAATGGGATAGCGCCTGGTCGTCTTGACCGGGCCCCGTCCATCTGTCGGCTCGGCCAGTCCGTTGACCACCCGGCCCAGGAACTCATCACCGACGGGGACCGTGCAGCTTTCGATCGAGGAGTGCAGGCGGTCACCGGGTTTGATCTTGGCCCCTTCTTTCACGATCATCGCCAGCTCGTAGGTTCCATCGAAGCCAACGATGACGCCCGTGCTGCCTCCCTCGAAGTGCACAAGCTGCCCGTTCATGCAGTTTGTCAGCCCCGTGATATGGGCGATATCCTGCTTGATCTCGGCGACGACCCCGTATTCCTTGACCTGGAGTAGATTGATTTTAAGCGCCATGCTCAGGTTCCCGAAGTCCGCGGCCCAACGCCGTCCCGACCGATATTCATTGTCCTTCCACCACCACTGCCCGCACCCCCCGAGGCGGCCCTGCATCCCCCGTTACGGGCTGCTGCCGCCCGTTTCATTCCCGCCGGCCGGCCCGACCTTTTCCGCCTTGCTTTTTCCGTACCAGCGCAAATAGAACATCAGGCTGACGAGACCGAGGAAACCGAGGATGATGTAGATGATGATCCATGTGGTTCTGCGGCTCGGCGGTTTCACATTCAGCATGGGCGCCCCGAAAACCTGCTGCGGCTTTTCGCGCGGCTGGAAGAGTTCCTCCAGCCGCATCACCCGGCCTTCCACATCCCGGATCTGCGCCACCTGGTTCCGGGCAAACGCGACATAGGCCTCACTCATCGTCTCGGGCCCCTTTGCTCCCTTGATCGTCTCAATATCCTTGAGGAGCTTCTCCACATCCTCGACAACGGACTTATAGGCATCCGTCTTCCGGCAGATATCGGACAGTTCACGGGCCCGGGTTTCCAGCCGGGGCAGCCATTCCCCGGTTGCCGCCCAGGGGTTGCGGATCTTCACAAGAAAGGTCTTGGTTTCCTGTGGAGCGAGTTCCACGCCGTCGTCATACGCGAACGTCACATTCCGGCCGCTGTCAAAACTGATCTGGAGCCCGCCGGTTTCCATCACGTCCGTTGGCTTGACTTCCGGCGGCAGTTCCCGGCGGATCGGGACCTTCCGTTTTTCAGTCAAGGACGTGTTGGTGATCTTGATGTGGATGACGGCCGTCTGCCCCGTGGGGGCCTCTCCCCGGACCGCCTCAACGGGGGGCGGCACGCGGGCCGCACCGAGAATCTGCCCCGGATCCTTGCCGGCCGCAATGGCAAGGTTCTCCAGCATGCCGATATCCCGCCGGATCCGGTCCAGCGCCTCCACATTGGCCTCGTAGGCCCGTATGTGGTCCACCGGACGGCTGGCACCCACAGCATGGGCCGTCTGTCGCGCCCGTACTCCCTTCAAGCCCTCGTCCACCAGGTCACCGACCCGGGCTGCCGTATCCCCTTGTGCCGTGCCCTTCAGCGCGCCGGCCAGGGCTGCACCATGACGCTCCAATTCCTCCAGACGGTCAGGCGCGATAACCCATATATCCTTCAACTGGATCTCGAACGTGCGGGTTTCACCGGGATTCAGCTCCACGGTTTTCTTCACGGAATAGGTCTTGCCCGCCACATCGTACACCACGTCCAACCCGCCCGCATCGAGAATGTCCTCCGGAGTGGCCGGGCGTGGCAGGAGCGACTTGACCTCCACCGACTGCTTCTCGCTCTGCGAAGGGTTGATCGCCCGGATCTTGAGGACGAGGTTGGCCCCCGTCGCCGGACCACTGCACAAGGCCAGGATAAAAGCCAGGATAAACCACCGCTGAACCGTTCGGGAACCGGCGGATAACAAGGCGCCGGCGAATTGTTCCGCACCATCCATCCTCCGGCTATTCCGGCATGTCAAAGCCACGATTCACTCCTCGATCCAGCGTTTTGCGCTGATGGTACCACCACCGCGACGGTTCCGCAAATGGATTACAGTTGCGTTACCACGGCTGAGCCTTCGTTCTCATACTGGTCCTTGACCAGAATGATGTTGTCGCCCCGGGCACCCCGGTTGGCCCTGTACACGGCATTGCTGCCCGACTGGCTGACAATCACCCCCAGCGCGGGGTTCGCGACTCTCCACTCCAGGGGGAGCGCCAGCGGACTGCTGACCTGTGCCGTGAACACAACCGTACTGGCGTTGCTCGATGAACCGCCCAGGGTCTGGGTGGACGGGCTGACAGCCAATCCATTCACACCTTCGGCATTCTCGCATCCGCTCCAGATACCGAGAGAAACAACCGCCAACGCCATTCCAAGCCATAGAACCTTCTTCACTCGAACACCCCTTCCTGAATGATCCGATAACCCGTAAAACTACCTGAACCCGCCACTGCAGGAAACGAAAAAGTTTGCCCCCGGGCAACAGGGCAGTAATGCAATGGCCGCTCGGCAGGGCGTTCTCGCCGGGCAGGGCTACCGCTCCAAGGCGGCCGCTGTCCCGACAGATCTGAGCCTGCGCCTTCGTGAACACGCGGACAAGAAGGGGAGAAGGAGTGCCAACGACTCCCCTTATGTCGTCACCAGAAGGTGATACCGCTGGGGCCTCGCAACGATTCAGGATCCCCTAACCCAGCGAGATTCAGTTGGCGCGAGCAGTTCCCCTCACCTCAATCCTCTCCCGCAAGGGGAGAGGAGGTGGAACGACTCCTTTTCTGTTGTCACCAGGAGGTGATGAAGCAGGGGCGTTGCAACGATCCAGAAATCCCTCTCCCTTGATGGGAGGCGACAAGATCTACGCCTCCCTCTCCCTTGATGGGAGGCAACAAGATCTACGCCTCCCTCTCCCTTGACGGGAGTCGACAAGATCTACGCCTGCCTCTCCCTTGACGGGAGTGGGTTGGGGTGAGGGTGTTTCGAACTGAACCGCTCCGACTACAGGATACGGACCTCCCCCGTTTACGACCCCGTCACGGTGCGGCCGCTTCCTTTACCAGGCGGAAAACCTGTCCCCCA
>CAIVSY010000096.1 GCA_903908715.1 uncultured bacterium
CGACTACGGGACGGTGACGCTCCGGATGCTGGGCAAGCATCAGTTGGAGAACTGCGCGACGGTGGTTGCGGCCGTGGAAGCGCTGGCGGATCACTCGCCGATCGTCATTCCGGCCGCGACGCTCAAGGCAGGGCTGGAAGCGGCGGAATGGGCCGGGCGCCTGCAGGTGTTGTCTATGGACCCTCCGGTGCTGCTGGATGGTGCGCATAATCCGGATGGGGCCCGGGCTCTGGCTGTGGCGTTGAAGGAGTTGCGCGGGAAACGGAAGGTGGGGCTGGTCTGGGGGATGTGCAATGACAAGGATGCGCTTGGCTTCGCCAAGGCGCTGGGAGCGCAGGTTCACCGTTGCTGGACCGTGCCGATCGCCACGGAAAGAAGCCGGCCGCCGGATCAACTGGCGCATGTGGCGCATACGGAAGGGTGGGAGGCTGAACCGGTGGTTAAGCTGGATGCGGCCCTCGGGGCTGCCTGGCAGTGGGCCCATGAGACGGGTGGGATGGTTTGCATAGCCGGATCCCTTTTTCTGGCAGGCGAGGTTCTGGAAGTCTGCAAGCCGGTAAAGGGAAGTAATAGGTGATCGGTAATAGGTAATCAGTGATCGGTGATCGGTGATCAGTGATCGGTAACCAAAGATTGAAGATGGAACATGAAGAGTGGAAAAGAGATTGAGATCCTGGTGCGGGGTGTTTGCATTCAGAAGGGGCAACTTCTTGTCTGCCAGAGCAAGGGTGCGCGCAATACCTATCTGCCTGGCGGCCACGTGGAGTGGGGGGAAAAAGCCGAAGCGAGCCTGCGGCGGGAGATTCTGGAGGAGCTCGGGGTCCGGGCCAGGGTCGGGGCATTCCTGGGCGCGGTGGAGCATACGTTTGTCCAGAAGCGTGAACGCATTTATGAGGTTAACCTCATGTTCCGGATGGAGATTCCAGAGTTGGCCCCGGGTCGTGTGCCCGAGGCGTGTGAAGACTGGATCCGATTCCGGTGGATACCCCTGACCCGGCTGGGGCATGGCTATCTCGAGCCATGGCCCCTGCGCCGGCTGGTCCCTCAATGGGTTGGAGGCAAGGCGGCGCAGGATCGGTGGGGCAGCACCTTGTAACCCCTGTACCGGTTCCTAATTCCGGATCACCTGGTCCACGGCCTCCTCGAGGACCTGGACAGACTCCTTCAGCGCGTCCTCCTCGATGGAAAGAGGCGGGGCGATCTTGATGCATTCGCCCGCCACACCGACGGGAGCGAACATGAGAAGTCCCTTATGGAGGCATGCCAGATTAATGGCCAGCGCCAGGTCCGGATCCGGAGTCCTGGAGCCGGCTCTTACCGCCTGGATCCCGGCAACCAGTCCCTTCCCGGTGCAACAGCCAAGGACATCCGGATACTTGCGCTGGATGCGGAGCAATTCCGGAATGAACCATTGTCCGAGGCGGGCGGCCCGTTCGACGAGACGCTCCTCCCGGATGACGTCAAGGTTTGCGAGGGCGGCAGCCACGGCCAGTGGCGAGGCGGAGTGTGTGGACGTCATCGACCCGGGCGGGTAGAGCGACATGATGTCGTTGCGGCCGATGACGGCTGAAAGGGGCAGGGAGGACGAAATGCCCTTGCCGCAGGCGATGAGGTCCGGCCGGATCCCGTAGTGTTCAAAGCAGAACATCTTGCCTGTGCGTCCGAATCCCGACTGGACTTCGTCCATCGTGAGGATGATGTCGTGCTCGCGGCAGAAGGCTTCCAGTTCCCTGGCGTAGTCCACGGGCAGGAAATCCGGTCCGACGCCCTGGTAGCTTTCCACCATGACTCCCGCGATATCCGCCGGCTGGATGCCCTTTTCGGCGAGCGTTTTCAGGAAAAGGTCGAACGAGGTGTCCTCATTCTTGTAGCCGTCCGGGAACGGAACCTGCGCGAAACGGGGGCAGCACTCGCCGAGCCACTTTTTCTGCCGCGGATTGCCGCCCGCCAGCTGGGCGCCCATGGTGCGGCCGTGGAAGCCGTTGTTGAAGGACACGAAAACCGATTTTCCGGGGCCGTGTTTTTCCAGCGCATAGGTTTTCGAGAGCTTGATGCAGTTTTCCGTGGCCTCGCTGCCTGTGGACAGCAGGAACACGCTGTAGTCCGACGGGGTCGGCGCCAGTTCGCGGAG
>CAIVSY010000097.1 GCA_903908715.1 uncultured bacterium
TTTAACATAATTCAGAATGGGGGCAATCAAAGGCCGAAGCATCTCCAAAATTGCATCTTCGGGTGCGGTTTCCGAATTGAACCCTTTTGAGTCTAGGTAGATCAACAGCTCTGCCAGCACTTGCAGATGCGCACGTATACCGGGGTTCGTGGCAATATAGCCCGCACGCCCGAGTTCCCATCGTTGCTCATTCGAATTGCGAATGTAATCAAAGTACCCGCTGATTACCTTCTTGGCGCGCTTGAGCGTTAAGTCATCTGTTGCGCCAGACAGGGGGCCAGGAACATAGTTATCATTTAGCAGGCGCCCAATCAACCGAGACCGCTCGACTCCTTTGGCGACCTCCGGAATAGTCAAGCTTTGCGATTCCTCGGCAGAAACCCCCTCGATGACAAATCGTTGCCCCAGAGGGCTTGCTGGATCTGCTGCAAGCGTTTTTACCAGTGCTGAGGTAAGGGCAGAAAGCCGATCTCTAGCATCTCCTGCGCCCCACTTCAAATCCGCCTGAAGCGCAACAAGGATAGCCTTTGGAACGCTTTTCTGCTCATGGTTTATCGTGATAAACAGCTCTGCCTCTGTGTGACTATCGAGTTTTTCATATGCCAGTATGAACAGACTCTGATCCCAGTATGCCTGATCGAGAAACGAATATCCGTATAGGCGATGCTGACCATCTATTATCCATGCACTCTTGTATTTGCACGGGAGAGTCAACCAGCCAAAGCGAATGCCATCTTCGCTACTTTCCTTGTTCGACATTACTTCAAAGGTGCACTCTTCCGAGAAGTTGACGAGGAGATTTGTCGGAAAGAACCCGCCCTTCGCAATGAACTCGGCAATCTTCTTTAGTCTCCCGCTCTTAATCATCCTCTGGTAGGCGGGGCGCCCGTCCGGGTGATTCAGGGCCAAGTGGTTTACAAAACTGATCTTGAGAAGGTGTCGCGGCGTAGTGACAAAGGCATAGTACTTGGTCCCGCCCATCTTTCCACGAACTGCGGGCACCTTGATATTCTCCAATTCTGGGATCTTCTGCCCCTTAAGGAATTCGGCCATCAACTGGAATCGCCCCGCGGGCCCCATGTGGGTGATAGCGGGGCATTCCCACTCGCTTTTCATGCGCGGCGCGGGAAGCGACGTCGCAGGCCGCGTTGGCCCCATTTCTCATCTGCACTTCTCCATTACTTGCAAGAGCGCGCCAAGCAAAAGGAACAACAAAACTCCACCAACGTAGATCTTCCATCCAATCTGGACTTTTTTTGATGGCTGAAAGTCCCACACATCTGGACTCGTCTTGTCACCGAACGGAAAGCTGGAAATAACTGTTCGGGCATCCTCCACCGCGTCTCGCGGAACCATTACTGCCCACCATGTGCCTGGACCAACTGACGGAGCGGCTGGTGTCGCCAGCCGTAGTCCTGCCGATGTCTCCTCCCGCGTGAAATGTGGAATGCCCGCATCTTTCAGCGCCCCGGTCACACTGTCGAACTCGACAAGGGAGCCGGTTCGGAAAACGACTGTTTGATCGCCTCTTTTCATTGTCTGGTTTACGAGACTGTAGAAAAACTACTTCACCGTCAAGTTGTCACCATCAAGACGCAAGGAGCAACTGCAGAGCGGCAATCGGGGGCGTTCCGGGCCCGCCTTTCTCTGGCCACTCTTCGCCTTTTGAGTTTTCCGCCAGTCTCAACGTTACGGGCCATGCCTTGTCCGCTACGGTGCCGGCGACTGCAGAGCCTTTTCGACCGCCTCGATAAGTTCCTTCGCATCCGGCGCCGTTCGGGTCCCGAACCGCCCGATCACCCGCCCGTCCCGCCCGATAAGGAACTTGTTGAAGTTCCAGGTGATGCCGCCGCCAAATTCCGGGTGGGCCTCCTTCGATGTCAGGTAGGCATAGAGCGGATGGATGTCGCGCCCCTTGACCGAGATCTTGGAGAACATCGGGAACGAGACGCCATAACTGAGACTGCAGAATTTCTTGATCTCCGCGTCCGTACCGGGCTCCTGGCCAAGGAAGTTGTTGGCCGGAAATCCCAGCACCACCAGGCCGCGTTCCGCATAACGCTTGTACAACGCCTCCAGACCCGCGTACTGGCCCGTGAACCCGCACTTGCTGGCCACATTGACGATCAGCAGGACCTTACCCGTATAGTTCGACAGGCCCACATCCTTCCCGTCAATATCCCGCACGGTAAAGCTGTGCACATTGGTCCCGGCAACATCCCCGGCCGCCTCCGCTCCGCCCACCAGGCCCATGAACAACCAGGGGATAAAACCAAGCATTTTTACCGGAGTCATTCGTTTCATGGTTCCTCCCTATTTCGGTTCCAGAACAGTGATCCGCTCCTCTATGCTCTTCTTTTCCGTTTGCAGTTTCCGCCGTTCCGCATCGATCTCGTTCCGCTTCCAATGCGTCAGGGAGGCCGCATAATCCGCGTCCAGTTTGACAAACCGGTCCTCAATCTCCCGGATCCGATCCTTGAGCTCTTGAAGTTCTTCCTGCCGGGCCTTTTGGGTGGCCTCATTCTCTGAATCCCCGCGCGCCTTGGCCAGTTCCCCGCCTGCATCCACGTCCGGGTAACGGCGGATAAAATCCTGCCAGAAGGCAACCCGGTCCGCAGCGGAGCGCCCCGCAAATTCCTTGTCGTCCCGCAGCCGGGCAAGCTCCCGCTGCCCTTCCTCCAGCAAGCTCTTCCGCCGGGCCTCGGCCTGCTGCCTTTGTTCCATTTCCGTCTTCTCCCGATCCTCAGTCTGGATACGCGCCTCCTCGGGCGTCACCAGGAACGCCTTGCTGACCTTGCCATCGACGAATTCCACCGTGCCCCGATCATAGTAGAAGGTGGTGACAGCCCCCCGGCTGATCCGACCCTGTGGCCGTCCGAGCCGTTCGAGAACTTCCTTGAGTGGATCACCCGGATTGACTGCGGGAATCTCCTGCCCCGCCGCCAGCAGCGGCAAGATGAACAGCCCGAAGCCAACGCACATCCTGAGAAACACCGCTCTCATAGGGTTCCTTTCTGTACCGCATCGCGTTCCCGTCCTGGAAAACCGGCCCCGGCCCGGAGGGCGGACCCGGAGACGGTAACCGGGCTCACAACCCCAGAGTACAGCAAGTTCTGCAAAAGCGGGAGATCAATCGTACCGGGATCACCTGCAATTCACAGCGGAGGTTGAGAATCGGCATTCCCATGTGGACAACGGTTTCCCTTCGACTTGCATGCTTTTCTTCCTCCGGCAACATTGCTACTCTCGCCCCCCTCATGACCGCCACCGCCGCCACGTCCGACCGCCTCGCTTCCCTGCTGTCCCGGCATTTTGGATTCTCTTCCTTCAACCCCGGCCAGCGGGAGCCGGTCGAGACTGTCCTCTCCGGCGGCGATGCCGTGGTCGTGATGCCCACCGGCGCGGGCAAGTCGTTGTGTTTCCAACTCCCCGCCCTGGCATTGCCGGGCGTCACACTCGTGGTCTCACCGCTGATTTCCCTGATGAAGGACCAGGTGGACAGCCTCGTCGAACGCGGTATTCCGGCCACCTGCCTGAACTCCTCCATTTCCGCCGACGATACCGCCGCGCGTGTCGCCGCCCTGCGGCAGGGCAGGACCAAACTGGTCTATGTCGCCCCGGAGCGCTTCCGCAACCAGCGCTTTCAAGCCCTGCTCAGCGAACTGGATATCTCCCTCCTGGCCGTGGACGAGTCTCACTGCATCAGCCAGTGGGGCCACGATTTCCGGCCCGACTACCTGCGCCTCGGCGCAGTGGTCAAGACCCTCACCAAAGCACGTATTCTGGCACTGACCGCCACGGCAACACCCGATGTTCGGGAGGACATCATCAAGCAACTCGGCCTGGGAACGAACGGGCGCCCCGCCCCGGCCGTGTTCGTCCGCGGCTTCCGGCGCGACAACCTGCGCCTGGTAGTCGAACCCTGCCGGTCCCACGGCGGCAAACTGGACCGGATCCGGAAGATCCTGGGCGATTTCCCCACCGGCATCGTCTACTGCAGCACCCGCAAACAGGTCGAGCGCGTCGGCCAGATGCTGGGCGAACTCCGCGTTAAACACACAATCTACCACGCGGGAATGACGGACGAAAAACGGACCCTCGCCCAGGACCGTTTCCTCGGCGGCGAGGTTCCGGTCGTCGTCGCTACCAACGCCTTCGGCATGGGGGTGGACCGCGCCGATCTGCGGTTCGTCATCCACTGGGATATCCCCGGCAGCATCGAAGCCTACTACCAGGAGGTCGGCCGCGCCGGACGCGACGGCGCGCTCTCACACTGCGAATTGCTCTACAATTACGCCGACGTCGGCACCCAGCAGTTCTTCCTCGACGGCTCCAACCCCGAACCGTCCCTTGTACTCACCCTCTGGAATGAGGTCCACGGCCTCCTCACGGCGGGCCCGCAAACCTGCCCCCTGGAGGACTGGGGTGAACGACTGGCAGCCACCGACAACAAGATTACCGTGCACACCTGCATGGGACTCTTCGAGCGTGCCGGCTTGATCGAGCGGACCATCACGCCCGGAAACCGCTGCTACACCACATCACTTTCCCCGGACGGCGATGTCTCCCGGTTGAAAGCCTTGCTTCCCGCCATCGAGGAAAAACGCCTGCGCGACCAGCACAAGCTGGATATCATGGTCAGCTACGTCCACTCCCGGAAATGCCGTCACCGTTTCGTCCTCGATTACTTCGGCGAACCCGCGGGCGCCTCCGGATCATGCAACCACTGCGACTACTGCGGATACAGCGCCGCCGTGCCGCCGCGCCCGCCCACGGAGGACGAGTGGCTCCTCGTGCAGAAGCTGCTGAGCTGTGTCGGCCGCCTGAATGGACGCTTTGGCCGGAATACCATCCTTGCGTTCGCTCTGGCCTCCGCATCGAAGACAGTAACGGAACACCATCTCGAAGAAACCCCCAGCCATGGCGTGCTGAAAGGCGAATCGGAGGCGTACTTGAAAGCCCTGTTCGACCAGCTTGTCACAGCCGGGGCCATCGGACTGGGGACCGCGCCCTATCACGTGGCCTCGCTCACACCCGCCGGGCGCGAGGTGGCCTGGCGACGGCAGACGGTGACCCTGCAGTGGCCCGCACGCCCGGTGGAAGAGGCATCCTCCGGCACGACGCCTGGCGTACCGGCCTGGAAATCCAAACGCCCCGCCAAAGGAAAACGCAAACAGGCCCGCACCGTTCTTCCCGCACCCGCGCCGGGCCGGGAGGAAAACCGCGTCCTTTCCGCGGAGGAGGACCGGATCTTCGACAAACTGAAGGCATGGCGGCGCGAGGAGGCCCAGCTCAATGAGGCGCCGGCCTTCACAATCTGCAGTAACCGCACCCTCAAGGCGATCGCTATGACCCGGCCCAATACCCTGGCGGCGCTCGAGCAGGTGCACGGCATGGGGCCCGCACGCATCGAAGCCTACGGTGATGCCATCCTGAAGGTGCTCGACGACCGTTGATACGGATAAACCTTGTCCGATTTACTCTTAACCGCACCACTTACCCGCGAAACAAGCAAGCGAACAAGGGTGGGCGACTAAGCCGGAACGATGCAGTTCAAGACACCCTCACCCCGGCCCTCTCCCATCGAGGGAGAGGGAGGTATAGTATCACCTTCCGCTGATAGCATAAGTGGAATCTCTAACGCCTCCTCTCCCCTTGCGGGAGAGGATTGAGGTGAGGGGTATGCTTTCAGCAACTGCATAGTATCACCTTCCGCTGATAGCATAAGTGGAGTCTTTAACGCCTCCTCTCCCCTTGCAGATCGGAAGAGCACACGTCTGAACTCCAGTCACGAGATTCCATCTCGTATGCCGTCTTCTGCTTGAAAA
>CAIVSY010000098.1 GCA_903908715.1 uncultured bacterium
AAGCAGCCGAGATTCTTCTGGATGATGAAGCTCGTGGCCACGGCGTCGGACAGCTCGCCGATCTTAAAGGTGTCGCCGGCGGCATCAATGGCCTGGGCGTTGTCCTCAAGAATCCACAGCTTGTACTTGTCGGCGATCTTCTTGATGGCCGGCATGTCGGCGCACTGGCCGTACAGGTGCACCGGGATGATGCAGCGGGTCTTGGCGGTAATGGCCGCCTCGATCTTCGCGGGGTCAATGCACTTGGTCTGGGGATCGCAATCCACCAGCACCGCCGTGGCCCCGGCAATCCAGATGGCTTCCGCCGTGGCAAAGAACGTGTTGGCGTTGGTGATCACCTCATCGCCCTCGCCAATCCCCATGGCCATGAGCGTCAACCAGAGAGCATCCGTGCCGTTGCCGCAGGGAATCGAGTACTTCGTGCCCGAGAACTCGGCAAATTCCTTCTCGAACTGCTTATTCATGGGGCCGTGAACGTATTCGCCGCTCTCCAGCACCTTCTGGAGGTTCGCGTCGATTTCCGCCTTGATGTTGTGATACTGCTTGACGTGACCGTAGAATGGGACTTTCATTGCTTCCAACCTTTCCTTTTACCTGTTATTTCCTGAACCGTTACAAACCGTCCGGGGCCACCCGCCTCCGGAAATTCACCGTACCGCCATCCGGACCTTTTCCCACCACTCCCGCGCCGACTGCTGCCTGGACAACGCGCCTCCGGGAATCGGGACCGCTCCCATCGTCCCCGTCTTCCATACCTTCACGCGGTACAGGGTGCAGAACTTGAAGTCCGGCGCCACCCCGCCCTGCCCACCAACCAGCTCTCCGCCGCGGCGGACATTATCCTGCATCCAGGAAGGAAGCGTGACATGATAGGGATTTCGCTCCACTTCGCCAACATGAAATGACGTGGCCGCCACAAGATCCGCCACGTCTTCCGCGCGGGATTCAACCATGAGGTTCGGGGTGTCCATCGCCGCCCAGAACTCCGTCTCGACCACCACGCAGGAAAACGAGGCCGGCATGGCCGCCAGGGCCTCGATCACCAGGTGATGCACCCCTATGTGCGTGCCGTTCCAGTCTTCCGCGTGAGGAACAAACACAACCTCCGGGCGGTGACGGGCCAGACAGCCCCGGACAACCTCCACGGCATTCCGCCAGTTTGCGGGGTCCGTGGTGCGGCCCTTGGGCGAAATCTTCTCAAGGCCGCCTTCCGCCGCACATTCCACCGCCCAGCCGAGAAACGCACAGGCATTACAGAGTTCCTGCCAGCGGCCCGCGCGCCGTTCCAACTTGCTGCCGAGCGTCACCGCGATGTCCGTCACGGCCAGTCCCGCCTCGCGAGCCAGACGCAGCGGCAGTGCGCCGAAAATACACTCGTCGTCCGGATGCGGGGCAAAGATCAGCACGCCACCGGTCGATTGGCCCTCCACCCGCTTCGCGGTAGCGGGGATCCCGCCCAGCGGCAGGCGCTTGCCGCGGGCCAGCCACGCCTCACACTCATGAATCCACTCCAGATAGGGATTCACACTCATGCCAGACCCCCTTTGCATTCGGGCAGACTGGCCGCCGTCACCGCCTGCCCGTGCCGCTTGTCGGTTTCGCCCGGCATCATGAGCCGGATGGATCCGGCGTGCTCCGGAGCCTCGGCCGCCAACACCCGGCGGGCGGCGTCGAGAAGGATCTCCCCGCCCGGACCGCTCGTGACGCGGCCCATGACCAGCAGGTTCCGCAACGGATAGAACTCGCGGTAGGTCAGGACCGCGTAGCCGAACCAGGTCCCGATCGTTTCGTAGATACGCCGCGCACGGGGATCGTCCGCCGCCATCAGTTTCTGGACGGCGACCAGTTTCTCCGGCAGCGGCATCTCCGGTGCCAGTTCGATGCCGGCGGCCGCAGCCAGGCGCGGCATGCATTGCTGGCAGAAATACTGCGCGCCGCAACCGCGGTCGCCGGACCATTCGTCCACAGGCGCGTCAAGCCGCGCATCCACCGGCGCGAACGCCAGCTCGTTAAGCCAGGGTGTAAGCGACCCGTCGGGAGTCACGAAGCCAGCCGCCTCGCTCGTTCCCATTGCAATGCCGAGTACCGCGTTGTCCTTCAGTGCCGTGGCGCCGGCCAGCGCCGTCACCTCGCCGTCGTTCATCACCACCATCGGAACCCCGCCCCACTCCTTCTGGATCCGCAGGAAGAGATTACGCACATGCCGGTCGAAATCCTCCGGCGATACGCCGCGGAAGAGCGAAGCCACACGCACCTGGTTGTCCACATACACACCCGCGGCGCTGCCGCCAATGGCATCCACGCGCGGAAGATGCTTCGCGGCACGCTTCAGGGAATCCACAATGCCCTGGTAATGATACTCCGGATCCTTCTCGAAATACGGCTGCCAGGCGATCTCCTCCGTGAACAGCACCTTGCCGTCCATCACCGCCGCCGCCTTGCGGTCGCTGCCGCCCAGGTCGAATCCAATCCGGCACCCGTTCCAATGACCGCCAATCCGCTTGGCCGGCAGACACGCTGCGGGAACCTCGCCGGCCGCCACGAAACGCACCTCTAAATCGCCACCGTACACCTTGCGCCCGATCAGTTCGTTGTCAAACCGCCCCGTCGGCGACTCCAGGTAGTACCGGCGCAACGAGTCCGCCACCGCTTTCGGGCCGCTGAAGAAGATTTCCCGTCCGCCATATGCCCAGAGCATGAACTTCACCAGCCGCTCCACATGACGGAAATTCCCCTCCGACCGCGGATCGAATTCCCCGAACAGAAACCCTTCTCGCCGCGAAACCGCTCCGCCAGGCTGTGCCAGCGCCAACGAGAAAGACACGCGACTTTCAGACGCCGCCGCCGCCCTTTGAAAATCTGCCCACTCCAATATAAGCGGGCGAAAACCACGATCCAAATTCGGTTCAATTTTCATAAGTAGCCTCTCAAAACCGTATAATAAGGTGTACTCGATTAACTAACGCATATGATAATTAATTACGAAAATCAAGAAATGTTGTTTGTTTTTTTCTGACTTTTCTCCAGAATCAATTGAAATGATTTCCGATAAAACAAAAACTCGAGACCGAAACCGGTATGCGATTCTTCGGGAAATCCAGAAGCAGGGCCCCCTGCGCCGCACGGAATTGAGCCGTCGTTGCGGCATACGGATTTCCAGCGTGGTCAGCGTGGTGGAGGAACTCGTTGAGAAGCGATTCCTGAAGTTGGCCGATCCGGAGCATCCCAGGGCCGCAGTGGCCTATGCCGGCAGGGAGTGGTTCGTGCTTGCCGCCAGTGTGGCTCCGCAGGAGATTACCTTCGGCCGGGTGGATGTTGCCGGACAGGTCGATCACTCCTTCTGCGTTGCCCTTTCCCCCGAAAGTTCGCCTGACGATCTGGTGAACACACTTTGTGATGGACTGGGCTCCCTCCATGCCATGCAACCGGACCGGACGCTGGGGATCGGGATCGCCCTGACGGGGATTGTGACCCGTGCCGGCGGCATCTGGCATTCCGCCATTCATTTTCCCGCAGTGCATGACATGCCGCTGATGGAGGCCGTCACCCGGCGGATGGGAATGCCGGTTCTTCTGGAGAATGATGCGCGTGCCAGTCTCTGGGCCGCCGTGTGGTTCGATCCGCGCCTGACCCATTGCCGCCATGCCATCTATCTGAGCTTGTGCGGGGGCGTGGGCTCCGCGCTAATGATTGACGGACGTCCCCATCCGGGCGCGCACCAGTGGGCCGGGGAACTCGGCCACATGCGGGCTGGCAGCGAGGGCCGCCCCTGCTCCTGCGGCAAAGCCAACTGCATTGAAACGTATTGCTCCCTGCCCGCCCTGCGCACGGATATCCTCCGCGCGGAACCCGGCCTCTCACCCCTGCCCGATGCCGCCGCCGTGGCCGAGGCCATTCGGCGCAACCCCGTTGCCGCCAACATTGCCGAGCGGGCAATGGAACGGCTCGGCACTCTGTTGGGGACACTGGCGGCTTATGTGGACCCCGATGTAATCCTGCTGGGCAATCAGGATCCTCAGCTCTATGAAGCCCTTCTGCCCTCCCTGCGTCTCCACCTGCAACGCCAGTTCCAGGGACGTGGCGCCATGAACCTGCCCATCGAGATTGTTCCCGACGCCATTCATGCCCCTCTCTGCGGAATGACCGGCCTGGTCCTGAATGAAGTCTTCCAGGCGAGCCTTTCTTCTTTCAACGATCACGGCAGCCCCTTCACCCTCGCCCACTGACCTGGCAGGTCAACCAATCTCCGCCCGCAATCCGGGAAAAGCCAAACGCGCGACACGATCCTCCGCTTTCCGGGCTCACGTTGCCCGCGGGCTGCCACCGCCAGCACGCGGCTTCAACGACTTCCAGCCTCTTCCCGGGCGATTTCGACCCATCGCGCAAGCCGCGCCGGCTCGTTGCTCAGGGTATGGACGTCCTTCATGATGATCTCGAGGCGGCACCCCCGGGCAAGGTCCAGGGTCTGCCGGATATCGGCGCGAATCGCGGCCTCATCAAAAACTTCCGTACTGATCAGGGAAGGATTGGGCTTGCGTGAGAATACGTAGTCTCGCCCGAACGCCTCCGCCATGAATCGCTGGTCAGCCCAGGGCGACACGGAGACGCGCGCCAGATTAGGCAGTCGCTTGATGATGCTCCACCGGTTGTGAACCGGTTCACAGCATCCGTAATAGGTCTTCCCGAATCGCTTCGCGATGCTCAGGTGGTAAGGGAATATGAACTCCTCAAAGAGTTCCGGGCCGACGCCAACCGTTTCCTGGGACTCCAGCAGAACCCAGAGGTCCTGCTCCCGAACCGGCGAACCCGCCTGCCGCCGGGCAGCCTGCGGCAGATCTCTGGTGTACCCCATGGAGCCCGATCCATTGTAGTCGTTCTCGTTGTTAAGTGAGTAGAGGCCCTGCTCTTCAAGCCAGCGCGAAAACGCCAGGTTGTCGTCCCGCAGAAACGCCATGAGCCGGTGCAGGCCGGCCGGGTTGTCATACATGGCAAGCATGAGGCCTTCCAATCCAATCAGGTCAATGGCCTGGATCGTAAGGCCCATCGTCCAGTAGTGGCTGCCCCGGATCCGGACAGGAAGGATTCCGGCAAACACGTCTTCCAGGCTTTGTTTCTCGGACAGCGTTGCGTCGCGGTCGACAGAGAAGGTGCGTTGGCGCAGTTTGCCGAAATCCGCATCCAGGTCCTTGATGGGCGGGTCCCACGACCGCGAGCCCATATGGGTCTCGTCGCCGCCCTGGTGCACCACCGGCTCCACCCCGAAGTTGCTCGTCTTCACTTTCCATCCAACATTCACCACGGGCTCCACGACGTGATCATCGCGGAGGGTCTCGAACAAGAAGATCTCGTGCTTCAAGCACCATTCGATCCCGCAGGACCACGCGCCCGAACATTCCAGGACTGGCGCGAACGGCCTGCGCTGATCCCGTATCCCGCCTTCCTCCGCCAGAATCATGACCCGGCCGTCCTTGCCGGAGTCCAGCGCCAACCAGGCCGCGCGCCGTTCTGCGTTGACCGGGTCAGCGGCAATGCGGGCCTTCCGCTCCGCCAATCGCCGGAGAACATCCCTGTCGTGTGTTGATATCCGTGTTGTTGCGTCCATTTATGTCTTCCCGCAGGCCAAAGAAAGGAGCCTCACCTTCCCCCTGCCAAAGCCTGCAATATCTCTCTGCAGTCCTCGTTTACCATTACGTCTTCTTTCAGAATAGCAACCTCGCGCGTGACCGGCAAGCGGAGCGAAATGCGCCCGGCCGGTGTCCCCGGAAGAAATCATAACGCCGGGTATCCGACAGGAGCCGGGGTTCGTCGTTGGAGCAAGAGCGAAATAAACCGCGACTGGAATACATCAATATTGTAAGACATCTGCCCATGCGCACTGTTCCCGCAGGAGAGGGATGAAGGATAAGAGCACTGTTTACAGACCGATCCCAGGAAATGAATAGACCGCACAATCATGGAAACAGCGTCAGGAACAATGGCCAACTCCAGCTGGGCAGGAATCTCCGGGCCTTCCACGGAGCTCAAAGGATTCAACAGCCACAATATTGACTGGTCCCGCGCGCTGGGAACCTGCCGGCACTTTATAGAGAACCATACCCGCGCACAGACGGCATTCCAGGCGCTGAAAGGATTTGCTCACATCCTCTTCATGCACCCCTCACTCCCGGCGAGAATCAATGGAGAATTCCTGTTTTTCAAGTCGATCGCCCGGCCCGACTTGGATTTCCTGTTCAGGGCCGCGGCGGATGCATGCCCATATGACAAGACGGTCGTTGACCACCACTACCAGCCTGCCTTGAACCTGACCGGGCTGACGATGCTGGTCCGAAACTTGCCTGCACTGTTCGCCTTGAAGGCGGCTACGCGTCACAACTGGCCGGCAGCCCTTTACCTCTATGTCAACTACATCAGGTGCGTGCAGGTTCTGGCCATTGCGGCCGGGATGCCTGTCCAGAACCTGATCGTCTTCGGCGACATGCAGCAACTGGACAGCTGCCTGGTCCAGCACTTCAGGCAACGCGGGGCCCGTACGGCCACCCTGCAACACGGCCTGTACCTGGATACCTCGACAGACCGCCGCAATATCAATTATGTCAACTACAGGAATATCGTCGCTGAATACTTCCTGGCGTGGGGAACTGCCACAAAGACTTTGGTCGAACGGCATACTTCCGCGAAAGTGGAGATTGTCGGCAAACCGATCCTGCCGCTTCGCCCCGCCAACCCGGTCGGTCCGGATCCATTTTTTGCCGTCCTGTTCGATTCAACGGCATTCCAGCAGCAAAACCGGGAACTCCTCTCCATTGCTCTTGAAATCGAACAGCGCACAGGCGCCAGGGCTCGGTTCTGCCCGCATCCGGACAATGTCCTCTCCGACTATAACCTGGACCCCGGGTGCATCCTGCCACGCGAAAAGATTCCGGACGCCCTTTTTGTGATCGGCCATTCAACGACGTACCTCATCGAGCTTCTGCGCTTGGGTATGCGAGTCTATCGCCTGCACAGCAAATTCCCGTGGCACCTGGCCAATGCGGATCTGATCTTTTCCAGCGCCGGGGAATTGGCCGCAAAACTCGACCGGCCCCAGGATTCAGCGGCTATCGCCAATCCATTCATCGACTGCATCGGCACCGACTCACTCAGCCGATATGAGGACTTTTATCGATCCCTGGCGGCCGGCCCTGAAGCCCTGGAGGGTAAGGCCCGCGTGCGCATTGCGCGGCATTCGAGGCTGCCAGTTTCCGGGCAAATAAAAGAATCTGCTGCACCGTAGCACCCCACCCATGCCGCGCAAGCACTTCCCGGTATCCCGCTTCCCCCATTCGGCCAGCCTGCGGATCGCTGAGAACTGACTCGATCGCCGCAGCCAGCGCTTCAGCATCGTCGGGAGGCACGGCGAGCCCCGCCCCGATGGAGGCAACGAATGATCCCGCCTCCCGGAAAGACGAGGCGACAACCGGCCGACCGCACGCAAGATAGGTGTAGATCTTCAGGGGGGACCCGCGCAATGAAGCCCCATAGCCCGGAGGCTGCTCCTCGGTTGTGGCGCAAGCGAGCCGGTTATATGGAGCCACACAGACCTCGGAGGCGCCGATGACAACGGATGCTTCCGACTCCGGCAGCCAACCGTAGGATTTGCAGCGGGACTCCAGCCCGTACGCTCGAACCCCTTCTTCCACGCGGGACCGATCCGGCCCATCCCCCACGAGCAGCAAGACCACATCCAGGCCCTTCACCTTCAGCAAATGCAGGGCCTCAATCAGGGTGGGTAAACCCTGGTACCGTTGAAATGCCCCCGTGAAAGCAATGTAACGATGCACCCGTGATAATCCCAACATCTCCTGGCAATGCCCACGATCTCGCGGAAAGTACAATTGCGTGTCGACACCGTTGGGAATAACCTCCACCTCCACAGGCAGACCCGGAAGTCGTTCCCGGATGGAATCCGATACGCTGCCGGAGACGGCCACAATGCCGCCGGCAAGTTTGCAACTTTGCTTTTCCATCCACTCTTCCAACCTGTTCCGTAGACGTCCGACCCCGGACATCCTGCGCTCGCTCCGAATATCGGAGTTCACCTCCAGCATCATGGGAACGCGGAATAGCCTCGCCAACAGAACCAGGGGCAGCACAAACGTGAAATAGCGCGAGAGGATGAGGTCCGGCCTGCTCCTCAGGAGCGCCACCGCCATGGCGGGGAGGCAGAACAATCCGAAGGAGAAGGCATGCATACCCGGACGTTTCACCTGGGGAATCCGGACAAGGCTGACAGCTTCGCCACTGCGCGCGGTCCAGCCGTTCGCAATAAGACGCACCTGGCAGCCTCTGGCCGCCAGTGCGCGGACCACACCTCGAACATGACTGGCCTCACCGCTCATGCGGGCACTGCTGCAGTCAAAATCCGCAATGTAGAAAATTCGCATAACCTTTGCCTCAAACCGAAACCGGTCCACCAGCCGCCCACACCCTTCGCTGTACACAACCCCCAGCTTAGTATATGAATACTCCCGGTAAAGCAACTGACGAAAGGAGCCCCGCATGCCTGCCTCGTCCGCAAAGCACGTCGCCATCATCGGAGCCGGCCCCGGCGGCCTCACCTGCGCCATGATCCTTGCCCATCGCGGCTTCCGGGTCACTGTCCTGGAACGCGAGGCACAGGTCGGCGGGCGCAATGCCGCCATCCGGCTCGGTCCCTACACGTTCGATACCGGCCCCACCTTCCTCATGCTGAAGGATATTCTCGACCAGGTCTTCCACGAGTCGGGCGCCAACAGCGAAAGCCTGCTGGAATTCAAACGGCTGGACCCCATGTACCGCCTGCATTTCCGAGACCGGCATATGGATATGTCGAGCGATCCCGCCGTCATGAAGTCCGAACTCACCCGCTGTTTCCCGGGCAGCGAGTCCGCCTTCGAGCGCTTCTTTGCCCGTGAACAGCGCCGATTCACTTTCATGCTCCCGTGCCTGCAGAAATCCTACCACAAGGCCTCCGCCCTGGTTTCGCGCGAAATGCGTCGCGCCCTGCCGCACCTGGCCCTGACCCGCAAACTCTATGACGTGATGAACGGATATTTCGGCGACCCCGAACTCTCCCTGGCGTTCACCTTCCAATCGAAATACCTCGGAATGTCCCCCTGGGAATGCCCCGGCGTGTTCGCCATGATCCCGTATATCGAGCACGCATTCGGCATCTACCACACCACCGGCGGGCTGAGCCGCATTTCGGATGTCATGGCCGACGTTGCCCGGCGGAACGGCGCGGAAATAAGACTGAACGCAACGGTACGGCGCATCCTCGCCCCGAACCGCGTGGCCGAAGGCGTGGAACTGGAATCCGGCGAAGTCATCCGGGCGGATGCGGTCGTGATCAACGCGGATTTCGGCCATGCCATGACCACCCTCTTCGAGCCCGGCCTCCTGCGCAAATATTCCCCGGCCCGCGTGGCGCGGAAGGAATACTCCTGCTCAACCTACATGCTCTACCTGGGGCTCGACACCTGTTATACGGACTCCCCCCATCATGCAATCGCCTTCGCTCCGGAATACCGGCGCCAGATCGACAGCATCACCGCCGGTCGCATGCCGGATGGCAGCCCCTCCTTCTATGTGCGCAACGCCAGCCTCACCGATCCAACCCTGGCGCCCGCCGGACACTCGGCCGTCTACGTCCTTGTCCCCGCCCCAAACAACCGCGGCAGCACGGACTGGTCCCGCACAGCCCCGGAATTGCGCGAACGAGTACTCGACGCCATCGAGACCCGCACCCCCATGAAGGATATCCGCCGCCACATCGTGATGGAAAAGGCCATCACGCCCGCGGATTGGCAGACGGACCACCATGTGTATCTGGGCGCCACCTTCAACCTGTCGCACTGCATCTCCCAGATGGTCTATTTCCGGCCGCGGAACCGCTTCGAGGAAGTCGATCGCTGTTACCTGGTCGGAGGCGGAACCCATCCGGGCAGCGGACTCCCCACCATCTACGAATCAGGCCGCATCGTGGCCAACCTGCTCTGCCGCAGCCAAGGTGTTCCATTTGTATCCGGGAACCTTGTGGTATGAACGCCCGATCCATCCTTCTCGTCTCGCCCCGCGGCTTCTGCGCCGGCGTCGAGCGCGCCGTTCGCATGGCCGAGCAGCTCCTGGAGAAATCCGCCGGAAGAACCGTCTACTGCCTTAAGGAAATCGTTCACAACCGGAATGTCATCGAGTCGCTCAAGGCAAAAGGCATGCTCTTCATCCAGGACCTGACCGATGCTCCGCCGGGCTCGACCGTGCTGTTCAGCGCACACGGCGTCCCCCCCGCCATACGCAACCTGGCCGCACAACGGAACCTGAAGGTGACCGACGCAACCTGCCCGTTCGTCACCAAGGTCCACACCGAAGCCCGCCGCTATGCCGCCCAGGACTGCTCGATCCTGCTGATCGGCCACCGCAGGCACGACGAAATCATCGGCGTAGCCGGAGAGGCGCCGAATCATGTCACAGTCGTGGAAAACGCCTCCGAAGCACGGGCGGTTTCCGTGCACAACCCCGAACGGGTTGCCGTGCTGACACAAACCACACTCAGTCCCGACGAAGTGGCAACCGTGCTGGACATTCTCCGCGAACGCTTCCCCGCGCTGCGGATGCCGGCCACGAATGACATCTGCTACGCCACCCGAAACCGCCAGCAGGCGGTACGCGAGGCGGCACCCCGTGTCGGTGCCTTCCTGGTGCTTGGCTCCGCCAACAGTTCCAACTCCAACCGTCTCGTCGAGGTGGCGCGCGCTTCAGGCTGCCCGCAGGCTTACCTGGCGGGATCAGTGGAGGAACTCGCCGCCATCCCGTTCGACACGGTCCGGCATCTCGGCCTGACCGCGGGAGCCTCCACACCGGATCCCGTTATCCGGTCCGCCATCGAGTACCTGAAGACGCTGGGATTCGAAACCGTCGAGGAATACGTGGCGGTACGGGAAGACCTGCACTTTTCAACTCCAGAAAACACGGCGCGCTAGATCCCGCCGGCCATTCCCGGTTCACTCGCGGGCTGCATCCCCCTTGTGATCCGTCACAGCCGCCTGCGCCGCTTTACGGACGGCGGGGATCAGGCGCGTGCTGACACTGACCGAACGGATGCCGGCTTGCAGGATCCGGCCCGCATACTGGGGCCAGCCGGCCAACTCCCCGCACATGGACAAGGGCTTCTCCACTGCCCCGGCCGCCGCAACAACCTGCCGCAAAATCGTCCAGAACGCAGGATGATCCGGACGGAAATCACGGGAAACCATTTCGTTGTTGCGGTCCAGCGCCATCAGATATTGGAACAGATCGTTGGTTCCGATACTGCCGAAGTCCGCAACCGCCAGCAAAGCCCGCGCCTCCACGCACGCCGCCGGCACCTCGAACATCACCCCGTGACGCAACTCGCCCGAACGCACCCGTCCAACCGCGTCCTCGAAAACCCGCTTCAAGGCCAGGAACTGTTCCACATCGGCAATCATCGGATAGGTGACCTGCACCGGACCGAAAACCGAGGCCCGGGCAATCGCGCGCGCCTGCGCCGTCAACAGGTCCGGCCGCTGCAGCAACAACCGCGCACCGCGGAAACCCAACGCCGGATTGGCCTCCTGCGCAATCACCACACCCGGAACCTGCTTGTCGGCTCCAACATCCAGCAGGCGGATATACACCGGTTTCCCGTTCATGGCCTTGACCACGGACACATAGCGCCCGAACTGCTCCTCCTCGCTCAACACACGTCCGGCCGCCATGAACTCGAATTCCGTCCGGTACAATCCAATCCCTTCCGCCGCCATGGACTCCGCATCCGCCGCTTCCGACGCGATACTGATGTTGGCCATGACCCGCAATCCGGGAACCGGCGCCATAACGGTCTCCCGCCGGGCAGCCGCCTCGCGGCACCGTACCCGCTCCACACGGGCCGGCTCCGGCCAGATCACCACCTCACCTGCATCCCCGTCCACCAGCACTTCCGTGCCGCAGGCGATCATTCCCGCCACACCCGGTATGCCGCTGACCGCGGGAATCCCCAGCGCCCGCGCAAGGATGGCCGCGTGCGAGGTCACCCCGCCGTGCTCCGTCACAAACCCGCGCACATGGGCCGTATCCAGGTCGATCGTCAGGCTGGGCGTCAATTCCGCGGAAACCACCACCCGCTCCCGGCCGCGGGAACAATGCCCGGACCCCTCGCACTGCAGGCCCGGCCGGGTCTCGGAAAGCACATCGAGGATCCGGCGCTTGATTTCTCCGATGTCCGTGGCCCGCTCCCGCAGATAGGCGTTGTCCAGCGCACTGATCCGGGCCTCATAGGCATCCAGCACCCGCATCGCGGCCATCTCGGGCCCCATCTTGTCCCTGCGGATGGAATCCACCATCTTCTTCTGGATCCCCGGATCCTGCACCATCATCTTTTGCGCAGCGAAAATCTCCGCTTCGGCGGCGCCGATCTCACGCTCAACCTTGCCGCGCAATTCCTCCAGCCGCGCCGCGGCTGTGCGGATGGCATCCATCAGCCGCCCCACCTGGTGCTCCACATCCCCGTCATCCACCAGCGACGGCGTAATCACATTGTGACGGCTGTCGTTGAAAAGGCACACTCGGGCCACCGCGATACCCGGACTGATCGCTATCCCCTTGAGCCGTATCCCGGTCCCGGAACGGTCGCCGTTATGCCCTTCGCCCTGCATCGGTCCTTTTCCTACGCCTTCCTCTCGTGCCCGTCCCAGCAGTAGGTACACAGTTTCTCCCTGGGCAGGCCGATGGATTCAACCAGGTCGTCCAACCGCTGGTATTGCAGGGACGTCAACCCCAACCGCTCCCGGATGCGCTCCACCATGGCGCAGTGCTTGCCGGAACACGGATCCGCGTACGGCGCCAGATCGGCATCCTCGCGCCCCTCCATCTCGCGCACAGCCCGTCTCGCCGCAAGATCCATCTCGGACTTCGAACGCGAAAAGTTCAGGAACTTGCAGCCATGCAGCAGGGGCGGGCAGGCCGGACGCATATGCACTTCCGCCGCACCCGCCTCGTACAGGCGCTTGACCTGGTCCTTCAACTGTGTCCCGCGCACAATGGAGTCCTCGCAGAACAACAGGCGCCGGCCCTTGATCAGAGCGGATATCGGGATGAGTTTCATCCGCGCAATCAGGTCGCGCATGGATTGATCCTGCGGCATGAAACTGCGCGGCCACGTCGGGGTGTACTTGACGAACGGGCGCGTGAACGGGACCTTCGCCTCCATGGCGTACCCCATGGCATGCCCCGTCCCGGAATCGGGAATCCCCGCCACCGCGTCCACCTTGACATGGTCGCGCCTGGCAAGCGCCGCACCACAGCGGTAACGGGAATCCTCCACGTTGACCCCCTCGTAGCAGGACGGCGGATACCCGTAATACACCCAGAGGAACGAGCAGATCTGCAGCACATCGAGCGGGGCTTTCTTACGTTCCATGCCCTCCGCCGTCAACAACACCACTTCGCCGGGCCCGAGATAGGACTCCACCTCATACCCAAGGTTCGGAAACGCGCAGCTCTCCATCGCAGCCGCCCAGGCCCCGTCACGGCGCCCGATCACAATCGGAGTCCGGCCATACCTGTCCCGCGCCGCATAGATCCCCTCTCGCGTCAACAACAGGATCGAACAGGAGCCCTCCACCTTCTGCTGGGCAATCCGCAATCCGTCGGCAAACGTCTCCCCCTGGTTGACCAGGGTCGCCACAACCTCCGTCGGGTTGATCGAGGCCCCGCTCATCTCGGAAAAATGCGTGATCTTCTTGTCGTACGACTTGGCCACCAGATCGGCCAGGTTGTTCACCACTCCCACCGTCACAATCGCGTAGGTCCCGAGATGGGAGCCGATCAGCAACGGCTGGTCCTCGTAGTCGCTGATCACCCCGATGCCCGAACGCCCGCGCATCCCCGGCAACTCATGCTCAAACTTGGTCCGGAACTGCGCGTTGGTGATGTCGTGGATCGACCGCTTGATGGTCGGATGGTCCTGCACCGCCATCCCGCCGCGCATCGTGCCCAGATGGGAATGGTAATCCGTGCCGAAGAACAAATCCGCCACACAGTCCGTCCTGGAAACTACGCCGAAGAATCCGCCCATGATGCATCTCCTCTGTTGATTAGGGGCTTACCGACAGCACCGGATTCTAGTCCCACCAGGAATGGAAAACAAGGAGGGATACACTCTCCCGGCAAGGGAGAGGAAATTCTGAATCGGTGCGACGCGCCAACATCATCTCCCCCTGGTGACCGCATAAGTGGAGTCGTTGGTACTTCCTCTCCCCTTGAGAGAGAGGAGTGATGTGAGGGGTATTGCAGCCGACAACCGAATCGTTCCGGATTCGTGCAACGCCGCGGCAGGTCCCTCACGCCGCCAAGGGCAAATATGACCATCGCAGGCAACCTCAACTGCAGGCGCCTCCAACAGGGCCACAGCCATCGGAAGCAGAAGATAGGGAACGGTTGCCCCCGCGATACGGCAAAACGGCCGCAACAAAGACCCCGGAATCCGCCATCCTGCGGTGGGCTCTTGGGAAAAAAGTCAGCGGGCGGCGGTATATTTCCAAGGCCACCTGGGGGAGGCAAACCTTGAATCGGCTATCACAGGGGGATGCGACAGCAAGATGTCCGACCCGCCCGCTGACCAAACCAAGTAAACCATCTGGCCCTGTTTTTCGCAATCAGACTAAACCTGATTTTGACTCAGGTTTAGTCTGATATCCCTTTTTCTGGATTTAGCCGGTCCTGATGGCTACCATGACGGCATGAAAACCCTGTTTTGCCCACGGATCGCCACTTTTATTGCCGTTTCGCTGGTCTCCATCGCAACGGCCGAGGAATTTCCAAGGCCCGGATGGAAACCGGCTGCGAACCCCCTGGCTAACCCCGACGCCCCATCCGGCGGCCAGTTGAGCGTCTATGCCGGACAGTATCCAAGAAGTTTCAACTATTACCTCGATAATAACACCTTCTCCGCGGAGTTGTTTGGCGCCCTTTACGAAACCCTGCTCTCCATGAGCCCCACCACCCTGGAGTATGAGCCGGCCCTCGCAGAACGCTGGAGCCTGTCCGACGACAAAACCGTCTTTACCTTTCATATCCATCCCGCCGCCCGATGGAGTGACGGCACCCCCGTGACCGCCGCCGATGTCGAATGGACCTTCCAGGCCATTCTCAACCCGACCAATATGACCGGCCCCCATAAGGTGGCGCTCGAAACCTTCCTGCCGCCCGAAATCGTGAATGAGCGGTGCATCCGTTTCAAGGCCAGGGAAGTCCACTGGCGCAACCTGAGCGCCATCGGCGGGTTCCAGATTCTCCCGCGCCACGCTTTCCAGGACAAGGATTTCAACAAGATCAACTTCGAGTTTCCCGTCGTCTCCGGCCCATATCGGCTGGGCGAACTCAAGGAGGGGCTCTACGCAACCCTGGAACGGAGAACCAACTGGTGGGCCCGCTCCCTCCCGATGTCGCGTGGCATCGCGAACTTCGACCGGCTGAAGTTCCGGTTCTTTGCGGAACAGGAAAACGCATTCGAGGCCTTCAAAAAAGGGGATATCGATCTCTTCGCGGTCTACATGGCGCGCATCTGGATGAATGAGACCTCCGGTGAAAAATTCGATCGCCACTGGATTGTGAAACAGAAGATCTTCAACCACAATCCCGTGGGATTCCAGGGATTCGCCATGAATATGCGGCGGCCCCCATTCAACGATGTCCGGGTCCGCGAAGCGCTCTGCCACCTGCTGAACCGGGAACGCATGAACCAGACGCTGATGTATAACCAGTACTTCCTCCACCGGTCATACTTCGAGGATCTTTACGATGCCCAGCACCCCTGCCCCAACCCGCCTGTAACCTTTGACCCGGAAAAAGCCCGCACCCTCCTCGCCAAGGCCGGCTGGAAAGCCAACCCGAACACCGGCATCCTGGAAAAGGACGGGAAACCCTTTGTGTTCCGTTTCCTCAACCGCGACGCCTCCTCGGAGAAATTCCTCTCCATTTTCGCCGAGGACCTGCGAAACGCAGGCATCGAAATGCGCATCGAACAGAAAGACTGGGCCTCCTGGACCCGGGACATGGATGAATTCAACTACGACATGACCTGGGCCGCCTGGGGCGCCTCCATCTTCAAGGATCCGGAAGGCATGTGGTCCTCCCGCGAGGCGGACCGCAAGGGCGGGATCAATATCACCGGCTTCAAGAATGAACAGGTCGACCAGTGGATCGAGAAACAGAAATCCCTCTTCGATGTCGGCCAGCGGCATGCCATCTGCCGCGACATCGACCGCCTGGTGTATGCCGAATATCCCTACATCCTGCTCTGGAACCTGAACTACACCCGTCTGCTGTACTGGAACAAGTTCGGAACGCCGTCCAGCGTCCTCGGGAAATACGGAAGCGAGGGCAACGCCTACTGGCTCTGGTGGTACGACGAGGACAGCCATGCCGACCTGAAGCAAGCCATGCAGGACGATGCGGAACTGCCCGCGGCCCGGCCTGAAGTGCATTTCGACGCGCTTTGAGCCCCGTGCGAACCGCTATTCCCGAGCCGACCCGAAGGCATAGACCCCGCCATCCCCGGCCCCGATCAGCAGCATGCCATCGACCACTGCGGGCGATGTCTTGATCGCCGCCCCGATTTCGTATGACCAGAGCTTCCTTCCGTCCTCCAGCGCCACGACATACAGCCATCCATCATCCGACCCGAAAACCACCTGGTCCCCGGCAACCACCGGGGAACTATCCACATCCGCACCCGCCTGGAACGTCCAGACCTCCTTGCCCTCGAACCGGTTGATGCAATGAACCTTCATGTCGCGCGCGCCGAATAAAACCCGCCGCGAACTGACCGCGGGCGCGGAGAACACAGGGGCACCTTCGCTTTCAACCCGCCACAGGACCTTGCCCTGTTCCAGGTCAATGCACAGGAACTCGTTGCCGAAGTGACCCAGGTACGCCTTGCCATCCACCACCGCCGGTGAGCCCGGCATATAGGAGTTAAGCGGATAATTGGTTTGGACCGCGCCGGACCCCGCTTCCACCACCCGCAAGGCCATATCACACCCGCCGAACACGACCAGCCCCCCCGCAACCGCAGGCGTCCCGTTGATGTAGCCGCCGGCCGCAACCTTCCAGACATTACTCCCGTTCGCGGCATCCAGGGCATGAAGCGAAGCATCGTAACTGCCCACAACAATCAGCGTCCGTCCCGCCTTCTTGTCATCCACCACATTTGCGGATCCGGCAATCCGGCCGCCGGTCCTTGCCGTCCATCTCACAATGCCCGTGTCCGCGTCCACGGCATGCAAACCTTCCCCGGCGCCGACATATACCACCCCATTGACCACCAGCGGGGCCGCCTCCACCGCAGCGCCAAGCGCCGTCGTCCAGACATTGCTCCCGTCGGCCAATGCCACCGCACGCAAGGATCCGTCATCGGATCCAAAAAAAACCCGGCCTCCCGCAACCACCGGTGACGATTGTACCGCTCCCCCCGCCTTGACGACCCAGCGCCGCTCAAGCGGGACAGGCAGGCGCGCCTCCACCTGTCCGGCAAGACCGGGCCCGCCCCGATAGACCGGCCAATCCCCGCCTTCCGCAGGCAACACCAGCGCAAGCAGGCACACCCGCAGGCCACGCACGGCCAAAAATCGCCACCATCCGTTCATCCGGAGATTATCCGCAATTTTCTCTGGCGAGGAAACAGGTTTTTCGGTAATGGGGCTCCAACAAGACGACCATGCATACCCCGCCGTCCATCGGATTGTACCGGATCATGCCGATCCTCCTGCTGATCGCCATTCCCGCCATTCTACCCGCCCAGACATCCACCACGGAGCGCCTCGTTTCCACAGCCGCCCTGCAAACCGCCCTGGACCGGAACGGGTTCGGCGTCGGATTTATTGACGGCCGCGCCGGCGCGCGCACCCAGGGCGCCCTGAATGACTATTGCCGCGCCAACGGTCTGTCCGAAACCGCAGCCCGCCGGGAACTCCTGCAGGACCCCGCCTCGCTGACCAACAGCTATACCATCACCACGGCCGACATCGCCCGGGTCGGACAAGCACCTTCCGACTGGCTGGAGGCGTCCGAACTACCCTCCATGGCCTTCACCACCCTGGATGAGGCGCTCTCCGAAAAGTTCCATGTATCGCGTCCGTTTCTCGCGCGTTTGAATCCCGGGGTCACCAACTGGGACACCTCCCTGGAGGGACGGTCCGTCGTCATCCCGACTCCCCGTCCCGCCTCATGGGCTCCCTTCGCCACCCGGCTGGAAATCGATTGCAATGCATTCCGGGTTCGCGCTTATGATGCCGATGATATCCTGGTGGCGTCGTTCCCCTGCTCCATTGCCACGGACCTCAAACGCGTCCCGTCCGGCGAGTTGAAGATTGTGGCGTTCGCTCCCAATCCGAACTACACCTTCGACCCCGTCAACTTCCCCGAATCCGCGCGGGCGCAGGAAATCGGCCGTAAACTCATCCTGCCGCCGGGTCCGAATAATCCGGTGGGCGTGTACTGGATGAGCCTGAACCAGCCGGGTTTCGGCATCCATGGAACGCCGCGCCCGGAAACCATCGGCCGCCCTGAATCGCATGGCTGCTTCCGTATGACAAACTGGGACATCATCACCCTCGCCCGCATGGTCACAGCCGGCACACCCGTCCGCATCCTCGCGCCAGCCCAGCCGCCAGCCGCGCCCCAGCCGGAATCCTGAGCCGGAGCGATTCGGTTACCGATTGCAATTCCCCTCACCTCATTCCTCTCCCACAAGGGGAGAGGAAGTGCCAGCGACTCCCCTTATGTCGTCACCGGAAGGTGATACCGCTGAGGCCTCGCAACGATTCAGAATCCCCTCTCCCTGCAAGGGAGCTGCCGTTTCGCCCTGATTCCGGAAATGTTGCACTCCTGTTGCGAAACCGGCGAAGTACCCTTATACTCTTGCTGCAGTGCAGGACATCCGGGAAAGATTGTCCTCATAAACCCAAAAGGAGGCCCCTCATGAAATGTTGTTGCATGGACGGAAAGAGCGCGGGATTGGCGGTTGGACGCTGGGCGTTGGGCGTGTTGTTCTTCTTTGCCGGCCTGGGAAAGATCATGGGCGGCGTCGGCGGATTCGTGAGCGGATACCTGGTGCCCGCCTACTCCAAGACTTTCCTGCCCGCAACACTGGTCACGGCGTACGGCTATGCACTGCCCTGGGTTGAATTAGTGCTGGGCGTCGGCCTGATCCTCGGCATCTGCCGCAACTGCATGTTGTTCACCACCGCCCTGACACTCCTCTCCCTGGCTTTCGGAAAGATGCTGGTCCAGGACCACACCACCGTGGCGAATATCTTCCTCTACCTCATCCTCGCCGTCATCCTCCTGATCAAGGGGGACGACGACACCTGGCGGCTGCGCCGGAAGTCCGAACCCGACAAGAAGGACACCGGCTGCTGCTGCAACTGAAGACGAGCGCCCGGAAAACCTGAACATTTCCTGTTGACATACATCGCGTTACTAGGCATTATACATAGTGACGCTAGGTATGAGCACGATCAAATGACAGGAGGATGCCATGGAATACGATGCGAATCTGTTGAAGGGAATGGTGGAGCCGATCATCCTGCGGCTGGTTTCCGAACGGGCCATGTACGGCTATGAGATCATCAAGGTCGTGAACGAGCGCACCCGCGGCGAGTTCGAGTGGAAGGAAGGCACCCTGTATCCCTGCCTCCACCGCCTGGAATGCGCGGGGCTGATCTCGAGCGAGTGGCACGAGGCGGAGAGCGGGCGCAAACGCAAGTACTACGCCATCACCCGCAAGGGCGCCGCCCTCCTGAAGGAGAAAACCAGCGAGTGGACGGCCTTCACCTCCGCCGTCAACGCCGTGCTGCTCGCGCCAACCGGAGTCTTCGCATGAACCGCCGGCAGATCCAGGCACTCGTGGAGAACTCCACCGCCGGGCTTGAAGGCGACCCCGAACTGAAGCTCGACGCACAGGCGGAATTGCTCTCGCATCTGGAGGCCGCCGCCGACACGCACCGCGCAGAGGGAAAGAGCGAGGAGGAAAGCCTCGAACTCGCGGCGAAGTCGTTCGGATCCCCGCTCGATGTCGCCGCCGATCTCGCCAACGCCAACCGGAGCCGCATGCGCTTGCGAGCCTTCGCCCGCCTTGCGGCACAAGCCCTGCTTGTGCCAGCCGCACTGGCCACCGCCTGGTTCAGCCTGCCTTTCTTCGGACTGGCGGCCATGGGAAACCTGAACGGCCTGGCGGGCCTCGGGGGAAACGCAACCCGTCTGGAGTCCTGGCACCGGCAGAAGACCATGCGGACTCTTACGGATGACCAGCGCCTGATTGTCTTCGGCGACACCACCCGCTCCACGCCAGCGGAACAGCAGCGGGCCATCTGGGAGAAGGATCCAACCAACCGCCTGTACTACGCGCATTACATCACGCACCTCGTTTCCGGCAGCCACACCGTGACGGATGCGGTCGCCTTTGCCCGCCTGGAAAACGCCTTGCGGGAGGGGGAACGGCTCGACCCCGATAATGCCCGGTACAACTACCTGCTGGCGGATGCCATGCTCAACCGCGCGGCCGAAGTGCGCTGGGCCCAGGCCACAGAAGGAAGCACCAACAAGGAATTCCGGCTGGTCATACGGGACCGCGGGCTGCTGGATGCCGCCATGGCGGAATTCAGGAAAGCCCAGGACAAGCCGGTCCTGATGACCTACAGCCACGAGATGCTGGCCCTGCGAATGTCCATCCTGCCGACCAGCCGGAACCTGGCAAGCCGCATCGGGAAGATCGGCATGGCTGCAGGCGTGCTGCTGCCCGACATGTCGAAGATGCGGAACCTTGCCCGGGCCAGCATCCTCTACGGGGAATGCCTCGCGCTGGAGGGCCGCAACACGGAAGCGGTCCCGTATCTCGAGGCGTGGCAACCTCTCAGCCGGAAAGTGTTCGGCAACTCGTTCACCCTGATCGAGACACTGGTTGGCTTTGCCATCGTCGGGACCGCCCGCGACAAGGCACCGGCCATCCTGGAGGCGATGGGCGAACCGGAGCGGGCCGCCGAACTGCGCGCCCGGACCGCCGCGGTCATGGCGCCGAAGGAACGATGGGACATCCAGCGCAAGGCGCTGTCGGACCGTGACAACGAACTGAAGCGGGATGCAGGCATATTGATGTCCCTGCTGCTTCCGGCCATCGGCGAACCGATGCCGACAGCCCGGGAACTGTCTTTCGGACGCCTCATCGAGTGCGTGATCGTCGAACAGGTGGGGCTGTCCTTCTGCCTGGTGGTTTTTGTCCTCCTGATGTTCGGCATGCTGGCGGCGGCGTTGCGCTGGCGCTGGGTCAAGGGCTTTGCCTCCGCTCCGCTCCTCCTCCTGCCCTCCTGGCGCAAGCTGGGATCCATGCTGCTCTGGGCGGTGGTCGTTCCCGTGGGCGCATACTATCTCTACACCCGCTTTTCAGGCGTGTCGGCATGCAACCTCCCCATTCCCGCGCGTTTCGCGGGAATCGCGGTCGAACTGGCGGTGCTGACTGCCGTCATCCTCTGCACCGCCGTGCTCCTGTCCGTGCGGCACACCTGGCGGCGCTGCCGGGATCTGGGCGTGGCCGTTCCCGCCAACGTGTCCGCGGCCAAACTGATCGCCCTCACGCTGATCCCCCTGGGACTCCCGGTGTGGCTGCTCCGGGGCCGCAACGAGGGATTGTTCCGCGGCAGCGTGGCGCGATCCCTGGTTCCCGTATTCGCCTTTGTCGTCATCCTGCTCGGGCTGGTCTCGGCGCCTTATCTCCGGGCCAGCGAGAGATCCCTGGTCCGGCAAGATCCGCTGACTTCCTGCGTCGAACGGGGTGAAGGATTCACGGATGTGGAAACCCGTTTGAACCAGCGTCTCCGGCAGGAGGTCCTTTCCGTCTTCGATCTGCAATCACCCCGGCCGTGATCCTTCGGGTGGGCACGGGAAGGCTGCTCCGCCAAGGGCCTCAGGCGCGCGGGGGCGGAAGATTCAGCCGGTCCACCCCTTCACGCAAGCTGATGACCGCCTCCACCTTGGGAACATACATCCGCGTTTCCTGCGGCAGGTAGCGGCGGATGGAAGCGAAACTGCCATTGCCGCCTTTTGCCTTCGAGAGGGACTGGCGAACCCGCCCTTCCCCCGCGTTATAGGCCGCCACCGCCAACGGCCAGGATTTGAATTCCCCATGCAGGAACCGAAGGTAGCGCGCCGCTGCGCGGGCGGATTTCTCCGGATGCTTGCGCTCGTCCGGAAGAGCAGTGCGGAGCCCGAACCGCCGGGCCGTGTCCGGCATGAACTGGAAGAGCCCCACCGCCCCGCCGGGATTCCGGGCGTTGGGATTCATGGTGGATTCCACCTCGGCAATCCAGACCAGTTGCTCGGGAACGCCTTCGGCCCGGAACGCCGCCTTGAGCCGCGGCACCAGTTCCATCGCAGAGGCCGGAGCCGGACGCCGGGCCAATTTGCGCTTCCAGGCCGCGCCGCTTTCGACGACCGATTGCCTCTGCACGGCCACCGCCGCCGGAACCGGTCTCGCCACCGGTTTGCGTACCGGTACCAGGTGTACGGTGCGGCCGGCAATAACCGGTGGACTTTGCGTGACACGGACAGGTCTCTCCGCGACCGGCTCGGGCACCAGACGTACAGCCTCCCCCGCCATCTCCAGGAAATCCAGTTTCTGCTGCAGCCAGCCCGTATACTCTTCACCACCCCGGCTGCGGGACAACAGCCGAACCCCGGCTTCCGCATACGGCATGAACTCCGCCATGGCCTCCAGAGAACCCTCCTCCAGTTCCTCACCCAGCATCTCCCAGAACCGGCCCCATTCGTCCGGCGGGGGAATCTCGACCTGATCAAGCCAATCAAGCGGAAGGTTTTCGGCCGCCCATTGCGCGCCGTCGGAGATCAACGCATCCAGATCATACTCCTGGCCGCGGGCAGCCGGTACGGACGGAAAAACCGCCCAGGCAAGCGCCATGACCACGATGGCTGTCCGCCCCATGGTGCCACGATTCACTGCTCACCACTCACTTCGCCCCCTGCCTGCATGACCCGCTCCGTGTAAAGGAACTTGAGCACGGAAAAAAGCACCACGTTCGCCAGTTGCACCGCCAGGTAATACAGGCCGACCCCATTGACGAGAAGATAATAGACACCCCAGTCGGCCAGCCGGAAGAAGGCAATCCCCGCCACAAACGCGCCGAACTCCGCCAGGATGGACTTGTCGCCTGTCTTCTCGAAAACGAACCAGCGGCAGAGGAAGAAGTTGATCGTCACCTGCACCAGAAGCACAACGGCATACGCCGGCCCCTTGGGCCAGCCCCAATGCGTCACAAGAAGCCAGTTGAACGGGACCGCCAGCACGAACGCCGGCAGTCCAGCAAGCAGGAATTTTCCCAGCTTGATTACTCGCATTGAAGGAAAGCGCAGAAAGGGTTTCATCGATTGTCACCCGCCCATAATAGGGACACTCCATGTCAGCGCGACCGCACAGCCCCGCACAACGTCTTCCGTCCCCGGTCGACAGTCATCGAACCTCGGTTCTACATCTTCACCGCAGTCAACCGTGTGCGGCGAAGGAGGTAGAGATTCTCCTCGGCGATGCGTCGCTGGAACTTGACCAGTTCACCCAGAACCGCCAGCAGGAAACACATCAGGCCGCCCAGTGCCAGAACCGCCAGCAGGATCAATGAGGGCAGATGCGTCCGGCCCGGAACCGGAGTCACATACACCAGGTACAGGAACCGGAGGCCGATCACAAAAGCCAACGCCACCAGTAAACCACCGATCGAGGAAAAGAACCGTCCCGGCCGGTACAGTACGAACATCGCCAGCATGGTGCCGGCCTGCTTGCGGATGTATTCGGGAATGCTCTTGAACAGCCGCGAGGGACGGGTCGTGGCGTTAACCCCGATATCCACGCTCGCCACCCGCAGGCCCATGTTGCCAGCCTGAATCAGTGTCTCCATGCAGTACGAGAATGAGGAATAGATGAACAACCGCAGGCACGCCTCGCGGGAAAACGCCCGGAACCCCGACGCCGCATCGCGCACCGTCGTCTTGGAAATCTGGCGCAGGGTCCAGCTGCCTGCAAGCTGCAGAGCCTTCTTCACGCGCCCGAACTCGGGATGATCCATAATCGGACGGCTCCCCACCACCAGGTCGGCCCGGTTGTCGAGAATCGGATGCAGCAGCTTGGGAATATCCGCGGCGCAATACTGGTTGTCCGCATCCGTGTTGACCAGGATATCCGCACCCAGCTCGAGCGCCTTCTCGACCCCGTTGGCAAAGGCACGGGCCAATCCCCGGTTGCTCCCGAGCCGCAACACATGATGCACACCCAGTTCCCGGGCGACTTCCGCCGTCCTGTCGGAACTGCCGTCATCCACCACCAGGTACTCCACCACATCCACCCCGGGCAGGGTTCGCGGCAGATCCCGGATCGTCTCGGGCAGGGTTTTCTCCTCATTGAAACAGGGAATCTGGATGATGACTTTCATATCACAGCACCGTATATACCGTCCTGGCTTCAAACACGCCACCTGCAAGTTTTGTTGTCCCATCCCGCCGCCCGCCATGGACGAGGGCAAGATCCTCTGCATGGAAACTGTCCGCGCTCGCCACGTGGCGCTTGGATGAGCGGGGCGCCGGGACCACCTGCACACCCGCCGGCAGACCGGCAATGCGATCCTCCACTACAAGACCGTCCCGCCCGGGCGTCACGACCCGCTCAAAGGCATACCCCTTCGCGCCCTTCTTGAAAATCAGGAGGTTCTTGAGGGGGGCAATCAGCCGACGGCCGAACACCCGGCTCATCATCCGCAACATCGTATGCTTGAGGGGCGTACTGACATATTCGCGATGCGGCGACATCCGGCCGCTGACGACCAGACGATCCCCATCCCTCTTCCATCGCCAGTCCTCCGACCACCAGTGGTTCACATGCTGCCGGCCGCCCTCCCGGACCACCCAGCCAAAATCCGATACACTCCCCTGCCCGCCGACCGCCGTCAGGATCCCGCCCTTCTTGAGCGAAACGATCAACGCATATCGGCGCCCGGCTACAGCCTGCAGGACGTGCCCGCTTTGCTCCATCAACAGGTCGCCCGGCTCCGCCTTGAATCCCGTGATTCCGACTTCCCCGCCAAGGTTGGCGCCCTTCAGGATCGGCAATGCCCGCACCAGCGAATGACCCGCATAGTGCGACAGGTAGCGGTCATCCATGGCGCGGAGGAAGTGCGAAGCCTGCCCCGCACTGCCATACAGGCGGCACAGCACTCGCGCCGCCTGGGCGGCCTCAGGCGTTTGCTGTTCCTGCGAAGGCTTTGCCGCGCTCCCCGTGCACAGGAACCGGGCAATCCCGTATGGAAGGATATAGTCGGTGTTCCTCGCATTATGCATCCCGATGCCGCCGCCCAATGTCTCGACATAGCGGCCGATGCAGCGCAATCCCGCCGCCGCCGCATCACGGTACCTCGCATCCCCGGTGGCGTCGAAACAATCCCACAGGCAGTCCAGGGTGACGGAAAGATACCCCAAATCGGGGCCCCCGTATTCCATGAACCAGCCCTCGGAAGTCTGCAGGGAAAGCGTCTTGCCCGAAATATCCGCAAACTTCCCGCCCGGCACCAGCTTGGGATCCAACCGCTGGAGCCACGCCAGGGCCGCCAAACCCGCCACCTGCTGGTTCGCGGCCTCCGGCTCAAAGCGGTTCAGTAACTGGCGGGCGGCGATCTTCAGGCCCTCCCGGATTTCCGAAGGCGCAACCGCACCAGCATGCGCCAGTTTGGCCACCGCAAGCGTGGAAAAGGCCAGCGGCGGATACCCCTGCTCAAAGGGATAGTATTCCTCGAAGGCCCCCGTGCGGCAGGCCCGCGCATTCCAGAAACGGCAGGCCGCCGCTGCCAACCAGTCTATGCTTTCCTCCCCCGAAGAAATCCCTCTTTCATCCATTCCCTCGCCCCGCGAAAGAGAGGGCGCCCCTCTATCCATTCCCTCTCCCCGCGCAAGAGAGGGCGTCCCTCTATCTATTCCCTCTCCCCGCGCAAAAGAGGGCGCCCCTCTATCCATTCCCTCTCCCCGCGCAAGAGAGGGCGTCCCTCTATCTATTCCCTCTCCCCTTGCGGGAGAGGGCCAGGGTGAGGGGTATTGCCTCCCCGCCAGCCATGCCGTATAGGCGCCCTGCTGGAGGATAATGGAGGGGAAATCCCGGATCCGGTAGTGCCACCAATCACGGTCAAAACAACCATAGGCAGGCGAATGGGGGTCTCGACAGGCCTGCGTAAGCAAACGCGGCAGGAGCCGGTCGACCACACCCTGCAACTCCATCACCCAGTTACCGCCATTGGATGTCTTCATGCAATCCGCCTGAGCCTACCGCCTTCGGAACGCCTTGGCAGCAATGTCCGTCCGGTACATGGCGTCGTTGAACGCAATACAACTGACCGCCTCATACGCACGATCCACCGCTTCCCTGAGTCCCGCACCCAGCGCTGTCACGCCAAGAACACGGCCGCCGGAAGTCACCACACGCCCGTCACGCAGGGCCGTTCCCGCATGGAATACCACCGCATCCTTCACCACGGCCGCCTGCTTGAGCCCCCGGATTTCGTCCCCCTTGCGATACGTCCCGGGATACCCGCCCGCCGCCATGACCACGCACACGCAGGCTTCCTCACGCCAGGTCACCAGCTCGGGACGCAACGTCCCGTCGATGCACGCTTCCAGGGCGGGAACCAGATCGCCCGCCAGGCGCGGCAGGATCACCTGGGTCTCAGGATCCCCGAACCGGCAGTTGAACTCCAGAACCTTAGCCCCCTTGGATGTCATCATCAGCCCGGCATACAAGACCCCTTGGTACCGGATGCCCCGCCGCTCGAGTTCCGCCAGCGTCGGACCAAACACGTCCCGCTCGATGGCGGGATACCTATCGGGCGTCACCACGGGAGCCGGCGAATAGGTTCCCATGCCGCCGGTGTTGGGCCCCTCGTCATTGTCATACGCGCGCTTGTGGTCCTGCGCCGAAGCCAGGATCACCACGCGCTTGCCGTCGGTCAACGCCATGATGGAGGCCTCCTCGCCTTCGAGGAACTCCTCGACCAGGATGCGCCGTCCCGCCGCCCCGAAGACCCCGTCCACCAGCGACTCGCGGACCGCCCGCTCCGCCTCGGCCACCGTGGTGCAAACCGTCACGCCCTTCCCCGCGGCCAGTCCCTCCGCCTTGATCACCAGCGGCGCCCCGATGGAACGTACGAAGTCCAGGGCCTGATCTGCATCGGTGAACAGGCTGGCCCGCGCGGTGGGAACACCGGCGGCCACCATGACATCCTTGGCGAAAACCTTGCTGCCTTCGATCTGGGCCGCCGCCTTGGAAGGCCCAAAGGCCTTGATGCCCTCCTTCTCCAGCAGGTCCACCAACCCTTCGCACAACGGCGCCTCGGGCCCCACCACCACCAGGTCCGGCCGGTACTCCCTGGCCCACTGGACCAATCCGGGGATGTCCTCCGCTCCAATGTTGACATTGGTGGCGATCTCTGCAGTGCCCGCATTGCCGGGCGCGCAAAACACCTTCGGCCGGCGGCTGTCGTTCACGAGTTTCCAAACGAGGGTATGTTCACGGCCCCCTCCGCCGACCACGAGAATATTCATGGTTCCAGAGAATAGCGGATCACCGGAGGGAGTCAACTCACGCCTGCATCCGCACGACGGACCGCCCGGAGTTGATCCCCATCTCCCGGACCATCTGCGTCAGCCGCGCATCAGCGTGCGCAAAGAAAATCCGGAACCCGGGACAGAAGTAGTTCAGTCCTGCTTCACCGTCCGGGGTCCGGACAAACCGGTTGCGGGGACACTCGCCATGGCAGGCGAAACGATACTGGCAGGCACGGCAATAGGCGGGAAGAAGGCGGCTCTTGTTCATCCCGAACGCCTCCTGCCCGGAAGAAAACACCATCGATGGCAAGTCGCGGTCACGGATGTTTCCCAGCCGGTAGCCGGGATACACGTAATGATCGCAACTGTAAAGATTACCGTCCCGCTCAAGCGCCAGCGCCCGTCCGCAGGTTTCCCCGAAGACGCAAATCTGCGCGGGCAGTCCCGCCCACGCCGCCACGCTGTTTTCAAAAAGGTTGACGAAATACCGCCCGATATCGCGCTGCCACCATTCATCAAAGATGCGGCACAGGAATACCCCCAGATCCCCGGGATCCACCGACCATTCCTGCACCATGGAATCCGGCGTCCCCGGCCGTGCGGCCGTCGAGCCGCTCACCGGCAACCGTTCCGCCAGCCAGCCCTGAGGCGCCGTTGTCTCAAAACCCTTGGGCTCCACCATCGGGATCAACTGGATCAGCCGCGATCCCACCTCCCGCGTCAGGAACCGGTAGACATCCAGCGGATGGAGCGCGTTGACACGGTTGATGACCGTCAGGGTGTTGAACATGACCTTTTTCCGCTTGAGGAGCCGCACGGCCTCCATGACCGCGTCGAACGTCGGCTGACCGCCCTTGGACTTGCGGTAGGTGTCGTGCAATTCGCGCGGGCCGTCCACGCTCAGGCCGACCAGGAACCGGTTCCGCCAGAGGAAATCACACCAGGCTTCATCCAGCAGGACGCCATTGGTCTGGAGATTGTTGATGACGCTCTTGCCCCGGAGGCAGTGGCGTTCCTGCAACTCCACCACCTTGCGGAAAAAATCCAACCCCAGCAGCGTCGGCTCCCCGCCCTGCCAGTCGAAGGCGACTTCCGCAGCGTCTGTGTCGCGAATGTATCCGGCGATGAACCGTTCCAGCAGGTCCTCCGGCATGGCCTGCAGGCCGGGCAAATCCAGCAGTTGCTCCTTGCTGAGGTAGTAGCAATACTCGCATTGAAGGTTGCAGGCAGGCCCCGCAGGCTTGCACATCACGCTGTAGTAACGAGGAAAACCCGGAGGGTTTCCCGTCCTGACCGGTTGCGATTCCATAGCTGTACAGAATACCCATCCCGCATGAGTTCTGTCAGCCGCAAAACACACTTGCGGGCAATGGCGGGATCTCATCCCGCACACTTACGGGTCCTGCTGTCCGCCCCCGGCGCGCAGTACAACCAGCCCGCGCCGCTCCAGGATATCCCGCCATCGCGGCACAACATCCGGCCCGACGGACTCCCCGCTGCACCCGCGTCCAGGACTGATGCCGAATCTCCGCAGCTTGCCTTCCCCAAGGCGATGGTACGGCAGGAGTTCCACTCCCTCCAGTCGGGGCAGAGATAACGCCAGCGCGGCAATCCCCTCAAGGTGATCAGGACGGTCGTTGAAGCCGGGTATGATCGGGCAACGCAGGCGGATCCGCGATCCAGCGTCGTGTAGCTCCTGCAGATTGCCCCGAATCCGCTCCTGATCCGCGCCGCAGTATTCTGCATGCCGCGCGGGGTCGCTCTCCTTCCAGTCATAGAGAAACAGGTCAACATAGGGTGCAACCGCCCTCAGGGCCTCGGGTTCACAGTGTCCGCTCGTCTCGACGCAGCAGTGCAACGCGGCCAGTCTGGCCTGCCGCAGGAGCGCGGCGCAGAATGCAGGCTGTAGCAGAGGCTCGCCCCCCGACAGGGTGAGCCCACCCCCCGATGATTCGTAGAAAGCCCGGTCCCGCAACACCAGCGCCAGCACTTCATCTGCCGTCCTGTCGCGGCCGACGAGTTCAAGCGCTCCCGCGCAGCACTCCCGGGTACAACGCCCGCACCCGGCGCACTGCGAGCGGTCCAGCACGTGTTGTCCTTCGGCCACCCCGTGGACATGGTTGGGGCAGACCCTGAGGCAGCCGCCGCACCCGAGACACCGCTCCGGCAGGAAGGAGAGAATCGGGCCGGCAGTCATCCCTTCCGGATTATGGCACCATGCGCAACGCAGGCCGCACCCCATCAGGAACACGGTGGTGCGGATGCCCGGCCCGTCATGCAGGGAACACCGCTGCAGGTCGAAGACCCGTCCGACGGGCTCATCGAGTGTGCTTGGTCCGCGCAATGATGTGCTCCTGGAGTTCGGGGCTGATGAGTTTGAACATCTGGGAAAATCCCGCCACCCGCACGGCAAGATTGCCGTACCGGTCGGGATCCTGCTGCGCCTGGCGCAGACGTTCGACCGTGGTTACGTTCCACTGAAGCTGTCCCACGCGCATCCGCACCGCAGCCTCGATGAACTGAGCCAGGGTTCGGGCGCCCGACTCTCCTTTCACCAGCACGGGGTCAATCTCGACAATCGCGGCAGATGCACCCGCAGCCCGATGGTGCGGCAGGCGGGCCAGCGAGTTCAACATGGCAGTTACCCCGAGTATATCGCGCCCCTGGTGCGCGGAAAGGGAATAAGCCAGCGGCTCACCGGCCAGACGGCCGTCCGGCGTGGCTCCGATGTTCTTGCCGAAGTCGATATTCAGGAGAAACGAGAACAGGTGCACAAAGTAGCGGCCGTTGAGCGGGCTCCGCATGCCATCCATCAAGGTGATGAAATCCTCGCAGACCCGCCGTGCCAGGTCATCCACATCCGGCTGGTCATTGCCGTACTTGGGGGCCCGCCGGAGCAGCCTCTGGCGCAGGCGTTCGTGCCCCTTGAAGTTTTCACGCAAGGCCTGCAGCAGTTCCGCGCGGGACACCTGCGGATCGTCAAACACCAGTTGCTTCAGCGCAACCATCGAGTCAGCGGTGTTGGCCGTGCCCAGAAAGCAGATGGAATGATAGTTGTAGACGGCTCCGCCATCCGTGATGTCCCGCCCGCGCCGGATACAGTCATCCGTAAGGACCGACCAGCAGGGGAGCGGGCCGCCTTCACGCTGGGCCAGTTCGCCGCGGTTGCAGTGATATACCATGTTCCGGGCGAACGCCTCCACCTGGCGTGTGTAGGCCTCGTAGAACACCTCGAATGACGGGAAATCCTCCAGCGCGCCCGTGCGCGGACCGACCTGTTCACCCGTCGCCGGATCCACACCGTCGAACAGAGCCAGTTCCAGGCACTTGGCAGAGTTGAACCAGCCGGAAACGGCGTGCGGATTGGCACGGCCGGGTATGGTCAGCTCGATGCAGCCGATCGGCGCATAGTCGCGCGCATCCTCGATCGCAATGCCGCGCTCCACAAGGGCCGGAACGAAGCACTCGTCGTTGAACAGGAACGGGATTCCTCCGCCTCCGGCGATCAGTTCACCGGCCAGATGAATAAACGGCTTTGGCGTCCGATCATTGAGGCGTATGGAAAGGTCACGGATGAAGCCCACGTTGCGGGTGGCTTCCAGGATCACGAAACTCAGGTCGTTCACCGCGTCTTCACCGGAACGGGTGGTCCCGCCCAGCGTGATGGCTTGCACGTCGTATTCCAGGTAGAGCCGGCAGGCAAGTTCCTCCATGAGTTCCAGGGCGGCTTCGCGGGTGATTCGACCGGCGGCCAGATCCGCCTGGTAGTATGGATACAGAATCTGGTCCAGTCTGCCGAGGGAGTTGGCATTGATACCGTCCTCGCCGCAAGTCAGGATGTGGGCAAGCCAGAGTGCCTGCACGGCTTCGGCAAATGTGCGCGCGCCTTCCGCCGGCACTCGGGAGCACTGGCCGGCCATCCGTTCCAGCCGCACGCGCTCCTCGGGTGAAATGGCCTGCGCCGCCAGCCGCACCGCCTCTTCGGCATAGCGTTGTCCAAGCAGGATGCCCGCATTACAGACATCCAGCGCCGCCAGCCAGAAGTTCTCGGACTGCGGATAGCCGGGCGCGGCGAAATCGGCCGTGGCCATCGCCGCCTCAACCTCCCGGCGAATCCCGGCAAATCCGATGCGCAACACCTTGGCGTAGTCTCGAATGGAATGGTTTTCGATCCACCCCAACGCCCAGAACACAGCGCGGGTATCGCCACAGCCCCAGTATCCCTGCCCTTTTGCGAAGTCCGCGGCCTCCCCCACCCCATAGCGTTGCGGCGTCTGCCACCGCTGAACACATTCCCGGACCTCCGCGACACGCTCCCCTGCAATACCCATCTTCTGCAGTTGCTCCATATGCTCCGCATTGGCGGGATCCGGGATCAGAAACGGGTTGTGTGCTGTGGGAAGATGCTGGCCGGCCAGGGTCCAATCCGGCTCAATCCCGATCCGGGCCAGCTTGACAAGTTCCAGCAGATAGGCCGCCCGGGCCTGGACGCGGGATTTCCGGGTCCCCGACACGTGCAGCAGCGCCACACTGCAGGAAAAGGGGTTCACCTCCGCCGGGAACGAACCTCGGCGCTTGCAGATGCCGTCCTTAAGCCGCGCAATGCGGGGCGACAATGTTTCCAATCTCGTATCCATCCTGTTATCCACCCTTCCCGGGATCGAATCTCCGCTTCCGAACGGGGCGCTCAAGGCGGCGCGGGAGAACTCTCTCTTCAGGTTCACGATGCACTCTTGAGAACCAAGGCATGTTCCTCTGCGGTGCAGTCGATCGAGAAGGCTACGGATTGCGATTGCGGAGGTCAAATGATTTGCACGGCTGGCGGCAAACCATTCGGTTCTCATGGGCAGGTCCGGGCAAGCCCCATGGCCGTTGAATGGGACGCTCCGTCTCGGGCCCTTTATCGCTTTGAATTTCAGGTCATCCGCCCCTGTTCCGTACCCGACAAAAACTGGGACGCCGACGGCCCCGGCCGCTCGGATGAACCCCTCTTCGCTTATGCATGGGCGGGACCAGGGCGCAACACAGTCACTTCTGGGCCGTCGCGATCCTCTGAGGTCGTGGCTACGAGCAGGATCGGTTCCTTTGACGGGTCCTGTCCCTGCTGAGCCCGCACTTGTCCCGCCGTAGTTTGTCCCCCTCGAAGGCGGATGCCTTACGCCGCAACCCGGCGGAGGCTGAACACCCGCAATAGAAGGCAAGCCGGAGACCCGCTTTCAAAGATGCCAAACCCGGAAGAAATGATTCCGAGGTCGGGACGCTTTTTCCCTTGTCAGCCCCGGGGCTTAATGGTTGGTTGGCTCAATAATGGTATCGCGCCTGTGCGATCAGAACAGCATCGCCCTCAACTTTGTAAACGAGTCGATGTTCGTCGTTGATTCTTCGCGACCAGTAGCCACCCAGTGCATGCCGGAGGGGTTCGGGTTTTCCGGTTCCTTTAAACGGGGTTCGAACCATCTCCTTGATGAGGTCGTTGATCCGCTTGAGCAACTTCCTGATCCTGATTTCGAAGCCAATCGAGTAGCCGAAGGAGGAGTCCTCCCCTTTTTTCATCTGCAACTGGTGTGGCCAAGTGTGCCCGGCCAGATTGGTGGCAGTTGGATGCCGACTTCTCTGCCAAGCGGAACCCGACCATATCAAACCGGGGAAGAGAGAGCAGAAGGGATGAAACCTCCGATCTCCCGCAGGGCGAGCGAACGCCCTGCATTACCTCGCAATACACCAAGCCTCCGATGCCGAATGCACTTCAATCTTGCGACGTGTTACGTTTCCATGATACGTGTTACGAGAAATTCCGACAAAGATTCATGAAAGTTCGCCGCTCATGCAAATCATCCCCGGACACACCACAAGCCGCCGCTCACAGCGTCAACCCTTTACCGCACAAACCTGACAAAGGCCTTTCACGCACCTGACCAGACAGCAGGAGACAGTCAACATGCACATGGCCGATGCCCTTGTCTCCCCCGCCGTGGGCGGAATATTATGGGCCGTATCCGGAGGACTCCTCGCCTTCTGCGCTCGGGACCTGCGTAAAACCCCGCGGGATAACCTGGTGCCTCTCATGGGCGTACTCGGTGCGTTTGTTTTCGCCGTCCAGATGATCAATTTCACAATCCCGGGTACCGGATCGAGCGGCCACCTCGGCGGAGGACTGCTCCTGGCCATACTGCTCGGACCCAATCCGGCTTTCCTCGTCCTGGCCTCCATCCTCACCGTCCAGGCTTTCTTCTTCGCGGATGGCGGACTCCTGACACTGGGCTGCAACCTGTTCAATCTCGGTTTCTTCCCCGCCTTTGTGGCCTATCCCCTCCTCTACCGCCCGATCGCGGGAACCAGCCCAGACCCCGCCCAAATCTGGACGGCTTCGATCATCGCCGCCATCGCAGGCCTCCAACTGGGCGCGTTCGGCGTTGTCCTGGAAACCCGGCTCTCCGGCCTTTCGGCATTGCCCTTCCAGACATTCCTCCTTGTCATGCTTCCCATACACCTGGCGATTGGAGCCGTCGAGGGAATCGCCACCGCGGCCATCGTGACGTTTGTCATCAAGGCACGCCCGACCGTGTTCGCCTCCTCCTCCGAACCCGGAACCCTGCGTCCCATACTTCCGGGACTGGCCCTCGCCGCCCTCCTCGCCGGCGGCGCCGCCAGCTGGTTTGCATCCACCCACCCGGATGGCCTGGAATGGTCACTCGCCCGAATCACCGGAAACAAGGAAATGATCCGCCCCGCATCCGAGATTCACAACCAGCTGGCCCATCTGCAGGAAAGAACGGCTTTCCTGCCGGACTACGGGTTCCGCCCGGCACAGCACGAAACCACACCTGCGGCGTCTGAAACCTCTGCCTGGCCGGCCGTTAATGCGGGAACCTCCCTGGCCGGCATCGTCGGGGGAATCGTAACACTGGCCCTGGCGGGAATCGCCGGGCTCGCGCTGAAAGCCATTCCGCTTCGCCACAAGACAGCGGAACAAAGCCGTGCCGGCGGGGAACATCCATGACGGCATCCTGGCACGATCTGGCACGAATGGAGGAACTGGGACGGATGGATACCCCCATACACCGCCTGGATGCCCGCGCCAAGGCCGTCGTCACGCTCGCGTTCATCGGCGTGGTGATGTCGTTCCCCCGCCTCACCCTCTCGGCGCTCACTCCGCTCCTGCTGTATCCCGTCTTCCTGCTGTCGGCAGGACGGATTCCCGCGCGCCCCATCCTGAAAAAAATCCTTGTGGCCACCCCGTTCGCGCTGGCGGTCGGGCTCTTCAACCCCCTGCTGGACCGCCAACCGGTGGCCGCCATCGGCCCGGTGCCGGTCAGCGGCGGATGGGTGTCCCTGCTTTCGATCCTGATTCGGTTCCTCCTGACCTCCGGTGCGGCGCTGGCCCTCGTGGCCTGTACCGGCATGCACCGCCTCGGCGCCGGCCTGGAACGCATCGGCGTCCCGCGCATATTCGTTTCGCAGCTGCTCTTTCTCCACCGTTACCTGTTCGTCATTTCGGATGAGGCGGGCACCATGCGGCGCGCCGTCGAAATCCGGTCCGGGGGAAACCGCACCCTGCGTTTGCGCGGATTCGCCTCGCTCGCCGGGCAACTCCTGATCCGTTCCATGGACCGCGCGGACCGCGTGTATCGCGCCATGGTGGCGCGCGGATTCGACGGGCAGATCCGGATACCGCGCGAAACGGCGTTCGGGTGGCGTGATGCGGCCTTTATCGCCTTTTCCCTCGCCTTCTTTGCCGCCGCGCGCCTTTGGAATCTGGCTGAAATCCTGGGCCGCCTGTGCACGGAGACATTCCCATGAACCCCATGGCCATCGAAGTCCGGAACCTGTTCTTTTCCTACCCCGACGGCACCGAAGCGTTGCGCGGCGTGTCGTTGAATATCGAGCCGGGCAGCGCCGTGGCGCTCGTCGGCGGAAACGGCGCCGGCAAGTCGACCTTGTTGCTTCACCTGAACGGATACCTGCCTGTGGAGCGCGGGGAAGTGCGCATCGGAAACACCCGGATAACCCGTGAAACCGCCGCGCTGGCACGCAAGGCGGTAGGCATGGTGTTCCAGAATCCCGACGACCAGTTGTTCATGCCGACCGTGGCCGAGGATGTGGCCTTCGGCCCGCTGAACGCCGGATGGCCCGCCGCGGAGGTGCAGCGCCAGGTGGCCTCCGCCCTTGCGCGCGTCGGCATGGAGTCCGTGCGGGACCGCCCGCCGTACCGGCTCTCTGCCGGGGAAAAGCGCGCCGTCGCCATTGCCACGGTGCTGGCCATGAGTCCCGACATCCTGGTCATGGATGAACCATCGTCCTACCTGGACCCGCGTGCGCGCCGCCGCCTGATTACCCTGCTGCGTTCATTCGACCACACCAGGATCGTGGCCACACATGACCTCGAAATGGTGGTGGAAGTCTGCTCACGCGTGATCGTCATGGATGCCGGCAGGGTTGTCGCGGATGGACCGGTCGGGGATGTGCTGGATAATGAGGAACTGATGCTGGCCCACGGACTGGAGCGCCCCCATATCCTGCGCCACCACCACCCGCATTGACCCTGGACGTCCGCCTTTCCGCCTGCGGACTTGGAGTTTGCCTGACAGCTTCGACTGGGCTATTTTACCCCTTCTAAAGGAGAGGCGGCGTGCGGAGGAATCCGCATCAGGCGGAGCTATATGATTCGAACCCTGATATTGAGCCTGGGGCTGGCAGTCTTGATAGGACTCGGGATTGTCTTTGTGATCCTGCCCGTGGGCTGGAAGCCCCTGCCGTTGGTCTTTATGGCGGCGGTGATGGCGTTTCTGCTGGTTCAACTCAAACCGGCGCAGGACTCAAGCGGGGATGCGCCGGGAGGGGAATCGCCCGGCGGGTGGGCACAGGATCGCCCGGCAGAACCGGACCAGCAGGACAAGCCGAAGCTTGGTGATTTGCGACGGGCAAACCGTATTCTTGGGCCGGTCATCGCAGGGATGATCATCGATCTGGTGGACTTTGCAACCTTTGGCCCGGTGGGGCTGGTGCTGGGTTTCCCTTTTGGCGGCTTGGCCGGTTATTGGATGGGCCGGGCTCTGGGTTTCGGCACACGAGGTTCAATTTGGTGCGGGATCGCCTCGGGTGTCTATTGCACGATCCCGGGAACGGAATTCATTCCGCTCGCCACAATTGTCGGGGCCTGTGCCCGGTTTAAGGAACCTGCCCGGAGCCGCAAAAGGAAAAAACAGAAAAAAACCAGGACGACTTCAAAAGCCACCGCTCTCGAGCCGCCTGCCTCAACTGGCAGTCATGACCCTTCGCCTGCCCCGCCGGATTCGCCAGCCGCCTCCACCCCATGAACAGGAAGAATCCATGAAAAGAATGTGCTGGCTGTTCCTCGCCTTTTCAAGCCTGGCCCACTTCTCCCAGGCCGAGGAGATCGATCTCTTTCTGCTCGCGGGACAGTCCAATGCCCAGGGCTGGATGGGCGATGCCCTGTACTACCCAAGGGATACCAACAGGCTCGACCGCTCGATTCGATTCTACTGGGTCACCCCCTGGTTCAGTTCATCCAACGGGAAGTGGGCCACGATTCAAGCACAAGGCGGGCAATTCCGCAGCGGGCATTTCGGGCCCGAGGTGACCTTCGCCCGTTGCCTGAAGGAGGCCGGCTATAATCCGGCCGTATTCAAGTACACACTGGGCAGCACGAGCATCGCGCAAGACTGGAGGGGCCCCGGGGACGGCGGGATGTATGATCAGATGGTAGCCAATTTCAAGAGGGCCTCGGAACTCCTGCGCAAGCAGGGCCATACCATCCATGCCCGCGGCTTTGTCTGGATCCAGGGCGAAAGCGATGCCGCCACCCGGGAAACAGCAGACGCCTACCAGGCCAGACTCCGTATGCTTCTGGATGACTTGCGCCGGAATGTCATCCGGAATCCGGAATTGACCATTATCCTGGGCGTGGACGAACAACATCCCTATGTCGTCGCCCACCCGCAAGTGGTCCACGCTCAGCAGGCATTGGCAAAAGAGATGAAACAGGTCGTCTTCACCAGTATGATCGGGCTGGAAAAGGCCGACCCCACCCACCTGACCCCGAAAGGCCTGGAGGAACATGGCAGGCGCATTTTTGCAGCCTACAGGAAAATCGCCGGGAAGGCGGATTCACCAGGTTCGACGACGAACCTGAAAGCCGGCTCGACCGGACCGGCGGGATCGGATTCCCATTCAACAGCGCAGGTCAATTGTGGTATGAAGCCTGCACCGGGCGACAGCAGCAAAGCAGCCGCCCGTCCCGGACAGGAAAGGAAAGAGCAATGAATGGAAACACGATCGGACCCGTTAAGGGCGCCTTGACCGCGACGGTGTGTCTCACACTAATGACGTCCGGATGGACCTCCGCAGCCACCACGGCAGCAGGCACGCCGTCCTGGCCGGCCGACACCAACCAGCTGGTCTTCCTCTGGAAGAACGGCGATCGGGTCCGCTCGCCCAGTGTGGCATACGACAAGACCGGCACACCCCTCATCTCCTACGGACCCGTTGCGCGGGGCAACGCCATCTACGGCCGCCACTACGAAATGCTGCTGCGGAGCGGCTCGTTCCATGCGAACCGCCTGGGCGACTACCTCTCTGCGGCTGTGGCAAAGGAAAAGGCACTGTCGTTCGAAGCCTTCATCGTGCCGCCACGAAAAGCGCCCGCCGCCCAGGGCCGCATCGTTTCCTACACCACGGCATCCGGCGAGACACTGTTCGGCCTCGTCCAGCGGGACGACAAGATCCTCCCGGCCCTGAAGGACACCGCCGCCCAGGCGGACTGGAAACCGCTGATGACCCTGGCCGACACCCGGCCTTTCCACCTGGCCATCCGCTGCGCATCCGGCGAGGTCATCGCCTGGCGCGACGGCAAGGAGGCAGGCCGGATCCAGATCGAGGCGGATTTCGCAGGATGGAAACCCGGCGAGCTGGTATTCGGCGATTCCTTCGCCGGCGGGGAGAACTGGCCGGGCAGACTGGAGGGCATCCTGCTCTACAGCCGGGGCCAATCCGCATCCGAAGTACAGCAGGACGCAATCGCATACGCCGCACTGACATCCGTGCGCCAACCCGTTCCGCAGGTGCGCTTCACCGGGACACTCCTGCGGCGCTCCGACTCCGAAACAGCCATCGATCCCTACTTCCGCGCACTGGCCTTGTTTGAATACAAGGTCGACAAGGTACTCGCCGGAACCTTCACGGGAGAGAAGATCCTTGTCTACACGTGGACGGTGATGCACAAAAAACTCCTGCCGGACGCGGAACGGCCTGTCGGCAAACCGTACGAGGTTGTCGTGGAACCGTTCGAGTCTCAGCCGCAGCTCGAATGCGAATTGCAGTTCGACACATTCGATCGCGATTTCAGCCTTCCTGTGTTCTACGACGTCGGCGCGGAGTGAAACCACCCGGCCGATGAAGAAATGGAAGATCTATGAATTCAAGGGAAAGGGTACGACGGACATTGGAGTATTCGAACCCCGAACGCGTGGCTCGATCCTACGGTGATTCCGATCTCGCCTGGGCAAAATACAGCACGGCGACGCGAGCCACGGAGTGGCGCGAAACCTCCGGCGGCCACTGGGAATCAACCGATGAATGGGGAAATCTGTGGGCGCGGCTGGACGCGACCTCCAAAGGCGAGGTGGTCAAGGGCGTGCTGGATGACCTGGCCGATGTCGATGCATATGAACTCCCCGACTACTCCCGCACCGGCGACTATGCCTGTGTATCGGCCTGCCGCGCCTCGGCCCCGGATAAATGGCTCGTCGGATCCCTGCCGGGCTTTGCCTTCAACATCGCCCGGAAAATGCGGAAACTGGAACAGTACCTTGTCGACCTGCTGGCCGAACCCGAAATCATGCACGGACTGCATGACAGGATCGACCGGATGCTGGAGGACATGATCCGGAACTATGCCGCCGCCGGTGTCGACAGCGTGATGCTGGCCGAGGACTGGGGCACGCAGAACCAGACACTCATCAGCCCCGCCTTGTGGCGGGAGGAGTTCTTCCCCCGTTTCCGGAAACTCTGCGGCCTGGCGCACAGCCTCGGGGTCAAAGTCTTCATGCATTCCTGCGGGCAGATCGAAGGCATTGTCCCCGGCCTCATCGAGGCGGGCATCGATGTCCTGCAGTTTGACCAGCCGGATTTGCACGGGATCGATGTCCTCGCGGCACACCAGGAGAAATCGAGGATTACCTTCTGGTGCCCCGTGGACATCCAGAAGGTGCTGCAGGAACGCAACGAGGAAACCATCCGGCGGAAGGCCAGGGAAATGCTGGACAAGCTCTGGCGCGGAAGGGGCGGATTCATTGCCGGATATTATTCCGACAATGCCTCGATCGGCCTGGAACCGAAGTGGCAGGATTACGCATGCGACGAATTCGAAAGGGAGGGCATTTCCGCCCGCTACGCCGACGGCCAAAGGAAGTGAGCCTGCCGGATCCGGCGCCGTTTCGCCTTCCCCATCCCCCCGCGTTGTGATATAGGCGCGCCCTCATGAAGCGATATGCCGTACTCACTTCCGCCGTACTCCTGCAACTGGGGCTCGGCGGCATCTATGCCTGGAGCACGTTTGTTCCGGTCCTGCGGAATGACTACGGCTACTCCGCCGCACAAACCCAGTTCATTTTCGGCCTCACGATCGCGATCCTTTCGTTCGGAGCCATCATCAGCGGCCGCCTCCAGGATCTCTTCGGCCCCCGCCTGACCGCCTGCCTGAGCGCCGTGCTGACCGGCTTCGGATACCTGACAGCCGGATGCCTCGGGGATCATTTCTGGGGGCTCCTGCTGGGCATCAGCGTTCTCTGCGGAATGGGCGTAGCCTTCGGTTACATCACCGCCCTCGCCACAGGGGCAAAATGGTTCCCGGAACGCCGCGGACTCGTGACCGGACTTGTGGCCGCCGGATACGGCTGCGCCGCCATCCTCCTCTCGGCCGCCGCCGCTGTCCTCCTGGCGCGCGGCTGGGGAGTCCTGCGTATCTTCCGGCTGATCGGATGCGTCTATGGCCCCCTGCTCTTCCTGGTGGCCCTCACACTGTCCGTACCGCCCGGCTCTCCCGTCACGGTCGTGCAGAAGTTCCGCCGACTCGATCTCCTCACCGATTCACGGTTCTGGCGCCTCACAATCGGGATCTGCTGCGCAACCTATCCCGGCCTGGCCCTCATCGGCGCATTGAAACCGATCGGCACCTGGCATGGATTCGACCTGGTCACAGCCACCGCGTCCATTTCCGCCCTCGCGCTCGGAAACGGCCTCGGCCGTATCTCCTGGGGCGCCATTCATGACCGGCTCAAGAGCCCGAAGGTCGACCTGCATCTCCTCGCAGTGGTGTGCCTCTCGGTCCTGATCTTCGCCGCCGGCGGCCTGTCCCGCTGGCCCTTCCTGCTGTCGTCCTTCCTCCTGGGTTTCGGCTACGGCGGCGCCCTCGTGGTATTCCCCTCGGAAGTCTCCCGCATCTACGGCGTCCATGTCATGGGATCGGTCTACACGCTGGTGCTGGCCGGACATGGGATCGCCGCCATCGTCGCCGCACCCCTGACCGGCCTCGGCGTGGATCTCACCGGCGGATACTGGCCCGGCATGCTCCTCGCCTTCCTCGTGGCGTTCGCGGGCCTCCTCGCCAACTCTTTCATTGACCGGCGCAGTTCCCGCGAAATCCTCCCTCAAGAACCGCGGATGAACCCGGCCGAACCCGCTTGACTTGACTTTCCCGCCACACCGGATAATTCTACGCGGCAAATCGCGAATCCATGGAGGACAACCACATGAACAGCAGACAGCGAATCCGCGCCATCATCGAGGGTAAACCCGCAGACCGTTGCGGATTGTGGCTGGGTCACCCCCATGACGACAGCTGGCCGGCGATCCATGCGTATTTCGGAACGAAAACCGAGGCGGATCTGCGCCTCAAACTGCAGGATGATTTCCGCTGGATCTGCCCCCAGTGGTTCCCGAATGCCTACCGCGATCCCAAGGGATTCGGGATGTTCGATGCGGGCCTCCAGAAAACGCGGCACGGCCAGGCGGGGCCCCTGGCGGATTGCGAGGATGTCCGCGAACTGGAGGATTTCCCCTGGCCGAACCCCGATTACCTCTCCTTCGACCTCTGCCTCGAGGCTTTGCGGAACGCCGGCGATGTCTATCGCGCCAGCGGCCTCTGGACCTGCTTCTACCACAATGTCATGGACCTGTTCGGGATGGAAAACTACATGGTCAAGATGTACACCCACCCCGAGGTGGTGCAGGCCGTCACGGACCGCGTCTGCGGATTCTACCATGAGGCCAACGAGCGCTTCTTCAAACTGGCCGGCAAGGAAGTGGACGGTTTCTTCTTCGGGAACGACTTCGGGACACAGCTCGATCTCATCTGCGGTCCGGCCCAGTTCGATCAGTTCATCCTGCCGTGGTTCTCCCGTTTCACCCAGCAGGCCCATCGCCACGGCTACCATGCCATCCTCCACTCCTGCGGCGCGATCCACAGGGTAATCGACCGCCTGATCGACGCCGGTGTGGATTGCCTGCATCCGCTGCAGGCCCTGGCCGCCAACATGGACGCCGAAACCCTCGCCCGGGATTTCAAGGGGCGCATCGCCTTCATGGGCGGAGTGGATACCCAGCAACTGCTCGTCAGCGGTTCACCGGCCGACATCAAGGCGGATGTCCGCCGGATCCGGAAGATCCTGGGGCCCCGGCTGATCGTGAGTCCCAGTCACGAAGCCCTTCTCCCGAACGTCCCGCCTGCCAATCTCGAGGCCATGGCGCAAGCCGCATTGGAACCCTGACATCCGAATCAAGGAAGGCAACAAGAACATGAGAAAAACCTCCACGAAACCACAGAAGGATCTGCAACCGGCCACGGCACTCTGGCACCGCTATCAGCCCGAAAAGGCGCCGTATGCCTTCCACGCCTCCACTCCCGCATCCGCCCGCAGGTGGCAGGACCGGACGCGCAAGGCGCTGGCCCGCCTGATCGGCCTCGATGCCTTGCCCTCCGCACCCGTCAAGGCCCAACTCCTCGAGACGAAGGACAAGAAGGATTACATCCGCCAGAAAATCCTCCTCCGCACCGGACCGCATACGCTCATGCCGGTCTACCTCCTGCTTCCCAGGAAGGCACCCCGCCCTCTTCCCGTTGTGCTCGCATTCCACGGCCACGGCTACGGCGTGAAGGATATCGTGGGGCTCTGGGAGGACGGCAACGAGCGCAACACGCCGGACGGCTATCACAAGGATTTCGCCGTCACCCTGTGCCGTTCGGGATTCGCCGTCGCCGCCCCGGAAATTTCCTGTTTCGGGGAACGCCAGACCGATTTCTCCTCTCTCAAGACCCATCTCGGTCAGAGCATCCCCTCCACCTGCGGCCATTCCTCCATGCTGGCGTTCCACCTCGGCATTTCCGTCCTCGGATTGCGCGTACACGACGGCATGCGGCTTGTGGATTACCTCGAGACACGGCGCGATCTGGATACCCGCCGGCTCGGCGCCATGGGCATTTCCGGCGGCGGCATGCACACCTTCTTCTCCTCCTGCCTCGACCCCCGTATCCGCGCCTGTGTGGTGAGCGGATACTATTCGACCTTCAAGGACAGCATCCTGGCCATGTTCCACTGCTCCTGCAATTTCGTTCCCGGCATGGGACAATTCGGCGAGATGCACGATCTGGCCGGACTCGTTGCGCCGCGCCCCATGCTGGTGGAGGCGGGCAACTACGACACGATCTTCCCCATCGAGGCCGTCCGGTCGGGCGTGGCGAAAGCCCGCTCCGTCTACTCCGCCTTCGGGGCGAAGAACCTCCCGGAAACGGATTACTTCGAGGGACGCCACCAGATCAGCGGGCGAAAGGCGTATGCCTTTTTGCAGCAGGCACTCGGCGTAACCCCGTAAAACGCCCATCACGAAATGAATTGAAACCGGACTTCCCCAAACCAGAACGATTCCATTCAAAACACCCTCACCCCGACCCTCTCCCATTCAGGGAGAGGGAGGTATGGCTTTTTGACTCTCCCATTCAGGGAGAGGGAGGTATGGCTTCTTGACTCTCCCGTCAAAGGAGAGGGAATTCTGAATGGTTGCGAGGCTCCAGCGGTATCACCTTCTGGTGCCAACATAAGGGAAGTCTTTAATGCTTCCTCTCCCCTTGTGGGAGAGGATTGAGGTGAGGGGAATTGCACCCGTCAACTGAACCGCTCCGGCTAAAACAGGAAGGACGCCGACCACAAAATCTTAATCTTGATCGTCATCGTAATCCCTTCCGCCAAGTGAGGGTACAATTAGGATTGTTGTGGAATGCTGCTGAATCTTAACCCCTTCCGTGGTCCGGGATTATGATTACAAGCATCATGTTTACCGGAGCGTAAACTGTCCTTCCTGCCCCTGTTCCGCGTGGGGCCCAACCCAAACCTTGAACAGGCCCGGCTCCACCACCCGCCTGCCGCCAACCCCATGAAAGGCCAGCTGGTCGCGCACCAGGCGGAATTCCACCTCGGCCGAAGCGCCGGGCTTGAGTGTCACCCGCTGGAAATCCTTTAGCTCGCGGATCGGTCGGGTCCGGGAGGCCGCGACGTCACGTACATATAACTGCACAACCTCCGTTCCCGCCCGCCTGCCAGTGTTCCGGATGCAACACCGCACCACCACGTCCCTGCCGCAGGTCACTTTCAGGCCGCTGTACTGGAACGTCGTGTACGTCAACCCGAACCCGAACGGGAACAGCGGCCGCTGCTCGGCATCAATATAAGAGGTCGTGAAATCGCTGGGATCCAGCGGCGTGCCGATCGGCAATCCAACCGGCCGCAGGGTTTCCTGCGGACGGCCCGTGTTCATCTTGTTGTAATACACCGGAATCTGCCCGACCGTCGACGGGAAGGACATCGGCAACCGTCCCGATGGCGACGCCTTGCCGGTCAGAAGATCGGCGATCGCAGGACCGCCCATGGTTCCCGGATGCCAGGCCCACAGCAATGCGCCGGCGTGCTCAAGCAATGGTCCCAACTCCAGCGGACGCCCCGCCATGACCACAACCACCAGCGGACGTCCCGCCGCCGCGATCTCCCGGAGCAGCTGCTGCTGGGCGCCGGGCAAACCCAGGAATGCGCGGCTGTGCGCCTCGCCGCTCATCACCGCCTCCTCGCCCAGGAATATCACCACCGCATCCGCCGCTCGCGCCACCTTCCGCGCCCGGCCAAACAGCCGCGTCCCGTTCTCCCGCGCGGAGGCCAGGCCCGGTGCATACCGGATGTCCAGCCCGGGCACCTTCCGCAACGCCGCCAGCGGCGTCACCGTATCCTGCTCCTGACCATCCATCACCCAGCAGCCCATCTGGTCCACCGGTGCATCCGCCAGCGGCCCGATGACCGCCAGTTTCCGGATCTTCCCCGCCAGCGGCAGAAGCCCGTCGTTTTTCAGCAACACACATCCCTCCAGCGCCGCACGCCGGGCCACGGCACGATTTTCGTCTGACAGCGTCACCTCGGCCGCACGCCCCTCGTCGGTGTAGGGATTCTCAAACAGGCCCAGCCGCATCTTGATGCGCAGAACCCTGCTGACAGCCTCGTCAATCCAAGCCATCTTCAGCTTCCCACTCCGCAACAGCGATTCCGCATTCTCACGGTAGCAGTCGGTCAACATCTCCATATCCACGCCTGCACGTAATCCCGCCAGGGCCGCCTCCCTCTTGTCCGCACAGTAGCCGTGCGGGATGAGTTCCTGGATCGAGGCCCAGTCGCTGACCACGAATCCGTCGAAGCCCCACTCCTCCTTCAGGATCTGACGTAACGTCCATTCGTTACCCGAGGTGGGAACCCCGTTGAGATTGTTGAAGGCGCTCATCACCGTGACCGCGCCCGCCTTGACGCAGGCATGGAAGGGCGGCAAATATACATCCCGCAACAGACCCTCGGGGATCCAGGTCGTGTTGTAATCCCGCCCGCCTTCTGCGGCGCCGTATCCGACGTAATGCTTCACACACGCACCAACACGGTCAGGCTTGTCCGGCCGCCCGCCCTGGAACCCGCGCACCATGGCTGCACCCATCCTCGAGGTCAGCACCGGATCCTCCCCGCAACCTTCCGCCACGCGACCCCAGCGGGGATCCCGCGAGATGTCCACCATGGGCGCAAACGTCCAGTGGATCCCATGGGCACGAGCCTCCCGCGCAGCCACCGCCGCACCCTCCTCCGCCACCGACGGATCAAAGGACGATGCCTGCGCAAGCGGAATCGGCAGGATCGTTCGGAAACCGTGGATCACGTCCCTGCCGAGAATCAACGGAATGCCCAGGCGGGATTCCTCTACCGCAACCCGCTGGAACTCGTTGGCAATCCGGCCCGCGTGTGCATCTCGGGAACCGGTCAGGTTGAGAAGCGAACCCAACTGCCCCTTGCGGATCAGTTTCTTGTAGGAAGCCTTGCAACCCGTCAACTGCCACAACTGCCCGATCTTCTCCGCCAGTGTCATGCTCCGGAGCAACTGCCCGATCCGCCGTTCCTGTTCCTTTGTCGAAAGCATATCCACGTCTCCTTGAAAACGATTTTGACTTCCAGTGCCCGCAAAGGATAGACATCCCGCCACAGGCGGTCAAGGTCCACAATTCCTGTTTATTTTTGGAATGAATTCGGTATTCTTCAACATCCAGCTCTTTCTACCGCCAATCGAATGGCGGAATGCGCACGACGGGAGAAAAGGACATGAAGAGTTACAAGCCGGATTGGGACGAGGCGAAACGGCGGTTGACAGCGATGTGGTACGGCGAACGGCTGGACCGGCCCTGCATCTCGGTGCAGGCACCACGCAATGGCAGCGGCGGAGGAGTGTCGAGGGAAACGGAGTGGAGGAATCGGCCGGCTGCATCCGCGCAAGCGCTGCTCAAGGAAGCGGAACCCGTGTCCCTGCCAGAACCCGCCAGCGCAGAGGAACTCTGGATGGATATCCCCTACCGGCTGGCCCTGACACGGCAGAAACTTACAACCACCTGGTGGGGCGGGGAATCCATCCCCTCCTGCTTCCACCAGGCCGGATGGGTCCTGTGCCTCGGCGGCACACCCCGCTTCTCACGCGACACTATCTGGTTCGAGACCCGGGCCGTGGACTTCCGCCAGCCCTCGCCGTTCCGCCACGACCCCGAAAACCCGTGGACCCGGCGCTATGAGAAGTTCTATCTCGCCCTGTGCGCAGAGGCTGGACGCGACGGATTCCTTGTCGGCGGCCCGGGCGGCCTGCCCGCCAACGACCTCCTCTCCATGCACATGGGCACACAGGAATTCCTGACCGCGCTGATGGATGAGTCGGACTGGATGGCGGCGGCTATCCTGCAGGGCGGACGGGACCAGATCCAGGCCAGAAGCCACGTGCAGTCGCTCGCCAGCCCGCGGCATGATTTCTGGTACGGCAACGCAGGATGGATGCCCTTCTGGGCGCCGGAACCGTTCAACTCTCAGCAGTCGGACGTCTCCTGCATGCTGTCGCCGGAGATGTACGAACGGTTCGTCCTGCCGGAACTGGACCTGTATGGCAACGAATACGGCGCGCTCTGGTACCACCTGGACGGAGGCGATGCCCGCCAGCACCTCCCGCGCCTGCTGTCCCTGCCTTACCTCCGGGTCCTGCAATACACCGCCGCGCCGTTCGAACCCCCGAACGGGCCCGATCACCTGGAGTTCTACAAACATGTCCAGGCGGCCGGAAAGATTGTGCACATCCAGGTGTCCGCGAACAACGTCGAGCCGCTCGTGCGAGAACTGGATCCGTCCCTGCTGATGCTGGACACCTGGTGTTCCACGCCCGAAGAGGGAGAACAACTCCTGGAACAATGCCCGAAATGGTCCGCCGGCGCGAAGAGCGCCAAGGCGCCGCGTCGGAAGAAGTAACCGGGAAACACAAGGGCTGCCATCATGACCCAACCCAACCGGATCGGTTCCGCCGGCACACTCTTTGGGGGACCCTCACATCCAGTGCGGGAGGACAATCCGTGAACCGGGATCGCGAACAGGACCGCATCACGGGCAGTGAGGATGCCCGCCGCGCCTACTGGGCGGACCAACTGGATGAGGCCGACGTCTTCATGAGCCGGATTCTCGAGTATCCGGTTGAGGAATGCGGCGAGCCGCTGGACTCCATGGCCGGCGCGGCACGCGCGGCAGGAGTCGAGGTCGCCTTCTCGGACCGTCCGCATGTGGCCGGCCTGCCCCGCCTGTACCTGCTGCGCCGGGGGCTGATGGACGCCTTCCTCGCCGCGGCCCGCGAGATGAACCGCCGCGGCTGGGTGCTGAAGGTGGAGGACGCATACCGGACGCTGGAGATGCAGCGCGGGTTGAGTTTCCAGCCGCGCCTGTTCGCCACGGTGCTGGAGAAGGTCTGCTGGGAATGCCGCGGCGCCCTGCCCCCGGCCGCGCTGCTCAGGAAACGGCTGGGCGCGCTTCTGGCCCAGGCGCCCAAGGTGGCCACGCATATGTCGGGAAGCGCGATGGATATCTCCGTCCTGTGGCGCGACTCCGGCGCGGAGCTGGACCGCGGCGCCCCCTATCTGACCCTCTCGGAGTGCACACCGATGGAATCGCCCTACGTGTCCGCCCAGGCGCGGGAACATCGCCTGGCAATCACGGCGCTGATGGCCCGGCACGGGTTCACAACCTATCCCTGGGAGTTCTGGCACTACAACGCCGGCGACGCGTATTCGGCCTTGCTGACCCGCTCCACGCAACCAGCCCGCTATGGCGCGGTACACGCGGCCGCCTCCGGCGGGAGTGTAACCCCAGTGGCGGATCCCTCTGCGCGGCTGATTTCGGAAGCGGAAGTGCAACAACAGATGGACGATTCCATCGCGAAACGGCTGGCCGCACCCTGAACCGTCCGGGCCGGATGAAAACCCGGTCACGCCTGCGCACTCCAACGTCACTGCGTAAGTACCGTCCCGGGGGCACAGGGCATTCCGTTCCCATCCTGTTGCATTTCCCTCTTTTCCTGGACGCCGGAATCCATACAATCCCCGACTTTTGCCTTCATACCACCGGAGAACAACATGGTTGCCGACAAGCAAGATAACGAGTCCCTGGATGCCTCCTCCATTCCCCGCCTGAGCGCCGAGCTGAACCTGCCCCCGCGCCAGATCCTCGCCGTCGCAAAACTTCTGTTCGAGGGCTCCACCATCCCCTTCATCGCACGCTACCGCAAGGAAGTCACCGGCAACCTCGACGAGGTCCAGATCGGGAAGATCGAGGAGCGGTTGCAGTATTACCGGGAATTGGAGGAACGCCGGCAGACCATCCTCGATTCCATCACCGACCAGGGCAAGCTTACCGATGATCTCAAGGCGCGGATTCTCGCCTGCACCACGAAGAACGCCCTCGAGGACCTGTACCTTCCCTACAAGCCCAAACGCCGGACCCGCGCCATGATCGCCCGCGAGAAGGGGCTGGAACCCCTCGCTGCCCGCATCCTGGAGCAGCCGTTGACCGGCGAACCCGCCACGGCCGCCGCAGCGTTTGTCTCCCGGGAACTCAAGGTGGAATCCGCTGACGACGCACTCGCCGGCGCACGGGATATCGTTGCCGAAATCATTTCCGAAAACGCCGAGATCCGGACCCTGGTCCGGCACGCCTTCGCCACGCAAAGCCTGGTGGTCTCGCAGGCGGTGCCGGACAAGACCCGGGAACCGACAAAGTTCGAGCAATACTACGACTTCAAGGAGAAAGCAGCCGACATCCCCTCCCACCGCTACCTCGCCATCCGCCGCGGGGAAGCGGAAGGCGTCCTGCGCCAAGCCCTTTCCCTGGACTCCGCGCCTATTCTCGACCGGATCGGGGAATCCGTGAAGCTGAACCCGCGCTCGCCGTTTGCCCCACACCTGCGGGCCGCCATCGAGGACAGCTACAAGCGCCTGATTTCCCCGGCCGTGGAAACCGATGTGTCCGTGGAACTCAAGATGAAGGCCGACCGCGCCGCCGTCGAGATTTTCGCCCGCAACCTGCGCAGCCTCCTGCTGGCCGCTCCGCTCGGAGGCCGGCCGATCATCGCAGTGGACCCCGGCATCCGCACAGGGTGCAAGGTGGCCGCCCTGGATGCCACCGGGAAGTTCCTGGGCAATACCACCCTGTATATCAGCCAGGGGGAACGACAGGAAATGGAGGCGCGGATCGACCTTGTCAAGCTGGCCGCCAAGTTCCAGCCCGCGGCAATCGCCGTCGGTAACGGCACCGCCGGCCGCGAGACGGAATCCTTCATCCGCGAAACCCTGAAAAAAGCCAATGTCCGGAATATCCTCGTCATCCAGGTCAACGAGGCCGGCGCCAGCGTGTACAGCGCGTCCGAAGTGGCGCGCGAGGAATTCCCCGACCTGGACGTGACGGTGCGCGGGGCAATCTCCATCGGGCGCCGCCTGCAGGACCCGCTCGCCGAACTGGTCAAGATCGACCCGAAATCGATCGGGGTCGGCCAATACCAGCATGATGTCCACCAGCCGCTCCTGGCCAGGAAACTGGACGAGGTGGTCGTCAGTTGCGTCAACCACGTAGGAGTTGAACTGAACACCGCCAGCGCCTTCCTGCTGGCCCGCGTGTCGGGGATCGGCGGCGGGCTGGCGAAGAAGATCATCTCCCATCGCGACAAAACGGGCGCGTTCCGCAGCCGCGCCGACCTGCTGAAGGTTTCCGGACTCGGCCCCAAGGCATTCGAGCAGGCGGCAGGTTTCCTGCGGATCCGGGAAGGCAGCCACCCCCTGGATGCTTCCGCCGTACACCCCGAGCGCTACGCACTCGTGGAAACCATGGCCCGCGACCTCGGGGTCTCGGTCAAGGACCTGGTCGGCAATGCCGCATTGGCAGACCGGATCGACATCCGGAAATACGTCACTCCCGACGTGGGGGAACCAACCCTGAAGGATATTGTGGCCGAACTGAAGAAGCCGGGACGCGACCCGCGGGAAACCTTTGAGGCACCGGGATTCCGCGACGATGTGACAACCCTGGAGGATCTCAAACCCGGCATGGAACTCATGGGCATTGTGACCAATGTAACGGCATTCGGCGCCTTTGTGGATGTGGGCGTGCACCAGGACGGGCTTGTGCATGTTTCCGAACTGGCCGACCGCTTTGTTTCCGATCCCGCCGAAGTGGTACAAACCGGGGACCGGATCAAGGTCAAGGTTCTGGACGTGGATGTGCAGCGTAAGCGCATCGCGCTCAGCGCAAAAAGCGGCACCCGCCCGGCAGGCGGTGAGGCAGGCAAAACCGCGACAGCCCGGCCTTCCAATAACAAGCCGCAGGCCCGGCCCGCGCCCCGCCCGCAATTCAATGCCAATCCTTTCGGCGGGCTCAACCTGTAGGCCAGGACTCCGACCTTACCCATCAACAGGATTCCGGTTGCCATTTCAGGTTTTCCCTGAGTGAAAATCAGGATAAGCCCGATTGCCCCGCGAAAGAGTGGATGCTACAAAGCAGCATCATTATGAAAAGAAATGGGTTTTGGCTTTTGGCGGGCTTGTGTCTCCTCTGGGGAGCTGTTGCGCAGGCGGTTCCGAATACCGAAGCTGCGCAGCTGGCTTCCGGAGCCTGCAGCGCCGCTCACAAGGCGCATCCTTTCCTCGTAACGCTGGCCCATATCATATTCATTGTCGTGATGGTCTGCTTCGGAGCCGTTCTGCTGAGGACCTTGATCGACCCGCGAAATCCCCCCCGCTGATCCGGCCTCATCCAGCGAGGATGGAACCAGCCGGTCGTTTTTCTTTCTTTCGCACAGCGCACAGCCTTGTATAGTATGAGTCGCTTATGATTTTCCGACTCATCATACTGAACGGCGAGCGCCGGGGTGAGCGCATCACCATCGCAGCCGAACCGATGCGCATCGGTCGCGAGGAAGGCAGTGATATCCGCTTCAACGACCCTGAAATCGCCTCCCAGCACGCGGAGATCTCGCACCGGGAAGACAAGCTGTTCATCCGCGACCTGGGCTCGATGAACCGGATCCTTGTGAACAACCGCGAAACCCCCGAGGCAATCCTCAAACATGGCGATGTCGTGGAAGTTGGCCGGACCCGTTTTCTCGTCCAGGCCTATGTACAGGCCGAAGTCCTGGGTGAGGAACAGGAGGCACGGCGCCGGCGCTGGAAACAAATCTCCATAGGGGCCACCCTGCTGGCCTTCGCCCTGCTGGCCTTCTATCGGTGCCAGCGCACACCGCCGGCTCCCGCCCGGCCCGTCGTCGCGAAAACAACGAGCCACTCCACGGCCCGGATCGCGCTTGTGCCCCGGGGCACACCCGTCGCCACCACCACGAATACGGCAAAGGCACCCGGACTGGAAAAGGAAACGCCGGAAACACTCGTATCCGCTCCGCGGGAAAAGCCGGCGAAGGAAAAACTCCCGAAGGCTGAACCGGAAATCCCGCCGGTGGCGCATGAGAAGCCGAAGGAACTCAAGGAGGCGGAATCGCTCCTTCAGACCTCACGCACAGAAGCCGCATCCGCCGAAGTGGACCGGGCACGCCAGGAAATCGAGGCGGCCGCCCAGGCGCTTCTGCAGTCACGGGTCCATGAAATGCTCGACGAGGCCCGGACCGCAGCCAGCAACCAATCCCCGGAGGAAACAGAACAGGCAATTGCCGGCATACAACGCGTGGCGCCCGATTTCACGGATGCCTACGCCGACCGCGCCCGCCTGCTGACCCGGCGCGGATGGCTCGACCCCGCCATTGCCCAGTGGCAGGAGGTTGCCCGCCGCGCCGCCCAGAACAGCCCGCTGGCCTTGCAGGCCGGGGACGAGATCAAGCGCCTGTCCCAGGCCCGCGAACACTTTGTCTTCCCGTTCGCCGGCCGCGTGAAAATCCTTTCACCGGAATTGACCAAGTTCCCCGAAACCGCCGCACACAAGGAAATGAGGGTGCTCTCCTTCACGCTCGAGGCCGGCAATCAGGAAAAGGAAATCCAGCGGGACGCCGTCCGGGTTGTCGTCCTTTTCTATGACCGGAATCCCGCCGGCGGCCTTGTCCACGCCTCCTCCGCGGCAACCACACCGCCGGAAATCGCGCCGGGCCCATGGTTGGCCGGCAACCGGAAAACCGTTTCGGCCTCCTACATGATCCCGGCGGGACTCCAACGGACCGAGCAGTTCTACGGATGCCTGATCCGGGTCCATTACCATGGCGCCCTTCAGGACGAATGGATGCAACCCAAGGACCTGCCGGCGGATGTCCAGATGGCGCCCCCCGCACAACCCCTCCTCTCCAGGCCGTAACCCGAAAGGAACATCATGCGCGAAAAAATCTCGGCCTGTGTTCTCTGCTTCAATGAGGAGGCCAAGATCGAGCGATGCCTCGCCAGCCTGACTTGGTGCGATGAGATCGTCGTACTCGACAGCTTCAGCACCGACCGCACACCGGAAATCTGCCGCAAGTACACCGACCGTTTCTTCCAGCGCCAATGGCTGGGATACGTGGGACAGCGCAACACGGTCCGCGAATTCGCTTCATATCCCTGGCTCCTGTTCATGGATTCCGACGAGGAGCTGTCGCCCGCACTGCGGGATGAGATCCTGGAGGAATTCGAGCGGCCGAACAACCGGTGCGTGGGATATGAGTTCCCGCGCCAGGTGTATTATCTCGGACGCTGGATCCGGCACGGGGAATGGTACCCGGACCTGAAACTACGCCTGTTCCGCAAGGAGTTCGGACGTTCGGAAGGGCAGGAACCCCACGACAAGGTCGTGGTCCGCGGGCCGGTGAAACGCCTGAAGAATCCGATCTGGCATTACACCTACGATGATTTGGCGGACCACATCAACACCTTGAACCGTTTCTCGACCATCACGGCGCAGCAGCGTTTCGTACAAGGGTGCCGGTTCCACTGGTCGGATATGCTCCTGCACCCCGTCTGCCGCTTTATCAAGGGCTACATCCTGCGCGCCGGATTCCTGGATGGGAGACATGGCTTGGCAATCGCCCTGATGGCTTCGTACGGCGCTTTCCTGAAATATGCCAAGCAATGGGAACTCTGTTTGAAGCATAAGGTGTATTTCAAGGAAATGCCCGATCCTGCAAACATGAAGAAAGGATTCCAGTAGGCCAAGCCCCGATCTGCGATCAGACCCCGGCCCGATCAAGGTCCCGGGGTTCCGGACTCACAGGCGCCGTGATGTGCATCTCCGCTCCATCCCGAATCCCCCGACGGCTTCGAGCCTTGGCTCTTGCCATGCCCCTGTTGTTCCCCTGGATGGCCCACCCCTCCCCTCCGCCATCCGTTCCCGAACCGCAAACGGTGAACCTGGATGAAGCGATTTGCACCGCACTGGCGCACAACCGGCGCCTCACCCATGCCGCACTCGGCGTGGAACGCGGAAAGCTGGGTGTCGCCTCGGCCCGCCAGGAGTTCGATATCTCCCTCATCCCCGGCGGCGGCATCAACACGACTGACGGGGAGACCAACTGGCGGTACGGAATGAAGGCGGGCAGGAAATTCGCCTGGGGTTCCGAACTCGGTATCGGTTTCGAAACAATCCGGTACCCTGCCTTCCTGGATGAGCCGTGGCGATCCGCCGTCAAGGTGGATGTCCGCCAGCCCTTGTTCCGCAATTCCGGCAGACTGATCCACGAGGAGCCGCTGACCGCCGCCGGAGAACAACTGGCCGCGGAACGACGCCACTGGGAACTGCAGAAAGCCGACTTGATCGTGGATGTCGCCCGCCAGTTCGAGACCATCCTCCGCCTGATGAAACAGGCTGACTGCGACGAACGGACCCTCGCACGGACAGAACGGCTCCTCGAACTGACCCGGGCCCGGGAACAACAGGGCCGTGTATCCCGCGTGGATACCCTGCGAGTCGAACTGCAGTTCGGCCAGACCCAGTCGCGCAGGGAATCGAACCAGGACGCACTCTTTGCCGCGCGTCGCAACCTCGCGGAATTGCTGGGATACCCTCCGGAAACAGAACTCAGCCCGGCTCCCTCGCCTTTGCCGGATCTCGAAGTTCCACCCATGGACGCCGCAGTGCAGACGGCGCTAAGCAACCGCCTGGATTACGCGCAAGCCATCCAGGATTATCACGCCGCCCGGCGGGGCGCCAGGATCGCCCGGCGACGCCTCCAGCCGGATATCACGCTCGTGGCCGGAAACCAGCAGTACGGCCAGTCAACCGGATTCCGCGAATCCACCGAATTGGACCGGAACCTCTGGACGATCGGACTGGCCGGCCAGATCGACCTGAACCAACGCCGCGACCGCACAGCCGTAAAGGTCTCCGAGGTTGATGTCCAGGCCGCCAGGGAAACCATCGCCATCCGCGCCCAGTCGATCGCCCGCGAAGTCCAGCAGGGTGTTTCGTCCTATCGCCAGGCCCGCAATGAACTGGTCATCGCGGGACGGAACTATGCCGCCGCCGATGCCCGCTCGGAACTGGCACGCCGACTGTTCGAGGCCGGACGCGGCGACAGTTTTTCCGTGACGGACGCCGAAAACGCCTTTTCACAATCTGAGTCGTCGCTGCTTTCGGCCCGCGCCGATGTGTGCGTGGCCGGATTCAACCTGCTTCGCCTGATGGGAACCCTTACGGAGTTTCCCCTTGAACTGAAGCCTGTCCCCCTGGAGCCTGCCCCATGAAAGCCCCGACCCTGTTCCTCCTCCTGCTGCTTCCCCTGGTCCTCACCGCATGCCGGCGCGATGCGCCCGCCTCTTCTGCCGAATCGGGCGACACCGCCGTGGCGTGCGGTCCACTGGAGGTCTGGACGCCGCTCACCGGTATCCTGGATGCCCGCCGGACGGAAACCCTTTTTTCCCGCTTCCAGGGCCGCGCCACAGTCATCGAAATCGTTCCGGATGGCGCCGAAGTCCACCCTGGCGATCCTCTGCTCCGCCTCGACAGCTCGGATGTGGAGAACGAGTTGGTGAGATTGAACAACGAGCTTGCCAGAACCCGCGCCGAACTCGACGCACTGGAGAATGCCGACCTGCCGATCGAGCAGGCGGAGATTGCAGCCCGCCTGACCGAATGCACCGCCCAGGCAGAAGCCGAACAGCAGGCCCTGCGTGACACGCGCGACCTGGTGGAACGTAACCTTCTTTCGCGCCGCGAACTGGAGCAGCAGGAAGCCCGCGCCGCCGTCGCCGAAGCCAAGGCGCGGCAACTGGCCTCGCAACAGAAACTCACACTGGGACATCTGCACCCGGCCCGTCTGGCAAAGGCCAGGGCCGCCCATGAAACCGCCGCACGCCAGGTCGAGTCCGCCTGCCGCCAGCTCTCGAACACCGTTATCCGGGCCCCGTCCGCCGGGCTGGCAGTCCAACTGCCGGTCGCCCTGGGAACCGAGTTCCGCCCCGTCCGTTCCGGGGATTCCGTCTACCCGGGTCAACCCCTGCTGGCGATTCCCGATCTCGCGGAGTTCGTCGTCCAGTCCTTCATTCCGGAATCCGATCTGGGACGCGTCACCCCCGGCAGTCCCGCACGGGTCACACCGCTGGCCTATCCCGATTGCCGCCTGGAGGCCCGCGTGGAGAACTTGAGCGCCACGGCCCAATCGCGCCCGGGCTATCCAGCCTGGCAGAAATACTTCCGCGTCACCACGCGGATTAGCCAGGGGGATCCGCGCCTCCGCCCCGGCATGTCGGTCACCCTGGAAGTCCTTTCCCACTCCCGAACCAACGCCATCCTGGTCCCGCGCCGCGCGGTGACATGGGAAAACGGAACCGCATCCTGCCGGGTCCGCACCCTGCACGGAACCGAAATCCGGCCTGTGGAAACCGGTATCGGCAACCTCACGGCACTGGAAATCCTCCGCGGCCTCCAGCCGGGGGAAAAGGTCGTGCTTCCATGACAACGCCGATCCTGTCGATGGAAGGCGTCGCCCGGTGGTTTCCCGCGCCCAACGGCTCTGTATCGGTGCTGCAGGACATCCACCTTTCCGTTGAACCGGGTGAGTTCGTATGCCTCACGGGACCCTCGGGATCCGGCAAGACCACACTGCTGCATCTGGCCGCCCTGCTTGACCGCCCCTCGGCAGGCTGCATCCGGCTGGCAGGACAGGACGTTCTTTCCCTCGATGAAGAGCAGCGAACCGGCCTGCGGAAGCACCGGGTCGGCATGGTGTTCCAGCGTTTCTGCCTCCTCTCGCACCGGTCTGTACTGGAGAACGTCCTGTTCCGTTTCCGCTACCTCGACACCCCCGACCGGGAGGCGCGAAGCATGGCCCTGCAGGCCCTGGAACACGTGGGGCTTACCTCGCATTCCGATCAGCCGGCGCGCCTGTTGTCGGGCGGTGAGATGCAGCGCGTGGCCATCGCCCGCGCCATTGCCCTGCCGCCGGATCTGCTACTGGTGGATGAACCCACCGGGAACCTGGATCCTGCGACCGGCGCGGGCATCATGAGTCATTTCATGGAACTCAACCGCCGGGGCATCACGATCATCATGGCCACCCACAACACAGCCGTGGCCGGTCATGCCGGCCGCAGGCTCGAATGCAGGGCAGGCCGGCTCCGGGAAACGGCACCGGGAGGAACGGTATGATGCGCTGGCGCCTCCTGGTTCTCGATATCCGCGAAGGGGCGCGCCGCCATCCCTCCCGCATCGTACTCCCGTTTGCCGGCATTGCCCTCGGGATGTTTATCCTGGCCGTCGTCCTGGGAATCGTCGCCGGCCTGCGCCAGCAGGCGCATTCCGCCATCGCGGAACTCGGCGTGAACAGCTTCGCCATTCTCCCGCTCGCCGACGATCCTTCCCTGCCGGCCCTTCCGTTGACCCGCCGGCACGCCGAACTTCTGCGCGGAAATCTGCCGGCGGAAGCCGTGACCGCCTATCAGGCAGGTGAGAGCCTCCTGGACGGAAAGACGGTGCGCATCCTGCATGCCGATGAATATCTCTGGCGTGTGAGACCCTGGCCCATCCTCGCCGGACGCCCCCTCGATGCGGACGACATGCGGAACCGCACCGCCGTCGCGGTGATTTCCGACAGCCTTTCCCGCGAAACCGGATGGACCATCGGCCAAGCCATCTCCATCGGGCCGGAAACCGTCCGCGTTGCGGGGATTGTCTCCATAGAATCGGGGGCGATGGAAAGCGTTTCCGCTTCGCCCCGGCTCTCGCCCGGCGACCGCGTGGTCATCGTGCCATGGACGCTCCCCGCCTACTGGGCACAGTCGCCCGTTCCCAGGGAGGATTCACTCGATATCATCTTTGTCAGGAGTCGGGCGGCGGAATCTCCCGGCCCGGTTGTATCGGCGGCCCGCCGGCTGTTGGGCGATCCGCATTATGCCTGTGCCCCCCTGTCCTGGATTACACCCGCCACACTGGTGGCGCAGTTGCAGAAGCTGCGGCAGCGGATCCTGATGGCCGGCGGGCTCCTGGCAGCATTGTGCCTCCTCATGAGCGGAATCACCCTGGGCAGTCTGATGTGCGCCAACGTCCAGGCGCGTATTCCGGAGATCGGTTTGCGCCGGGCACTGGGCGCAAGCCCCGCGGATATCGGTCTGATCTTCGTGCTCGAGGCCGTCTTCCTGACTGCCTGCGCCACACTGCTCGGCGCGGGCACAGCCGCCATGCTCCTGCCCTTTACGGCGCGGGCCCTGCCCGTCCCTGTTGCCACCGGCTTCTCCCTGCTGCTCCTGCCCATGGCCACCAGCATCCTGCTGGGAATCGCTTTCAGTCTTGCACCCGCCCGCATCGCCGCCCGCATCGCACCCGCCGAGGCATTGCGGAACGAATAATCCCGACAGGAGCAGTTGAGGCAACTGCGAAACACGCGAAAGCATCCATCGGGGTCACGTCATCACAAAACCAACCCACCCCCGTCACTCTCACTTAGCCGGAAAGATGCATTTCAAGACACCCTCACCCGTACCCTCTCCCGTCAAGGGAGAGGGATTCTAAATCGTTGTGAGGTCCCAGCGGTATCACCTTCTGGTGAAGGCGTGAGAGGAGTCGGCCGCACTTCCTCTCCCCTTGCGGGAGAGGATCAAGGTGAGGGGAATTGCGCCCGGCAACTGAATCGCTCTGTCTTAGTTACTGTTTGTGGCCTGACTCCCTTCCGGGCCGCCAGGATAGCGCCATCAGAGTGGTGAAGCCTTCTTCTCCCCTTGAGTTCCCAATTCGCTCTTCCATCCTCCTTGCAATGCTTTTTCGGTTTCGATGCACCGCCACTTGTTGCTATAGTGTCTGCCTAAACGGGCATTTCGAAAGGTCTGTCTTATGAACAATGTTGCACAAAGCCGGCCGCTCGCCACCCGCCTTTTCGTTCTACTGGCTTTTGCGTCCTGCGCCACCCTGGCCAACGCCCAACTGAACAAGAAGCAAACCATCACCACCCCCAAGGAAAACATGTCCAGCTCGGGCGCCTTGGATAGCGCCGCCAAGTCGCGCCGCACCCTCGACAAGACGTCAGGCTCCATCTCCGATGCCTCTCGCCGCGGTCGGGCAATTGACAGCGTCAGCGGACGAACCCTGGACCAGACCACGGGCATGGCCGGCGACGGCATCTCCAGTTCCGGCGCACTGGACGAAACAGGCCGCGGCATCATCGAGGACACCCGGGGCGTCGGCAGCACCCTGGATAACACCAGCGGAATCAGCGACAGCAGCGAGAACATCCGATACGCCTCCGATCCGGACATGGGCCAGGTGCTGGTGTCGGAAGATCGCGGCGACGAGTCCAATGAAGACCGCACCGGACGCGGCATGATCCGTTCGCCAAACCGGCAGGGCGGCGGAAACGGGACAACCTCCCCTGCAACCCCCAGCGAACTGCAGAAACTCAGGGAAAAGCAGCAGGCCGACCTGGACCGGCTGAAGAACACGTATGACCAGAAGGCCCGCAAGGAGGTTCCCCGCCGACCAGACGGAACCATCGACACGGATTCCTCGCAGTACAAGAAGCTGGAAAACGAGTACGTCCAGAAACGGGACGGGATCCGGGACTCCTACACGAAACAGGACCCCCGCACGGGCGATTTTGACCCAAAGAAACAGATTCCAGGTGTCAAGAGCACGGGCAGTAAGCCCAAGGACGTCCGCGCCGACGGCGACTGGACGGCCGACACCCCGGAGGCGGCCGACGCCAAGGCTAAGCAGTGGAAGGACCGCGGCAATAATGTCGTGGACGAGGGACACAAGATCGTCAACAAGACCACCGACGAAGTACTGTGGAAACCCGGCTACGGGCCGGGCGACAAGTCGCTCGTCGCCGACGGCGACGCCCATGGGACCGCCGGCGGACGCGAGGCCGTCACAAAGAAGGACGGCAAATACGGCAAGACCACGGGCGAAGGTCCCAGCGACAAGGCTGGCGCAACCCTGGATAATGAAAAGAAATTCCTCGACGCCACCCAGCGGGGCAATGTCAAGGACCAGGCCAAAACAGTCGCCAAGGCAGGCGACGCCACCGGTCGCTCCCAGGACGCGGGAAACAAGGAACTGTACGGCAAGGCCAAGGACTTCAAGAACTACGGCGACGAGATCAGTTCCGGCGTCTCGCATCTGGGCGAGGATCCCAAGACACGCCAGCAGAAAATGGATGACTTCAAGGGCCAGCTGGATTCCGAAATGAAGCAGAACGTCTCCGAGGGCGCGCGTCAGGGACAACAGCAGGACAATACCCGCAAGGATCTGGCCGACTCCGCCAAGGCGGCGGAAACCGCCGGCGGCGACAAGAACAAGGCGTGGAACGACGCAAAGAACAAGGCCAACTACGGCGATACACCCACCACCTCGGAGGCCATCAACGACCGTCGCAAACAGGTGTCGGACAGCAACAAGGCGACGGCTGATGCGAACGCAAAAACCCGCGCGGAAATCGAGACCGGCAAGGCCAAAGGACCAGGAGTGGATGCGCCCGACGGACCAAACGGACGGACCGGGGCGGGAAGCGATGAAGCCGCCGGCGCCCTCGGCAAGGCCGGCAAGGCCATCGGCACGGGCATGCAGATCATCGACATCGGGTCCACCGCGCACGATATCAAGGAAGACCTCAAGAAAGGCGACTATGCGGGGGCCGGGCAGAAGGGCGCAGAGTTTGTCGCCGACGAAGCCACCATGGGCCTGTATTCGGCCAACAAGAAAATCTGGGGCGGCGGGGTCTACGACCCGTACAACGCCGATCGGAACACCGAGAAAGCCAACGAAATGCAGGCGTTGGGTTTCACGATCGACTCGGTGAATTCCCTCCGGAAGAACAATGTTCCCAAGGAGGAAATCGACCGTTTGATCTCCGAGCACAACAAGGGGAACGACGGACCCTTGTATGATAAGTTCCGCGAACTCAAGGTCGCGCCTCCCAAATGGATCAACCACGAATACGAGAAGGCTGACGACACCATGGGCGAACGCGCCAAGGCGTTCGGCGAAGGCTTCGTGGACAATGCCAAGAAGACCGGGAAATTCGTCAAGGAAACAGCCGACGAAGCCGCCCTGGGGCTGGGAAAAGTCATCTATGGTTCGCCCGACGACAAGAAGGTGGCCAAGGAAGTGATGATTGAAAGCCTCATCAAGGACGGGGCAACCCCCGAGGGCGCGGAGAAAGCCGCTTCCGCCTATTACGACAAGGGCGATAAGCAGATGCTCCAGAACCTGAAGACGATCCTTGATAAGCGGAATGGAGTCACACGGGAGAATGACCTCAAGTCGGCCGAAGGCAACAACGAGGCAAACGCCGATGGAAAGGACGGCAAGGAAGAGGGCGGTTCCGCCCTGGACAAACTTGCGGATGCCCGCAACCAGAAGAGTTCCGACAAGACCCGCGATGCCATGGGGAACATGGGCGCCAATTCACAGATGAACCAGGGTTCAACCGCGGGAGATCAGGAAGCCAAGGATGCCAGGAGCAAGGTCAACCAGGCCGGGCAGGAAGCCCAGGACAAGCAGGATCAGACCAGCAAACAGGT
>CAIVSY010000099.1 GCA_903908715.1 uncultured bacterium
GCAAATGGCGTGAAACTGAACCGGATGACGGAATACCAGCGGATCATCCAATCCTTCGAACTGCTGAACATCCCGTTTAGCGTTCGTGCCCTGGTCAGGGAGGCGGTGGATTCCCCGGAGTGGGACTGGTTCAAGGATTGCGACGGGTGTACCGGGGTGTCGGAGATGTACTGGCCGACAAAGTACTTCCCGCCCTGCCTGCGGCATGACTTCGACTGGAAGACCGGGCGGGGTGGATGGGCGGCCAATGTGCGGTTCTACCGGATCCAGCGCGCGTACCGGATGTCCGCGCTCCAGGCGGCAACCCGGTTTGCGGGCGTGACCGCGGCGTGGTATGCGTGGTTCAAGTGGTGGCGGTGAAAATGCCGACGTCTGCGCAGAAATTTTTCGGCAAATTTCGGCAGGAGAAAGAGGCGAGACGGGGCAAAAATGTGCTAAATTATGCCTAGGCAGAAAGCTGCAACTAGTTGCATTGCAAAAGGATGCATACGCATGCGAAAGCTAGTAGGGGGTTAAAAGTCAAGTGCTCTACCGACTGAGCTAACGGCCTGAAAGATCTTATTGTCAACAACTTGCACGAGAGCAGAGAATCAAAACCCTGAGACTTTCGCCCACCTGCCATTGGACAGGAGACCATAGGCAAGGACCGGGAAAATCAAGTCGCGAACTATAGAGACTGCCCCCGCCATTGTCAACGCCCATGACTGTCCGCCTTATGCTGAGAAGCATTTCCGTCCGCCTCCTGCTTTCACCTGACGATCACTCGTCCTCTACTCAAAAGCCCATAGCAACGGATATCACACGCCACACACGCTGTATTCGTTGGCGCCTGCTTCCAAAACCACTCACATGTGGGTTCCCGCGCCACAGTCTGCCTTGACCATGGCGGGAGAATCCGCCACGCAACGATGTCCTGCTCGGTTGTATCCTCAAAGACGACCTGGATTTCAACAAACGCTCCAAAGACCAGGCCCAGAAGGACAAAGACAACAACTGCTCTCTTCTTCATTTCTTCAGCGAACGCAAAGCGCGTCACCCCATGTCCGGCGAGGATAAGACGAGAAGGGCGGCAGATCAACCTGATTTCCCCGATGCGGGAGAAACATCATTGGGCGGCATTGCGGAACAGGAAGCATACGGGGAGCAACGGGTGACGGACTCGACCACGGGTGGAACACAGCCGATTCCCACACAAACACAGACATTGCACTGGGCAAACAGGTGTGCAATGAATACATTCTGTTGACTTACAAGGGGAACCATTATGCTCGGCGATCTGACCATTAACGTCAGTCTTTCGGCAAGCGTCCTGCTGGCCGCTCTCTGGATCACGGCACGTCATGAAGCGGATCTGGACTGGTCGAAACTGATGATCGTATCAGCCATAACCGGCGTCCTGACCGTACTGCCGCCACTGTTCATCTGGTCGTCTCTTGTGGAACATTTCCATTGGGACCTGTTGACCTTCTGGCCGCTGATCCTCCTGGCTACCCTGGCCTGGCAAATCGGGGTTTTTGTTGTGATGCTGAACCGCTATGTCTGGGTCCCAATCCCCAAAGCCCTGCTTGCATGGTTCGTAGTCCAGGCCCTGCTGATTGCCAAGGACAGCGTCTTCACCCTGCTACGGGGCGGTTCTCTTGTTGAAAGCGCATGGACTTCGGTCACAGGCATGCAGTCGCCGAGCGAACACCGCGAAGCGAAGCTCCGTGAAGCGGAATCAGAGCGCAAGATCAAAGAATTGCAGGATGCAGCCCGTGAGGGCAACATGGATCGCATGATTGCCGCTGTTGAAGCCCGAACGGCACCGCCGGCGACAACCGCGAAGCCCACCCAACCCGACAAGCCGGCGACAAACCAGCCGCCGCCAACCCATGCGGCAGCCAAGCCCGCGCCCGCCGCCACACCGAAACCGCAAGCCCCAAAGAAGCCCGCATCCAAGTCAACCCCCAAACCCGCGCCCGCCAAACCCGCCTCTGCGAATACCGTCTCGAACATCACCCCAACCGTGTCGAACAACCTGACGCCAGCCATGGAAAGCGCCTACCGTCAGGCATCCCGCGAATTACTGGTCGTCAACGGCATGTCGCAGCAAGGGGGCTTGATCACCCTTGTCGTCAATGGGCAGGTGGTGCAGGTCGGGGGCACAGCCACGGTAAATTACAAGGGGCATCGCTTCACCTGGCGCCTCGTGGCTGTGGAGGATAAACAGCCTGTATGGGAATAGCCGCCACCCCCGGATCACTCAACAGGGTCCCGACTCAAGCACCACCGTTTGGAGGCGCCCCGGCAAAAGTGTGAGCCCATCGGCGTAAATCAGGCAGGAACAGGGGGAAGCGTCTGCACCCTCCCGCAGGTATGCGGCCCAACCTCGCCCAATCCGCCCCAACTTTGTGTTCGACTTTTCCGCAGGGATTTCCGATAGTCACCCCTTTTTGAGCGGACAGGATCGGGCGGTTTCCTGCCCATCGCATGCCGGAAGCGGGCGCCGTCCTGATATGCGCGCAACCGATGTGTCCCAAGGGGATACGAAGCGCATGGGATAAAAGAGGAATGACGGATTTCTGCGGGAGTTACGGATGAAAAAGGAATTTGAAGTTATTGCAGGCGGGATCACAACCCCCAAAGGCTTCAAGGCCGCCACATTGCGCGCCGGCATCAAGGAAAGCCGGAAACGGGATGACCTTACCCTGCTCTTCTCCGACACCCCCGCCGCCGTCGCCGGGACCTTCACGACCAACCGCATCAAGGCCGCCCCCGTCAAACTGTGCGAACGCCATCTGATCTGGGGCCAGGGGCAGGCCCTCCTGATCAATGCAGGCAACGCGAACGCCTGCACCGGCGAACAGGGGTTCCACGACGCGGAGCGCATGGCGGAAATCACCGCCGAAACACTCGGCATCGCCAAGAATCTTGTGTTTGTCTGTTCGACAGGCACCATCGGAATCCCGCTACCCATGCCCAGGATCGAGTCGAATCTTCCTGCCTTGGCCCGGAAACTCTCCAGGGAGAACAGCAGTCAGGCTGCCGAGGCCATTCTCACCACCGATCTGGTCAAGAAAGAGGTTGCCGTGACCGTCATGGTGGATGGCATACCCGTGACCATCGCCGGCATAGCCAAGGGATCCGGTATGATCGCCCCGAACATGGCGACCATGCTGGCCTTTATCACAACGGATGCCGCCGTCGACCAGCGTTCGCTCCAACTGGAACTCGTCCACGCCGTGGATCTGAGCTTCAACCGGATCGTGGTCGATGGCGATGAAAGCACGAACGATACCGTCCTGATGTTCGCGAACGGCACAGCCGGAAACAAACTGCTGGACCGCAAACATCACGACTGGCGCCGCTTCTGCCATGCTTTGGAATATGTAACCCGCGAACTGGCCCTGATGATCGTCAAGGATGGCGAAGGCGCCACCAAGTTTGTGACCGTGCACGTCACCGGGGCGGCAAGCCGCCACGACGCTCGCGCATGCGCCCGCGCCATCGCCATGTCGCCCCTCGTCAAGACCGCATGGAATGGCGGCGATCCGAACTGGGGACGAATCATGGCAGCCCTGGGCTACTCCGGCGCCCGGATCCAGGAGGAACGCGTCGATATTTCGTTCAACGACCTCCCGGCTGTTCAATCCGGCAAGGCGGCGGATTCCGGCTCACTGGCTGAACTGGCCAGGATCTATGCCCTCAAGGAATTCACCATCAAGGTCGAACTGCACGTTGGAAAATCCGAATTCACCGTCTACACCTGCGATCTCAGCAAGGAATATGTGGCCATCAACGCGGAGTATATGACCTGATGGAAAAGGCCATCGCAAAAGCCGATGTACTGATTGAGGCCCTGCCCTATATACAGGACTTCCGCGATGCGATTGTCGTCGTCAAGTTCGGCGGCAGCGCCATGGAGGATCCGCGCCAGGTGGAGAACATCCTCACGGATGTTGCCTTCATGGAATGCGTCGGCATGCGCCCGGTCATTGTCCATGGCGGCGGCAAGGCAATCTCCCGCGCGATGTCCGAGGCCGGGCTTGTCCCGCAATTCGTCAAGGGCCTCCGGGTGACGGATGAATCCGCAATCCAGGTTGTCGAGAAAACCATTCGGGACAAGGTGAATGCCGCCCTTCTGGATACGTTCCGAAGGAAAGGCGCCCGCGCCTGCCGGATCGATGGAAACACGATCTTCGAGGTGGAGAAACGGACCGAAAAGGATCCGGCAACGGGCGAAACCCTGGACTGGGGCTATGTCGGGGAAATCCGCCATGTCCATGCCCTCCCCCTGCTGGAGTGCTTCAAGACCGAAACCATCCCCGTCGTGACCCCCCTCGGGCGCGGCCCGGACGGGCACCTGTACAACCTGAACGCCGATGATGCCGCCGCGGCAGTGGCACGTGAACTGCGCGCCCGGAAACTGGCCTTCCTGTCCGATGTGCCCGGCTTGTTGCGTGACAGGAACGATGAATCCACGCTCTTCTCAACCCTGCGGATCCACGAGGTTGAGGAACTGATACGAACACGCGTCATCGATGGCGGAATGCTGCCGAAGATCCGGAGTTGTATGGAAGCCTTGCAGGCCGGCGTCCGCAAAATCCACATCATCGATGGACGCGTGCCGCATTCGCTGTTACTGGAGATTTTCACAGACAAAGGAGTAGGAACGGAGATCACAGAATGACAACAACCGCAGATATCACCGCAAAGTACCAGCAGTATGTTATGCCCACGTACCACCCGCCAAGCCTTGCGCTGGTCAAGGGCAAGGGAACCCGCGTCTGGGACAGCAATCACAAGGTCTATCTGGACTTCGTAGGCGGCATCGCCTGCCAGAACGTCGGCCATTGCCATCCGAAGGTGGTCGCGGCCATCCAGGAACAGGCCGCCAAGCTGGTGCATGTATCAAACCTGTATTACAACGAACACCAGGGAGCCCTCGCGGAAAAACTGTCCAACCTCTCCCTCGGCGGAAAGGCTTTCTTCTGTAACTCGGGCGCCGAGGCAAATGAGGCCTTGATCAAGCTGGCCCGCCTGTGGGGAAGCGACCTGGGAAAATATGAGGTCGTCTCCATGAAAAACTCTTTCCACGGGCGCACCCTCGCCACGCTGGCCGCGACAGGTCAGACCAAGTACCAGGATGGGTTCGAACCCATGCCGGACGGCTTCTTCTACGCGGAACTGAACAATATGGATTCGTTCAAGGGGGTTGTGAGCGACCGGACGGCCGCCATCCTCGTGGAAGCCATACAGGGCGAAGGCGGCGTGATACCGGCTACCCCGGAGTTCATGCAGGCCGTCCGCGCCCTCTGCGACAAGAAGAACATCCTCCTGTTCTGCGACGAGGTCCAGTGCGGCATGGGCCGGACGGGCAACTGGTTTGGATTCCAGGGCACCGGTGTCACACCCGACGCCTTCTCCATGGCGAAGTCTCTCGGCAGCGGATACCCCGTCGGCGGAATCGTGACAGGCCCGAAACTGGCCGACGTCCTGCAGCCGGGCAAGCATGCCAGCACTTTTGGCGGATCGCCTCTGGCTTCCGCCGCAGCTCTCGCGACCATCCGAGTCATCGAGGAAGAGGGCCTGGTTGAACGCGCGGCCGACATCGGCACCGAGTTCCAGGAAGCGCTCGGCGACTTTGTGGAAGCGTACGAACACGTGAAGGAAATCCGTGGCCGCGGCCTGATGATCGGCATGGTATTCGACCAGCCGGCCAAGCCGTTCGCGAAAATCCTCGCCGAAAACGGGCTGCTGGCCATACCGGCAGGCGAGAATGTCCTGCGCCTCCTGCCTCCCCTGAACGTCAAGAACAGCGAACTGGATGAGGCACTGGAAATCATGGACGACGCCTTGGCCGAGTGGCACGGCGTCGAGAAACCGAGCGACGAGGAATAACCACGGGCAGAACTCCCGACAACCCGTCCCCCATGCCGGCAACGCCGGTTGCCGGGACGGGTTTTCCTTTTAAAGACAGGAGAGCGGCAATGGTGATCAGCGAACTCAAGAATCAGCATGTTGGCATCTGTGTTTCCGGCGGGCTCGACAGCAAAACCATCACGAAGAAACTCGTCGAAATGGGCGTGAAGGTCACCTGTTTCACGGCCGACCTCGGCCAGCCGGATGAGACGGACATCAACGACATCCGCAAGAAGATGGCCCCTTGCGGCGCCGAAACGATCATCGTGGACCTGAAGCGCGAAATGGCGGAGGCCTGCTATGAAGTCCTGCAGGCACAAGCGATGTACGACGGCGGGTACTGGAACTCCACTGGAATCGCACGCGCCGTCACGGTGCGCGGTTTGATCCCTCGCATGAAGGCCGCAGGCTGCACAGTCCTGGCGCATGGCGCCACCGGCCGCGGAAACGACCAGATGCGTTTCGAGCGTTATACCAACGTCCTCGCGCCGGATATGAAGGTGTATGCTCCATGGCGGGACCCTTCCCTGCTGGCTGAATTCCCGGGACGCACCCAGATGGCAGCCTATCTGGGCCGCTTCGGCATTGAGGCGGTTGTCGGCGGCAAGAAACGGTATTCCACCGACGCCAACCTTGCCGGGTTGTCGCACGAGGCCGAGGACCTCGAAAGTCTGGAAACGCCTTGCACAATCGTCGAACCGACCATGGGCGTGTGGCCGGCACAAGCCCCCGACAAGGCTGAGGAGGTATGCCTCCGCTTCGAAAAGGCACACTGCGTGGCCCTGAACAGCCGTACCGTCAGCCCCCTGGAGGCCATGATTGAATGCAACCGCATCGCTGGACGCAACGGCATCGGCATGAAAAACGCCTTGGAAAACCGGATTGTTGGGACCAAGAGCCGCGGCGTGTATGAAGCACCCGGAATGGAACTTCTGGGAACAGCCCTGCGGCAGGTCTACCAGGCCGTCATGGACCGGCGAGCCACCCTGCTGTTCATGCACCTCTCGAAGCTCATCGCCGATCAAATCTATGATGGCCGCTATTTTGATCCCGTCACGCGGGCAGCACGCGCCGCCGTGGATGTCCTGTCCGCAGGGGCGGATGGCACCGTGAAACTCACGCTCTACAAGGGCAACCTGTTCTTCGGCAGCCTCACTGATTGTCCGGCCTCCATCTATAACGAGGCCGATTCCTCGATGGAGGCAAGCGCTGGTCTGAACCCCGTAAGTTCCCAGGGTTATGCCGAAATCCAGAGCGTGGAAGCACGTTCTCTCGCAAAAGCGGGCCAGATCCAGTCGTAAGGAAGCCAGTCGGTTCCCAAGCCGTGAAACCCCACGCCAAGCCCCCCATCCCTGTTGCCCTCACAATCGCCGGCTCCGATAGCGGCGGCGGCGCCGGGATTCAGGCTGACCTGAAAACCTTTTCGGCGCTGGAGGTATTCGGGACCTCAGCCATTACATGCCTGACCGCCCAGAATCCGGATGCCGTCACCGGCATTGAGGCTGCTTCCCCTGCCATGGTGGCACGCCAGATCCGGGCGGTCACGGAAGGGTTCCCGGTGGCTGCAGCCAAGACGGGGATGCTGTATTCGTCCGCCATCATCCGTACCGTCGCCCGGGAACTCTCCCGCAGACCACGGTTCCCCCTGGTTGTGGACCCCGTTATGGTGGCCACCTCCGGCGCATGTCTGTTGCGCAAGGATGCAATCCATAGCCTTTGCACAAGGCTTCTTCCCATGGCGACCGTCATCACACCCAATCTGCAGGAAGCCGAGATCCTTTCCGGTTTGTCGATCCGGACCGTCGAGGACCTGATCCGCGCAGGCCGGGAAATTAGCCGGCGGTATGCCACGGCATGCCTCGCAAAAGGCGGACACCTGCCGGGAAACAAGGTCGTGGATATCCTTTGCGTTGGTGATGAAGTCACCCGCTACACTCTTCCCCGAACACAGGCGAAAGGAACCCACGGCACGGGATGTGCGTTCTCTGCCGCGCTTACCGCCGCCTTGGCGTCGGGCTCCGACCTCCACGAGGGAGCGGCCATTGCCAAGGCCTTTGTCAGCCAGGCATTGCGCACCGGAAGACCGGCTGGAAGGCATGTCCCGCTGAATTTCCTTGGATCATGATGGACTCACCCTTTCGTGCGTGACCGATCCAATGGCCAGGAATCTGACCCACTCATGGAATCATTACCCAGACGCCCCTTGACAGGTATCGCGCTCCTGTTCACAGGCGGAATCTGTCTTGGTCTGAACCTGGAAACACCTTCCGCCCTCCCCCTGATAGCCGGCGCGCTTTCCCTGCTGACCAGTCTGATCACCAATCGGATCGTGAAACTCCGTTGCTTGGCTGTCCCTGCCCTGTTGCTGGCCATTGCGGCGTCCGGCTGGTCTCACGCCCGGCTCTCGCTTGAGTCACAACCACCATCCTTGTCTCAACGGCTTCCCGTACCTGCGTCAACCGTCGGTATGATCGGCATCACGGAGGATAACGCCACCCTGATTCATTCGTCTACCAATGCAGCAACGTGGAAGGTCCCGGTTGACGTACAACGGATCAGGCTTTCCGACGATAGACCGTGGGAGGATGTGGCAGGACCTGTCTGGGTCCGTTTCCGTCTACCGCCGCATTTTCACCCGCCATCCTATGGGGAGCGCTGGGCTTTCTCAGGGTATCTGGAGGCAGGCACGAACAAGACCCAGCCCCTGCGGCGCTCCGCCGCATTCCTTTCGGCCGGCCGATCGGCTCATCGAATCAGCAAGGGGCATGGGAATGCATTCCTGCGCTTCGCCATACGAACCAGGCAATCGGCACAGAGAATCCTCACGCATGGAATCAGCGCCTTCCCGCAGGAATCCGCCATCCTGAACTCTCTCCTTCTGGGTGTTCGCGGCCAGATGCCTCGGGAGTTATATCAATCCTTTGCTAACACGAGCACACTGCATGTTTTTGCTATCAGCGGTTCGCATGTGGTCATCCTGGCAGGCGTTGTGGTACTCGCCTTGTCCGCAGGCGGCATTCCCCGCACGCGCTGGATACTCGTGCTTGCTCCTGTCCTCCTGCTGTACACAGTCATGACCGGCTTGCAGTCGAGCGCCACTCGCGCCTGTATCATGGCCGTCCTGTTCTGGTCAGCACCCCTGCTGGGCCGAAAGCCGGATATCTATGCGTCTCTGGGCGCCGCCGCCATCCTGCTGCTGGCCTGGTCCCCGGCTGACCTGGCGGATGCCGGGTTCCTGCTGTCCTTCGTCGCAGTCATGGGTATTGCACTCTTTACCCCTGTCTTCATGGCGCCGATTCACAGGCGATTGCAACGGGATCCGCTGCAACTGCTGCCGGATCCCACCTGGAAGACTTTCGCACGCAGACTGGGCCTCGAGTTCGGCGGGTTGGTCGCCATGACGCTTGCGGCGGCACTGGTTTCCGCCCCCCTGACCGCCTTGTATTTCGGATCTGTTTCGCCCATCGGCCTGCTCGGCAATCTCCTGGCTGTCCCGTTGGCATCCCTGATGATTCTGAGCGGCGCTCTTTCCATCGCCCTCGGATCGATTGGCCTGCTGTTCGCAAGCCTGTTCAACCACGCAAATGTGGCTCTGGCATTTGCCCTGCATCAGTTCATATCGTTCCTTTCCTCCGTTCCCGGCGGACACTGGATCATCGAACCGCCGCCACTCTGGGGTATCCTCCTCTGCTACGCAGGAATCATCCTCATCCGCTTTGCCATCTGGATAAACAGCAGCGCCGCCCCCGCGGCAACGACTCGGCGCTGATCCTTTCCGCAACTGAATCCGGGACGACATATTTTGGGTAGACAACGCGACGCAGGAAGCCATATAAGGAACCTCACTATTATGAAGATCTTCCCCTGCTTCCCTTGGATGGCCGTTCTTGTTTTCGGCATGACCGCGTGTCGCCACGTGGCAAGTCCTGCCGCCTCCGATCGCTCAGTGCCGCCCGCCGCCCCTGCCGCCCCCGCGCAGCCTGGAACTACCACCAACACAAACACACCCGAGGCCAGGGCCTCCGACGATGCCTACGAGCAGATGAATCTGCTGACCCGCTCACTTCTGCTTATTCGTCATAACTACGTGGACGCTTCAAAGACCACTTATTCCAACCTGATCACCTCGGCCCTGAACGGCATGCTTTCGTCCCTGGACCCCTACAGCCAGTTCCTTGAACCAACCGAATACAGGGATCTGAAGGAGGACACCCAGGGGTCGTTCGGCGGAATCGGCATACAAATCGGGGTAAAAGACAAGATCCTGACCGTCATTGCGCCCATGGAAGACACCCCTGCGTCCAGGGCCGGCATGCTTGCAGGTGACAAGATCGTCGAAATTGATGGCCTGCGTACCGATTCCCTTACGCTCAGGGATGCGGTTCACCGCCTGCGCGGGCCAAAGGGATCCTCCACTAAATTGAAAATCCTGCGCGGCAGGGACCTGAAAGAGTTTACATTGACCCGCGAGGAGATCCGCGTCGCCAGCATCAAAGGCACACGTATGCTGGACGATGGTGTCGGCTACCTGCGAATCGCTGATTTCAGCGAGCCTTCGGCTACCGCCCTGCTGGAGGCTTTGCGCAAACTGGAGACCGATCATCTACGGGCTCTTGTCCTGGATCTCCGCAACAATCCGGGCGGCCTTCTGACGGCCGCCATCGATTGCAGCAGCCTATTCCTGAAACACGGAGACCGGATCGTGTCGACCCGCGGACGAAGCGATAATCCGCGGGAAGTTGTGGCCAACGCATCCGGGAAGGATCACTTTATCAGCTTCCCCATGGCCGTCCTTGTCAACGGCGGTTCCGCCAGCGCGGCGGAAATCGTCGCCGGAGCCCTGCAGGACAACAAACGTGCCGTACTGGTCGGCGAACCAACCTTCGGTAAGGGTTCCGTGCAGAACATTATCCCGCTCGACCAGGGAAACGCCCTGCGATTGACCACCGCCTACTATTACACCCCTGCCGGGCGGATGATCCATGAAAAAGGAATTGAACCTGACATTGTGGTGCCCATCACGATGGACGAATGGCCTGATATTCTCCGGAAACGAGCATTCATCGAGTCCCCCACACCCCTCCCTGAATCCGAAAGACCGGCTAATTTTGAAAAGATCACCGACCGTCAACTGGACCGGGCCGTGGATCTGCTGAAGGGAATCCTGATCTTCCGCGGTCGATGATCGCACTGGCATCCCATGAAAATTCTTGGCATCGAGACCTCCTGTGATGAAACCGCAGCAGCCGTTGTGCAGGACGGCAGGCACGTGCTTTCCAACATCGTGTATTCCCAGATTGCCCATCACCGACCGTATGGTGGAGTTGTCCCTGAAATCGCTTCCCGAAAACACGTGGAGCACCTGCCGGAAGTCATTCGGGAAGCCATGACAAAGGCGGCTCTCCCTTGGGATGCGTTGGACGGAATCGCCGTCACATCGGGGCCGGGGCTTGCGAGTTCACTGCTGGTGGGGCTTGCGGCCGCCAAGGCCCTGGCCTTGCGCCTGAAGAAACCGCTGGTCCCCATCAACCACCTGGAGGCCCACATCTATTCAGCCTTTCTGGGAAGCGATGGTCCAACGCCTCAGGAAGCCGGCCCCTTCCTTGCTCTGATTGTTTCTGGCGGCCACACGAGCTTTGTACGGGTCGACGGCATCGGCTGCTACCAACTTCTCGGACGAACCGTGGATGACGCCGCCGGGGAAGCGTTTGATAAAGGCGCCAATCTGCTCCAGCTGGGGTATCCGGGCGGCCCGGTGATCGATAAGTCCGCCCGCGAAGGGGATCCGGCGTTTCTCGCCTTCCCGCGTGGCTACGTGAAAAAGCTCCACGCCCGCATCCGGAACCTCCATCCACGGTATTGCGTTAGTTTCAGCGGCCTGAAAACCGCACTCCTTTATTACCTTAGGGAAAACCCTGTCGGTTCTGCCCCCGGCATCACTGTACCCAACCTCGCAGCAGCCTATCAGGAAGCCATCGTGGATACCCTCGTCCAGCGGGCACGCAATGCCTCGGAAAGCGCATCTACCCTTGCCCTGGTCGGCGGCGTATCCCTCAACCGCCGTCTGCGGGAAAAGATGAGCGCCATGGCAGCCAAGCGGCCGGGCATGAAACTTCTGCTGGCTGCACCAGCCTTCTGCACCGATAATGCGGCCATGGTGGCCGGCCTCGCCGCACATAAACTGGCCTCTGCAGCCCCGCTGCAGCATGCCATGCGAATGGATGTCGACCCGAATATGGGCATCGGGGAATGACCGGACATGCAGAATCCATACAGGTTCCAGATCTACCGTGACGGTTCACTGCCATTCCCTGCCCAGCACTTCCGGACACCGGTTGTCCAGGTCTTGCGGGCGGAATACTGGATGGTGGACTTGTGGCACCATGCGAATTTATCCGCTCCCTACTGGCGTCTGTATTGGAACCAGGACCGTGGCGCATGGATTTCCCTGTTCCACCGTCATTGGTCCCTCGACCCACATTCCCTGATTCTGATTCCTCCCCGCACACCCTTCAGAACAGGCCTGCATTCGGCCCACGGGAAACAAATCGAAGAAGGCGTCATGAGGGGATCACCCTACCAGACACCCGCTACCGGACGGCGAACCGGCAAGCCTCGCGGATCGATCCGGCAATTCTTCGTTCACTTCACTGCCGGGTTCCCCTGCGACTCCGGGTCGCCGCGGGTATTCAGTTTTCCTGTCGACAGCCGCCTGAACGGCCTTCTGGAAACCATGACAGCCCACTTGAAGATCAACCAGGCGCAGTTCGACCATCAGCAGACCTTCGGCCTGCTGGCGCTGATTCACCATGCCCTGGAAAAGGTCCCCGAAGACTACTGGCCTCATCCGCCGGACGATCCACGCATTATACGTGTCATGCAGCACATGGACATAAACTACAGGCACGCCATGCGCAATACGGATTTCGCGCGGATGGCCGGGATGAACCCCAATGCATTTGCCCGGCTCTTCAAGGAGAAGACCCATCTGACTCCCCTGGAATATCTGCGTTCGAAGCGGCTCGAAAAAGCCGCCATCCTGCTTATCCAGACAGACCGCAGCATCGAGGATATCGCAGCTTCCTGCGGGTTCTTTGACCGGAACCACTTCAGCCGGATCTTCCAGCGGCATAGCGGAATGGGACCCGCAACCTACCGCCGATCAAGACGCCACTAGGCCGCAGGGTAACAAGGAAACGTTGTTCAGGCCCGCAGGAAAAAGCCTACCGCCCCAGCTTGGCCTTCAGGGTTGAAAGCAGAATCTGCGGATTGATCGGTTTCTGCAGCACACCCGAGAGACCCAATGCACTGTAATCGGTGCTCAGACTCAGGCCGTCCCCGACGGAACTCAGCATATAGACCGGCGGAATCGCTCCCAGAGCCTTGATCTCCTTCACGAAATTCACTCCGGAATCCACTTCCTCCATCATCAGGTCAACCACCACAAGATCGGGCTTAACCGCCTTGAATTTGCGCAATCCTTCCTCTGCGCTGCCCGCTGTTTCAACGGAATAGGATCCGCTCTCGATAATCGTCTTCATCGAGTCGAGGAAATCCGCATCATCATCCACGCATAGGATCAATGGCTTGTCCCGCTTCATGGCAATCTCCTTTCACAGCTAAACAATAACTTCAAGACTCGCTTCGCTCAACGGCCCCATTCCCCCGCCCACTTCCGCACAAACGCCACCGCCTCACTTAAGTTTGCCTCGGCCCCTGCGGATAACCCCTCGCCGAACTCGTTGAACTCATACCCTCGTATGCCCAGAACATACGCTTTCGGCTCGCGTCCGAAAAGCGTCTTCGCAAGCATCAAGACCGCTTCCGGCTCCACGCTGTGGCTGCTGAACCCCGGCGATCCGCCCGCCACGATCGGCTTGAATTCAAAAGGCTCATGGCCGTTGACCGATGCGTCCGCAAAAACAACTTCATCATACCGGGCCACCGCCTCCGCATCCTCCACCGTCAGCTGATAATCCGAATCCACATCCAGCCCGGCAATCCCGTCCCTTTCCAGAATACGGGCCAGCATCGGTCCCAGCCCGTCATCCTTCCGGCCCGGATTCCCGAACCCGATCAGCAATCGCCTCATTGCCTGCATCTCCCCGTCGGGCAATTCCGGACTGCCGCTACCGCTCACGCCGTTCCACGAGCTGCCCCTCGTGATCAAAGATCTCCACCACCAGTGGCATCCGTCCAAGCGCATGCGTGGCGCAAGACAAACAAGGATCATAGGCGCGTATCGCCACCTCGATGTGGTTCAACAGTCCTTCCGTGATCTTGGGTTGCCCGGATATGTGGTCCTCCGCCACACGCTGGACGGCCAGATTCATGGGCGTGTTGTTGTTCGTTGTCGAGACAATCAGGTTCGCCATCACCACCTGATCCTGGTCATTGATCTTATAGTGATGGAACAGGGTTCCTCTGGGCGCCTCGATCAACCCCACCCCTTCAGAGCGACGCTGCCCCTTGACCACAAGATCCTTCCCCTGCAAATCCTTGTCGTGCAGAAGGTCCCGAATCTTCTCGATCGAATGCAGTGTCTCGATCATCCGCGCCCAGTGATAGGCCATCGTGATGTTGTTCGGCTTGCCCTTGGTGACCCCCATGAACTCCTGTCGCTCCTTCTCGGCCTCGGGCGTATCAATGAAGTCCGCGGTGTTGAGACGGGCCAGCGGTCCGACGCGATACCAGCCCTTTTCGGGCCCAAGGCTCTTGATGAAGGGGAACTTCATGTAGGACCAGTCACGAACCTCCTCGACAATATAGTCGTAATACTTCTGGTAGTCGACCTGGTCAAATATCTTTTCGCCGCCCGCATTAATGGCCCGCAGGTTGCCGTGATACAAATCCAACGCTCCATCCGTGCGGATCAAGGACAAATGATTGGAATCAAACGAACCGAACGGCGCCAGTTTCTCCAGGTGCTCCACTGTATAATCCTTGGCCAGCTTCACCGCACTGCGTCCCCAGGCCAGCATCTGCTCCAGGTCCTTGAGGAACAGGTCACGCTCGGCAATGGAAAGGTTCTTGTTGACCCCGCCCGGAATTGCCCCCGTTCCATGGATCTTCTTGCCGGCCGTGGCCTTGATGATTTCCTGCCCATACTTGCGCATCATGACGCCCTGGACCGCAAGATCCGGATACTTGCGCGCCACACCGATAACATTGCGTATCGCCACATCCGCATCAAACCCGAACAGCAGGTCGGGTGAGCAAAGGTGGAAGAAATGCAGCGCGTGCGACTGGAACATCTGCCCGTAATGCATCAGGCGACGCATCTTCTCGGCCGTCGGAGAAAGCTTGTCCGCGCCAACGATCACATCCATCGCCTTAGCTGCCGCCAGATGATGACTCACAGGACAGATCCCGCAAAGCCGCTGCACCAGAACAGGAATTTCCCAGTACGGGCGCCCCTGGATGAAACGCTCGAACCCGCGGAATTCCACGATGTGCAAGCGGGCCTGCTTAACGTGGTTCTTTTCATCCAGAAGCAGCGAAACCTTCCCGTGCCCCTCCACGCGAGTAACGGGTTCTATGATTACCCTCTTCATCGTCTTTGCGCTCATGTCAGCCCCTTCCCAGGCTCTCGGCCTGCGGTCTGTAATCCGGAACCGGATCAATCGTACTTGATCAACTCATACGGCAACTCGAGCGGCTTGTTGTTCAACAACGCCACCAGCGCCTGCCAGATCGTGTCTGCCGGAGGAGGACAACCCGGCAGGAAATAATCCACCTTGACCACACTCTGGATCGGATACACCTTGTCCAGCAGAAGCGGCAGTTCCTTGTCGCCCGGTATGATCTTCGTGGGATTGTACACCGTGGGACCGCCCAGATACGCCTCGTGCAGGCACTCCTTGAGCGGAACCGCGTTCCGCATGGCCGGCAGCCCGCCCATCATGGAGCATTCTCCCACCGCAATCAGCACATCACAATGCTTGCGGAAGTCCCGCAGGACACGGACGTTCTCCTCATTACAACACCCGCCCTCGATGAGCCCGACGGCGCACCGGTCGGTGAACTCCTTGATGTCGTCAATGGGCGACTTGTTGAAATCCACCAGATCAATCAGCTGCAGGATCCGCTCGTCAATATCAAGAATCGACATGTGACATCCGAAACATCCCGCAAGCGACGCTGTTGCAACCTTGGGTTTTGCCATCGCCATCTCCTTATTTCTCGATCTCCGACCCGATCGGCGCCTTGTCATACTTCCGCTGACCGATCGGCACCGCATATCCAACACGTTTCTTGAGAATACATCCCACCGGGCAGGATTCTGCCGCCTTGTCGCCGGCCGCCGCGGCCGTTGCGCCAAGCCCGGCTTCCGCATCCACCGCAATGCGCTTGTGGCCGCCCCGGCCGACAAACTCAAACACGGTCTTTCCGTCGACATCGCGCGATGCGTTCACACAACGCCCGCACAGCACACAACGGTTACGGTCAACCAGGATCTCCGGATGGGAGGCGTCCACATCCCGCTTCGGGAACATATACGGATAGCGTGGGGAGAGAATGCCCAGGCGGTACGCCAGCGCCTGCAATTCACAGTTCCCGCTTTTTTCGCAGAAGGGGCAGAAGTGATTGCCTTCCACGAACAGCATTTCCACAAGATTGCGCCGGAACTCCAGCATGGCCGGCGAATCATTCTCCACAACCATGCCTTCCACCGCAGGCTGCGTGCAGGCCGCCTGAGGCCTCCCGTTCACCATGACCGTGCAAACCCGGCAACTCCCGCGGGGTTTCAATCCCGGGCCCTTGCACAAACGCGGGATATACACACCGCTGCTGTCCGCCGCCTCCAGGATGGTCATGCCAGGCTTGCCATGTACCGTCTTGCCATCAATCGTAAAGGTGATTTTCTCACTCATTTCGCACCCTCATCTTGGTCTATTCTTCACACCTGCCGCCTAGTGACTAAAGTGCTCGGACGGTCGCCCGGCTATGGCCTCCGCCTCGCATAAGGCCGCCTTGATGTCAAAAGCCGGCTTAAACCCGTCCTTGTCGGCCTTCACGAGCTTCTCGTATGCCGGCCGGAAATTCTTCAGTGTACTAAGCACTGGATTGCACGCCGTCTGCCCCAGCCCGCACCGACTGGTGACTTTCATGACCTGCCCCAAAGATTGAAGGTACTCGAGATCCGCCGGCTCCCCCTTCCCGGAACAGATGCGAGCCAGAACCTCCTTCACCAGGAGATTGCCCACCCGGCAAGGTGTGCAGTATCCGCAGCTCTCCTCCACAAAGAACTCATTGAACCGGCGCACGATGTCCAGGATGTCACGCTCGGCACTGAAAACCATGATCGATCCGCCCGTGCCCAGATCATCGTAGCAAATGGTGCGTCCATAGTCCGCCGGGCCGATCATCACACCGGAAGGACCGCCCACCTGTACAGCCCCCGCATCGTTGGCCCCCACAAGCTTGAGAAGATCCTGCACCTTGATGCCGAAGGGAACTTCATACACGCCGGGCCGGGTGCAATCCCCCGAGACACTCAACAGCTTTGTCCCGGGACTTCCCTTGGAACCCATCTGCGCGAACCAGCCGGGCCCCTTGTCGAGAATCCGGGCCGCACAGCAGAATGTCTCAACATTATTGACGACCGTGGGGCACCCCAGGTATCCCTTCTGGGCCGGGAACGGCGGGCGATTCTTCGGATCCCCGCGCAATCCCTCCAAGGAACTGAGCAGGGAGGTCTCCTCGCCGCAAACGTACGCCCCAGCACCCATCTGGACGCGGATATCAAAAACAACTCCATCCTTCCCGCAAACATTCTTGCCCAGCAGGCCAAGCCGACGCCGTTCCGCAAGGACCTTTTCCAGGAAAGCCTGCAAATAGGCATACTCGCCACGCAGGTACAGGATCCCGACTTCCGCCCCGATCGCATATCCCGCGATCGTCATCCCTTCAAACAGGAGATCCGGATATTCCGTCAGGACCACGCGGTCCTTAAAGGTCCCAGGCTCCCCTTCATCCGCATTGCAGACCACATACCGCGCCGAACCATTGGCCTGCCGCGTAAAATCCCACTTCATTCCAGTCGGGAACCCGGCTCCACCCCGTCCACGCAAACGCGAGGTCTTGACGTCACGGATCACCTCGGCCGGAGACATGGCCAAAGCCTTGCGCAATGCCGTGCCTGACTCGAAAACGTCAAAGATGACCGGACCCTTCTGCCGGATATTGTTATAGACCATCGCCTTGACCAGATCGTGCGCGTTATTCCCATCCCCAAGAGTGCGGACCAGATCAGCCGCCGGACGCTTCGCCTTCACCTGCCGGGCGATGGCGCGCGCCTTGTCGGAATCCAGATTCGTAACCACCACGTCGTTGACCAATGCAGCCGGCGCCTGATCCGACATTCCGATGCAAGGCGTCCACTCGAGACTGATGGCCCCATCAGCGGTTACGCCGCCCACCGGGATCCCCAGTTCCTCGCTCAATACAGCAGCCACCTTTTCCGCGCCATTCAGGATGTCGATGACATCATTGCACAAGCGAATCACTGTCTTCCCCTTGGGCTCACCCGACAGGAAAGCATAGAAGGAAACCTGGCTCTCGACTTCAACCCGGTGCAGGGAAAGCGCCTCCGCGATCCACTCCACACTGTCGCTGCAAACGCATCCGTATTGCGCCTGCACTGCGCGTACCACGTCCATGAGCCGGGTACGATCGTTTCCAACACTCTTGCAGATCCCTTGGATGAATTGCTTCTGCTTCTTGTCCATGTTCGTCGCCCCTCCGGAATCACAGCCGCCTAAAAATAGAGCCAGAACTATTGTCTTGTCTTCTACGCCTGACCAGAAAATGTGGCAAGACAATTGGCATAAAATGTCGTTAATTCGTCAAAACCGACGACATCTGACTTTGCACAGGCTTTTCACAATCCTGACTTTATGGTATTTTTGAGAAATGTTCTGCATTGCGCCCAGAAAGCATTCGTGGATCCCAGCCGTTTCAAAGTTGCTGGCCTGCGCAGTTCCGGTTGCTGTTCTGGCAACCTGGATCGGCCAGGGATCTGAATCGTTGGCCGCGGCGCCGCAGCTCGAAAGGTGGATCCCGCTGACCCATTCCACCCCTGCCCCCGCTGGAGTCCAGAGAACGGTTTCCTCAGGCACCGGCGTCGAACTTACGTTCTCCTTTCCCGGTCTGTCTGTTGAGGAGGAACAACGACCGCAAGGGCCTCAATTCCGCCTTTCCGTTCCGGGAGCAGGGCACACGGCGGATATCGGACAGCCGGAACTCCCTGTAATCCGCCGCCTGATCATTGTCCCCAAAAATGCAACCCCCGCCATCTCCTGGAAAGGCAAGGCCCGTCAGCAATCCATCGAGGGCTTGGGTCTTCAAGGTGTCATACGGCCAAGACAGCCGCCCATACCCAAGATCCCCGGCGCACGGGAGAACGCCGTCTTTGCCCAGGATACGGAGGCCTACTCCAAAGATGCCTGGACGCCCGCAGAACCGGCTTCACTGAAGGAATGCGGATTCTTGTTCGGATGCCGCCTTGCCCTGATCGAAGTCTCTCCCGTCTCGTACAACCCTTCCAAGAATGAAGTTCTCCTCTACCCGGATATCTCCATCACGGTTTCCTTCAACGGCCTAGTTACCCGGGATTCTCCGTCCCTGACCCCGTCCGAATGCTCCACCCTGCAGGATCTCACCCTGAATGCGGACACACTGGCCGCCACCACCGGCGAAGAACGCCGCCTGCTGATCATCGCCGGAAACGCGTTTACCAACAGCCTGGCATCCTTCATCACCCACAAACAATCATTGGGATGGACAGTCGATCTTTTCGGAACGGCCACCGCCGGGACATCCACCAACCAGATTCGCGCCTTCGTAAAGAGCCGGTACCACGAGATAACCACCCGCCCCACCGCACTGTTGCTGGTTGGCGACACCACCACAATCCCTCCTTTCATCAGCGTGCAAACGGATCACCCCGATTCCGACTTGTATTATGGATGTATGGATGAAGGATCGGACTGGCTTCCGGACTTCCCGATCGGCCGTTTCAGCGTTCAAAGCACAAACCAACTCGACGCCGTCATTGCAAAGACCATAACAACCGAAAACGCCCCGGATGAATCGTGGCACAGGAACGCTGTTTTCATGGCCGGAGACGACAATTACACCCTCACCGAAGCAACCCACAACACGGTTGTCTCAAACTATCTGCAGCCTCGGAGCTACACCTGCACGAAACTCTACGAGGTGTCTTTCCACTCCAGCACACCCCATGTTACCACCGCTTTTAACCAGGGACAGGCGTTGGGTGTCTACTCAGGGCACGGCGACTTTGACCGATGGGCGGATGGCCCCCTGTTCCAGCAATCCAATATCAACAACCTCACCAACGCACCACGGTTCCCTTTCATATTCAGCTTCGCATGCCTGACCGGACAATACGGCGTCGATGAATGTTTCGCGGAAACATGGCTGCGCGCCGCATCCAAAGGCGCCGTTGCGATATTCGCTTCAAGCACCTACAGCTACTGGAACGAGGACGACATTCTGGAGAAGGAGATCTTCTCCGCCATCTTCGATTATTCCTGCCGCAGCGCCGGTTCATCGGTCAAACGGGCCAAGGAGCTTTACCTTCTCTATTATGGCGCCTCGGACAACACCATCCGCTATTTTGAAATGTACAACCTTTTCGGCGACCCGACACTGGACGTTTTGGGATTGCCCCTGTCGCTGGAGAACTGCGAACCCCGAACCGCCTACTGGAATGAACCCTATGGCTTTGCCATCCCCGCAGGCGGCGGCCGCAAGCCGTACTCCTGGAACGTCGCGGAAGGCGCCTTGCCTGCGGGGTTTTCCTTTTCCGCATCCAACGGCACGATCGTCGGCATGTCGGCCGTCACCGGAAACTGGGCATTCACCTTGCAACTCACGGATGCGCTGGGCACATCCACATCGAGAACATACCAGTTTCCCGTGGCGGAACACATCCAGCCGCCCTCCCCCTCCGCCCTGCCTGTCGCCGTCAGCAACCGTCCCTATGGCGCTACTCCAATAATGTTGGGCGGCGTGCCCCCCTATACCTGGATCTGGAACGATTCATATGCCGTATCCAATACTCCTTCCGGCTGGCTCGGCGAAACCAATGCCACAGGATGGCGGGCGGATGACAGTTCCTGGCCTTTGACACTGCCATGGCCATTCCCCTTCTTCGGCAAATCCCAGACTTCCTTGTGGGTTTGCAGCAACGGATACATTGACTTCCGCGCCGGCACGGCAAGCTATCAGAACTCCCTTGCGGAACTTGCCAGCAGCGCCAGGATCGCCCCCCTGTGGGATGATCTGAACACCACTGGCGGAAACATCCATGTAACCACCAATTCCACCCGGGTTGCCATACGCTGGAACGCCTTCCCTTATGGGCAGTCAAACCCGTTGAATTTCGAAGCCGTTCTCTACAGGACCGGCAGGATCCAATTCAATTATGGGAGCCCGGTTCTTACAAACATCGCCCCTGTCATCGGCGTCTCCGCCGGAGACGGCGTCCGTTACCACTTGTCGACCTTTAATGCGCAGACCTCTCTCCCGGCCAATACCAGCGTGACTTTCTTCGTCCAGTCCTCCTTGCCGCCGGGACTCAACGGCCTTTCGTCCGGAATCGTGACGGGCCTGCCTTCCCGGACCGGATCGTTCACCTTCCCATGCCGTGTGCAGGATAATGCCAACCCGCCGGAGACCACAAATTTCAACCTGTATCTCACTGTTTTCGACCCGGGTCTCTCGACGACGCAAGGTACGCCAGTCTGGTGGCTGGCTTCCTTTGCCCTGACCAACACCTCTTACAACAACGAAGACAGGCTCGATGAGGATGGGGATGGCATGGCCGCCTGGCAGGAGTACATCGCCGGAACCGACCCGACCAGCCGGCTTTCCGCCTTGCGGCTGTTGTCGATGAACTGGAGCAACCAGATGCCGGTTCTTGAATGGCAGAGTGCCGATAGTCTCATCACCCCCCAGCCTCCCTATACCCTCTGGTCCTCAACCAATCTGCCCGCCGGAATCTGGACCCCCCTGACAAACATCTATAATCGCACCCCACCCCGCAATACACTCCCGATTCCGAATGCTCCCACGGGCATCCCCGCATTCTACAGGATCACCATCACAAACTGACAGGCACCCATATGCAGATCATCGAACCGCATATCCACATGTACTCCCGCACCACCGATGACTACCAGGCCATGTACAAGGCCGGAATCCGGGCCTGCGTGGAACCTTCCTTCTGGCTCGGGGCAAATCGCCGCTATGCGGGAACTTTCTTCGACTATTTCAACCTGATCCTCGAATTCGAAACCGTCCGCGCCCGCCGATTCGGGATCGACCATTTCTCCGCTGTTTCATTGAACCCCAAGGAGGCGGAGGATCCGGTTCTGGCGAACGAGGTCATCACCGGACTCGGCCCTTACCTGGATCATCCCCGCTGCGTGGCACTCGGGGAGATCGGATTCAACAATATCACCCCGAACGAGGAAAAGGCGCTGATCTCCCAACTGGCCATCGCCAAGGCCCGCCGTATCCCAGTCATTATCCATCTCCCGCACGTGGACAAACTGCGCGGGACACGCCGAACCATCGACATTCTCCGCGAACAGGCCGTGGATCCCGCCCGGGTCGTCCTCGACCATAACACGGAGGAAACCATCGCCATATCCCGGGATTCAGGGTGTTATTGCGGAATGACGGTGTACCCGATTTCCAAACTCTCTCCCGAGCGGGTGTCGGCCATCATCCGCCAGTACGGAAGTGAACGGATGATCGTCAACGGTTCCGCCGATTGGGGCGTTTCCGACCCCCTCAGCCTGGTCAAAGTCGTCGCACGCCTGCAGGCTGACGGTTTTTCCGGCGAACCCATCCGGAACCTGGTGTACGGCAACGCCATGGCCTTCTATGGATCTTCGCCGCACTGGAAGCCTGATCTGAACATCCCGCCTCTGGACCCGCGTGAATTCCAGAGATAACGGGAATCAGGAAGGCCAACCCGCTCATCCGATCGCCTGCAGAATCCGCTCCGCAACAGCTTCGTGGTTAAGTCCTTCACATGCCAGGACCACGTCCGCATACTGATGATACAGGGGGGCACGCTCCGCATACAACGCATCCAGGCTTTGCCCCGGCATCATGACCACACCCCTTGCGGACAAATTGCGAAGCCGCTCCCGGATACGGGCCACCGGCAGATCCAGGTAAACCACCACGCCCCCCTCCCTCAAATGCCGCATGGCCGCATCGCTATACACCACACTGCCGCCCGTCGCGAGAACATGACGGAAACAACGCAAGCCGAGAACATGGCGCTCCTCAATCGCCCGAAAGGCATCAAGGCCCTCCCGGTCGATGATATTCTGGAGCGACCGGGATTCGGCGGCCTGAATACACACATCGGTATCCAGGAAGGAGCGCCCTGTGATCTTCGCCAGCAGGACTCCCACTGTACTCTTCCCCGCGCCGGGCATCCCGATCAACACGATGTTGCGGTCCGAAGCCCGCACTCCGGGCGCCGATTGTCCCCTGCCTTCCGTCACCGGCCTTGCCCCTTCTGCCATTTCACCAGCGCCTGCTTGAGGTGTTTCTTCCTGAACTCCTCCTCGTCCCACGGTTTGGCGGAAAGACTCTTGCGCTGGTTAAGCCGGAAGAAATGAGTCTCGGCCTCCACCCAGTCCCCACTCTCCGCAAGGACATTCACCTCGCCCCGGAAAAAGGACTTCCCCTGGAACGCATCCATCCGACGCACAACCGTCTCCGGAACCCCCATATACAGGACTCCTTCCGTTGTGGAATCCGGAAAGGGAACCAGCCCCGCCTGGCTTTCTCTCGAAAGGCGCAATTGCAGGTAACCGTTGACCGTCCCGAACCGCCGCTCGAGATCAACCCCGGCGACCGCACGCATGACATCACAAAGCATCAGGGGCCCGTACACGAAAATATTCACAACGCCACAACCTCCCGCATCACTGGAACTCGATCCGCACCCGGTATTCCGTGTAATCACCCGCCTCGATGTAGACCCGCAGCACTGTCAACCTTCCCTCAAGGATGTCGATATCCGCCCCGTATTGACGGTCCCCGTCATCCTCATCCAGCACAATGCGGTACACCCCGGGAGTCGCCTCCACGGGAAGATAGGAATCATCATCCACTTCCCCGCGCGAAATCCCGTCCACATAAAGGTCGATGTCCGAGGCTGTGTTGTTTTCGACAACCAAAGCCCCCTTTCCTGCCGTGGGAACGAAATCAAAATCTTCGTCGGATCCATCATCGCATCCCGCGGTAAAAACCAGAAACAGGCATGCTGTAAGCCCGCCTATCCAGCTCCGAAACGCGCCGCCGCAGAACCAATCCGTACGCCTATGCATAGGTCCTCCTTGACTGGATGTCGCCGTTGATTCGTTTCCTCCCATCCAGTATCCTGTTGCTTTCCGCATGTCCAGATAAATCGGGGAATCTCAACCATGGAAACTGTCGTTCTGCTGACCATCTCGAACATCTTCATGACCTTTGCCTGGTATGGGCACCTGAAATTCAAATCCTCCCCCCTGTGGATCGCCATCCTTGCCAGTTGGTCGATCGCCTTTGCGGAGTATTGCTTCCAGGTCCCGGCGAACCGCTTCGGGCACGGACGCTTCAATGCCGCCCAGTTGAAAACCATCCAGGAGGTGATTACCCTCGTGGTGTTCTGTTTCTTCTCGGTCCTGTACCTGAAGGAGGAGATCCGGTGGAATTACCTGGCAGGCTTCGCCTGCATGGTGGCCGCTGTGTTTTTCGTCTTCCACAAGTGGTGATCCCGCACCGCCTGCGCCCCCCTGCATCACTCCCGCACACACGGGAATCCAAGCGCCTCGAGGGCTGTGATGAGCGTCGCGGAACCGTTCCGCACGAACACCTTGCTGTACCGGAACTCCCTCCGTTCCGGGTAATCCTTCCTCTGGCGATCAAATTCCCTGACCCGCGCCGCCTCCGGCAAGACCATCGAATCCCGGAACCGCCGGTCATCCTCGCCAATATCGTATACCCGGGACACCACTTCCCACAGAATCGCTTCGTCTTCGCGACCGGCCGCTTCCACCCGGATCTCCGGCACGATGGGCGGCGGCATCAGTGGCTCATGCGCCCAGCACGGTTGCACCCCCAGGAACCGGCAGGCCTCCCGGTACACCATAACCGTTCCCATGACCTTGCCTTCAAAGGAATGACCGGCGATGTGCGGCGTGGCGATCTCCGCCAGCGGCACAAGTTCCGGACGGACCGCCGGTTCACCTTCCCAGGTGTCCATCACCACGGGCCCAAGCTTTCCGGATCGCACCATTGCGGCCAACGCATCACTCTTCACCACCGCTCCACGAGCCGCGTTGAGGAATAGGCAACCCTTTTTCAGTCGCCCGAGAAAGGCTTCATTCACCATGTGCAGCGTCCGATCCTCGCCCTCCTTGGTGAGGGGCACATGCAGGGTGACGATATCCGCCTCATCCAAAATGCGGTCAAGGCTTGCAAAGGGGCCCGGCTCCAGTCCGGCCCGCACAGCCCGGCCCGCCAATACTTCCCTTTCGCGCGGTGGATCGTTCAGCAACACTCGCATACCAAGCGCGCGGGCCTTGACCGCCACCCGGCTTCCCACGTTCCCGACCCCTATAATACCCATGGTCTTTCCGGCCAGCCGGATTCCGTGTTTTCGCCCGGTGCGGAGCAATGCCGAGGTAACATATTCCGAGACACTGTTGGCATTGCAGCCCGGGGCATAGCACCACCGGATGCCCACCTCCTCGAGATAGGAAATGTCCAGGTGGTCCGTCCCGATCGTTGCGGTTCCGACAAAACGCACACGACTGCCCTCGAGAAGCCCCCGGTTGACCTTCGTGGTGGATCGGAGCGCCAGAAGGTCCGCGTCCCGGACATTCCCTGCCACGATATCCCGGCCTTCCAGGATCAGGGTCTCCCCCAGCGTGCCGAACGCCTCGGCCGCAAACGGCATGTTGGTCGCACAAATGATTTTCATGCTGTATCCCGCATCGCCTCCCCGATCCGCACAACCATTTCACGAAGCACTTCCACCGGAGTTACCAGGGGGGGCATCACATAAACCACGCTGCCCAGCGGCCGCAGGAGAATGCCCTTTCGGAAGAGCGCCTCCCGAATGCGCTGGGCCCGGGCTGAACCGCTCCCATCCTTGCCCTCCAGCAACTCGACCACGCCGATCATTCCCAGCGAACGAACATTCCGAACCCCCGGCATCCCGGCAAGGGATTCAAGCTCCCTGCGCAACACGTCCCCCGACGCCGCAGCCCGCTCGACAATCCGGTCTTCCGCGTAGACCCGCATCGTCTCCACCGCCGCGGCCGCCGCGATCGGATTGCCGGCAAAGGTGTGCCCATGGTAAAATGTGCGATCTTCGGGTTTGTCCCGGAAGGTATTGGCGATCCCCGCCCGCACGATCGCGGCGCTGATCGGCAGGTAACCGGCTGAAAGGCTCTTCCCGACGCACACAATATCCGGCAAGATGCCGGCGTGCTCATGGGCAAACATCTTGCCCGTCCGCCCGAATCCCACCGCGATCTCATCGGCGATGAGAAGCACTTCCTTCTCCGCGCAGAGAGCGCCAAGCCGCCGCAGGTATTCCGCCGAATGGATCCGCATCCCCCCCGCTCCCTGGCACATGGGTTCAATGATGACAGCAGCCAGTTCATGTGCATGCTCGCGGAGAATCAGCCTCATCGTGTCGAAGCACTCCTCCAGGCATATCCCGGGCGCCTCATGAAAGGCACAGGCCCCGCAACATGGCGACGGCGCCTGGAACACCGGGAACAGCACCGGACGGAACGCCTTGTGGAACTGGGGCAGGTAGCCAACCGAGACCGCACCGATCGTATCCCCATGATACGCGAAATCCAGCGCCACAAACTTGGTCTTCAACGCCCGACCGTTATTGTGCCAGTACTGCAGGGAAATCTTGAGCGCCGCTTCCACCGCACTGGAACCGTCGCTGGCAAACATCACCCGCCGCTCGTCGGGAAACAGGTCCACCAGCATGGACGCAGCCTCGACCGCACGGGGATGCGACAGATTCCCCAGGATACTATGCTGCAGTTCACGCGCTTGCCGGACGATGGCCTCGACGATCCGCGGATGTCCATGCCCGAGATTGCACGCCCACCAGGAGGAAATGGCATCCAGGTATCTCCGTCCCTCGCTGTCGTACAGATACACACCCTCGCCGCGGGTAATCAGCGGCAAAGAACCGGCATCCAGGGCGGACTGCTTCGTATAGGGATGCCAAACATTCTGACGGTCCATTTGCAGGTATCTCGCCGTGTCCAGCACACTCGGCTTCATCGTTCCCTCCTGGCGCCCTGGCCGGGAATCCGTTCCGTGAAGCCATACACCCGCGCCGGATCCTCCAGTACCCCACCAGAAAAGCAAACCCCTTCCGATTCCAGAAGACTAAGCTTGCGCCGGATTGCGCACCCTCCTGTCTCACCCTGAAAGCCGCCCACCCGCAGGTCAGAAGCAATCACCCGATGGCATGGCACCTGCGGCGCAAAAGGGTTCCGCCGCAACACCTGCCCGACCGCTCTGGCGGATCCCGGAACCCCGGCAGCCCGGGCTACCGCCGCATACGTGGCAACGCACCCGCAGGGAATCCGCCCCACCACATCATAGACCCGACCCGAAAACCCCTTCATGAGAACCTTTCGTGACGGAAATCACTCCCCGCCATCACCCGACCCTGACCGTGGCCGGCCTCAACCCTTTTTCAACAAGTCCCGGATTTCCGCGAGGAGCCGTATATCGGCCGGCGGCTCTGCTGGAGCCACCACCTTGGCCGCTTCCCGCCTCTTCATCGCGTTGACTCCCTTGATCAGCAGGAAAACGGCAAAGGCAATGATAAGGAAGTCTATCACCGTGTTGAGGAACAATCCGTAGTTGATGGTTACCGCACCCGCTTCCTTGGCCTTTGCCAGTGACTCGTATCGGCCATCGCCGATCACCGCGTATAAATTGGAAAAATCCACCCCGCCCGTGAGCTTCCCGATGGGCGGCATGAGAACATCCGAAACCAGGGAAGAAACAATCTTCCCGAAAGCGCCACCGATGATTATACCCACCGCCATGTCGATCACGTTCCCGCGCATGGCAAATTCCTTGAACTCCTTGACCAGACTCATATGAACTCTCCTTCCCCCGGAACAAGCCGGAATGTCTATGCGACAAGATCATATCGCAGAACACGGCTGGTTCAAGAATGGAACGGCGCTTTCACAGCCGGATTCAGGGCCATCCCCAGAACATCGGGCAACTCACGCTCAATGTCTCCTGTTTTGGCCAGCACGGCACACGCCTGCAGTTGTATCATCCGCCGCTCCTCCAGGCTGATCTCCCGCCCCGTCACCACAACAACCGGAAGATCCCGGAAATGGGGGTTCCTGCGCAGAAGATGAATCATCGTGTAGCCATCCACTTCGGGCATGACCAGGTCCACAACCACCGCATCCGGAGGCGACAACTCGATCATCCGCAGCGCCTCCCGAGCACTGCTCGCAATCCGCACGGAAAAACGGCTGTCCCTCAGACTTTCCGCCAGCAACCGCCGGTCATCCTCATTGTCATCCACCACGAGAATCTGTCCGGCGGACGCCCTGACAATCCGGGCCAGGACTGCCAGTAAAGCCTCACGGGAAACGGGTTTCTGCAGGACATCCACCGCCCCTAGCACCGCCCCCTTCTGTTCCTGCGCCACAATACTGACCACAACCACGGGAATGTCACGCAAGGCGGGATCACTCTTCAACTGGCGCAGAACCATCCAACCGTCCATCTCGGGCATCAGCAGGTCCAGCGTAATCACATCGGGATGGCATTCCCGCGCCATGCGCAAACCATCCTGCCCGGAACTGACCGTGACAACCCTGTAGCCGGCGCTCTCTACAACCTGGCCGATCAGCACCCGGCCATCGGGATCATCGTCAATCACCAGCACCATGGGCACGCCCCGACGCTCTTTCGGCACCAGTGAAACCTCACGCTCCGAGGTACCCGTTTCGCCCCCTCCTGGATGGTGAACCGCCTCCTCTGGAATAACCACGCGGAAGGTCGAACCTTGTCCCGGCTCACTTTCGACTTCAATCCGGTATCCCAGCACGTCACACAAGGCGCGCGAAATGGCCAACCCCAAACCGGTCCCGCCATACTTCCGGGATGTCCCATCCTCGGCCTGCTGGAATGCCTCAAAAATGATTTCATGCCGGTCCGGCTGGATACCGATTCCCGTATCGCGCACCTCGATCGCGCCGGCACGACTGCCGTCCTTGACCGGAACGAGCGAAACCGTAACCTGCCCCTTTTCCGTGAACTTGATCGCGTTTCCAACCAGGTTCACCAGGACTTGCGTCACCTTGCCAGGATCAGTCGCCAACGGCCACGCACCCGGGGGAACTTCCGATACGACAGAAATACCCTTTTCCCGGGCCTGCCCGTCCAACTGCCCCACTACAGCCTCGATCAGCGGACGCAGTTCCACCAGCCGCCATTCGGCATACACCTTGCACGCCTCGATCTTGGCAAGGTCCAGCACCTGGTTGATAAGGAACAGCAAATGCTTGCCATTGGCCAGGATCCGCTGCAGATACATTTGCTCCGTATCATCCAGATGATCTTCCTTGTTCTTCAGGAGAAGGCTGGCAAAACCAATCACGGAATTCAGCGGGGTTCGGAGTTCATGGCTCATGTTGGTCAGGAAACGGCTCTTGGCCGTGCTCGCATTCTCGGCATACGCCTTCGCCAGACGGGCTTCCTCCTCCGCGCGCTTACGCACTTCCACCTCCCGGGCAAGTTCGTCACGGGATACCGTCACCTCCTTGAGCCGTCCGGTCATCTCATCAAATGCCCGGGACAATCCCCCGACCTCATCCTCGACGCCCGTATCCACCTTGTAATCCAGATGGCCCGCCCCGATGGTCGCGGTCGCGGATTGTAGCCGCCTCAGGGGAAGCACCACCCCGCGATCAAACAGGATGCATACAATCACCATGAACCCCGCCAGCAGGGCAATGGCTGCAGTTGTAATCAGGCCCGCCCTCCGGCGCGCCGCCGCCACCCGCCCGGAACTGCGGGCCGACAACAGGCCCGCATCAGCGACGATGGCCTTCGTCCGCGTGTCCAACTGCCCCATGTAGCGCTGCTTGAGAGCCAGCGATACTTCGTCGCCATTCCCGACCCCGACCCCGCGAAGCCCGGTCAATCCCAGAAAGGCAACGGCCATCCCCCTGGCATTACCGCGAATCCCGTCAAGGATCTCCCGATCCTCCGGATGGATGACAGCCGCGCTTCCGACAAGATGCATCAGCACCCCATGCTTGCGCTCCCACTGCATCTGCGCACGCTGGCTCTCATGGAGAAGATAGTCGCCCGTCAAGCCTCCCAGATCTACCAACTGGCGTATAATCTCCTGGGACCGGCTTTCCTCTTGCGTCGCCCTGTCCATGTCTTGTGTCGTTTTCCAGATGGTTGCAGCAACCAGTAACAGCAGAAGGACGGAAAAAATCGACAGGATGTACAGCTTGATCCGTATTCGCATGACTGGCTCCTCCTTCAGGACCTGTATTCCCGCATCACGGAATAACGCGTATTCAATGGATGACGCTCACCGCCTCCGGCTGCAACCCGGCCAAAGGCCCTGGCTCAAGATAGTGGAGATAGTTTGGGATCTCTTCGGCATGCCCGTTCATAAAGACAACCCACCGGGCTTCATCCTCCAGACTGACCAGCAGGGACTGCGGCAGGGTAACCCGAAAATCAATTTCCCGTCGCATGCGCTGCACCGAGGCGTCATTGAGTTGAAGCCGTTCCGCAATCACCCCTTCCAGGGATTCAGGCTTCCTCCTCGCCACTTCCGCAGCCTCCAGGAGAGCCCGTAAAACACCTTCCACCATACGCGGTTTTTCCCGCAAGACACGGTCTGTCGTGACAAGGCAGTAGTACCGGACACACAAACCAGGATCCTGCAGGACAACAGCCGAATCCCCCAAACGGCTCACCGCTCGTGTTGTCAGCGGCTCGCGCAGTACAGCCGCTTGCACGTCCCCCCGCTCCAGCATCGCGGGAAGTTCGTCCGGCTGACCGAAGACGAGTTCCGCATCCCCGGGCTGGATCCCGTTCTTGAGCAGATAGAGTCCCAGGAAGAAATGCATAAAAGACATCGACTGGGTGGCAATCCGGCGGCCGTACAAATCACCCGGCCCCCGAATCCCCGCATCCTTCCGCGCGACAATCTTCATGAGATTGTCCGAAGACCCCAGCACCGCCAGAATCCGAAGGTCCCTGCGGGAGAAGCTCTCTGTCACAATCGGAGTCTGGGCGGCTGTAGCCATCTCCACCTCCCCCCTCAGCAGGGCTCCCAGGGCCAGTTTACCACTGGGATAATTGGAGACCGCGACCGCAAGATTGGCGGCCTTGAAAAGATTCTTCTGCTCGGCAAGGAACGCAAGGCCACTATCCGCCTCCATGCCGAGACCGAGGGTGACGGGAATTCCCGGCAATGGTTGTGCAGACTCCCGGCGCGAGCCGCAACCCGACACCGCCACCACCCCGGCCATGAACAAAGGAACAAGGTTCCATGCCCTCACGCCGCGCCTCCCTTCAGCGATACTGAACCAAGGCTTTGGGAAAATGTTACGCAAACGCCCGCTCGATGATCTCAAGGAAAATATGCAGCAGAACCTGATGCGCCTCCTGGATGCGCGCAGTCTCAGAACCCGGAACAATGACTTCCCAGGTTCCCTTACCCGCAAGCCGCCCGCCCCCCTTGCCCAGAAGACACAATGTCCGGACCCCGCGGGCATTCGCGGCCTCCAGCGCACGGGAAAGATTCGCCCCCGAACCGCTGGTACTGAAGAGTACCAGCACATCCCCCGCCTTCCCAATGCCTTCCACCTGACGGCTGAAGATCTCATCAAAGCCGTAATCGTTGCCGATGCAAGTCAAAGCGGTGGGATCGGCAACCAAGGCTATCCCCGGCAGCGCAATCCGGTTCCCCTTGAAACGCCCGACCAGTTCCTCGGCCATGTGCAGGGCCTCCGCCGCACTGCCCCCATTGCCTGCGGTCATGATCTTGTTCCCGGAACGCAGCGCCGCAACCAGCGCCGTCCCGATCTCGTCAATCCGGCCCGCCTGGGAAAGAAGAGCATCCACGGTCCGTGAACATTCCCTCAAGCTGTCTTCCACCTGCCGAACCTGGTTCACAACTGCAACCCTCCTTCTCTCGCGCGATGATAGTCCTATAACTCCAAACATGCAACCCGGGTTTTTAACCATCGCCAACCGGAATTCCTTTGTTCCGTTTTTCGTGCCTGTGGTGTAATCTGCGAATCGGAAAGGAGATCGTGTCATGTCCGTAAAACGTCTGCTCCCCCTCGGTGCCTTCCTATGCCTCACAGCTGTCGTGGCCCTGGCAGCCGCCAAGACCATGAGTGTGCAGGTCCGAAAGGCGGAAATCCGCGACACACCAAACTTCCTCGGTAGAGTCGTCTCGTCCCTCGCCTATGGCGACAAGGTCACAGTGGACGGACAGGATGGACCGTGGACGAAAGTCAGCGCGGGCAATGCAGCCGGATGGGTTCATAATTCGGCGCTGACCACCAGGAACATCGTCCTGCAGTCAGGCACAGCAGCCGAAGCCACAGCCTCGAGCGGCGAAATGGCCCTCGCAGGCAAAGGGTTCAACGCCGATGTCGAGAAACAGTTCAAGGACAACCACAAGGACATCGACTTCAAATGGGTTGATCGCATGGAAAAAATCGTGATCGCACCAAACCGTATCAAGGCATTCGCCGATGAGGGCAGCCTGACCAGCACCCAGGGAGGTGCACGGTGAAGACACTACTGATCCTCCTGATCACCCTCCCCTGCCTGCTCTGCACCAGTTGCAAAACCCTGGATGCAATCACCGAGGCCGGTACCGCCGTGGGCGTCGCCACAGGCGCCATCACCACCGAACAAGCCGATTCCATCAACCGGTCGGCCGGGGCGGTCGGCAAGGTCTTCGAATCCATTACACCGGAGCAGGAATACTACATCGGGCGGACCGTTGCCGCCACGATCCTCTCCCAGTACAAGCCGATGGACAATAGCGCCCTGACCGAGTACCTGAACACCATTGGCCAGTATCTGGCGCTCTGTTCGGACCGCCCGGAAACCTTCGGCGGGTATCACTTCCTCGTCATGGATTCCGAGGAAATCAACGCCTTCGCGGCACCCGGCGGCCTGATCCTGGTCTCACGAGGCATGCTGAAATGCTGCCGCGACGAACACGCCCTTGCCGCCGTCCTGGCGCACGAGGTGGCCCACGTCGGCTTGAATCACGGCCTGCAGGCCATCAGCAAGAGCCGCCTGACCGCTGCCGCCACAATCCTCGGCGCCGAAACCGCGAAGAACCTCGGCGGCAAGGAACTGGCCGACCTGACGAAAACCTTCGAGGATTCGATCTCGGATATCACCGGCAAATTGGTGAACAGCGGCTACGCCCGTCAGTTGGAACTCCAGGCGGACAAGACAGCCGTCGCAACCCTGCGACGCGCCGGCTATAATCCAACCGGTCTCACCGATATGCTGGCGGAAATGGAAAAGAACCTCAAACCGGGCGGACTGGACTTCGCAAAAACACATCCGGACCCAAAGGTCCGCATTGCGGAACTCCGGAAACTCCTGGCTTCCGAGACACAGGTAGCCGCCCAGCCTGAAGTCCTGCGCAAACGCTTCCAGAAGGCGATCAGCGGTCTCTGACCCCCACTGTATGTCACGCATATCCCAGGCGATTCTGATCGGCTGTATGGCGGCCGCGCTGTCTTGGGTATGCCTCGTCACGGGCCTTCTGGAAAAGTGGGAGGGCAAGACCTGGGACTGGCGCGCCGCAACCCTGGCCAATCCCTCCGCTTCAACCGAACAGATCCGCTTGATCTTCCTGGACCAGTCGAGCCTTGACTGGGGCAAGGAACGGGGCTGGTCCTGGCCTTGGCCAAGGCAGGTCTACTCTGCTGTCCTCGATTTCTGCCGCCGCGCAGGCACGAAAGCCGTGGCTTTCGATGTGATCTTCAGTGAACCTTCCGCCTGGGGCGTGGAGGATGACGAGGTGTTCGGAAGTTCCGTGGGTTCTTCCCGCGGTTTCGTTGGCGCCCTGTTTGTCTCCGGAACAAGCGGCGGGGAAACAAACTGGCCGGCGCAGGTCCCAACCCCGGCCATGGCCCTGCAACCCGCCGGGAACCCGGACCTGTCGGTCTTCACGTTGCCACGGGCTGTCTTTCCCGTCACGGAAATGGCCACGAATGCCACCCTGCTGGCCACGGTCTTCGGCAATCCCGACGACGACGGGATTTACAGGCGAATGAAACCCTTCAGCCTGTTCGCGGGGCAGCCGGTCCCCTGCCTCGGTCTTGGCGCATACCTGGCCGCGGCAACGGGGTCCGTCATCCGCATTACCCCAACCACCTTCTCCCTCGGCCCCAACACCACGCCCCTGCCACTGGACCGGCACGGGAATGCGATCCTGAAGTTCCGCGGGCCATCCCAGACACACAAGACGGTCAATATCGCCGCGGTGATTGAATCCGAACTGCGCATGCGGGAGGGCAATCCGCCCCTCATATCCCCCTCTTTCTTCACCCATACTTATGTCTTTCTCGGCTTCACAGCACCCGGCCTGTTCGACCTGCGCTCCTCTCCCGTCGCGGCCGTCTACCCGGGCGTGGAATTGCATGCCACGTTCCTCGACAACCTTCTTGCCTCCACATTCATGCGCGAGTCCCCCCTGCCCCTTACCTTCGGACTGGTCCTGCTGCTGGCAATCGCGGGTTCGATCGCCGTCCGGCTCTCGCGCACCGCCTGGCAGGCCGCGATCGCCGGGCTCGTCCTGCTGCCCATTCCGACCCTGCTCAGCGTGCTGGCATACACCCGCGGATGGTGGCTCCCCATCGTCGTTCAATACGCCGCGTTCACCCCGGCGTTTGTCGCCACACTGGCCGTGAACTATGCCACCGAGGGCCGGCAGAAACGGTTCATCAAGGGAGCCTTCAAACAGTACCTCTCCCCCGTAGTTATCGAGGAATTGGTCCAGCACCCGGAACGGCTTGCGCTCGGCGGGGAAACCCGGGAACTGTCCCTCTTCTTCTCGGATGTAAAGGGATTCACCAGCCTCTCAGAACGTTTGACCCCGGAACAGCTGACCGCACTGCTCAATGACTACCTGACCGCCATGACCGACGTCATCTATGCCCATGGCGGCACCGTGGACAAGTATGAAGGGGATGCGATTATCGCCTTCTGGAACGCCCCCCTTGCCCAGCCGGACCATGCCACCCGCGCGGTTCGGGCCGCCATGGATTGCCAGACCCGTCTGGCAGAGTTGAATCCCTCGTTCCGGAAACGGATCGGCAGTGATCTGGTTCAGCGCATCGGCATCAACAGCGGCCCCGTGGTTGTCGGCAACATGGGTTCCCGCCAGCGATTCAACTACACCTTCCTCGGGGATGCCGGAAATCTGGCCTCCCGGCTGGAGGGCATCAATAAGCAATTCGGAACCTCAATCCTGATCTCGGAGAATACCCGCGCACAATTGTCCAGCGCAGTCACCACCCGCGAAATCGGCCGTGTCCAGGTCGTCGGACGCAAGGAACCTGTCCGTGTTTTCGAACCGATTCCTTCCACTGTCAGTCAACCGGATTCAGCCCGCCTGTCCGTCTTTGCCAATGGACTTGCCGCTTACTATGCCGGCAAACTACCCGAAGCGCTCCATGCGTTCGAAAGCCTGGCCCCGGACGATCCCGTCGCCGCCGCCTATTCGCGCCGTTGCCGGGAATTTGCGAATCACCCGGTGGACAAGTGGGATGGAATCTGGATAATGACGGAAAAGTGACGACCGGCGGCCCTCTGGAGCGCCACGAACCCTGTCCAATACTTCGTGACCCGGATCCGCCGCCCGTCGCGGAAGGAGAATGCCATGACCAGGCGCAAACTGAAGGGGCTGACCTTGCTCGGCCACAACGCGACCCGCTACCCGGACTCGCCCGACAAGGCCAGACTGGAAGCCTTCCCGAACCGTTACGCTCACCGAAAGTACCACGTCCGCTTTGATTGCCCGGAATTCACCAGCCGGTGCCCCATCACAGACCAGCCGGATTTCGGCCACATCTCGATTGACTATGTCCCCGACAAGCTCTGCCTGGAAAGCAAGGCCCTGAAGCTGTATTTATTCTCTTTCCGGAACCACAACACGTTCCACGAGGAGGTGGTCAACCGGGTGATGGATGACATCATCAAGGCGATCCGCCCACGGGAAATCACGGTAAGGGGAACCTTTAATCCCCGAGGCGGAATATCCATTACCGCCGAGGCGCACTGGCCGGAACCTGCCGCCTGACATCATCTTCAGCCGGAAACCGGGAACGCCATGTCCCAGCCGATATGCAGGCATGGAATATTGTCAGGGAATCAACACATCTCCGCGCCACCTGAACGATCCACCCTCCAAGCCTCCCGTGAACTTCCCTCCAAACCGGACGGACAGTCCACGCCGGAGTTACTTGGCGGCCATTCCGATCTTTTCGCGAAGCCTGGCAACAAGGAGCTTTTCCATCTCGGGATCCTTGCCTAACTGCTCGGCCGCCGCTTCCCGGCCCTGCCCGAGTTGGTTACCATCGAACGAAAGCCACGAGCCACGCTTCTCAACCAGCCCGTGCTCAATCGCCGCATCGAGTACCGACCCCGACCACCAGATGCCCCTGGCGAACAGGATGTCGAATTCCGCTTCCGTGAATGGCGGCGAGACCTTGTTCTTGACAACCTTGACCCTTGTGCGGTTGCCGATAACCTTGCCGGCCGGATCCTTGATCGTGGTCACACGCCGGATCTCCAGACGCACAGAGGCGTAAAACTTCAACGCGCGCCCGCCGGGCGTCGTTTCCGGATTACCGAACATCACGCCAATCTTCTCACGGATCTGGTTCGTGAAGATGCACAAGGTCTTGGATGTCGATATCGCCGCCGTCAATTTCCGCAGCGCCTGCGACATCAGTCGGGCCTGCAGCCCCACGTGGGCATCCCCCATCTCACCGTCCAGTTCCGCCCTGGGCGCCAATGCCGCCACCGAGTCAACCACGATCACATCCAGCGCGTTACTGCGAACCAGCGCCTCGGTAATGCTGAGCGCCTCTTCGCCGGAGGTCGGCTGCGACACCAGAAGGTCGTCCAGATTGACCCCGATCTTCTTGGCGTATGCCGGATCCATCGCGTGTTCCGTGTCAATGAACGCTGCGAGCCCGCCATTCTTCTGCGCGTTCGCGATCACGTGGAGCGTCAGGGTGGTCTTCCCCGAGCTCTCGGGGCCATAGATTTCAACCACCCGTCCCCGCGGCAGTCCGCCAATCCCCAGGGCCATGTCGAGCGAGAAGGCGCCCGTCGATACCGCTGCGATCTCTTTCTTCACGTCCGATTCGCCCAGGCGCATGATCGAACCTTCGCCGAACTCCTTCTGGATCTGGGACAACACCGCGTTCAGCGCGGATGAAGCGCCGGTAGTTTCACTGCTCTTGCTTGTCTTGCTCATGATCGTTCTATGCCTTTCTCCGGCCTTCAAGCCGTCTTCCTGTATCCGTGCGGATGCGCCTGGTGCCAGGCCCATGCACTTTCCACTATCGACTCCAAATTGGAATGTTCCGGATTCCAGCCGAGAACCGTCCGGGCCCGTTCCGCGGCCGCGACCAACCGGTCGGGGTCTCCCGGCCGACGCGCCGCAACCGTCTCGGGGATCGTATGCCCCGTGACCTTCCGGACTACATCGACAACCTCACGGACGGAAAAACCTGTTCCCGTCCCGAGGTTGAACGGACCGGTATGACCCCCGCTCAACGCACGGATGTGCGCACCCGCCAGATCAAGAATATGGATGTAGTCCCGGATGCACGTCCCGTCCGGCGTGTTGTAGTCCGTCCCGAAAATCTTCACACTGGCAGCCTGCCCAAGCGCCACCTTCAGGACATTCGGAATCAAATGGGTCTCGGGTTCATGATCCTCGCCGAACCGGAGCGTGGCGCCAGCCGCATTGAAATAGCGCAGGAAAACCGGGCGGATGCCGTGAATCTGCTGGTACCAGGCCAGGATCTTCTCGTACATCCGCTTGGACTCCCCATAGGGATTCACCGGATTCTGCGGCGTTTCCTCCGTGATGGGAATCCGTTCGGGATACCCGTACGTGGCGCAAGTCGAGGAGAACACGATCTTCGGCACGCCGGACTTGACCATCGCCGAAACAAGGTTCACCCCGCCCGTCACATTATTGGAAAAGTAGAGGCCTGGATCCTGCATCGATTCACCCACAAGCGCATAGGCGGCAAAATGCATCACCGCGTCCGGCCGTGCGTCCAGCATCGCCTTCTGGACCTGGGCGGCATCCCTCAGTTCGCCGATCACAAGGCGTGCGCGCTTGTCCACAGCCTCCCGGTGCCCGCGCTCGAGGCTGTCAAAGACTACCACTTCATGCCCTTTGTCGAGCAGCAGTTCCGTGGTCACACTGCCGATATAGCCGGCACCGCCTGTCACAAAGACCTTCACAACCTCTCCTCCACGGCCTTCAGCCGCTTTTCCATCTCGGCCACGCGCTGCTTGAGCTCCGGCAGCCGCATCATATGCGCATGGGCCTTGCGCGCCTCATCATGCGGCATGGCCGGATACCCGGAAACAAACGAAGCCGGCGGTACATCCTTGAGTACACCAGCCTGACCTCCCACCACCGAGTCGTTCCCCACCTTGAGATGGCCGGAAACACCCGCCTGTCCCCCAAGCTGAACCCGCGCTCCCACATGCGAACTTCCCGCGATGCCGACTTGGGCGGCAATCGCCGTGTCTTCACCTATCGTCACGTTATGCGCAACTTGCACCAGGTTGTCGATCTTGACGCCGTCGGCAATGCGCGTCACCCCGAACCTCGCCCTATCCACGGTCGTGTTGGCGCCAATTTCCACATCATCGCCGAGGACCACAATACCCACCTGCGGAATCTTCTTCCAGTGCCCCCCCTCTTTCACATACCCGAAGCCGTCACTTCCGATCACCGCCCCGTTGTGCAGGATCACCCGAGACCCCACACGGGTATACTCCCGCAGGCTGGACAGGGGATAGAAACGGCAATCCGCCCCCACCTCGCACTGGTGCCCGATGTAGCAGTTCGCCACCAGCACCGTGCGATCACCAATCCGGGCCCCCGCTTCCACAACACAATAGGGCCCGATGCACACGTCCCGCCCCAGTTCCACGTCTTCCCCAATCACAGCCGTGGAGTGAATCCCCGGCCGGAACTGGACCGCCGGACGCGCCAGCCAGACCGCCGCCTGGGCAAACGCCGCATCCGCATTCTTCACCCGGATGAGTACGGCGCTGGTTTCCCCCTGCCACGTTTCATTGACGATTACAGCCGCCGCCCTCGTTTCCTTCATCAGGGCGGAATAGCGCGAATTGCTGAGGAAACTTGCATCACCCTCGCCCGCCTGATCCAGCGCTGCCACCCCCTGAATTTCCCGGGAGGCATCCCCCACGACTCGCCCGCCCAGCCGGCCAGCCAATTCCTGAATCGTCATTGCCATCTCAATCACTCCTTGCCTGCCGGCCGGCCCGCATTCAGGATCCGGATCACATCCTCCGTGATATCCGCCCCTGTTTCCGAGTACAACACAGGCTCCAACCCGTTAGCCAGAAGCCCACCCGACTCCAGCACCAGCGTATACCCCCCTTTCGCGGCGCAGGCCTGAACCGCCGCCTTTACCGCCTTCGCCAACTCGGCGTGAATCTTGCGGCCCTCGCTCTCAATCTGCTTTTTCCGGGATGCCGCCTTGTCCCGGATCGTGTTCTCGTATTCGATCACCTGGGCCAGCTTATCCTCTGCCTGCTCCCGCTTCTTGTCGCGCGCCTCCTCGGTCAGCGCCTTGTTCTCTGTTTCTGCCCGCAATGCCTCGAAATCCTGCTTGATCTTGCGATGTTCCGCCAGCAACTTGTCCCGTTCCGCGGCAAAATCATCCAGTTGCTGCTGGATATGCGTATCCGCCATCTCCGTCTTGTAGTACTCCTTCAGGACACGGGTTCCGTTCACAACCGCAATGCGGGTTTCCCCCGCAAACGCGACACCGCTTAACCAGACCGAAACCACCAGCCACCCCGCCCACTTCCTCTTCATGTATACCTCCACGCCGGACCCCGGCAACCTTTTCAGAACCCGTACCCGATCCAGAAACTGAAACTTTCCGTTTTCGAGCGCGGATCATCCTTCATGACGGGCCACGCATAGTCAAATCGAATCGGGAACCCGGGAATATCCAACCGCAAACCGAGACCGGCACCCGCCGCCAGGTTGCCGAAATCAAAGTCATAGGGATCATACGCCACACTGCCGATATCGTAGAAACCCGCCATCCGGAACTTGGGAATCCCCAGAGGCATCGAATATTCCGCGCTGGCCAGCATCAGGGTCTGCCCTCCGCAAGGCCGGATCTCGTCACTTCCATCCGCCCGCTCGGCCTTGGGACCAACCCAACGGTACCGGAAACCGCGCACGGTGCGCCCGCCACCGGCAAACAAACGCTCGGACAGGGGCACCTGGTCTTCGCTCCCGTCCCCGTACATATCCACAACCTCCGCTCGCCCCTTGATGCTCAACACATGCCCCCACCAGAGCGGGAAATGCACCGAACTGCCGCATTCAATACTGTACAGGTCCGTATCAAACCCGAACGGCCCGCCCATGAGGGTGCCGGACGCATAGGTTCTGGTGCCACGCGTCGGCAGGAAGAAATTGTCACGGGTATCCCTTGTCCATGTGGTACTCAGAGAACTGGCCACACGGCTGGGCTCGGAGAAATAGAAGGATTCGTTCTCGCCGTTGTTGACCACAACGTATTCATTGGTGTCGTCCACGTTCTTGATTTCGACATTCTCCAGCCGGTACTTGAAGTCCAGCCGATTCGGACCTGCAAGCGGAACCCCCAGCCCCACAGCCACGCCCTGCCTCTGCACGTCGTAGTCCCGGTTGTTATGCCGTTGGCTGTACAGGTCCAGGCTCAAGGAAAGCCTCCGGTCCAGGAACCAGGGCTCAACAAAGGAGAGGGTATAATCCTCACGGGTGGATCCAGCCTCGGCCCGGAACTTGGCCTTCTGCCCGCCCCCAACAGGCGGCCAATTCCCCAAGTCGAAATTCCCCTGACTGATTTCAGCGTACCCCACCAGCTTGTCGATGCTCGAGAAACCGGCGCCCGCCATGAACTGACCGGTAGGTTTCTCCTCGACGGAAAAGACAAGGTCACACCGTTCCGGATCCGGGGTCGATTCCGTGGTCGCCGCCACATTCTCGAAATAGTTCAGGTTCCGCAGACGACTCTCGCTCCGCCGTACCCGGACGCCATCATACTGTTCCCCGGGATAAACCAGCAGCTCACGACGGATGACCTTGTCCTTCGTTGAACTGTTCCCTCGGATCAGGACATTGCGGATACTCGTCAGCGGCCCCTCGCTGACTGCAAACCGGACCTCGACATCCCCCACCTTCTCCTTGAGGTCCAACCGGGGTGCGACCAATGTTCCCATCCGGCCGCGGCTCTCAAAATAATCCCGGATATGCTCGGCCGCCTTGTTGATCTGCACCGCTGAAGCCACGTCCCCTGCCTGGAGACCGCACCCCTTGAGCAGTTCCGACTCCGGAAACAGCGCTGAACCGCTGACGGACAGACGCAGAACCCGGTAACAAGCCCCTTCCTGTATGGGGATGGTCAGTTCGAATTTTCCGGCAGAAATTTCCTGCACCTTGGGCTCGCCAATCTGCACATCCAGGTACCCGCGGTCTTTGTAGACCGTGCGAATCCGCTCACAGCCGGCACGCACCTCGTCAAGGTCATAGGGCGTCCTGCGGAACCATCCGAGGGGATTGTACCACGCGGGGACATTCATCGCCTCCCGCAGGGCCCCGTACTCCACAACCTTGCGGCCCGGGAACTGGAAACTACGCACACTGCGCCGGTCCCCCTCGCGCACCTCAACCGCCAATGTCGCCAAGCCCGCCTTCTCATCGGTCACATCCAGCGACCAGTTCACGGTCGCGAAGGCAAACAACCGTTTCCTATACTCTTCCCGGAGACCCACCATCCGGCCCGCCACCGTCGGCGAATCAACAAAATCGCCCGGATTGAGGCGGAGAATTTCCACCACTCTCTTTTCCCCCATCTCTTCCGCCCCGACAACCTTGACCGGCCGCGTCAGCTTGTACTTCATCTTCACCGCATACGTCAGCGCAATCCCGCCCTGGACGGTTTCCACCTCGGCCTTGACATCCGAGAACCGCCCGGAAGCCAGAAGATTCCGAACGTCGATGGCAACCGCTCCGCGATCAAATTCCGCCCCCTCCCGGGCCGTCACATAAGCCATCACCATCGCCGGGTCCACGTTGACCGCGCCAAGGTTACGTACCGCAACCTTCCGAAGCACCTCCGCATGAACCACTACGGCTGACAACCCAGCCAGCAACACCAGTCCGATAATCCGCCTGCTCATGGTTCCTCCTCCTGCATATAGGTCGGCTGCACCCTTGCCTCATCCACGCCCGAACGGGCGGAGTCCCGGAAACGCGTATACTCCGACATGAACTCCAGCCGGATATCATCCGCCGTCGGACCGTTGCGGTTCTTGGCCACATCCACAAGAGCGAGGGTCTCATTGTCATGATCGGGATGCCCGGCGATGCGGGAGGGCCGCTGCAGAAACATCACGATATCCGCGTCCTGTTCAATGGAACCGGAATCCCTCAGATCAGAAAGTTTCGGCTTCTCCGTCTTGTCGCGCTGCTCCGCGGCGCGGCTCAACTGGCTGAGCACCAGGACCGGCAGGTTCAGTTCCTTGGCCATCGCCTTGAGACCGGCCGACACCATCGAAATTTCCACCTGCCGACTCTGCCGGCTGTATTCCAGTGACCTCAGCAACTGCAGGTAGTCCACCACGATCAACTGGATATCGTGTTTGACCTTCATCCGCCTGGCTCGGGCCCTCAGTTCCGCAATCTCAAGTCCCGCCGTATCGTCGAGGAATATCGGCGCCGACACAAGAGCATCCGCGGCATGGATAAGCTTGTTGTGGTTCGTGCGGCTCAAGTATCCCTCGGTCAGGCGCTGCATCGATACTTCCGCTCGGCTGCAAATCATCCGCTTGACCAGATCCACGCAGGACATTTCCAGGCTGAAAATCCCAACCGGCTTCCCGCGCCCATCCGTGTTCGCCCCGATCCCCAACGTGATATTCTCCACAATATTCATCGCCAGCGATGTCTTCCCCATGGAAGGCCGTGCCGCCAGAATCACCAAGTTGGCAGGCTTCAACCCGCCAATGCACTGGTCGATATCCCGGTATCCCGTGCCAAGCCCCATGAGCCCATGATGCTCCGTATCAAGCAACCGGACGATCTCATGCACCAAGTCCTCCCAAGGGCGGACCTGTCCATGCTGGTGGGCTGTAATATCAAAGAACGACTGTTCCGCGGACGTCAGGGCGGCTGCCCCAGCGGTATCCGGCTGATAACAGTTCTTCTCGATTTCCCGTGCCGCGCCAATCACCCGGCGCAACAGGTAGCGATCCCGCACAATGTCGATGTAGTATTCCGCATGAGCCGCGGTCGGGGTCGCGTCCACGAGACGGTTCAACGCGGTCGGCCCGCCGATGCGTTCCAGCAGCCCGCCACCCTTGAGACATTCGCTGACGGTCAGCAGGTCAATCGGCCGGCCATCCCGCGACATCACCAGCATGACCTCATAGATCGACCGGTGTACAGGGACGTAAAATGATTCGGGGACCAGTTGCCGCTCGATGCACAGGTCCATGACCTTTTCGGCATCCAGCAGAACGGCCCCCAGTACGCCCCTTTCGGCTTCCTCACTGTGCGGCGGCACACGCTCCATCCGGGCGGGTGCCGTCGAGAGAGGGGCTTCATTGGCCATGGGACTATTCCTGCACTACCCAGACCTTGATCAGGGCCTCGACTTCCGGCAGAAGCTTGATCCGAACATCAAAAACGCCTAACTCCCGGATCGGCGAATCCAGGAGCACGGCATGCTTGTCCACGGCAAACCCCTGGGATTCAAGCACCTTGGCGATATCCGCGGGCGTCACAGAGCCGAACAGCTTCTCGCCCTCTCCAACCTTCATGGGAATCGTGCAGGAAGCCTTCTGCAGCCGGGCAACCATTTCCCGGGCCTTTTCCACCGCTGCCTTGCGCTCGGCCTCGCGCTGCTGCTGCAACTTCGCCAACCGCCGCCGCGTGGCATCGGTCACCGGTGCCGCCATCTTCTTGGGAATCAGGAAATTCCTGGCATACCCTTCACTGACACGCACCACCTGGCCCTCGGAGCCAAGATCCTTCACATCCTGCATCAAGATCACTTCAAACGCCATTGCTCATCCCTCCCATTATGAATCATGCGCCCGCGCGGAACCCAAGCCACACCCTTAAGGCATGACAGGCATCCCCGGCATGAATTACCGCATCAATCCCATTGTCCGCGCCCGCCGGATCGCCCGGGCAATCGAACGCTGAACCTGGGGATTCACTCCCGTCAGCCGCGCCGGCAGGATCTTGCCCTGCTCCGAAACGAACTTGCGCAACAGTTCGTAGTCGCGCGGATCAATGGACTTGATCTGCTCCGCCTGCGGCACACGCCGCTTGGACACCATCATTGTGTTCTCTCGAGTATTCGCCATTGGCTTCATGTTTCCTCTTCCTTAAAAGGGCAGGTTATCATCATTTCCCGTATCCGGAGGCGGTTCTGCGGGAGCTTCCTCCCGCGCCCCGGACCTCGCTGGCACACCCGCGGCCGAATCAGCCGAATCACTGTATTCCGCCCGCTTCGGCGCGCCCATGAACTGCACCCGGTCCGCCACCACACGCAACCGGTTGTTCTTCTGGCCGTCCTTCTCCCATTCCTCGTAGTTCAGCCGCCCCTCGACAAACAGCGACGATCCCTTTGCCAGATACTGGCCGCACGTCTCCGCCTGCCGCCCCCAGACCACCACGCTCACAAAACAGGTCTCATCCCTCTCCTCGCCGGTCGCCGTCTTGTACCGACGGCTCACCGCCAAGCGCAGGTCTCCAACCGCCTTTCCGGAAGAGAGATAACGCACTTCCGGATCACGCGTCAGGTTCCCGATCAAAAACACCCGGTTGAGGCTTGCCATGGAAAATCCCAATCCATCATGCCGGGGTTGTCGCGGAGCGTTCCATCCGGGCCGCCGGAGCGCTCACGGGCGGCGGCTGCGCCGCCTGCTTCTCGCTCAGCTTCACGATCTGGCAACGGAAGACATCGTCATTCAGCTTGTAACGGGCGTTCAGGGCCGCCAGTTTGTCCCCATCCATGGCAAACGTCACCGCCAGGTAGAAACCAGTTTCCTTCTTCTGCAGAGGACGGGCAAACGAACGCTGCCCCATCTCACGCTTGTTCAGGATCTTTCCACCCAACTTCTCGATCTCACCCACCACGTAGCCGGTCATCTCGCCAACCCGCTCATCCCGCACCGATTCGCCGAAAATAAACAACCCATCATATGTATTCATGCCTTACCTCCTGACACTGTTTCCTCGCCGCCGTTCACCGGCCCCCGCGTATTGAAGCGGTTCATCGCCGCATCCATTCCCTCCCGGACCACACACAAGGCCGCATCTGCGGCCTTCTCCACGATGTCCCGCACCTGCTCCCACTCATTCCGGCTGAACGCCGTCAGCACATGCCGCACCAGGTCGCCGCCATCCTCCTGCCGTCCAATACCCACGCGCAACCGCTCATACTCCGTCACGCCAAGCACACCGGCAATCGATTCCAGTCCCCTGTGCCCCGCACTGCCACCTTTCTTCCTCAACCTCAAGCTTCCCAGCGGTAAATCCGCGTCGTCCACCACCACCAGCAAGTCCGCCGCCACCAGCTTGCGGTATGCCAGCACCGCCGCAACCGCCCGGCCGCTGCTGTTCATGTAGGTCTGCGGCTCAACCAGCAGAAGCTCGCATCCCTCATGCCCGGCCGCGGCCACCCGCGCCTCGAAACGGGACTGCAACTTGAACTTCGCCCCAAGCCTTTCCGCCAACCGCTCCACCACCATGAACCCGACGTTATGCGGCGTCCGCGCATACTCTTCGCCCGGATTGCCAAGACCGACAATGACTTTCACTTGCACAACCCCGGGCCCACACTTCAAACAGCCACACGATCGGCCTCACGGGCCGGTTACTTCTTCTCCTTGCCCTTCTCCTTCTCCGGCTTGGCTTCGCTCTTGGCTTCGCCTTCCGCAGCTTCCCCTTCTTCCTTCTTCTTCCCGATGACCTCGGGCTCCGCAGGCGCCGCACCTTCCGCACCCGGAGCCGCTTCCTCCACCTTCTCCTCACGCGGCGCCACAACCGTGGCCACGGCCACATCGCCGCTCGTGAGCACATGGAGCTTCGAATCCAAGACCAGGTCCCGGACCATCAGCGTATGCCCGAGCCCCAGACTGGAGACATCCACGTCAATCGAATCCACCAGATCACCCGGCAAACACTCGACTTCCAGATGACGCAGCACGTGTTCGAGAATACCGCTCTGCTGGGACACACCCACCGGCTCGCCCTTGAGGTTGATCGGGATCGTTACGCGCATCTTGCGGGTCATGGAAATCTCAACAAAATCCGCATGCAAGACCCCGCCCATCACCGCCTCGTGCTGGACTTCGCGCAACAAGGCCTTGGTCGTGCCTTCCCCTTCAACATCCAGGTCGATAATCAGGTTCTCCCCCGTGTGATGCTGCAACAGAGTATCAAACGCATGCCGGTTGACCTGGATCGAACGGGATCCCTTTTCTCCATAGACCACCGCAGGCAACCATCCCGATTTCCGCAACGCATGGGACGCGGCCGTCCCCTTGACCACCCGCTTGCTTACCGACAACTTGATTTCCTTCGCCATACGCTCCTATCCTTCCCTTTACTACAACTTGAACAAAGAGGATACCGACTGGTTGTCATGAATCCTCAGGATCGCCTCACCCAGCAGACCGGCAACGGATAACACCGCCACCTTCACCTTGTCGTTGGTCTTCCGCAATGGAACCGTGTCGGTCACCACCAACTCCCGGATCTCGGAATTCTGCAACCGCTCAAACCCCATCTCCGTCAACACCGCATGCGAAACAGCCGCATAAATGCTTTCCGCGCCGTTCGCCTTGAGGATGGCCGCCGCTGTCGTCAGGGTCCCGGCCGTCGTGCAAAGGTCGTCCACCAGCACGCAGTTGCAGCCCCGCACATCCCCAACCATCGTCAGGGCCTCGACATCGCAAGGCCCCTTGCGCTGCTTGGCCACCAACGCCAGTCCCGCCCCGAGCATCTCACTATAGGCATGCGCCATCTTGAGGCCGCCGGTATCCGGCGAAACCACAACAGGATTCTTCAATTCCTTTTCACGCAGATACTTGACAATCACAGGCGACGCATACAGATGATCCACCGGGATATCAAAAAAGCCCTGCAGCTGCTGCGCGTGAAGATCAACGGTCAGCAACCGGTTCGTCCCGGCCGCCACCAGCAGGTTGGCCACCAGCTTGGCCGTGATCGGAACCCGGGGCTGATCCTTTCGATCCTGCCGCGCATACCCGTAGAATGGCATAACAGCCGTAATCCTGGCCGCGGAAGCGCGCCGCAAAGCGTCAATCATGATCAGCAGTTCCATCAGGTTCTCGTTCGGCGGCGAACAGGTGGGCTGCACCACAAACACATCCTTGCCGCGGACATTCTCCTGGATCTTGACCCACGTTTCACCGTCCGGAAAACGGTTGATCAATGCTTTGCCCAGCGGAATGCCCAGATAATCGGCAATCCGCTGTGCCAGTTCGGGATTGGCTGATCCTGTAAAAATCCTCATCGATTCCGACTCCATCAAACCCGCATCCATCATGGCTGCCCGACTAGGACTCGAACCTAGACTCTAGCCTCCAAAGGGCCGTGTGCTACCGATTACACCATCGGGCAACACCTGCGCCACCCGGGTCCATAACCACGGCCCCGTTCCGCAACGCACACACTCCTCCACCGCCCTCGCCTGCTCTTCCGTGCGGGCCAAGGCAAACAACGACGCGCCACTTCCAGACAACAATACACCCAAGGCCCCCGCGGCTTTCAACCTTTCGGCCAACAGGCCGAGGAGCGGATATTTCCTGAAAACAGGCTCCTCAAGCGAGTTTCGCAAGCACGCGGATGCCAGGTCTATGTCGCCTTTCTCCAGCGCAAAAGCAGCATTCTTAGAGATTTCCGCAAAGGAAGTCAACCCTGTTCTGTAGCGGGAATAGACATCCCCCGTCGGGACACTGAATCCGGGATTGACCACAACCACCCACCACTTCGTTCCAACCGGCCACCGGCACGGAATCAGCCGCACCCGCTCCCCCCTCCCCTCCATCAGAACCGCCCGACCGGCCACCATTGCAGGTATGTCGGAACCCAACCGGGCCCCCAGTTCCATCAAGGACTCCAGGGATAACCCGGCCCCCCACAGGCGGTTCAACCCGGTCAAAACGGCCGCAGCATCCGCACTCCCGCCCCCAAGCCCACCGCCGATCGGAATGTTCTTCCGGATGACAATCCGGGCTCCCGCAGCACAGCGTACGTGCTCCTGCAGCAACCGCGCCGCCCGGCTGGCCAGATTATCGGCAGCCGCCGGCAGCAGCGCCCCGTTGCCGGCGGGCAACCCCTCCGCGCTGCAGAACACTTCCACGCCAGACGCTGCCGTGAAGGTAATCTCGTCCCCGAGAGAAATCGGCACCACAAGACTCCGGAGCTCATGGTATCCATCCGCCCGCTTGCCGAGCACCTCCAAAAAGAGGTTGATCTTGGCCGGCGCCAGCATCTGAATCAATTGTCCGTTCTTGACCATAGGCGCGCCCCAGTATCAAACCCCATCCTGCCATGTCAAGCACACTACGGACGCTCCCGGCGGGTAATATCCTGCTTGGCCACCAGTTCGGCATATTCCGGGCAGGTGGAAAGCAACTCCTCATGCGGCGCAATCCCGAGAACCTTGCCCTCCTGGAGCATGAGGATGCGGTCACACGCCAAAATGGTGGAAAGACGGTGGGCAATGAGGATAGCCGTCCTGCCCTTGAGAGA
>CAIVSY010000100.1 GCA_903908715.1 uncultured bacterium
AACTCCAGGGACGCATCCACCCCGACACAAATCTTCCGCACACGCCCAGAATTCTCCACCTGAAGGCCGTGATGGGAACTGTCCCGGACCGCGGCTATATTCAGTTCACGGTCCAGAAACGACGTGATCTTCGCAAGTTCCATCCTCTGTACCCTCCCCGGTGACCTCTCCCCGGCGGAAAACACGGATGAGAACCGCCGCGATCGTGCAACCTGCCATGTTGGACACCAGATCCCATCCGGTATTCACATACCCCCCGACATTCGTCTCCGGGACCGTCAACGTCGCAATAAATTCCACAACCTCATTGGTCGCCCCGAATCCCATGCCGGCCGCCATACACAACACCAGGACGCCCAGCCGCGGCCGGAGGTTTCCCATCGGACGTACCGCCGATGCCAGCCCCTGCCAGCAAACCCAGGTCGTCACACCAAACCCGTAGGCATGAATCACCTGGTCGTACTTCAGGTATCGCGGGATGATCCACCAGCTGTACAACACGCGCATGTTGCCTTCTATGGGCCAAGTCAAGGGGACCGGCAGGAGCCCTCCGGCCATGTGCGCCAGCCCCCAGAAGCTCAGGCACCACAAGGCCGCCGCGGAAAGCGTAATACGGGCATGCAGCCAGGCCACAAAAGCAAAGATGATCACCATCACCCCGATGTACAGCAGGAACTCCGCATTCGAGGTGCGGGTCGTTACCACCCCCGCAATCCCCGTATACACCGCGGTAAAAATCCCGACCGGTATCAACGGCCTGAACCGTGACAACATCGTGTTTCCCGATGACATGAGGGGAAAGTACCGCAAAGCAGGATCGCAAGGGAAGCCCCGAGTTGACTGGTGCCCGCCTAGGACGCCGGCAGGAGCAACGTTGCGCAGGTCCCCTTGCCGGAAGAACTCGTTACCACAAAATCCCCACCCATGGATTGCGCCCGCTCCCGGATGCTGAAAAGCCCGAAATTCGACAGCTTCCGCCGGATTCCCGCGCAACCCCGGCCTTGATCCCGCACCTCAACCGCAATCCGGCCCTTCCCGGCGGCCTTGATCCGGATGACCGCGGAACTGACTCCGGCATGCTTCCGCACATTCAGCAGCAATTCCCGCACAGAATCAAATGCGAACGCCTTGCACTCATCGGAGGGCAGATCGAAAGCCCGCAAACCCATCACCCGGACCGATACACCAAACTGCGCCTTCGCATCCCGCGCCAGCCAATCCAAGGCCGCCCTCAGGCCGAATTCATAAAGGACCGGGGGCGCCAATCGCACCGACAGGTTCCGCGTAATCCCAATGGCTGCCGTGAGTTCCCGCAAGACACGATCCGCCATCCGGATCGCCGACCGGTTCAATGCAAGCTCCTTCAAACCCAGGACCTTGTATTGCATCGCCACGAGGCGCTGCTGGAGGTCCTCGTGAAGGACATGGGCGATGCGCCGTCTCTCCCGATGCTCCGCGCCCGTCAACTCGGCGGCCAGGTGCCGCAGTCTTGCCGTGCGCTCCCGGACCTTGATTTCGAGGTCATCGCGGGATTTCCGGATCCCCTCCTCGGCCCGCTTGCGCTCCGTCACATCCTGCAAGACACCGGTCCAATAGACATCCCCTTCCGGTAAACACCGGGCCACGGAGAGGAAACGGACCCAGCGGACCTTGCCCTGGTTCAGGGCACGCCCCTCCCATTCAAAGGGGCACAACGTTTCCAACGCTACCACATTCCTCCGGACAAAGTCATCCCGGTCGTCCGGATGCAGGCTTTCGACGACAAGGGCGGCATTTTCCTGGAGTCTTTCACGCGATACTCCCAGATAATCACAGAAAAGATCACTTACCATTTCAAGGTGATAGTGGGTCTCGACCTTCCCTACCCACTCCCTTTCACCCCAGGGCTTCTGCCGGGTCACGCGCAGCCGGTAGACCCCTGCGGGAAGCGAGTGTACCAGATCCATATAGAGATTCCGCTCAAAGGCAATCGCCTCCTGCGCAATCCTGCTTTCCGTGATGTCGGTGGCAAGACCTATCACCTTCACCACGCGCCCCCGGGCATCCTTCACAGGGGTGTAGCTGGCATCAAACCACCGGCCATTGATAGGAGTCTCGATCCTGACAACCTTTCCGGCCAAGGCATCCTTGACCGAGCGTACAATCATCGGAAAATCCTTGTAGACTTCCAGGGCTGATAATCCCACTACCTGCCCGGCTTTCAACCCGAGCTTGGCCAGCCCCTTGCCCTCCGACAGTGCAAACACCCCTTCTCCGTCGAGCGTAAAGGCCACCACGGGGGCGTTGGCGATCATGGTGCGATATCGTTCCTCACTGTCCTGAAGAGCCTGTGCCATCTTCCGCGAACTGGTAATATCCCGCACAAACACGGCCAGACCGTTGGCGGAAGGATACACGCTGACATCCAGGAAAAGCACGTCGGGCCCGTGATACTCGCTTACAAACCGCTGCGGCCGCTGCGTGCGCAGGACAGTGCGATAGATCCGCACGGACTTCCGGATCTCCGGCGTATCGGGGAAGACATCAAAAAGGGATTTACCGATCGCATCCCTGGCGGCCACACCGGTCAGCGCCTCCGAAGCCTTGTTCCAATAGGTGTACCGTAAATGCCGGTCCATCTCGAAGAAGACATCCGTGATGCTGTCGGCCAGTTGCCGGAAGTGCTGCTCGCTTGCATGGATCATCTCCGCATGCCTGCGCCGAAGAGAAATATCCCGGAAGACGCCGATCAGGAACTTGCGCCCCTCATACACGATCAGGCTGGCACTCATGTCGACGGGTATACGCCGCCCGTCCGCTCGCAGCAGTTCAAGTTCATCCGGACCGCCACCCTGCCTTGCGTGGCGCTCAAAGATCTCGCGAACCTGCGCCACCTGATCCTTCGGGTGGAGGGACGAGTAGTGCCTCCCGCGGATGTCAGAGCGCCTCACGCCCAGGAGGCGGGCCGCCGCAGAATTGGCATCCAGAATAACCCCCTCCGAAGGATCCGCCAACAGGATTGCATCTGGCGCCTTTTCAAACATCAGCCCCAGATCCGGCAGTACTCCCGGAACCTTCTGCTTGCCTGCCCTGCGGGCCATGGCCCTCCTTCCCCCTGCTTTCATGAAGCGTTACGATGCCGCAAGGCGCTTGATTTCACAAGAGGATTCCGGCGAGCGGAATTTCACCGTCCCGGATTCTCAGGGCGAATGGCCGGCGAATGGCCAATTGATGATTGACCGCACTTCCTGAATTTCCTATTTAGGAAGTCTCTTTCATCCTATCGGGGGCATTTCCCATGCCGCCCGGACCACAAGAACAAAGGAGGAAACAGTGGCTAAAATTGTATTCATCGGAGCCGGAAGTCTTGGATTCACCCGCGGCCTGGTTCGTGATTTGCTGACCTTCCCCCTGCTCCGGGATGCGCATATCGCGCTGGTGGACATCAACAAGGAACGTCTCAGTTTCGCCAAACGCGCCTGCGAGAAGATTGTCGCCATGGGCCGGTATCCGGCCAAGGTCACCGCCACAACCGACCGGCGCGAGGCCCTCAAGGGCGCCGACGCCGTACTGGTCACCATCCTCTGCGGCAACACCAGGATCTGGCAGCACGATATCCTGATTCCGAAGAAATACGGGATCGACATCAACGTTGGCGACACACGCGGCCCCTCGGGTATCTTCCGCGCCCTGCGCACCATCCCCACCATGCTGGAAATCTGCAAGGACATGGAAGAGCTTTGTCCCGGCGCCATCATGCTGAACTACACCAACCCCATGGCCATGCTATGCCATGCCATGCAAAGGAAGAGCTTCATCCAGCTTTCCGGCCTCTGCCATAGTGTACAGGGCACCGCCGCCATGCTGGCCGGATGGGCCGGCGTCAAGTATGAGAGCGTGGACTACGTGTGCGCCGGCATCAACCACATGGCCTGGTTCCTGGAGTTCAAACACAAGGGGCGCGACCTGTACCCGCGGATCCACAAGGCCATCACCACCGACAAGAAGGTCTACAATCACGAGCAGGTCCGCAACGAAATGTTCCTTGCGCTCGGATATTACGTCACGGAATCGAGCGGTCATAATTCGGAATACAACTGGTGGTTCCGGAAACGCCCGGACCTGGTCAAGCAATACTGCACCAGCGGGACGGGCTGGAACCCGGGTCATCACGCCTACATCCTGGACGAATACAGAGGGAAGGAAGGAAGTTGGAAGGGCGAAGTACGTAAGTGGCTGGCCGAGGACGCCCCGATGCCGCTGGAGCGCGGGCACGAATATGCCGCTTCCATCATCAACGCCCGGATGGGCGGCGAACTGTTCTCCTTCAACGGCAACGTGCCGAACACCGGCTTGATCACCAACCTGCCGCCGGGCTGCTGCGTGGAAGTCCCGGTACTGGCTTCCCGCCAGGGATTCCAGCCGATGCATGTCGGAGACCTGCCGCCCTCCTGCGCCATGCTGACCGGGCTAAGCGCGCAGATTGAGATGATGGCCGTCGAAGGGTGCCTGACCGGCGATGCCTTCAGGGTCTACCAGGCCATCGCCCACGACCCGTTAACCGCCGCCAAGCTGTCGCTGGCCGAAATCCGGAAAATGACGGGTGAGATGTTCCACCAGAATGCGGCCTACCTGCCCCAGTTCAAGAAGATTAATCTGTAACCATCCCGTTTGCGGGGTAGCATGAGTCACAATAAGAACAAGATCACGCAAGCCGCCGGAACACCCGATCCGGTCCCGGAGAACCAGCCCGCTTCGACGCCGGAATCCGTTCCAGCCGAACCGGTTCCCGCAGTCACGCCATCCCCCCAGCCCGACCCCCGGGATGCGGAAATCGCATCCCTCAAGGACCGGTTGCTTCGCCTGCAGGCGGATTTTGATAATTTCCGCAAGCGTGTTTCCCGTGACCGGGAGGACAATGCAAGGCGGGCCTGCGAGTCCCTGCTGAAGGAACTCCTGCCTGTCGCCGATCATCTCGACCTGGGCATCCGGGCCGCACACCAGCATCACGCCAAGCATGCCGTGACAGAGGGCTTTGAAAGTGTACGGAAACAGCTGGACCAGATCCTCGAAAGGGCGGGCGTAGCCGTGATCGAAACCGCCCGGCAGACCTTCGATCCGAACCTGCACGAATGCGTGGCCCACGTGCCTTCGGCCGATTACGCCGAAAACGTGATCATCGAGGAAACGCGCCGGGGCTACCGGCTCGGGAGCTATGTCCTGCGCGCTCCCCAGGTGATTGTCTCGAACGGAAACGGCTCGCCGCCGGAAGCCGCCGGAGATGAGGCCGGCAGCTCCGACGACTAACACGCTCACATCGCGGCGACGAAACGTTCCAGCCGGGTCATGCCTTCCTCGATGTTCGACATCGCACAGGCATAGGAAAGACGGATGTTCTCATCCGCCCCGAAGGGCAGCCCCGGAACCACCGCCATCTTTTCCTTCTCCAGCAATAGCTCCGCGAAACGGATGGACGCGACCCCGAAAGACGCGATGTTCGGGAACACATAGAAGGCCCCCGCCGGCTTCACGCACGTTACTCCGGGAATCGAAACCAGCCGCTTGTGCAGATACTGCCGCCTCTGGTCAAACGCCTCCACCATCCTGCGGACACAATCCTGCGGCCCGCGCAGCGCCGCAATGGCGCCATACTGGGCAAAGGTGTTCGGCGCCGAGGTGCTGTGACTCTGCAGGGCCGAACCGGCCTTCACAATCTCCATCGGCCCCGCATAGTAACCCAGCCGCCATCCTGTCATGGCATACGGTTTGCTGAAGCCATTGACCGTGATCGTCTGCTTGAAGATCTCCGGGGACAATGCGCCCACACTGACGGCTTCCACCCCATCATACACCATTCGCTCGTAGATCTCATCGGATACGATGTATAGCCCCCGCCGCACGGCCACCTCTGCCAGCGCCTTGAGCTCCGCCCTCGTATACACCATCCCGGTCGGGTTGGAAGGGCTGTTCAGGATCAGGGCTCTCGTGCGGGGTGTGATGGCCGCCTCCAACTGGTCCGGCAGGATCTTCAAACCGTTCGCCTCGTGCCCGCGCACAAAAACCGGCTTTCCGCCCGCCATCCGCACCATCTCGGGATAACTCAGCCAGTACGGCGAGGGAATGATCACCTCGTCGCCGTCATTGCACATCGCCATGAAGATGTTATAGAGCGAATGCTTGGCCCCGTTGCTGACCAGCACCTGCTCCGGCTTGTAGGAAAGCTTGTTCTCCTGCGCCAGTTTCTCCGCGACGGCAATCCTCAGTTCCATCACGCCGTCATTCGGGGCATACTTGGTCTTTCCTTCCTTCAGCGCCTTGGCCGCCGCTTCCTTGATATGCTCCGGCGTGTCGAAATCGGGTTCCCCGGCCCCGAACCCGCACACCTTTTCGCCTGCGGCCGCCATACCCTTGGCCTTGGCGTCGATCGCCAGCGTCAGCGACGGCGCAATCCCCTTCACTCTCACATTAAGTTCCATAATACTTATCCACCCATTCCTTGATTGTATCCTTTTGCACGTCCACAATCTTCATTTCCCGCGCCGCATTCTCCGGCGAATCGGAGGCATGCGCGGCGTTGACCATGATATCACTGCCGAACTCGCGTCTCACGGAACCCGGCTGGGCCTTGGCCGGATCTGTCGGCCCCAGGAGGAAACGGATCTTCTCCACCGCACTCATCCCCTTGTAGATCAGCGCCAGGCAACTCTCCGAACCCTTCTTCGACTTCTCGGCCTCGGCAACATCCGACGGCCGGAACCCCGTCATGAAATGGATGATCTCCTCGAACTGCCGTGCACCGGCGATCGGCCCCAGGTGCTCGCCAATGACCGACTTGAGATCCTCCGGAACATCAATCTGGAACTCGCGTTCCAGCACTTCACCCGCCTTGCGGCCCATCAGGTCCTTGAATTTCTCCTGCAGGACCGGGAGTACGGGAGCATAGAACGCCTCGCCGTCCGCCACGGTCATCGAGAACTTCCGGATGCCGACGATCCGCAGGCCGGAACGCGAAAGCAGATCAATGATGTGCCCCGGCCTCACGCTGGGGAACCGGAAGTTGTCGGGCTTGATCAGTACCAGCGTACTCTGCACCCCCTCGCTCTCCGCAACATCCGCCCCATGATCCACGATGCCGCCGTCGGACTCGCTGAATTCGGCCCACAACTTGAGTACCTGGGCCGCGCGTTCCACGGATGGGGCCACCAGCACCGCCGGCTCGAAATACGTCACACGGCCGGCCGCATCGGCAATATAGTCGCCATACGTATCCCGGATCGTCTCGCCGCCCACCCAACCGGCCCGCAAGTGGCCGGTGGCTTCCCGGACTTTCTGGATGGCATTCTCGCCTTCAAACAACAGGAGAATCACCCGGCGGCGGCGGCCCGTCCCCGGATCCGGCAAATAGGAGGTCTTGACATACTGACTGAGCAGTTTCCCGAATTCCGCCTCGATCTGCGTGGCTGTGAGCAGCGAATCCGCATACCGCTGAACCAGTTGTTCGCTCGGCCCGAACATCCTGGCAGCCACCAGCTCAAGACCGGTCCGACTCATCAAACGACCTATCACGCCGCCGGTACGCGACTTGGCGATCGTGTAGGGATTAATCAACGCAAATGCAAGTTCCGATGCCATGATGCCTCTCCATGCCTGAACCCGGGTGCCCACCCGGAACCGCATATCAGCGGCGGGGTACTATTGCCGATCCCCCCACAGGGAATCAAGCCAAATCAACCTTTTCCAACCAGCCCGAGGAACTCAGCACGAGTGCTGGCGCTGTTATGAAAGCTACCGAGAACCGTGGATGTGGTCATCACCGAATCCTGTTTCTCCACCCCGCGCATGATCATGCAGAGATGCCGGCATTCCATCACCACCCCCACCCCCTCGGGATTGATGGCCGCCATGATCTCGTTGGCCACCTGGGCCGTCAACCGCTCCTGGATCTGCAAACGGCGGGCCAGGACATCGACAATCCGCGCAATCTTGCTGACACCCAGCACCTTGGCGCGCGGGATATACCCGATGTGGCACCGCCCGAAAAAGGGAAGCATATGGTGCTCGCAGAGGCTGTACACCTCGATGTTCCGGAGAATCACCATGTTGTTGGCTTCAGCCTGGAATACCGCATTGTTGATCACCTGCGTAAGGTTCGTCCTGTATCCGGAGGTCAGGAACTCATAGGCCGACGCCACCCGCTCAGGCGTCCTGACCAATCCTTCGCGCGCGGGATCCTCGCCGATCTCCACCAGCAGTTCTCGCACCAGCTGTTCCACACGTTTCCGGTTCATATCCCAGCCTCCCTCGCTCTCGCACGCTCGACTTCGACCTCGCTGCAACGGGCATGCCGCAATGCACCGGGCTTCTGCACCACAACCGCCACACGCTGCACACGGGCGTCCCGAAGGGCTATATCCGCCACACGCTGCGCCACGCGCTCAATCAGCCTGAACGGCTTCCGCTCAAGCTCCCCAAGAATGTCCAGCTTCATCCGCTTGTAGTCCACCGAATCCGACAACCGGTCACTCCGGCATGCCTTCCGCAGGTCCGCCCATATCGTGACCGTGACAAGAATGTCCTGCGGCTTGCGCCGCTCCGATTCCGTCACACCGACCCTGCACCTTGCCATCAGGTCCCGGATACATAACTTATCCAGCTGCATCATGAAGATTTCCCCTGCCCGTTCCTTTTTTGTACTCTTCATCGTAACCCCCGGGCCGGGCCAAGTCAAACCCTTCAGGACCGCGCGGCGCGAGGCAAAACGGCGGTATTCCGTTGACCTCCGCCATGCCGCCGCCTATCCTCCCGTTCCATGAGCATGAAGCTTACCTTCCTTGGAGCGGCGCAAAACGTCACCGGTTCCCGCTACCTGCTGGACACGGGCGGCCGGCGGCTTCTCATCGATTGCGGCCTCTATCAGGAACGCAGTCTCGCCAACCGGAACTGGGACCCGTTCCCCATCGCCCCTTCTGACATTGACGCCGTCCTCCTTACCCATGCCCATGTGGATCACTGCGGGTATCTGCCGCGCCTGGTCCGTGACGGCTTCCAGGGCCCCGTGTTCGGCACCTTTCCCACAGGCGAGATTGCCCGCCTGGTGCTCATGGACAGCGCTAAGCTGCAGGCTGAAGACGCAGCCTTCAAGCGCAAGCGGCATGAAAAGGAAAACCGCATGGGGCCCTATCCCGAACAGGCGCTCTACGGCCCGGCGGATGTCGAGGCCTGTTGCGGCCGCTTCCAGCCCGTCGCCTATGGCCGCACATTCCCGATCGGCGACGCCATCCGCGCAACCTTTTTCGACGCCGGCCACATCCTGGGCTCCGCATCGATCCGTATCGAGGCGCACAACACCTCCATCGTTTTCTCAGGGGATATCGGCCGGTGGAACCGGCCCATCCTCGAGGATCCGGATTTCTGCCCGCACGCGCGGTATGTCGTCATGGAATCCACCTACGGGAACCGGGAACACGAGGACACCGCCAACATTGCCGACCAGCTGGCTGCGGTCATCACCGAGGCCCACAAGCGCGGCGGGAACATCGTTATCCCCACATTCGCCATCGAGCGGGCCCAGGAAGTGCTCTATTACATCAACGAACTCCTGCGGGCGGACCGCATCCCGCACATCATGGTCTTTGTCGACAGCCCCATGGCCGCCGGCGTGACCCGGATCTTCGAAAAACATAACGACCTGATGGATGCCGACATGCAACGGCTGGTCAGCCGGAACGAGTCGCCATTCCATTTTCCGACCCTGAAAATGACTCAGACCGTGGACGACTCCAAGGCCATCAATCATATTTCCGGCACGGTCGCCATCATGGCGGGAGCGGGCATGTGTACCGGGGGCCGCATCAAGCACCACCTCGCAAATAACATCTCCAAACCTTCCGCAACCATCCTGTTTGTCGGGTACCAGGCGAACGGCACCCTCGGCCGCCTGATCCTCGACGGGGTTTCCCCCATCCGGATTCTCGGCAAAAGCTATCCCGTGACAGCGCGGGTGGCCCAGATCCCGGGTTTCTCCGCCCATGCCGACCGGCGCGAACTGCTTCATTGGCTCTCCCGCCTGGCCACACCGCCCCGTCACGTGTTCGTGACACACGGGGAACCGGAATCCGCCCGCAGTTTCGCCGATACCGTCCGGGAAGTCCGCGGGTTCCCGGCATCCGTACCGGCATACGGGGAGAGTGTGACGCTCGATTGAGGCCGCCATGCGAACCTTTTCCGTCATCCTCTTCCTCTCCATCGCCGCCCTCCCTTTCGTCGGCATGCTGACCACACCCCGCCCTCCCGTCCCGCCCCCCGGCGCAGCGTCCGCGGAGACTCTGGCAATCCTGTCCCCGCACCGGCGGGAAGTCCGCCTGGAATACTCGCGCGGATTCCGCGAGTGGATGCAGGCCCGGCACGGACGACCCGTGGATATCCTCTGGCTGGACGTGGGCGGCACGTCCAAGATCCTCAAGGATCTGGAATCCCGCTTCACGACATCACCAAATGCACCGGGCGTGGACCTGCTTTTTGGCGGCGGCATCGCACCCTATTTGACTGCCATCCAGCAGAACTGGATCGCGCCGCTCCCCCTTGCGCCGGATACCCTGGCGGATATCCCTCCGCTTTGCGCCGGGGCCCCCGTCTATGACACCTCGAACCGCTGGTATGGCGTGGCCTTAAGCAGTTTCGGAATCCTCTATAACCGGCCCCTGGTCGAGCGCCTGAAACTTCCCCCGCCCGCGGACTGGTCCGACCTGGCCCGGCCTGAATATTTTTCCTGGGTTGGCTCCGGTGACCCGCGATCGAGCGGCTCGGTCCACATGTGTTACGAGATCATACTCCAGGCCTACGGATTCGAGGCCGGCTGGAGCCTCATTACCCGCATTTGCGCCAACGTGCGCGGTTTCGGCGAGGCGGGCGGAACGGTTCCGCGCGAGGTGGCCGCCGGCGACATCGCCGCCGGCATGGTCATTGATCAGTACGCTCAAACGGTGATCCGCAGCGTCGGCGAGGACGCACTCGTGCTGGTCCTGCCGAAACAACATACCATGATCGGGCCCGACGCCATCGCCATGATCCGGGGAACAAGACGTCCGGATCTCTGCCGGGCATTTGTCGAGTTTGCGCTCTCACGGGAAGGCCAGCGCCTCCTCTACCAGCCCGCAGGCACCAACGGGCAATTGCACTCCCTCTACCGTATGCCGGTCGCAAAATCGTGCTACGGCGACCCGGACGCCCCGCGGCCCAACCCCTATGATTTCCCGGCCAGCCTGGAGTATGACAATGCAAAGGGTACCCGCCGCTGGAACATCCTGAATGATCTCATGGGAGTCTGGCTCCTCGACGCACACGCCGACCTGCGCCGTTCCTGGGAACAGGCCATCCGGATGGGCTGCCCTCCGGAACAGGTTCAATCGCTTTGTGAACCGCCGGTCTCCGAGGAGGAATTATACCAGCTCATCCCCCGGTGGGGAGAAACCCGGTTCCGCCAGGATATCATGCGACAATGGTCCCAGGCGGCCCGGGAACGCTATCGCAACTAGGAATACCCGATGAAATCTTCCCGTACTGCCCTGACCTCCCTGTCCCTGCTTTTCTGCCTTGCCGCGCCCTGCCTGGGCCAGTCTCCCGCCCCCGCAATCCAGGGAACAAACGCCACCGTCCAACCCGTCCCCCTCCCGCAACCCACCCCCGCCAACTCGAACCTAGTAACCCAGCCGCCTGCCGTGACAACAAACCGCTTCCCGGTCGTTCCCCCTCCGAAAACACCCGGAACACTCAGCGGAAGCGGCATCCGAAGCGCGTTTTCCGGAAAATTCGTCGTCCCGGGCAGAACCCTTAAGCTCCCGCCTCCGGAAGATTCCGGCTTGCCGCCCGAACCGGAGATATGGGACCGCTCGATGCTTTTCGGCATGAACATGACGCAGGGCAACAGTGACACGCTCCGCTACACGCTCGGCCTGGAAGCCGTGCGGTCACGCGAAGAGGACACAACCCGTGTCCGCGGACGAAGCACCTACGGGGAAAGCGAGGGGAAGAAGGACGCCGAAAACGCCTCCGCATTGATACGGTATGACCGGAATCTCAGCCGCCGGGTCTATGCCCTGGGTGATGTGGACTGGCTCACCGACACCATCGCGGATGTCGACTACCGCATCCTGGGCATCCTGTCCCCCGGCCTTCACCTGATCCGCAGTGAACACACCGTGTGCAATTTCGAACTGGGCGCCGGTTATCTTTCCGAAAAGAAAGGATCCGAAAAGGAGGCCTTCGTCGCGGGCCGTGCAGCCGGAATCCTCGAACACCTCTTTAATTCCCATGCGCTCGGCTGGTGTTCACTGGAATACCTTCCCAAGCTGTCCGATCCCGACATCTTCTTTGTGAACGCCGAGGCCGGCCTTGTTTCGATGATCACCCGCAACCTGCAACTTCACGTCACGCTGGAAGACCGCTATGACAACGCACCCGCCGAAGACAAGACCGGCAATGACCTGATCCTTACCACATCCCTGAGCCTCAAGTTCTAGGGCCGCGCCGCCCTTGCCGATCCATCCGGAGCC
>CAIVSY010000101.1 GCA_903908715.1 uncultured bacterium
CGAACGATACGGAATCCCAGCTGCCGTGTTTGTAACCACCTCATTGATCGGATCGAAACGCGAACTTTGGTGGGATGATCTAGAAAGGATTTTTCTTGTGCCCCAGAATTTGCCTGAGATCCTTAAGCTCACCATCAATGGGGCCGCCCGGGAGTGGAAACTGTGCCCCTACCTGGGAACCCAAGAGGAACAACGGGAAGGCCAGACACACTGGAATATCTTGGTAAAGGACGACCCGAGCGACCGGCACCGCATTTATCGGTTTCTTTGCCGGAGCTTCGGATCACTCCCCGATAGGGAGCGACATAGACTTTTGGCGGAACTATGGAAATGGGCTGGGATAAGTCCCTCCGGCCGTCCGACGCATTCTCTTCTCACAGCACGAGAAATTGCCGATCTCGCCAATGGAGGGCTGGTGGAGATCGGGGCACATACAGTGAACCATCCTGTCCTCTCCTCGCTCTCCCAAGAAGATCAGCGGACCGAAATAAAATCCTCCAAATCTCGTCTTGAAAGCATCGTCGGTCGTCGTGTCGATGCGTTTTCTTACCCCTTTGGGACTCCCAAAGATTACTCCACAAGTACGGTTTCTATTGTGAAGGAATCTGGATTTCGCTGCGCCTGCTCCAATTATTCTGGCTTAGTTCGGCCCTGGGTGGACCGCTTCCAGTTACCTAGGATCGTGGTGCGCAATTGGGATGGCGACGAATTCTGCAGACGACTGATGCAGTGGTTTTACAATTAGGCGATGGAAAAGAACCTTCGGATCCTTCAGGTCAATACACTAGACGATCTGGGAGGCGCAGCGAATGTAGCATTCAGTCTGCATGACGCCTATTTGAAGCGGGCGTACAAGGCTTACCTAGCGGTAGGACGCAAAAGACGGCAACACCCGTCCGTACTCTTGCTCAACAATGATGCTTTCAGAAAACCATGGACAAAATTCTGGTTGAAGGCAGAAGCCAACCTGTCGAACTTCGAGAAGACCATCCCCCAGATACACCGAATGAGATCTCTATTAACCTTCCAGATCGGTCAAACTCGACGATGGCTGACCATAAGAGCAGGTCTTGAAGATTTCGATTTTCCGGCCACACGGAGATTGCTGAAGCTTCCGCCAGAGAGACCTCACATTCTTCACTGTCATAACTTGCACGGAAGTTACTTCGATCTGAGAGCATTGCCCTTACTAAGCAACTGCGTGCCATTGCTTATCACTCTACACGATGCTTGGTTACTTAGTGGACATTGCGCCCACAGCTTTGGCTGTGAGCGCTGGAAGACCGGTTGCGGAGACTGCCCCGATCTTACGATCTATCCCTCGATTCGCAGGGATGCTACGTCCCGCAATTGGCAAATCAAAAGGGACATCTATTCCAGAAGCAGGCTGTACCTTTCTGCTCCCTCCAAATGGCTCATGGATAGAGCAAAACACTCCATGCTTGGCCCATTTATCACGCAGTCTAGAACTATCCCCAACGGGGTGGATCTTTCCGTTTTCCGTTCTGCAGATAAACTGGAAGTCAGAAAGAGGCTCGGTTTGCCGTATGATGCCCGGATCATGCTTTTCACCGCAAACGGCATCAAAAAGAACAGATGGAAAGACTTCGCGACGATGCAAGTTGCTGTCCGCAACATTGCCGAAGGCCTGAACAGTCAGTTGCTCATCTTCCTTGCACTTGGCGAAGAAGCGGCCGATCAACAAATCGGAAAAGCTTGGATCCATTTCATTCCCTATCAGAGGGATCCGAGCCGTGTTGCTGCCTATTATCAGGCGGCGGATGTTTATCTGCATGCCGCTTACGCTGATACGTTTCCAAACACTGTCATTGAGTCATTAGCCTGTGGTACCCCGGTTGTGGCCACAGCTGTTGGTGGAATCCCGGAGCAGGTAATGGATGGGAGAACAGGTTTCCTAACGCCAATGGGGGATGCTGATTCCATTGTAAATGCTGCAAGAAAAATACTAACAAATGAATCATTGAGGGACAATCTATCTCAAGCTGCCTCTCAAGACGCTAAGAACAGATTTTCTCATTCAAGACAAGTCAATGACTATGTTCGCTGGTATGAAGAAATCATGGAG
>CAIVSY010000102.1 GCA_903908715.1 uncultured bacterium
ACGCCTTCACCCATGCCCGGTCCCGATCCGCCATCCACCGCCATCTGTCCGCTATTGCTCAGCGGTCGCATTCCCTTGAGGTTCGGGTCATTGGTCACCGCCGCGTTGAGCAAACGCACCGGCCGCATGCGCGGCCAGCCGCTGGTTGGGTCTATCCCCAGTTCCACGCAGTCCGACCGCGACCAGACAGGCGACAGAAACCGATACCGCCCGCCCTTGACGGCCGCCTCACCAACATCGCTCCATCGAATGCGTGCCCAGAGACCGGCTCTGGACCCCTCCGTTTCGCCCGTTTGGTCAGTGCCAGTCCCTCGCGCCTCCAGCCCAACAATCCAGCCCGCTGCTTCGGACCGCGATTGGGCATCCAGGGAGAAATGGTCAAAGTCCACCAGGAGCCCGGCGAAGTCGGCAACCGCCGCGTCGGCGGCAAACCGCGCCGCCATGGCAATGCACGCCTCGGCGTCCAATACCTGCACAACCCCCGCCGCCGCATGCACGAACTCGCCCAAGGGGGCGATCTGATACATGCCGTCAGCCGGGACCTCGAACTCTCGATTCAGAATCAGCCTGTTCACTTCAACCCCCGTTCACGTCCCCAACCGTCCTGCAAGACAGTCGGAAGATATTTTCGCAAAACCTCTCTAACTCAACTCACACGACCCGAAGCGCCGCCGACCGCCAGCGAGGCAAGCGCCTTCCTTCGTCATGCTCCCGCCGCCCCTCGATCCGTCGCCGCTTCGGCCCGATCCAACCGATACCCGGTCTTCTCTGCGAGTTCCTCCAACTCGATCCGCACCCCGGCCTTTGCCAACTCCACCGCATCCTGCACCACCCTCGACACCTCATCCGCGGCCGGTGGCACGAACTCGAAATAGGCCAGCACCGGCTGATCCGGGAAATACTGTCGGAACAGGGGAGTGTCGAACTGCTCCTGGAGGATGCCGCTCAGGACCGCCGCATCGCTCCGCGCGATCTGGAGGAATGTGTCGGCGTGGGCATTGCCGGCTAGTGTCCCCGACCCGGCCTCTGCCAACATCGTCAGCAACCCGCCGGTGGCCGCCAGCGTAATCTGCCGGTCCAGATACTCGATGTGCTCCAGGAACGGCGGCTTGCTCCCGTAAGCGTTCACATACTTCAGGTCGCTGCCATACGGCAGATAACCGCGCCCATCCGAGATGATCGCCTCCGCGATCTCTTGATATTCCTTCTCCTTCGTCTCCGGCGTGTTCGGCGGCCCGACCAGGAAGACCGACGGGATCCCGTAGACCTCCAGAAACGAATCCCAGTCCTTTTGACTCAGGTTCTTGCGCAGATATAGGACCGACAGCATGCGGTTGAGTGGCGCCGACTCGAAGATAACGAACTGCTCCGGATCGATCGGCACGCCCCGTAACCGCCCGCTGACGGCGTTCTGGTTGTACTCCCAGGCACCGAACAATCCATCCCGCACCCAGAACCATTGTTCGACCGGCTCGAGCCGTGTCACCAGACCCGACGGCGCGAAATGCTTCTCCAGATGCCCGAATCCCCGGAAGAACCCCGAAAACAGGAACCCCACCGCATCCCGGAAGTTCTCCACCCGGTCATACGCCTCGCGCAAAAACGCCGCTTGCTCCTCTGCCAACACCGAATCCACGCCGGAGTTTACCCCGCAACGTGCTTCGCTCTGTTGCGGGGCCACCAACCGGACATCCCAGTCGCAGCCCAATAGGGCTGCTTTCCGGCGCTGCACAACCGCATGCACCATGGCATCCGACCGTTCCATGTAGTGGTAGAACCATTGCAGGTCAGCATAGGTGCCGCGCTCCCCGGCCTCAAGAAGCGAGACCAGCTTGGGCAGACTCATGCCCCGGAGGGGATTGTAATGATCCCTCCACCGATTTGATTTCTGACTGAACAACTCGATTGCCACGGCCACACGCCCCCGTCCCGAGTCCGTCAAGGACTCCAAGAGAGGGG
>CAIVSY010000103.1 GCA_903908715.1 uncultured bacterium
CAATCCTCGAGGTATTCGAGGAACTGGCCGCGCAACAGGCGGCACAACAACCCTGAAACCCGCGCCGGCCTGCCGGTTCAGCAGGACAGCCGGACAGTTTTGATCTCGAAGGGCCGGAAGGACAGGCGCAGGCCCCCCCGGCGCACCGGCGCGCTCACGGGATTCTCCTCCAGCATGTTCGTGAGGCAGGCCTTCTTCACGGGCAGGGAGGTTTTTAATTCGCAGGTGGTTGCCGCGCGCTTGGACTCGTAGAGCCGCACCACGACATCACCGGATCCGTCCTCCGCCGGTTTCACGGTTTCGATCACGATGTTCGGGGCGCCCACCGAAAGCAGTGAAGCGGTTCCGGCGGCACCGGGCAGGACCGGCGGCTGGAGGTTGAGTTCATAACCCTCCTGCACCACATTGCAATCCATGAACGAACCGTTCCAGAAGTGCAGGGCATAGGAGAAGACCTGCTCACCCAGGTCGGCGTGCATATCCGGCGCCTGCGGCGCGCGCAGGAGGGTAAGGTTGATGCTGCCGCCTTCGACATCCACGCCGTACTTGCAGTCGTTCAGGACTGCGAATCCGCGGTCGGATTCGGCCACGGCGGTCCACTTCTGGTTTGAAACCTCAAAACGGTCGGCGTCGAACGGGCGGGAACTGTGGTTCGGGCGCCGCAGATGGCCGAACTGGATTTCGTGCAGGGCATCGTCGGAATGGAGGGCCGACGGGAAGTTGACCTTGAGCAGTTTGTGGGATTCCGCCCACCGGATCCGGGTGTGGAACTCGATACGGCGGCTGTTGCGCCGCAGGTGTATTTCCTGGATCATTTCCGACTGGTTCAGCTTGCGTCGGACCCGCAGGATTCCGACGAGCGGCCCGGTGGCCACGACTTCGGTAACGGCGGGTTCCTTGAGGGCGACCGGATTAAGCTCGTAGGGTGAGTCGATATCCCAGGCATCAAACGCGCGGGGGATGTCCTGGTACAGGCGGAAACAGTTCATGGGGGCGGTGGCGAGTTCGCAGCCGGTGACCTTGTCCAGCAGGCTGGAGATTTCGCCGCGCGCGTTCAGGGTGGCGCGCAGGTGCTCGTTTTCCAGCCGGGTTGTTGTGACGGTCAGGGGATTGTCGGCGACCGGGGCGGCGGGTGCGCGGACGAGCGTGGTCCATCCGCAGGCGGGCACTCGGACTTCGGCATAGGTGGTGGGCCCGACCTTCTGGGTGGGAACGGGCTGGCCGTTACATTCGGCGCCGCGGAACCCCGCGGGGAGAGCGACGAGGGCGTTCCGTTCCCACGAGAGGCTGTTGAAGACGGTTGCCGTGCCGGCCTGCTTGCGGAGGAATCGGGCGGCGGCGGTTTCGGCGGTGCAATGCGCGGTTTCGAGGATTGCGGCGTAGAGCGCCTCGGCCTCCCGGTACACGCGCGCAATGGACGAGCCGGGAATGATATCGTGAAACTGGTTCAGGAGCAGGTCCTTCCACGCGGCATCCATGGTTTTCGACGGGTAGCGTAAGCGCTGGAGAACGGAGGCTGTGGCGCCCCACAGTTCCGCTTCCCGCAATGCGAACTCGCAGAGCCGGTTGCCGCGCTTGGTGCGCGCCTGGCTGGTATAGGTGCCGCGATGGCACTGGAAGTAGAGTTCCCCGACGTAGACGGGCCAGTCGGTCCGGCGCCTGGACTCGATATCGAAGAATTTCAGCGGGGAGACAACTTCGGTACAAGGCACTCCTTCGAGATCCTTTGTGCGCCGCAGGAATTCCAGATGGGATCGGGTGGGGCCGCCGCCGCCATCGCCCCAGCCGAACGGGACGATCCGGCTGACCAGCTGGTCTTTCTGGACCCGCTCGTTCCAGCGCCTGCAAAGTTCCGCGGGCCGGGTCTCGGAGTTGTAGTCGTTATGGATATGACTGAAGATGCGGGTGCCGTCGATGCCTTCCCACCAGAAGGAGTTGTAGGGGAACGGGTCGCCGCCGTTGTAGCTCCAGAAGATCTTCTGCGTGGAAAAGTATTGCATACCGCAGCCCGCCATGATCTGGGGAAGGGCGCCCGAATAGCCGAAGACATCCGGGAGCCACATCAGGCGCGATTCAACACCGAACTCCTCACGGAAGAAGCGCTTGCCGTGGATGAACTGGCGGATGAGGCTTTCGCCGCCGGTGATATTGGTGTCCGGCTCGACCCACATTCCGCCTTCCGGGATCCATTGTCCGCGGCGGACCGCGGCGCGGATGCGGGCATAGAGTTCCGGGTACAATCGCCGCGTCAGGGTATAGAGGAACGGCTGGCTCTGCAGGTATTTGAAATCCGGATACTCCTCCATCAGGGCGAGCTGGGTGGCGAACGTGCGGGCGCATTTGCGTTCCGTTTCGGCGAGGGGCCAGAGCCAGGCCACGTCAATGTGCGAATGACCGAAGCAGTACAAGCGTGGTGCGGTGGAGCCGTTGCGGCAGGCGAGCAGGGGTCGCAGTCGCTTGCGAGCGGCGCGGAAGGAGGCGATGGCCTCATCCCAGGGAAGCTCCGGATTGGCGATGAGGGTGAAGTCGCGCAATCCCTCGTCAATCTCCGACACGCGAAGGTGGCCCGCTGGAAGATTGTCGCGGGTTTCGCGAAGGGTGACGACATCCAGCCAGAGCTGGAACGCAACTTCTTCCCAGATGCCGATCCGGGTTTGCGGGACGTGCTGTTGGTTGGCCGGGGATGCGGGGATGGCCGGGACGCCGTGGCGGACGGGACCGCCGCCGCAGGAGTGGGGATGTCCGGCGTAGGATTCGATGAGGATGCGGAACGTCTCGCTGGACCGGGCGTTGCGTGTGAGGGTGATGAATGGATGCTGTGAATCGCGGCCGCCGGCTTCCCGTCCGTTGACCAGGATGCGCGACTCGGCTACGGGAAGAGGAATGCCGTTCCGGCTGGTGTCGCCATGCAGCAGAACGAGGCGACGGCCGCGGGCGGAGGGCGGGACGCGGACAGTGGTGCGGAACCAGGCGTATTCCCATTGGGCGCCCCAGGGGGTTCCCGGTGGCATGGGCTTGAACCGCATCCGCGCGGCCTCGGCGGGCGACAGCTGCCGATCGGTGACAAACCCCTCGACGGGGACGGTAAGGAGATGGAGGAATACAAAGGATTGCAGGCTATCCTGCCATTGTTCCAGTCTGGCCAGCCATTCCGCGGTCAACATAAGGCGCGCCTTTCCATAGGGGAGTTATCCTGGGAAATGCAAGGAAACTAGGCCCGGGAAGCCGGGAATCCAAGCGAATTATTTTGCAAGCAGGGCGGAGGCGAGGATTGTGGCTGCTTCAGGAGCCGGGCAGTGGACGCGGAGTCTCACCTGGTTCTTGTCCCGGCTCACTTCGCTCATCTCTGCGAGTTTGGCAAGGCCGGAGGATTCATCCGTAAAGGCCGCGGAGACGATGAGGCCGTTGACCACCTGCTGGATCTGGTACGCGGCGTCGGTTGAGATGGCATCCATGGCGATGTTGGCATCCAGGATGCCCTTTGACTCCGCCACCTGCATGGCGGCACAGGTGGTGTTGCGAAGGAGCATGGCCTTCAGCGGGTTCGGGGCTGAGCCTGCATATCCCGCTGAAGCGGCAACCAGGAAAGAACCCTGGGCTGGGGGCGGGAGGGTCAGGGTGGCGGTCTTGCGTGAGGCCAGGCTGGGTCGAGCCCCCCGCAGGGTGCCCAGGGCAGAATCCATCGAGGCATCGTCCGAGGTGACCACCAGCAAGCCCGACTGGTAGAGGCAGGCATTCAGTTCGGTTCCGCTGGCGGGGTCCTTCCAGCGATGGATCAGGGAGCGTTCGTTCTTTCGGTTGCTGTAGGATGGATACGTGGCCAGCCGTGCGGCAACGGCGCGGGAATTAATGGCTCCGCCCACGAGGGCGACACCCCGTGAGCCGGTGATTTCCTCCCCGTACAGGGTGAGGTGCGAAATCGACTTCAGTGGGTCGGCGCCGAGCAGGCCCTGGTAATGTGCCAGCAGGTTCCGTAACCGCTCTCCCCCTTTGGGATCCTGCAGGAGGATCCGGCAGGTTTGCGAAGGGCCGAACTGCTCCATGTCCAGATGCAGGAACCACTTTGCATCCGCGGAAATACGCCCCTTGTCCAACGGTCCTGCCGTCACCACGGAGCAGAAGGCGGCGAGCAGAAGGGGGAGGAGCCATCGGATGGGCATGATTCGCTGCAGTCCTTTCATGTTGCTGAAGTGTAAGCGGTGATTCCCTGAACAGCCATGATTTCGCCGAAATACATACGGTGGTAATCCCGCCCGTTATAGTTGGGCTCGATGTGCGGGGCCAGGAAATGCGAGGGTTCGATGTCGCCGTAATACATCTTCCGGCATTCGAGGATCAGTTCCGCCTCATCGAAGCCGGGGGCTGTGACAACGCTCGACGGTATGGGAGTCAGTCCGGTTGCTTTGACCTTGTCCACTGTCCGCCCGGAGCGTGTGCCGCAAAGGGTGAGCTGGTCCTTGAATTTGCCCGGCAGGACAGAGAGGGTAAAATCGCTGTGCTTTTCCATGAATTCGAAGGTGTACCGGCTGGGACGGACCACGACCATTGCGAGGGGTTTGTTCCACATTTCGCCCAGGCCGCCCCAGGAGACGGTCATCGTATTGAAGCCGCCGGGTGTGTTCTGTCCGGCTGTCAACAGCATCCACCGTTCGTGGAAACTGCGGAGGATGGGGAGGGAGAATTCCGGGAAGGGGATGGTTTTTCGCTTCATGGATTCTGGGGTGCGGATTCGGTCTCGACCTGCAGGGAGATGTTCCATTCCCCGGCCAGCCATTCCAGGAAGCCGGCCTGTTCATGGGCCAGAGTATCGGCCAGGGTCTCGGAGAGTACGGTGCCGTAGATGATTTCCCGGGCTTCGGGACGGGTGATGGAGGAAAGGAAAGCCTTGAGTGCGCTCCGGTCGGCGAAGAGCTGTTCCGCCTCATCGGCCAGTTCCTGGAATGTGTCTTCGCCGAGGGTGGTGACGATTTCGTCGATCTGGGCGACTTCGTCCTCGGTGATATTCCGGTCCGAGATCACGGCCAGTTCAGTCAGGGCCACGAGGGCCAGTTTTTCTTCGCGGGACAGGTCGCTGATATTCATAGCTGTTTCTCCTTTCCTGCGGCCAACATAGCATGTTTGGCGGGCGGATGCAGCAACTTCCACAGTCGGCAGGTCCGGCCGCGGTCAGGACCAGATATCAATTTCCGTCTCGAGCCGGATGCCGGTCTGGCGTTCCACCGACCCGCGGGCTGTCTCGAGAAGGGCCAGGATATCGGATGCGGTTGCTTCGGGACCGGCGGCGATGACATTGGCGTGGCGTTCTGAAATGGCGGCGCCGCCAATGGACAGGCCCTTCAATCCCGCAGCCTCGATCAGCCGGCCGGCGTAGTCGCCTGGCGGGTTGCGGAAGACGGAGCCGGCGCACCGCAGTCCCTTCATCCATGTCCGGCGGGTGGCGATATTCGCGCGGGACTGCCGCAGGGTTTCCGGATCGCCCGGTTGGAGCTGCAAGCCGACCTCGACGATGACCAGGCCTTGGAGTGCGGGGCACGAGCGGTAGGCAAAGTTCAATTCGGTGCGCGGCAGGGTGACTTCCTGCCCGTTGGCATTCAAGGCGCGGATCCATGCAATGCGGTCGCCGATGGCCTGGCCCCATGCGCCGCTGTTGCCGCGGGCGGCGCCGCCGACGGTGCCGGGAATGCTTTCCAGGAATTCGAGTCCGGAGAGGCCTTCCTCCGTTGTCCATGAAAGGAGGCGGCTTAGAGGGGTGGCGGCGCCGGCGGTGACGATATTGTTTTCCTGGCGGAGGGTGCCGAAACCGTCATGGGAGAGCCGCACGACCATTCCGCGGACTCCGAGATCCGACACAAGCACGTTGCTTCCGCCGCCCAGGATGCGGACCGGCATTTCCCGTTCTCGGGCCCAGGCGAGGATTTTTGCCAGGTCTCCGATGTGGCCCGCCTCCATCCAGACATCTGCGGCACCGCCGGTGCCGAAGGTGGTCCGGGGCCCCACGGGTTCGTTGCCCCGCACCACGGTTTTCTCCAGGTCCGCGGTCCGGATGAGGGTGCCCACCGCGCTGGGCAGTTCGTCCACGCGCTTCTGCCGTAATTCGTCCCGCGCCCACAGGGCCACCCGTTCGACATCGCCGGCGCCGATCACGAGGAGGGCATCGCCCATGCGCAGGCGGGTACGCTGGTAATCCCAGGCCTGGCGGAGCGAGGTTGCCACGCGGACATGCAGACTGCTGTCACGGCGGCAATGGGCGTACAGGTCCCAGACGGAACCGCCTTCCAGGGCAGGCTCCGAAGCGGCATAAACGGGTGTCAGGATCAGTTCCGAAAGGCCGTGGAAGGACGCGGGGAATTCGGGGCCGAGGGCCTTGGTGCGCGAGTAGCGATGCGGTTGGAAGATGGCTGTGAGGCGGGGTCGGTGCAGGTGTTCCGCGGCCTGGATCAGGGCGGCGATTTCCGAGGGGTGATGAGCGTAGTCGGAGATGACGACCAGGTCCTCCCTCTGGAGGATGCGTTCGAACCGGCGGCGCGGCAGCGATACAGTGGACAGGGCCCTGGCGATTTCGTCCCACGAAAGCCCCAGTTCCAGGCATACGCCTGTGCAGGCCAGGGCATTCAACACGTTGTGGTGGCCCGGTGCCGGCAGGGAGAGTGTGCCAAGCTGATGGCCGTCGCGGGTGATGGTGAATTCAGAGCCGATGGCCTGTTCCTGGGTGATTATGGCCTGCAGGGAGGCACCCGGGCGGAGTCCGTATCCCGTGGCGTTGGGGTGGTGGGCGCAAAGGGTGGCGGCGCGGGGATCGTCATTGCAGTAGAGGATCCGGCGGCGGGTGTTTGAGATGAACCGGCGGAAGCATTCCTCCACGGCTGTAATATCGGTGAAATGTTCCCTGTGATCGAATTCGATATTCGTGATCACGGCGATTTCTGGCTGATACAGGGCGAGGGTGCCGTCGCTTTCGTCTGCTTCGGCGACGAGCAGGCTGCCATTCCCCGTTCCGGCGATGCCGCCGAGGGGCAGGACTTCGCCTCCGATGCAGAAGGCAGGATTGCGGCCGGTGGAGGTGAGGACCTGAGCAATGAATGCAGAGGTGGTGGTCTTGCCATGGGTGCCGGCGACGGCGATGGAGCCCGGCGGGTCCAGGAGCAGGGGCAGGACTTCGCCGCGGCGGACAACCGGAATACCCCGGGCAATCGCCGCCGTGATTTCCGGTGCCGATTCCGGAACGGCGGTGCTGCGGATGACGGCGACCAGGTCGGGGGTCAGGTGGGAGGCGGAATGGCCTTTCAGGATCTGGATGTTCCGTTCCCGTAGCCAGCCGGCGAACTTGTTGATCAACTGATCGCAGCCGCTGACGGTGAATCCCTGTTGCCGGAGAAGGACGGCCAGCCCTGCCATGCCGACGCCGCAGATGCCGGCCATATGGATATGGCCCGAGCGGCGGGCAAGCAGTTCGCGTGTGACAGGGTTGCGTTCTGCGGGCGTGGTGGTCATACGCGGAATCTAGCAGTCGTCACGGGAGCAGGGAAGGCAGAAGCATGCGGCTATCCGGTACTCGCGGGATGTGGCCGTCGTTATTTCTTCCAGATTTTCAGTCGTTCCGAAACGGGGGCCTTCCAGAACAGCAGGGCGCCCGCGAGGAAGGCGATGGCCCCGAGGAATTCCCCGCTTTCCTCAATCAGCTGGCGGACCGCCTTGGTCATCAGGGGCGAATCGCGCAGGAGGTCGTCCATGGTGTAGCCGATCACGACCCCTGCCACGGCCATGATCAGCATGCCGACACTTGCGTCGCCGGACCGGGTCAGGCTCCAGAATCGGGACCGGAGCATATAGAGGGGTCCGAACACGGCGACAACAACCAGGATGGCGAGTCCGGCGTAGGCCAGTTTCAGGAGGATGCTGGTTTCGGGATCCAGGAGCCAGTCGATGCGGTAATGGATGCCGTAGCGGCCGATGACGGCCGGATTCAGGAGGATCTGTGCATCCGCTTCGCGCAGGGCGGCGAGACAGGCTATGAGCGCAACCCAGAAGGCCATGATGCGGTCGAGGCGGCCGGTCCAGCGGCGATAGGCGGCTGCGGCGGCGAAAGCGCTGAGGAGCCAGAGCGCCATGGCCATGTTTTCCAGCGGACCGTTTTCCACGTACAGAAGATCCATCTGTCGGACCGTGATGGCGGCCACGGTGATGCCAAGGATTACGATCAATGCGATGGCCCCGGCCCAGGCGAGGTAGCTAAACGGTCGGGGTTGGCGGGATTCGGTTGTCGCCTGCATAGTGCTTCTTCCTCTGGTTGTGCCCTCCCTCATTTCTTTTCGGGTGCTGAAGGGCCGTTGGGCTTGAATACAACACGGGAGCTTGTCATTCGTCAAGGGGCCATTTATGATCCGGCGCATGAGCAACCGTGGTAGACTGGTGATCGGGGTTCTGGGTTCCGGGAAGGGAAGCAATGCCCAGGCGATTTTTGACGCGATTCGTGAGAAGCGGCTCGATGCTTGCGTTGCCTGCGTGCTGTCTGACGTGGAGGATGCCTTCATCCTCGAGCGGGCGCGGCGGGCTGGGATTCCGGCCCGGTTTATCAGTGCGGCTCCGTTCAGGACCAAGCTGGAAGGCGAAGCCGAGCGCAGGTATGTGGAGGCTTTGCGGGAGTATGGCGTTGAGGTGGTGGTTCTGGCCGGATTCATGCGGATCATCAAGCGGGGGATGCTGGCGGCCTTTCCGCACCGGATTGTGAACCTGCATCCGGCCTTGTTGCCGGCGTTCCCCGGCATGGAATCCTGGAAGCAGGCTCTGGAGTACGGGGTCAAGGTGGCGGGGTGTACGGTGCATTTTGTGGATGCGGGGACGGATACGGGCCCGATCCTTCTGCAGAAGGTGGTTCCCGTGCTGGAAGGCGACACGCCGGCGACCCTGCATGCGCGGATTCAGGAGCAGGAGCATGTGGCGTTACCGGAGGCGCTCGGCCTGCTGGCCGCGCGGCGGGTGCGGGTTGAAGGGCGCATTGTGCATTGTGACTGACGGGCCTGGGTAGCGGGGCGATTCCCGAGATAGTTGTGGACGGTTCAGACTGATTGGAATACTATCCGGCGCTCTTTGTCCCGTGGCGGGACGGTTTAGATCGGGAAAGGAATGGTCATGAGCAAGTTGATATTGGGTTTACCCAAGGGCAGTTTGCAGGAAGCGACATTCGGGATGTTCCAGAAGGCGGGGTTCAAGGTCTCCGTTGGGAGCCGTTCCTATGCGCCGAACGTGGATGATCCGGAGATAGAGGCACGCCTCATTCGTGCCCAGGAAATCAGCCGGTATGTGGAGCTCGGGGTTCTCGATGCGGGCATTACCGGTTTTGACTGGATCGAGGAGAACGGGTCGGATGTCCACGAGGTTGCCGATTTGATCTATGCCAAGCAGGGAATGCGGCCTGTGCGGTGGGTGGTGGCGGTTCACAACGATTCGCCGATCAAGAGTGTGAAGGACCTGCAGGGCAAGCGCATCGCCACCGAGGCGGTGGGGTTGACCCGGCGGTATCTGGCCAAGAACGGCGTCGAGGCCGACGTCGAGTTCTCCTGGGGGGCGACGGAAGCGAAGGTCCCCGAGTTGGTCGATGCGATTGTCGAGTTAACCGAGACGGGTTCCTCGTTGCGTGCCAACAACCTTCGGATCATGGATGTGGTGCTTCAGTCGACCACCAAGTTTATTGCGAACCGCAAGGCGTGGATGGATCCCTGGAAACAGCGCAAGGTTGAGCAGATCGCCCTGTTGCTGCAGGGGGCCCTGGCCGCGGAGTCGCGGGTATTGCTCAAGATGAACGCGCCTTCGGGCAAGGTGGAGCAGATTTCCGGGATTCTGCCTTCGCTGCATGCGCCGACGATCAATCCGCTGGGGACGGCTGGCTGGGTGGCGGTGGAGTCGGTGGTGGAGGAGAAGGTGGTGCGGGAGATTATTCCTGAATTGAAACGCGCCGGGGCGGAAGGTATTATCGAGCTGCCGTTGAACAAGGTGATCCGGTAGGGAACCGGTCCGGATTCAAGGGGTTTAAGAAGGAGACAACCGTGGGATCCATCAAGAAAAAACGCCGTGCGAAAATGGCGAAGCACAAGCAGCGCAAGCGGCAGAAGGCGAATCGCCACAAGAACAAGTAAGGCGGGAGCGGAACATGCGGGCAGGGTTCCAATGGCTCGCGGTCCTTCCACTCCTGGTCCTTTCCGGGTGCGTGACGTTCCCCGGGCGTGAGGCTTCGGGAGAGGCCTCGATGGCGTTATCCGCGGAGGAGGAGCGTTTTGCGGAAGCCTTGGCCAGTTACAGTCTGGCTCTGGTTTCCGAGGCGACCCTTGGCGCGTATCAGGATGCCTTGACATATTTACGGGCGGCTGGTGCGGCGGATCCGGGCAATTTATCCTTGGCGCTCAAGGTTGCGGCCGGGCATCTGGCCCGGAAGGAATATGATGCGGCCGAGGTGGTGCTGCGCCGGGTTCTGTTGCACCATCCCGATTCCCCGGCGGCGCATCTGGTTCTGGGAATCACGTGTCAGCTTCTGCAGAAGGGGCGTTGCGCTGAGCGCGCGTTCGGCACGGTGATCCGTCTGAATCCCGGGCATCCCGATGGCTATATTCGGCTGGCTTCACTCCGGGTTGCCGGTGGTCGCTACCGTGCGGCCCTGTCTGTGCTCGATCGAGGTTTTTCCCGGGTTGGCGGAAAGATGCCTCTGGTTTCTTTTTGTGATGAAGTGGGGCGGCTTTGCCTGGCGGGCGGACAGCCCGGTTGGGCAATCCCTTTCTTTGAGCGTGTGGTTCGGCATGGGCCGACGGAAAATGTCCTTGCGAGGGAAAAGCTGGCGCGTGCCCAGGCCGCGGCGGGCCGGAGCCGCGAGGCGATCGAGGGACTGCTTGAGGTTTCGCGTTTGCAGCCGAATCATATCCAGGCCGCATTGTTGCTGGGGGAGATATACGAGAGCCAGGGGGAAAACGAAAAGGCTGCGGAGCAGTTTACGCGGGTCATCCAATCCGAGCCGGGGGACATGGCGGCAGTTCTGCGTCTTGCCCATCTTCGCTTAAAAGAGCGGCCGGAACTGGCGGTCGGCATTGTGGAGGATGCGGTCCGCAGGAAGCCCGACGAACCGTTAGTCCGGGTCTATCTGGGTTTGCTGTATGCCCGGCTTGACCGGTATGCGGATGCGGTGCGGGAATACGCGAAGGTCGAGGAGCAGGTGCAGGCCCTTGAGGGTGCGCAGGAACTATTGCCGCAGTTTTATTTCTGGTATGGCAGCGCGTGTGAGCGGGCCGGCCGCCTGGAGGAGGCCGAGCGCCTGCTGGCGCTCTGTGTTCAGAAACAGCCCGATTCGGCGCAGGCCTTGAATTACCTGGCCTACCTATGGGCGGAAAAGGGGGTCCATCTTGACCGGGCCCTGGAGTATGTGACACGGGCCCTGGAGCGGATGCCCGGCGAGGGGGCGTTCCTGGATACGCTCGGATGGATCCATTACCGCAAGGGGAACTACGCGACGGCGTTGAAGTATCTGGAAAAAGCTGTGCGGGTGATGCCGGATGATCCGGTCATTCTCGAGCATCTGGGGGACACGTGGCAGGCTCTCGGCAAACCCGGGAAGGCGCGGCGCTTCTGGGTTCGGAGCCTGCAACTCGATCAGGAGCAATCGACGAAAGAAAGAGAATAGGAGGCGCATGCCAGCGATTCACCAACTGGTTGCCGGGTTCAGTCGTGGCGATGCCATCAGCAATGAGTCCCTTGTGATGCGGGAGGTGTTCCGCAACTGGGGGTATAACTCGGAGATTTTCTGCGAGCAGAAGAGGATCCTGCCTGAACTGCGCGGCAGTGCCCGGGATCTTGGCGAACTGGATGCCATCCTGGGTGAACGGGATATTGTTCTCCTGCATCTGTCCATCGGCTCGCCTGCCAATCTCCTGTTCCCGCGTCTCAAGGGCAGGAAGGCCATCCTGTACCACAACATCACGCCGCCGGACTATTTCCGGCTGATCCAGCCGGCGACGGCCGACCTGCTCGCCCGCGGGCGGGAACAGGCGCGCGCGCTGGCGGGGGTGGCGTTCGTGAACCTGGCCGACAGCCGCTACAATGCGGATGAGCTGATGTCCTGGGGTTACATCAACCCGCAGGTTCTGCCGCTCATGCTGGATTTCGGGAAGTTGACGGGTCCGGCGGATCGCGCGACGTTGAACCGTTTCCGGGATGGCCGTGCGAATGTCCTTTTCGTGGGGCGGTGTGCGCCGAACAAGAAGGTGGAGGACGTGATCCGGCTGTTTGCCTGTTACCAGAAGGCTGTGGAACCGGCTTCCCGCCTGATCCTGGCGGGGTCCTTTTCCGGCACAGAACGTTATCAGCGGCTTCTGGTGACGTTGGCGCGGGATCTCAAGCTGGAGAATGTTGTGTTCATGGGTTCGATCCCGCAGGATCAGCTGAACGCGTGCTATCGAGCCGCGCAGGTATTCGTCTGCCTCAGCGAGCACGAGGGATTCTGTATTCCGTTGATGGAAGCAATGGTCCAGGGGGTGCCTGTGCTGGCTCACGCGGCGGCGGCGGTTCCTGAGACCCTTGGCGGGGCGGGGGTGTTGTATTCCGGTAAACCGTTGGAGGAGATGGCGGAGATGATCGGCCGGCTGGTACGCGACCCGGTGCTGCGCAAGGCGGTTCTTGTCCGGCAGCAGGAGCGGATCGCGGAATTCCGGGACCGGAATCTGGATGGCGAACTGCGCCGACACCTGGAGCCCCTGCTGGCCTGAGCCGGAACGATTCAGTTCAAGACCCCTCACCCTGACCCTCCAGCGGCGCGCCGCCCCTGCATGGAATGCCACTGCCCGGCGAGGGGATACCCCGCGAGTCATATTCTCCTTGTGCGGCCTCCCGCCCGGATGGATAATTCCGGCTGTTTGAATCCATTCAGGGAAGGAATATCGATGCAAATCCGAAGTGTTCTTATGGCGGTTGCGGTGTTGGTTTTCGGGATGGCCGGCAGTGTTCTTGCCAAGGACTGGGACAAGGTGGTTACCCTCAATGCGGGTGGCGATACCAAGGAAGTGACGATCAACCGGGACATCTCGGCGGTCCGGCTGGTTTGGGAAAGCGGTACGGTATCGATCCAGACGGTGGTGGTGAGGCAGGGTGCGGAGAAGACTCCATACACGGTGGCGGGCCGGCTTGAGGACAAGGCCCCGAAGGAAGTCCGGCTGCCTGCCAAGTCCCAGGTGACGGGGCTCCGGATCAGTGATGGCGGCCGCGGCACGTATGCCGTGTATGTGAAGTAGGACGGGGGATCCGGGATTGCCGGCGTTTTGTTCCACCCGGGAATTGGTTCTGGCTATTTGCCGGGTTTTTATCGTATCGTTCGGCTTTTGCTTTCCAGGGAACAACCAAGGTGAGGAGAGAGACCATGAGCAGGGTAATCAAGCGGGTAGGGATTGGAACGGGATTACTGACATGCGGCCTGATGGTTCTGGCGCTCGTCAGCGGATGCAAGCAGGAGGGGGAAAAGGTGAAGAGTGAGATGCAGCCGGCTCCGGTGGTGGATGTCAAGGAGGCCTCCGTGCCTGTGGCGGATCCGGCAACGGTGCTGGTTGATGTGAGTGGGACCAAGCTGACGGTGGGCGAGGCGGACAAGCAGATTGCCGCGATGCTGGGGCCCCAGGCGGCCGCGATGGGTGCGGATCGCATGGCCGCGATTGCGGGCCGTTTCCGCAAGCAGGTGGCTGACCGCTTTGTGATGCGTACCCTTCTGGAGCAGGAGGCGGCGCGCCGCAATATCACGGTGAAGGATTCGGATGTGGAGTCGGCTGAGGCGATGATCAAGCAGCGCCTGCCGGAAGGGATGACGCTGGATGCGGCCCTTGCCGGGGAGGGTTTGAGCGAAGCCCAGTTCCGGTCCAACCTTGTTGCGGAGCTGCGGGTCAAGGGGCTTGTTGAGAGCGAAGTTCCGACGAACATGGTGGTTTCCGATGAGGAGATCACGAAGGCCTACGAGCAGGACAAGTCCCGGTTTGCGCAGCCGGAGTCCGTGCAGGCCCGCCATATTCTTGTGAAGTTTGATCCTGCGGATGACGACAAGGCAAAGGCGGCGAAGAAGGAAAAGGCCGAAGCCTTGCAGAAGCAGCTGGTTGGGGGTGCGGATTTTGAGAAGCTGGCGAGGGAGAACTCGGACTGCCCGAGCAAGGAACGGGGCGGGGATCTCGGGTTGTTCCCGCGCGGCCAGATGGTCAAGCCCTTTGAGGATGCGGCGTTTTCCCAGCCGGTCAGCCAGATTGGTCCGGTGGTGGAGACCTCGTTCGGGTATCACATCATCCAGGTGACGGGTCGGTCCGAGGCGAAGACCAATACGCTTGAGGAAGTGAAGGTCCGGTTGGGCGAGCACCTCAAGCAGCGCAAGCAGATGGAGGCGTTTGAGGCTTTCATCAGCAAGTTGAAGGGCAGTGCGAAGATCGCTTATTCCGATCTGATTACGAGTGAGCCGGCGCGATAAAGCGGACGGCTTTCAGGCCCGGCTGCCGAGCACGGTTGCGACTGCCTTCAGGAGATCCGGTGGATTGTTGGAAGTGACGAAGCGATCCACGTTGGGGAATTTTGCTTCGGCCGGGTGCAATCCGCTGGTGTCGTAAAGGATCACGGATATCCCGCTGGCCGTTGTGAAGGGTGCGATGTTCGCGGCGATGGTGTTGCCTGTCACGTTCGGCAGGATTTCCTTGAGCAGGATCACGTGCGGGATCTTGGCCTGGAGGGATTCGACCAGCGTGGCGGTGCTTTCCAGGATGGTGGTTTCGTATCCGGCGGCGGAGAAAAAGCTGCGGAGCCGTGCGGCCAGCCGTGGTTCATTTTCAATGATCATAAGGCGCCGGTGTTTCCCTTCGCCGGACTCCGGCAGGCTGGCCTTGCTGTATTTCAGGAGGATGCGCCGGACTTCCTCAAGCAGTTTTGAGGGGTCGCTGGTTTTGGCCAGGAAACCGTCCACGGTGGTTTCCGAGAAGAAATGTCCCATGTTTGCCCTGGCGGTGAAGACAAGCACCGGGTAGCGGGGCTTCCCGCTCGGGCCGGAGATTTTTTTAAGGAACGCGAGGCCGGACATACCGGGCATGCTGATGTCGAGGATGATCAGGTCTGGCGCAATGGTCCGGAGGACCTGCATGGCCTGATCCCCCGAGTCGGCGGACAGGACCTCGTATCCTTCCATGCGCAACTGGTCTCCCACGCTCAGGAGCACGGCGGGATCATCGTCGACGAACAGGATTTTCTCAGTGTTTGCTGTCATGGGGGTTCCTCTTGTTTCCTCGGTTTGGAAAAGGTGGTTCCGATATGACTGCTGTCCACGGCGGCCTCGAGTTCTTCGATCTGCCAGGGCTTCTGCAGGGTTGGCACGGTAAAGCGTTCCAGGATATCGGCTGTGGCTGCGTCGAGCGCGGTGCCGATGGTGACCACGATCGGGATCAGCCGGGTTGAGGGATCTTCCTTGAGTTGGAGGATCACATCGGTTGCGCCAGTATCCTCGAGAAGGAGATCCATCAGGATCAGGCTGGGCGGTGATTGCCTGGTGCGGCGCAGTACTTCCCTGCCGCTTGTGACGGTATCCAGGATATAGCCGAAGCGGGTCAACTGAGCCTGGATCAGGGCCTGCAGGGAGAGGTTGGTGTTTGCCACCAGAATCAGCGGCGGGGTGGCCTGGGGGAGTGTGATGGATACGCGGGTCCCGTTGGGACGGCCTGGCGGCGGGCTGGTGATCTCGAGGTGACCGCCGTGAAGGATCATGATTTCCTTTGTGATGGCGAGGCCAAGCCCGGTCCCTGAGACGTGTGATCCGACGCGGAAGTAGCGTTCCGTTACGCGTTGGATGGCGTTTGCGGGGATGCCGATTCCGTTGTCGGTAACAACGATCTCCGCCATGCCTGTTTCCGAATGGCAGGGTTCGGTCTGGATGAGTACCCTTCCGCGGGCGGGGGTGAACTTGATGGCGTTCGAGAAGATGTTCTGCAGGACCCGTTGGATCAGGCCGGGGTCGCAACGGATGAAGTCCACCCCTTGCGCCATTTCCAGTTCCACGGCGACGTGTGCGGCTTCGGCCTGGATCTTCAAGGGGTCGAGGCTTTTGTTGACCAGGCGGTGAAGAGGAACCGTGACGGGGGTGACCTGCAGGGCGTGGTTATCCAGTCTGCTGAGGTCGAGGATATGATTGATGGTATTGACCAGGCGCTCGCATTCCGAGTCGAACATATGCAGGTACCGGACGGCCTGTTCCGGGAGTTCGCCTGCGATGCCCTTGAGCAGGTTCCTTGTGCCGTAGAGAATGGAGGTGATTGGCGTCTTCAGCTCGTGGGAGACATTGGCGACAAACTCGGACTTTGCCTTGTTGATCCGCTCGAGTTCGATGATGGCCTCCCGCAATTGTTTTTCCGTGCTGATGCGGCGTGTGATTTCGGCCTGCAGGGCGGCGACAGCCTTGGAAAGCTCTGCGGTACGGCGCTGGACGCGGTCCTCGAGTTCGTCCCGCGCTTGCAGGAGGTTATCCTCCGCCTGCTTCAGGGCGGCGATGTCCTGTTGCCGTTGCACGGCATGACGGATGACGCGGTCCAGGACTTCCGGGTCCAGCTGGCTCTTGAGCAGGTATTCCGCGGCGCCCTTATGGATGGCGCGGCTCTCGATTTCGGGGTCCTCTCTGGCTGTGAGGATGATGCACGGGCCTTCATAACCCTGTTTCGTGGCGGTGTGCACAAATTCCATGCCCGACTGCCCGTCCGCGAGCACCATGTCCACCAGGCAGGCATCGTAGTGATGCCGGGAGAGCCATTGGATGGCCTGATCGATGGTTGCGACATGATCCACGATATACGCGCTCCGGCGGCTCCGGCCGAGCATGGACCGAGTCAGTGCGGCATCGTCCTCGCTGTCGTCGAGTAGCAGGACCCTGATGTTGGCGACTGTCATGACTAGGATGCCCGTTCGGGTTGCGTGTCCGTCTCCACTGAAACAGTAAGCGAGCCCTCAGGGGGGGTCAAGCGTGAAAGGCATGCATCTGCGGCGGTTCCGACTGGGGCCTCGACGGGGGCGGGTTCGGGCTGTAGAATCCCGCCAATGCAAGAGACGCATTTGGGCGTGGAGGAAGGGTCCATGGCGCAAGATCCCGATGACATCCGGCAGGCAAGGTGGCGGTTTTGCTGCATGGCCGGGGCGTATTCACTGGGGGTGTATAACGACAATTTCTTCAAGCAGGTGGCCTTGATTCTTGCTGTAGCCGCGGGTCAGAATTCCATGCAGGGTTTTGCCGTGGCGGTCTTTACTTTGCCGTTCCTGGTTTTTGCGGCGCCGGCCGGATGGGCGGCTGACCGGTTCCCGAAGCGGAAGGTGGTGTTGGCGGCCAAGTGGACGGAACTGGTAGCCATGTTGGCGGGTGCCGCCGGGATCTGCACAGGCAGCTGGCCTCTCTTGTTCACGATGTTGGCGGTCATGGGGGTTCAGGCCACATTCTTCAGTCCGGCGCTGAATGGCAGTATTCCCGAGTTGTACCCGGAATCCTATGTTCCGCGGGCGAATGCGGTACTCCGTATGCTTGTCACTGTGGCGATTCTTGGAGGAGTGGCGCTGGCGGGTGTGGTGCTGGACCGGCCGGGCCAGTGGGCGGGGATTGAAAGGGGCCGCTGGCTGGTTGGCTTCATGGTGGTCGGGATTGCGTTCCTGGGATTGCTTGTCAGCTTCGGGGTGCCGAACCGCCCTGCGGCGAACCCACTCGCGCCATATCCATGGAACGGCCCCATTCACACCCTGGGGCAACTCCGCAGGGTCCAGGGGGATGGACTACTCCTGCTTAGTGTAGTTGCGGACGTGCTTTTGTGGAGCATCGGTTCGCTGGGGGTACTCCTGCTTAACCCGCTGGGGATGCAGGAATTCGGGCTTGGGAAGAGCCTGACCAGTGCTCTTGTGGCCTGCCAGCTTGTCGGGATTGGAGCCGGAGGCTTTGCGGGCGGGCGGCTCCTGTCGGGGCCGTTGTGGTACCGGCGGATCCCCGCGGGCTTCCTCCTGATGTCGGCCTGTCTGGGTGCCATGCCCCTGGTGCCCCTGCTGGAGGGCGCGGCGGGGGTGCCGGTCCTGTTTACGCTGACCGCGCTCCTTGGAGCGGCCGGTGGTCTGCTGCTGATTCCCGTTGAAAGTTTCCTGCAGGTGCGGCCACCGGCGCAGGAAAAGGGAGCGGTGTGGTCCGCCGTGAATTTCGCCGTGTTTAGCGGGATCTTTCTTTCGGGCTTTGTCGCCAACTGGCTGAATGCCCGGTTCCGGCCCACGGATGCGATGGGATGGGTTGGGGTGGCGACCCTGGTGGCGGCTGGCGGCTTGTGGTGGATGGGGCGCTTTCGGGAGGCAAAGACGGGGAGGAGTTTATGATGGTTGCTCTCCTGCGGGGACTGATTCGCGGATTACTGTGGTTGCGGTACCATGTCCGGGTCGATGGCTTGGAAGAGGTGGCCCGGCGCGGGACGCGGGGGATATTGTTCCTGCCCAATCATCCGGCGCTGATTGACCCGCCGATTGTTGTGAGTCGGTTGCACGGGCGATTCCGGGTGCGTGCGTTGGCGGACCGGGATCAGGTGGGGCGGCCGTTTATCCGGTGGATTGCGCGGCAGGCCAACGTCATCACGATTCCCGATCCGCTTCTCTATGGCGGGGAGGCGAAGGGGGAGGTACTCGAGGGAATTCTTGCGTGTGCCGAGGCGCTGCGCCAGGGCGAAAATGTCCTGCTGTATCCGGCCGGGCATCTGGCACGGAGCCAGAGGGAGGATCTGGGGGCCGCCAGTGCCGTCGAGACGCTGCTCAAGGAAGCGCCCGACTGTCGTGTTGTGCTGGTGCGGACACGCGGGCTCTGGGGTAGCGGTTTCAGTCGGGCCGCGGGACAGGCGCCGGAGATGGGGAAAATGGCCGGCCGGGCGCTAAGGTCGGTGCTGTCCAGTTTCATCTTTTTTGTTCCCAGACGGCAGGTCAGCCTGCAACTGGTTGAACCCGGGGATTTTCCGCGCAACCGGGACCGGGGCGGGATCAACCGGTATTTGGAGGATTTCTACAACCGGGATTTGCTGCCCGCCCGTTACGTGCCCTACACCTTGTGGGAGAGGGGCGGGGTTCGTGATCTTCCTGAGCCGCGGGCGTCCAATGCGGGCGGATCGGTTGGAGAGGTTCCCCTGGCGACACGTGAGCTGGTGCTTGAGCATCTCAAGCGGCTGACAGGCCGTTCCTCGATTGCGATGGAGGACCATCTGGCCCGTGATCTGGGCATGGACAGTCTGTCCCTTGTGGATCTGGCCTTGTGGGTGGAGGCGGAATTCGGGTTTCAGATCGGGGATGGTGCGGGCATGGAAACGGTAGGGGATGTCCTGCTTGCGGCGCGCGGGAGCCTGTTGTCCGCTCCGGTTGCATTGAAGCCGGTGGATGCCGCATGGTTCCGGACGGGAACGGGGGAGCGCGTCACGATCCCGGCCGGCCGTACGCTGGGTGAAGTGATCCTGTCCCGGATCCGCGAAGCGCCCGGGCGCGTGCTGCTGGCTGATCAGGTGGCAGGTGTATTAACGGGACGGGACGTTTTGACCGGCGTCCTGGCATTCCGGTCGCGGATTGAGCGGCTGCCGGGTGATCATGTTGGGATCCTGATGCCCGCTTCGGGGGCAGCGGTGATTCTCTATCTCGCCACTTTGTATGCCGGCAAGGTTCCTGTGATGGTCAACTGGACGGTCGGTCTCCGCAACATGATGCACTCCCTGGACCTGCTGGATGTGCAGTCTGTCCTCACCTCCGGAAAGGTCATCCGCAAGATGGAAGCCGGGATGGGGGATCTCGGGCCTTTGAAGGAACGGCTGTTATGCATCGAGGCCCTTCGCGGGCAGCTGGGGCGTGGGGAGAAGTGGCTTGCCTGGTTTCGCGCCCGGGTGGGCGGGATCCGAAAGCTCGGGCAGGTGCGGATGCCAGAGACGGCGGTGGTTCTTTTCACCAGCGGATCCGAGAGCCTGCCCAAGGCGGTTCCGCTGACGCATGGGAACCTGTTGGCGAACCTGCGTGACCTTGGTGAGCGGTTCTGTTTCCGGGATGATGACCGTCTAGTCGGAATATTGCCGCCGTTTCATTCCTTCGGGCTGACCTGCACGGTGCTCCTGCCCCTGTGTGCGGGCGTGCCGGTGGTGTATCATCCCAATCCGACGGAAGGCGGTGTGCTGTCGCGTTTGATCGAGGCCTACAAGGTTTCGCTGCTGGTGGGGACGCCGACTTTCCTGGCCGGAATCCTGCGTGCGGTGACGGGGCGCGAACTTGACACGCTGCGTGCGGTCATCTCGGGGGCGGAGAAATGCCCGGATGCGACCTATGATCTGGTGCAGCGGATGTGGCCGCATCTCAAGTTGCTGGAAGGCTACGGGATTACGGAATGTTCCCCTGTGGTTTCGGTGAATGAGGAGTCCGAGCCGAGGCGTGGCACAATCGGGCGGGTATTGCCTTCCGTCGACTATGCCGTGGCCGACCTTGAACTCCGCGGGCGCGTCGAACCCGGGGCGACTGGGATGCTCCTGGTGCGGGGCCCCAGCATTTTCGGCGGCTATCTCCAGTACGACGGTCCCTCCCCGTTTGTTGAATTCGAGGGCAGGAAGTGGTATCGGACGGGGGACCTGGTGACCGAGGCCGGCGGGTGTCTTGTGTTTGCCGGGCGTTTGAAGCGGTTTGTAAAGCTCGGCGGCGAGATGATTTCCCTGCCGGCGATTGAAGAGGTGCTGATGCGGCACTATGGAAAGGCATCGGATGAGGAACCGGTCCTGGCGGTGGAGGCAACGCCGGCGGAACTGAATCCCGAACTGGTGCTTTTTGCGGTCCGCGAGATGGACCGCGAGGAGGTCAACAACCGGATCCGGGCGGCGGGGTTGTCGGCCTTGCACAACATCCGGATGGTACGGCGGATCGAGCAGATCCCCCTGCTGGGCTCCGGCAAGACGGATTACCGGGCCCTGAAGGCCCTGTTGGCGGCTGGTGCCGGATCATCCGCATAGGAGTCATCATGAAGACGATTGCAGAAACGAATGGTATCAGCCATGCCAGGAAATTGACGGTGGAGGCGATGTTGCATCTGGCGCACCGGGTGGACAGGCTGGGTCAACTTGTTGGTGTGGCGATCCCGCTGCCCGGTCTCGGATTGCGCCAGGCGGCCCCGGCGCCGGAAAAACCCGGGGATACACCCGGTATCGAGTCGATTTCCGGGGTCACCCATCGCCCGGTGGAGGGACGGGTCCGGATGACCTGCATCGATTATGGTCCCGAGAATATGGAATCCCGGGAAGTGACAAGTCTGGAGGGTTTTCTCGGGGAACCGAGGCCTTCATGGAGCAAGGTCCGGTGGATCAAGATCGACGGTTTGGATCCGTATACCGTCGACAGCCTGCGGAGGCACTTCGGGTTCCATACGCTGGCGGCGGAGGATGTGCTGCGCGTGCCGCAGAGGCCGAAGATCGAGGCGTACGAGAGAACCTTGTTTGTTGTTCTCCGGATGTTGCGTCTGGAGGGGGGGCATCTGCTGGATGAACAGGTCAGTTGCTTCCTCCTGGAGGATGTGTTGCTGACCTTTCAGGAGACGCAGGGGGATGTTTGGGAGCCGATCCGGCAAAGGCTGCTGAAACAGCAGAACTCCCGCTTGCGGGTCAACGGGGCGGCCTACTTGCTGTATGCCCTGATGGATTCCGTGGTGGATCACTGTTTCCCGCTTCTGGAATCCTACGGGGAACTCCTGGAGGTGGTGGAGAAGGAGATTTTCGAGCGGCCGAGCGAACGGGTACACCAGCGTCTGCACACGCTCAAGCGGGAGTTGTCGGCCTTGCGGCGCGTGATCTGGCCGATGCGGGATATCCTCACGGAGTTGCAGCGGGATGAGACGGTCGGCATTACTCAGACGGTTAAAACCTATCTGAGGGACGTACACGACCATGCGGTCCAGGTGATGGACATTGTGGAGACCCACCGCGAAATGGCGGCGGGTTTGAATGAACTCTATATGTCGGCTGTATCCAACCGAATGAACGAGGTCATGAAGGTGCTGACCATCATGGCCAGTTTCTTCATTCCGCTGACATTCGTGGCGGGCATTTACGGTATGAATTTTGACTACATTCCGGAGCTTAAGTGGCGGTACGGGTATGCGGCCTTCTGGGTTGCGTGCCTGCTGATCACATTCGGGTTGGGGGTTTTCTTTTTCCGCAAGGGCTGGGTCGGGCGGCGCTCGTGAAGGGCCCGGTTGTACATCGCGCGGCTCGGGAATTGACATATCCGTGTTGAAACATTACTAACGCTATCACCGGAATAACCATCCTTACGGAGGAGCATTTTCATGGCACGACCGATCAGCAAACTGGCGCCCGGCTGGTGGGATTACACGACCCTCGAATCAGGAATACTCGAGGATGCCGCGCGCCTGACGCCCCGCGACCTGATTCAGCTCTCCCGTCCGGGTTTCACGGTTCGGGTGTATGACACTGTCGAGGAGTTCTATTGTGCCGAGGCGCTTGAATACATTGAGGCCTGGAAGCAGGCGACGGCCGATTCTCCCGCCGGCATTTGCGGGCCGATCGGGCCGACTGAACAGTTGCCGCTTGTGGCGCGGATCGTGAATGCCATCGGGCTTGATTTGCGGCATGCCCATTTCTGGGGAATGGACGAGTGGGTGCTGGGCAAGAGGGCGGCGGATGAGACACATCCGCTTTCCTTTGCGAAGTGTGACAAGGAGATGTGTTTCAACCGGATTGACCGGAAGTTGCGGATGCCCGCGGAGAATATGCATTTCCCGTCCGGCGACCTGCGGGCGTACTCGCGTTCCTACGACCAGGTGCGGTGTGTGCTGATGCAGGGCGGGCAGGGGGAGATCAAGCACTGGGCCTTTAATGATCCGCCCAAACGGGAAGGGAAATACCGCAATGCGCCGCCGTCCCCCGCGGAGTATCGCAGGCTCGGGACCCGGATCGTGGACCTGCATCCGGTGACCATCACCCAGAATGCGCGGACCTCGGGTGGCGGGAATGTCGCGCTGGTTCCGGTCCGGGCTGCGACGGTGGGCCCGGTGGAGACCTGGAAGGCGGAGAAGGTATCCATCTGGCATCCGGGTCACCACGACAATCCCTTCGGCATGCGGTTGAGCGCCCTGATGATCAGCAAGCGCATTCCGGACGCGAGTGTGCCGATGTCGCTGCTGGCGGATCATCCCGACGTGCAGTTCAACTACCTGCGGCCGGGCATTGGATCGGTTGCGGTTGAGATGCACTGAGCGCGGACCGGAGTCCATTGCGCCGCGCTTACGGGAGGTGGCCTGAGCGCCGGAGGATGTCGGCGGCAATGTCGTGTGCGGCCCGGGCGCGCGCGAAGCGGGCGGCGTTACGGGACATTTGATCAAGGCGCTCCCGATCCTGGAGGAGCGTCTTGATCTTGAAACAGGCGTCTTCGGCATCAAACAGGCGTGCCGCCATGCCTGCCTCCAGCACGACTTCGCAATTGCGTTGTTCCTGGCCCGGGATCGGATCGATCACCAGCATCGGCTTGCCTTTCGCCAGCACTTCCGAGGTGGTCAGTCCTCCCGGTTTGGTGACGATCAGGTCGGCTGCATCCATCAGGGTATGGATATGGTTCACGAATCCGAGTACCTGCACGGGCGTCCGCAGTTTGTGTGCAATCGATTCGGCCGCGGCCTTCAGTTTTGCATTGGCGCCTGCAACCACGACCAGCCGGCAAAACGGATGCTGCTCGGATTCAAACGAACGGAGCAGTTCCAGGGCCGGGCCGACGCCGAAACCGCCTGTCAGCAGAAGTACGACCGGGAGGGAATCCTCCAGGCCGAGGGTTTGCAGGGCCTTCAGGCGCGGGAGGCTTTCCGCAAACACGGGATCCACCGGAATGCCGGATACGGTGACGCGGTCCGCCGGCTGTCCTTTGCGGATCAGTTGGCGGCGGGCTTCTTCCGAGGCCACATAGTACGCGTCGACGTGCTTCAGGATCCATAATGCATGAACGGCAAAATCTGTAACGGCGCAGAAGACGGGAGCCGCGGATTTCCCGCGCCGGCGTCGCTCGGTCAGCATCTGGAGGGGCATGAAATGGGTACAGACGGCTATATCGGGATTGAAGTCGCGGTAATACTTGAAGAACGAGGCGGCGTTCAGCTTGTTGAACAGTGCGCGGACTTTCTTCCGCCAGGGCTCCTCGGCTTTCCGGTCTGATTGCGAGTACAGGTAGCCCCACAGCTCGGGGGCCTTGCGGACGAGGTCCAGGTATCCGTGTGCATAGGTCTGGCGGAACAGGGGCGGGGTGAAGTCGAGGATGTCGCAGACCCTGATCTGCGATTCCGGCGAGAGTTGGGCGAATGCCTTGGCGAGGGCCTCGGCGGCCCGTTTATGGCCGGCGCCCGCGGACGCGTGGAGAAGGAGGATCTTCATGGGTTCCTTTCCGGATGCAATGCGGGTCAATCTAGCATGGGGCCAGGCGGAGATCATCTTCTATTCGCAGGGTTCCGTGCTTCGCACGCGTGACGGTCCGTTTCTTCCGAAGGACCAGGCCAGCAGGAGGAATCCGGCGGCGAGGGAGAGGAAGTAATCCAGCGGGATTCCCAGGAACCAATGGCGGTGCCAGGGGACATCCTGCGGGTTGAAACGCTGCAGGCCGAAAGCGGGATTGAGGGCAAACCAGAGGAAATCCTCGACGATCCAGAACACCAGGATGCAGCCAAGGATGCGGGCCTCAAGCCGGAGCGAGAAGGATCCGGTCATCAGCAGGGGGAGATGGAACATGAGAGCCATGAACGAGAAGACCCACACATGATACCCCGTGATGGTCTTATCCCCCCAGAACACATTCAGCCAGGAATTCTCGATGCGCCATGTGGGCAGGTTGGCCGCCCAGCCGCTGGCGCCTTCGATCTGGATTTCGACGTTGGCGAAGAAGGCGCCGAGCAGGCAGACCCATAGGACAAGCAGGAGCGCATGCCTGGCGGCCGCGGCAGCAGTTCGGTTCTCGACAGGTTGCATCAGGCGGGCCCCTTCGGTGTTGGAGGGGGAAGTTTCAGTTGTTGGCGGAGATCTTCCAGATCGAGCTTGTCGAGGTATTCGAGGAGATTCTGCCAGACGCCATGAAAGCCGAAACCGCCTTCGGTCATTTCACGGACGGATTCCTCCTTGGTCCACCCGCAGAAGAGCATCCTGTAGATGGCGCACATGGTGCCGGTCCGGTCCGCGCCGTGCTGGCAATGGACGAAGATCGGCGCGTTATTGGTGTCGGCGCAGATACGGAGGAACTGCAGCACATCCTCGTCTTCCGGGTGCCATGTCTTGAAGGAGATCTCCTTGCCCGCGAGGCGTGTTCCCTTCAGGTTGTCGCGGTCGGAATGGAAGGCCCGCAGGTTCACGACGGTTTTGATGCCGAGCTTCTCCAGTTCAGCAAAGCCCGTCTCTTCCGGCTGGGCGCCGCGGTACAGGGAATCGGTGACCTTGTGAAGGTTGGGGAGGCCGGGCCGCTGCATGGGTTGTGCCCAGGTAGCGGGGCGGTCGAGGGTTGCAGCGGCGTCCGGGCTACGGGCGACCACATGCCATTTCGGGCGCTGCCAGCTCTTGCGGAATACCTCGAGCGTGCCAGCCACGGCCTTGCCTTCCTTCTCCTTTCCGTCAAGGAACAGGACAAGGTCGAAGGACTGCTTCGGGGTCCCGAAGGTTTCATCGAACTGGCGGACCAGTTCATTGGCCGGCGTGGCCAGGCGGCCGAGGATGTTGACTATGGGGAAATCCAGTCCGGTCGAGTCCGGGCACGGCTGGTAGGAATTGTAGACCAGTTCGGTGCAGACAATCGCTGAGTCCGTCATGAAGTCGAAGTTGTAGTCGTACGGGCGTCCGAAGTACTGGAAGGCGCGGAACAGGGCGACGGCGCGCTGTTTCTTGGTCAGGCGCGGGCGGAGCGCGCAGAGGGAATCCGCCGCGGCGGAATGTTCCAGGGTGGTGAACAGGACGCCTTCCCCGATGGCCTCCAGGATGCGGGGAACATGACCGTCCTCCCCGGGCTGACGGCTGGCGGCGCTGGCGGCGGGATATTTTGCGGCCAGCAGTTTCTCGAGATTGCCATCCGCCTGGCCTTGGGACCGGACCCAGTCCCTGACTTCCGGATCATCGAAAAACCGTTGGCGGGATTCGGGTGTGCCAACGAAAAGGACGGCATGCGGCCAGAAGCCCGGCAGGCCGACATTCGACAGATACCACTCGCGTCGTTCCAGAAGCACATCACCCGGTTCCAGGCGGGGTGCGGCTTCGGCGATCTGGGCGGGTGTGATGAGGCAGGTGTTTTTCCTCCATACCTTGGTGTCGCCCATCCAGATGGAGACGCCCTTCTGAACGGGGAACCAGGCCTCACTGCCGCCCTGACGGACGAGGTCCAGGGCATTATCGGCGGTCAGCAGCTGACCTTCGCGGATGCCCAGCCTGGCCAGGGCGGCCGAATCCTCGGACAACCGGGTGCCGGAGAAGTCGGGCTTTTTCAACGTCGAGGCCCAGACGGTCTTATAGGCCAGCCATTCCGTGGCACGGGCGGCGTTAAGGAACATGAACTTGAAGCGGGTGTAGCTGCCCTTCGGGAGGCCCATTTCGGCAACGGGGTCATCCAGCAAGACGTGCATATAAGGGTCGTTTTCGCTCAAGCGGAGGAATTCCAGGGAGAAACGGTATTGGGCGAGGAACGCGCTGTAGGCGGCCAGAAAGGCTTCATTGCGCGCCTTGTGGTCCTGCTGGAGCAGGCACGTTGCATAGGATCGGCGGATCGAGTCCAGGGCCAGCGAGTAATCCAGGTAGGTTTTCCATGCGGTCCAGATGGCTTCCTTCTCCTCGCGGGAGAGCATACGGAGTTCCGTGAGGCGGTTGGTCGGAAACAGGTCCGGTTGGCTGGAGGCGAAACGCACCACCCGGTCCAGTCCGGAGCGATAGGTCTGGATGGCCTGCTGGTCGGACTGGATTTGTTCCGGGGAACGGGATTCAGGATCCGCGACGGATTGAAGGGTTGCAGTCAGGATCAGGCAACAGGCCAGATGGCAGGCGAAGCGGGCGACGGAAGAGGTTCCGGGAAACGTTTTCATGATCGGGTACTCCTCAAGTATTCTGCAAGGATCCGCGTGAGACTACCACGTGCTGCTCTGCAGGAAAAGGGATTGTGTCAAGGGTTGTTGAAGTCTCCAACGGCCGGCATTTCTGTTTGCCTGCAGACGGCTTGCTGTTATAATGAAATCCAAAATATTAAAGGAGCTAAAGCTTTGCTTTGAGCTGCTGTTGAAATGGGGGGGACGATGAAATTCCAGCAAGTTGAATCTTGGGGAATCCGAGGTGGAGCCCGATGCCTGATTGGACTGTGTATCGCCATCGGCTTGCTGTTGCCATGCAGTGAAGTGCGCGCCGACCTGCTTGCCAAATGGACTTTCCCCGATCAGGGAGCAACCAGTCAGGCGAGTCTCTCCGCGTCCAGCGTCCATCCCGCCGCGGTTGCCGGGGCCATCCAAATGGGTTCGGGATACACCCAGCTTGTCCAGATTGTCAGCAGCACGAAGTACTCCTACATCGATTCAGCCCAGAACGGCGGCTGGGCGACGCTGGCAAGCGGTGCGGCTGCGGATACGACCCACAAATTCTACATGGTCGGAGATTGGAACGACGGCGTTACCGGCGGCAATATCGTTGCGTCCAACACAACCTTTACCAACAACCCATCCGGTGCCGGCCCCGCGGGAGCCGGATGTCTCTATGTGTCGACTCCTCCCGGCCTCATCACCGACACCAACGAGGTGGTGCAGTACAACCTCGGCATCACCTTCAGTTTGACTGCCTCCGGCGGCAACCTGGTCGTGACGAACTTCAGTTTCTACGGCACAAGGGATGGCGCTGACTCCACGCGTTCCTGGCAAAAGTGGTGGCTTCAGGTGGATACAGGCGCTGGATTTACGCATTTGTTCAGTTCTGCCGACAACGCGATCCCTGCCACCGAGAGTTGGGGCCTGACCAAGACCACTCTGCTGAATGTCTCGATCCCAAGCGGGTCAACCGCCACATTTCGCCTCCTTGGAACGTC
>CAIVSY010000104.1 GCA_903908715.1 uncultured bacterium
ACAGGCTCCAAGAATAAAATCGCGGCGCACAGCGCCCCTCCCACAGAGCCTTGAACAAGCCCGCCCCCCCCAGTTACTGATCCCTAACCTATTATTGCGACTGTTACCTCCATTTGCCATATGGGCATTTATGGGTGCCAGCTTCGCCTTCCAACTAACGGCCGACGAGTGGAACCGTTTGAGATCACAGATTGTGATCTCAAAGGGACGCGGCGGTCGTCGCTATCTTCCTTACGCATTCACAGAACACGGGGCCTTGATGGCTGCCGGAAAAATGCCCCTCCCCCTGCATGGAATCTCGTTTGTCTACCACCACGGCGAGGTGGAGGCCATGGAAATCGGAGGACTGACAGAGGCCTGGCGGCGCGCGGCAGTGGTATCACAGCAATATCACATCACCTACAAGCCGCAGCCTTTCCGCAAGGTGCTGGCATGCTGTCCGCCCATGTATCCTGATCTCTGGACGGGCGGCAAATGCGTATACAAATGCGAACCGGTTGTGGCGGATGGCGGGGAGTTAATCGTCTACGCCCCTCATGTGCGGTGCTTCTCCGAGGTCCATGAGACCACGGTCCGAAAACTGGGCTTCCATGTCCGCGACTACTTCCTGGCCCATACCAACCGCTTTGCCGGAGCCTCACGGGCCGTCATGGCCTATTGCACCATCGTCAAGGGAGACGGCACATACACGAATGGCGTTGAGAAGCCACGGATACGGGTGTCATTCGCCTCCCGGATTACCCGTGAAACCTGTGCAGCGGCTGGCATCGGGTATGTCGACCCGCTCACAATCAATCCGGCAGATTGGACCAACCGCGAAGATGAAGGCATTCTCCATGTGGAACGTGCTGGCGAGACACTCTATCGGCGGAGGACCGCCGGCTCCAATTAGCTTTCGGGGTGTTTTGGAGCCGGCCGTCTCGGCCGGTAGCGAACAGGGTGCCATCTGGGGCTAAGTCCGTTGTTTTGAGACACTGCACTAGAACTCAGTCCGCCATAGTGTTCGCCTATCACCCCCTGCGACATCCCGCTCAGTGCGCAACAGGCTGCCGCATTTTTCTGCGATGAATAAGAAACATCCCCAACCCCACCGTGCTCATGACGATACCAATGACAAAGCCAATCCGGAAGTTATGGTTGAAGTAGAAAATGAGCCAACCGGCCACGAACCCGAGCGTTGCTCCATACGCATTGCGAATGCAGGAGTTGCTGGAAGTCATCGAACCGACATCCTTCGGATCGGCACTTTTGTAGATCATGATATCTGCTGCGGCATAAAGCGGAGCAATGACAGTGGTGGCCAGCGACAGAATGATCAAACCCATCTTGTCATGGACCTGCATCGCCCAGGCAAAACATACTACCTGTCCAACCCAGAATAACAGAACCACGCGTAGTCCACCCCAACGGTCAATGATCCAGCCAACCGGGTAGGCCAGCACAATATTCACGAGTCCGGCCCAGGATAACGCGCTAAAGATATCCTTTCGTTCCAAGCTCAGCGTCTCCTTGGCCCAGAACCAGATCCACTGGTTGTTCATGATCATATAGCCATTGACCATGCCCACCCCCAGCATCAGCCAGAATATTCGCTTGTCGCGGGCTGCCACCTGGAAGGTCGACCAGATTTTAAACGGCTCCGTGGCCGGGTGTTTGATCGGCGGCT
>CAIVSY010000105.1 GCA_903908715.1 uncultured bacterium
CGTCCCATGCTCGGCCACCCACTGGTGAATGAACCGCAACACCGCCCGCGCCTTGTGTCTTCGTGACAGGTTGATTTCCTTTCTGGCGCCCGCCACCCGGATCACCCGATAATCCCCAATCACCGTCACCCTCGGAGCCTTCCTTTTGCCGGCGTCTTGCCCATTTCTCCGGCTTCTTACTCCCTGGTCTGTAGTCTGTAGTCTGTGGTCTGTTGTCTCTTTCTTCCCCCCCTCAATCCCCAACTCCGCCTGCTTCCGGTACACAATCTTCCGAACGGTCTTCCCGGCCCGGACCATCCCCTTCACTTCCTCCCGGGTCGGCATCACTTCATGCCCCGCCTCATGCCTTCGCACCCGGGCCTTGACGGGTACGGGGTGGGGCATATCCGCCCCCTTGACCCAGAATTCTGCCGAATGTTCTCCAAACTCCTCGGTCATTTCCCCGGCTTCGCTCAAGAAGATCACCGTATTGAGGTACTCCCGCTCGGCAATCGTCAGCAACTCCTGGCCCAGTCTCCGCCGCTTCTGGATTTCCTCAACCTCCAGAATCTTCATCACTTCCGTGATTTCGCATTCGGGCAACCGGGAATATCCCCGGTTCTTCAGGTAGATTCCCACCTGCTTCCTCACATGGTATCGGTAAATCCCGCCGATCTGGATCCGGTGCCGACTCATCGCATGGAAGGTCCCGGTCCGGTCCAGGACCTGCCCCTTGAGGATGAGCATCGCGGCTCTCGCCTTCGCGAAACTCGTCAGGTGCAGGTAATCGAACTGATCGCTCGGGTTCTCCATCAATTCCATCAGCCGTCCCGACAGATGCCAGGGGGCATCCTCCCATTCATGGTCCAATTGGGTCAGGGGCATGAGTACGCCGGGCACATCATCCGACTGGACATGGTCAGGGTAGGGGATGGACCAGTCGGCAGGGTGGATTTCCAAGTTCACGTCATCTCCTTGCGTCGCACCGCCGGGCATCGCAAGGCGCGCACCGGCAATAAAAAGGCCCCTGAACACTCCCCCTGTCATGTTCAAGGGCTCCACTGGATAACTAAAACGTAGCCGGACAGTAACACAGCGAATTCTGTGTGCAATTCTAAATCCGCGCCATGTGTGATTTTCAACAATCCGCTGTGTACTCAATTCCCGCGTCTTGTGTTTCGCTTTATGCCGCATGAGAAAGCGACCCATATCGGCGCCCTGTTTACGCCTTGGCCTCGTCATTTGCCGCCGTCGCCATAAACTCGGCTATTCCCAGGCCAAACTTGCCGAGTTGGCCGCTTGCCATCCCAACCACATCGGTTTCGTGGAGCGCGGTGTGCACAACCTCTCGATCGACCTCCTCATCCGCCTCGCCAAAGCCCTGAATACCACCGTCCAGCGACTTCTCGCCTCCTCCCGAATCTGAACGGTTGGAGTTTCCCGCCCACCCCCGCGCTCCGCATTTGATCGGTGTAATGATCCAACACTTGTGCTAATGATAACCCCGTGGATCGAATCAGAACCCACTGAGGCGGATGTGAATCGAGAACAACTACAACACTGGGCGACATTGGGCGAGGACAGCGGCCGCCAGTTCAAGGCCGATGTGCGCAACGCCGATTCCCTTGCATCCGATTTGGTTGCCTTCTCCAACGGTGCCGGCGGAGTGATTCTGATCGGTGTGGCGGACAACGGAACTATGCCCGGTCTTGCGCCGGAGGATGTGCATCGCGTCAATCAACTCATCGGGAATGCGGCCACGCAGCACATGCGTAGTCCCATCTCTCCGAAGACAGAGAATGTCGCGGTGGGCGAGGGCCGGATCGTCATCGTTCTCACGATCCCCGAGGGGATCGACAAACCCTATTTCGACAAGAACGGCGTTATCTGGCTGAAGTCCGGCGCCGACAAGCGCCGCATCAACTCCAAGGAAGAACTTCGCCGATTCTTCCAGTTTGCCGACCAGTTCCACGCCGATGAACTCCCCACCAAGGCCGGACTGGATCGAATCGATTGGGATCGCTTTGCCGTCTTCCTGCGGGATGTCCATGGGCAAACAGTGCCCAAGACCGAAACCGACCGGCTCCGTCTCCTTCAGAACATGAACCTCGCCACGCTCGCCGGCCCGGTCAACCTTGCCGGTGTCCTGCTCTTCGCCAAAGAACCGGAACTCATCCAGCCATCCTTTATACTCAAGGCCATCGCCTTCCCGGGAACGTCCGTCGCCGAGAGCACCTATGACGACAGCGAGGACTTCTCCGGCCCATTGCCGGCGATCTTCCAGAACTCCATGGCTTTCATCAAACGCAACCTGCGCAAGATCCAGGCCGGGCGCAGTGTCAACGCCCCCGGCAAACCCGAGATTCCCCTGCCGGTGTTTGAGGAGTTGCTCGTCAATGCCCTCATCCACCGGGACTATCTGATCGAGGCGCCGGTCCGGCTGTTCGTCTTCCGCGATCGGATCGAAATCGTCAGCCCCGGCCACCTCCCCAACCATCTGACCGTCGAGAAGATCCGGGCCGGCAACTCCAACATCCGCAACCCGATCCTGGCATCCTACGCCGCCAAGGGAATACTCCCGTATCACGGCATCGGTTCCGGCATCAAACGTGCCTTGGCAGACTGGCCCGATATCGCTTTCACCGACGACCGGGACGGCTGCTTGTTCACCGCCACGGTCCGGCGGAAGATCATCCATGCGCCATCAGGCAGTTCCTCGAAAAGTTCGGAGAAAAGTTCGGAGAAAAGTTCGGAGAAAACTGCCATCGGAATCCTGCAGATCGTGGCTCAAAGACCAGACATGACAATTGCAGAACTCGCTGCAATCCTTAAACTTACAACGAGGGCGGTTGAAAAGCAACTTGCCGCTCTCAAGAAACAGAACCGTCTCCGCCGCGTCGGCCCGGACAAAGGCGGTCACTGGGAAATCATCGACCAGAATGGATGACCGGGATGGAACAAACATCATGAACGTGCCCGACTTCATCGCCAAGTGGCGCAAGGTCGAACTCAAGGAACGCTCAGCCGCGCAAGAGCACTTCCTCGACCTCTGCAGCGTTTTCAACCATCCCACGCCCGCCACGGCCGATCCCACGGGCGAAAGTTTCTGCTTCGAGAAGGGCGCGGCCAAACATGGCGGTGGCGACGGCTTTGCCGACGTGTGGAAACGCGGGTTCTGGGGCTGGGAATACAAAGGCAAGCACAAGGACCTCGCCGAAGCCTATGACCAGCTTCTCCGCTACCGCGAAGCCATCGAGAATCCGCCCCTGCTTCTGGTCTGCGATCTCGACCGCATCGTGATCCATACCAACTTCACCGCCACCGTTGCCGCCACCTACGACATCCCCCTGGAAGCCCTTGCCGAACCCCGCAATATCGAAATCATGCGGGCCGTCTTCCATAACCCCGAGGCCCTCCGCCCAGGCCGCACGAGCACCGCCGTCACGCAGGACGCCGCCAGGCATTTCGCCAAGATCGCCTCCGCCATGCGCGAGCGCGGCCTTGACCCCGCCGCCGTCGCCCACTTCCTCGACCGGATTGTCTTCTGCCTCTTTGCCGAAGATACCGGCCTGTTGCCGAAGATGGTCTTCTCCCGCATCGTCGAAACGGCCGCCGGGAACCCGGCCCGCTTCGGCAAGTTGCTGGGGCAACTCTTCGACACCATGGCGACCGGCGGCGACTTCGGCCTGGAACCCATCCGCCACTTCAACGGCAACCTGTTCGACGACCGCACTGTCCTTGATCTCACCACCGACGACGTGAAGCGCATCGCCGCTGCCGCCAATCTCGATTGGAGCGCCGTTGACCCGTCCATCTTC
>CAIVSY010000106.1 GCA_903908715.1 uncultured bacterium
AGCGCCGGCGGCGTGTATCGCACCGGCGGCACGATGACTAACTGCGTTGTCTACGGGAACCAGTCCGGTTACGCCAACTACAGCGGCGCTGCGTCGGCCGCGACGTACTCCTGCGCGCCGGAATAGATACTTCAATGCACGATCGCGAGCAATAGCAACTCGTCGGCGACGGTGGGAGCCGGGGTTCATCGTAGCGGGGGTACGCTCACAAATTGCATCGTGTACGGCAATTCTGGCCCCAGTGGCCTGAACTTCAGTGGAACCGCCACTTCTGCCGCCTACTCCTGTGCTCCCGAGTTGACCCACGGTTCGCAGGGGAATACCACCAACAATCCGCTGTTCATCAGCCTGGCGACGGGCAACTGCCAACTGGGCACCGGGTCGCCGTGCATCGACACCGGCACGAACTTGGTGAGTGTCACCAACGACCTGCTCCGCGCCGTTCGGCCGCAGAACGGGGACAGTATCGGCGAAACGAATGTCGACATGGGTTGCTACGAAATGCGCGATCCGGGAGCCGGGGCGTTCACCGTCAGTTTCACCGGCACTCCAACCTACGGGTTCACTCCCATGCAGGTCGTATTCACCGCCACGCTCATGGGTGCGGACACGAACGTCACGTGGTGGGGCTGGGACTTCGACAATAACGGCACGTGGGACCAGGCCGGCTCCGGCCTCCGGGTGGTCACCAACACATACTAGACCCCGGGCACTTATACGGTGATGATGCGCGCCACCAACAGCAGCGAGACCGCAGAGTCGAGCACCAACGTCAACTATCTCACGGCTGTGAACCAATACGTTTACGTGTCGCCAGGCGGTTCGCACTTCTCGCCGTTTACCAACTGGGTGACGGCTGCCACCAACATCAATGACGCCGTGGCGATCGCGACGAACGGCCAGACGGTGCTGGTCACGAACGGGGCGTATGCGGTGACCACGAACCTTGCTGTTGGAGCCTTCTCGGTGAAGAGTGTCAATGGCCCTGCCGTGACCACCGTGTACCGACAGCAGGTGACGGCGACACAGTTCGCGATCTTCAATCTGGCGGACAATAATGCGTTCGTCAGCGGGTTCACGATCACCAACGGGCAGTGGACGGCCGGCGGCGTGGGCGGCGCCGTCCACATGACGGCCGGCACGGTAAGCAACTGTGTGATGACACGTTGTATCAATCTCAATGGCACTCCCAATGACAACGGTGTCATTTACATGAACGGCGGGTTGATGACGGGGTGCGTTATCTCGAACAATGCACCCCGATCGTGGGGCATAAAGGTGGCGGGCGGTACACTGGAGAACAGCATCATTACCCTGTTTTCTTCGGGCAACGACGATGCGTCGCTGGTACTCAGCGGGGGCACGGCCCGTCGCTGTAAGGTCGTGTCCAACGCCCCGTGGGGCAACCATCCTGCCGTCAATATCGCTGCCGCTACTGCCCGTCTGGAGAACTGTCTGGTCTGGGGAAACACCGGCAGCGCCTACGGTGGTGTTCGCCTCCAGAACGGCACGATGGTGAATTGTACTGTGGCGAGCAACATGATCGTTGCGGGCGCCTCGGCCGGCGGCGTTACCCGGACCGGCGGCACGATGACCAACTGCATTGTCTACGGAAACCAATCGGGCTACGCGAACTACAGCGGCTCCGCATCAGCCGCCGCCTATTCCTGCGCGCCGGAACTGACACTGGGAGATCAGGGGAATATCAATACGGATCCAAAGTTCCGTAACGTAGCTGCTGGAGACTGCCATTTGCAGGGGTCATCCCCCTGTTTTAATGCCGGAACGAATCTGGCATCGATCACGGTCGATCTGGACGGCACAAGCCGCGATGCGTCGTGCGACATGGGCGCATACGAATATGACTCAACGACCGGTCCAATGGAAATCGGTTTCTCCGGAATTCCGTTGTCGGGCATTGGGTCCGTGACAAGCGTATTCACGGCTGTCGCCGTGGGATCCAATACGACGATCACCTGGTATGGATGGGACTTCGATAACGACGGAACATTCAACCTTGCCGGCGCCGATCTCCGGGTTGTAACAAATGTCTATTCACCCGGCCGATACACGGTTTCGTTGTTGGCCAGCAACGCCGTGTCCGAGTCATCCTGGTTGACGAATGTGAATTATGTCTCGGTTCAGTCCGCTGGCACCGACGTCTATGTATCCACCAACGGCTCGAATACCTTCCCCTTCGAAACCTGGGCAAAGGCCACAACCAACCTGAATGACGCCGTTGCCAATGCCGCTCGCGGCGGAAGCACAGTCTGGGTCAGCAACGGTGCCTACAAGGTGACGGGCGGGCTGACCCTGTCGACCAATATCACCGTGCGGAGCGTCAACGGTCCGTCTGTGACATTGATTTCCCGTGAGTCGGCGGCCGGCACAGGCTTCCCGATCTTCTACCTGTCGCAGTCCGGAGCGCTGGTGGCGGGTGTGACGCTATCCAACGGATGCTGGGGGGTTTCGTCCGGCGCGGGCGGTGCGGTAACCATGACCGCGGGATTAGTGACCAACTGCGTGATGGTGGGAACGGTGGCGGATTCCTACAACAACGGCGTGCTGGGGTTGTGGGGCGGAACAGTGGCCGGTTGCGTGATCTCGAACAACACGCCGCGGTCGTTCACGGTATATGTGACGGCGGGTGTGATGGAGGATACGATTATCACAGGAACGACGGCAGGCCATGACGCGGCGCCGCTGGTCATGGGCTACGGCCCGAGCGGCGGGACCGTGCGGCGCTGCAAGATTATCAACAACAATCCGCCGGGCAACATCGCCGGCGCGGTGCAGATTCACGGGGGTGCCCGTCTGGAGAACTGCCTGATCTGGGGGAACAAAGCCGCGAGCAGTTCGTATGGCGCTGTTCTGATGGGCGGGGGTGGGAATGAGACAAGGGGCGGGACGATGGTAAACTGCACGATCGCAAGCAACAGCACGGTCAGCGGCGCGTCCGGCGTGACCATGCTGGGCGGCGGCACGATGACCAACTGCATCGTGTATGGAAACGATCCTGCTTTTGCCAACTACAGCGGATCGGCTTCCGCCGCCGCCTTCTCCTGCGCACCGGAACTGACGCATGGCAGCCAAGGCAACATCACGAATAATCCGTTGTTCGTCGATTTGGCGGCCGGCAATGGCCGCCTGCAGGATGCTTCGCCCTGCATTAACGCGGGCACGAACCTGCCCTCCCTGATTGGCACCGTTGATCTCGATGGACTGCGGCGAGTACGGAATGTGGTGGATATGGGTGCGTATGAAAGAGTTCCGCCAGGTTCGGCTTTCCGATTCCGATAAGAGCCTTGACCAAATCTCTCGATAAGCGACAGGAGACACAACCAATGAGCCATCTTGGCCTGAGGAACATTGCAATCGGGTATTTGATTGTTTCAACCTTGTCGGCTGCGTCCCTTTACGGGGCGACGATCTATGTATCGCCCTCCGGCACGAATGATGTGGCAGCCCGTTACAATACCTGGGAAGGCGCCGCGCAAGACATCGGCGCCGCAGTAGCCCTCGCCGTGGCCAACGACGAGGTGGTGGTGACCAACGGTGCCTACCCCGTCAGCACAAATCTCTATGTGACCAACTTCACGGTCCGCAGCGTCAACGGCCCTGACGTGACCACGGTGTACCGAACATCCGGCGACTATCCAGTCTTCCGATTGGCGCATTCCAATGCCTGGATGTCAGGCTTTACGGTCACGAACGCCAGCTACACGCAGGGCGGCGGAGCCATACACATGACTGCCGGCACGGTAAGCAACTGCGTCATGACCAGGAACTTCCTCCGGGCCGGCAACGGGAACGGCACCGCATGGATGTCCGGCGGCCTGATGACGGGGTGTATCTTCTCGAACAACACACCGCGATCCTGGGGTGTGACGGTAGCGGGTGGAACACTGGAGAACAGCGTACTCACCCTGTTCACACAGCATAACGACGATGCCCCTTTAGTACTCAGCGCCGGCACTGTGCGACGCTGCCGTATTGTTGCCAACTCCCCCAGCGTGAATACCAGGCCGAACGGCGTGAACTTGTCCGGAAGCGGGCGGTTGGAGAACTGTCTTGTCTGGGGTAATAGCGGGGGCATCTATGGCGGAGTCTGGATGTCGGGCGGCACAATGGTGAATTGCACGGTGGCCAGCAACAGCGTGTCTGCAGGGTCGAGCGCCGGCGGCGTGTATCGCACCGGCGGCACGATGACTAACTGCGTTGTCTACGGGAACCAGTCCGGTTACGCCAACTACAGCGGCGCTGCGTCGGCCGCGACGTACTCCTGCGCGCCGGAATTGACCTTGGGTGCTCAGGGGAATGTCACCGATAACCCGCGCTTCGTGAATCTCGCCGCAGGCGATTGCCGTCTGTCGTTCGGTTCTTCCGCCGTGAATTCCGGCACGAACACGGGCCTCACTGTGGATCTGGAAGGAACCAACCGTGACACGCAGTATGACATGGGCGCCTACGAGAGGGTGCCGGCCGGCGGAGCGTTGGCCGTGGCTTTCAGCGGATTGCCTCAAACCGGAATCGGCTCAGTCACCAGCGTATTTACTGCCGTCCTGGAAGGCTCTAATACAAATGTCACATCATGGGGTTGGGACTTTAACAATGACGGCGGTTTTGAAGCAACCGGATCGGGCTTGCAGACAGTCACGAACATTTTCTTCGAGGGAAGGCATTCGATATCCGTTTGGGTCGCAAACGGAGTACCGGAGGAGGCGGCTTGGACGAACCTGGATTATGTAACCGTGCAATCAACTGGCACGTATGTCTTCGTCGCCACCAACGGCTCCAACACTTTCCCGTATGACACCTGGTCCAAGGCTGCCACGAATCTTGCGGAAGCCTGCGCCAGTGCGGCGTACGGCGGCATGACTGTCTGGGTCAGCAATGGTGTATACGATGTTACGGCTGGAATCAACCTGAGTACAAACATAACCGTGCGCAGCCTGAACGGTCCGAATGTGACGACTGTATATCGGCCGGATTCTGCCGGCACAGGATTTGCGATCTTCAACCTGAGCCACTCGAACGCATGGGTGTCCGGATTCATCATCACCAACGGTTTCTGGTCGGCGAACAACGACTGCGGCGGTTCGATCCATATGACCGCTGGTACGGTCACCAATTGCTGGATCATCAATACACGATTCATCGGAGGGACCCAGAGCGGCGCAGTCTACATGAACGGCGGGTTGATGACCGCATGTTTGATCTCCAACAGTGTTCCGCGTTCATTTGCGTTAAAGCTGGCTGGAGGCACGATAGAGGACTCTATCCTTACCCGGAACACGGATCCGTATGATGAGAGCCCTGTGCGCGTGTTTGGAGGAACCATGCGTCGCTGTAAAGTACTCTATAACCGATCCCAAGGCGGCACCGCCGTAGGCCCTGTGTGGCTAAGCAGTGGCCTGCTGGAAAACTGCCTGATCTATGGCAATGTCAGCTTGAATAACGGCGCAGGCGGAGTCGGTCAGGGCGGCGGGCGGATGGTTAACTGCACGATCGCGAGCAATAGCAACTCGTCGGCAACGGTGGGAGCCGGGGTCCATCGTAGCGGGGGTACGCTCACAAATTGCATCGTATACGGCAATTCCGGCCCGAGTGGCTTGAACTTCAGTGGCGCTGCCACATCCACCGCCTACTCCTGTGCGCCGGAACTGACCAACAGCGTCCAGGGGAATATCACCAACAACCCGCAGTTCATCAGCCTGACGACGGGCGATTGCCATCTGCAAAAAACGTCGCCGTGCCTTAACAAGGGTTACACGGATACCGCCATGCGCTCGACCATCGACCTCGATGGAACTCCCAGAGTCAGGCAAGGGAATACCGATATGGGCTGTTATGAGACCGCCCCCTCAGCTGGCACCTTGCTGTTGCTGCAATAGTGGAACCGCTCTCTGCCGCAGCTTTACCGTCAAACGGTTTACGATCCCGGTCGTTGTTTGCCGATCCAGCTCCCTGCACGCTCCGGCATGACACCGTAATGGCCGTCGGGAACAGGACCGCTCAATCCGAATACGCTGAGATCGCATACCCCCACCCCCACCCCGTCTGGCCGTCCGGTTACAACGAGGCGTATCTCCCTCGCCTTTCGCGGTGAAAATGTCCGGTAATCCACAAGTAAATCATCCTGGCTCTCAGTCCGATCCAGAAGGGTGAACCAATCGCCTTGCTTCGAGTCACGCCCTTCCAGGCGGTATTTCATCGGTCCGGGCGGTGCGTTCCGATAGTTCATTCCCGGTTCCGCCCAGATGATCCGCACTGCGTGGACCATGAAGGGAGTCATCGCGCCCAGGTCGACATAGAACCACGGCTGCACATCCCCCTCGGCCGCCTGCCACCAGGTTCGCATGGAATTGTCGACGGCATAAATGGGCTCCCGGCCAGGCGCGGAACTGCTGGCGACAGGCCGCTTGTTGATACTCACCGGGAGGAGTCCGGTGGCGTTTCCCTCTTCCGGATGCGTAAGCACACCGGGCCCCCATTGGGGAGTTTCGGACGCGCCTCGCACATACAGGTTGCCTTGAGAATCGACCCCAACCGGATCCATGCCGATGCGGCGTTCGAAAATGTGATGCACGCATCGTGTGCAGGTGTAGAAGGACCAGAGGGTGCCATTCGGGCCCCGGACAATGCATCCGTGCCCCGGCCCGCGCACTAAACCGTCGGGATCGCGCAGAATGGGGTTGCGCTCGGCATAGCGGAATGGCCCCAGGGGCGAGTCAGCCTCATAGGCACCCATCCCGTAACTGCCGAAGGAGGTCCCCGGCGCAGTATAGGTCAGATAGTAACGGCCCTTATGTTTGAGCATCCAGGAACCTTCACACCAGCAGGTGGAAGCATCCTCGTTGTATTCGCCATAACGCTCCCAGACATGTTCGGGGGCGTACGCGAATAGAAGCGTCGGTTGGCCCAGCGCCTTCAAGGGGTCATCGGCATCCAGTTCGATCCCGAATATGGCCGGGGCGCCCAGGCCCCAGTACAGGTAAAGACGACCATCCTCATCCGAAAACAGCATCGGGTCGGCATGATCGTCCAGCAGGACCCCGTCGTTGAAGCGGATATGGCCGATATCCTCCCACGGCCCGAGCGGATGGTCAGCGCGGTAGAGATTGGATTCACAGGCCGTCAGGTAGAACCTTCCGCGATGCTCGACAATCGTGGGTGCATACCCCACATCATCGATATTCATTGCCTGCCGCTTCCAGGTAACGAAGTCTTCCGAAACCCATGCCATGCCGGCAGAAGGATACAGGTACCAGCGACCCTGCCAATACAGGACACTCGGATCCGCCGTCTCCCGAAAGTCGACAACCGCATCCCCGTTCAGCCACCCACCCTTCCACTTCAAGCGGCAGGCCCGTCCCTGCGGATAATCGGGCAACGGAAGCGGGTTGCAGTACGTTCGGGATATGGGAGCCGGCATCGGATCACGCCAGACGCCGCGGTCGGTTTGTTCAAAGTTCATCCAGCCTTCTCCTTAATTTCCTGTCTTGCGAAGCTCAACTTGTCTTACGCCGGCGGGTATGCTCACCTTCATCCGCCCGTCCGCCTGGGGCACAAGCCCGGCCCCCGTCCCCTGCCCAAGCTCCCAACGGCCGGGCGCCAGCAGGGTAACCTCACCCCCGCTCCAAGGCTCTGAACAGGTGATCAACAGTTTCGCAGCCTCAACGCTCAAGGCTGCTGGAATCTCCCCGGAAATCCCATAGTCCTTATAGCGAACCATCCCGGGAGCCGAGAGCACCAGCATCAGGCCCATGGCGCGGTCCAGGATCGCACCCGCCGTACCCTCGAATGCAACTCCACCCTCTGAAACCTTCTGCCTCTGCAGCCCGCCAAGGAAACAATAATCGGTGCCGAACACCCCCGCCAAACGGATGATCCGCCCGTCCGCAAGAGTCGCACGTTCCACAGTTCCACTGCTGGCAGGAATCAGGGCCGCATAGTAGGCGCCCCTGCCCGGCAACTGCAGATTGAAACCGTCGCTTGCCTTCTGCGCAGGGCTGACCACATAACTTTCGAGCGCGCCAGGAACGGCGGGGAATGTCCATTGTGAAGCCCGTTCAATATCCAGGCTATCACGCAGGATGAGATAGTTGATACCCTCCGGATGTCGATCCCCTACGAGGAGCAATTGCGTGGTCCAAGCGTAGTCATCTATCGCCCCGCGGAACGCGAGCGGATTCTTTGGACATCCACCGCAATGGCATCCCCACGACGGGCCGGCGGGATCGCCCGCATAACTGAAGCTCGAACTGATGTAGTCCGCACAGGGCAGGAGCGCAAACCCGTTGGATCGTGACTTGGCAAAGGTCCCCTCCTTGGCGATGCCGTCGATCCTGACATGGGGTTCAAACGCCCAGTCCGCCCGTGTCCGCTTTGCAGGATGCCACCCGGCGACCGGCTTGCCACCCGCGTACCAGCTTGCAATGCTGGCCACCTGATGAGGCCAGATCTCCCCATCAGCGCACTGGGCACGATACGGCAGGTAAAGGAGGTAGTTCTCGCGCGGGGTCGTCGCATGACTCCGGAGAATGAACCCGAAATGGGGGATGTGTTCCGACGTCCAGTCCGCCTGCCGCGAACCGCCCAGATTACTGCCGATCCCGCGCCCGTACGGGACAATCGATCCGCTTGGCGTGGCGATCCTTCCATAGTAGAACTGCATCATGGCCTTGTATCGCGGATCCTCCGCAACCCTGTAGCCGTCATTCCTCGACGAAGCGCCCGCAAAGTGCCTCATCGCGGCAATGCTGACCTCGGTATAATGCGCGCTCTCGGGCCAATACCCCTTTTCCGTAACCGTTTCGGCCATCCAGTACTTCATCCAGCCGTTGGCATATTCAAACCATTCCCGGCTCATGGGATGCCCTTTGAGCGTCAATCCGAACAACCCGATATTGCAGACCCGGGTTGCCGTCATGTTCGGGTTCCCGGAACTGTATCCACGCTCGAAGGACCAATGTCGCGGATCGGCGGACATGTAGGCGAGATACGCCATCTGCGCCTTGTTGAGTCGGCGTTGCGCAGGTGAAACAGCCGCGCCCAGCAAACGCGTGCAGTGATGGAAAATACCATGGCGCTCGTTCATCCGGAACAGGTCAAGGTTCCCCAGGGTATCCAGAATGCTATCCCCGGATACCGGGGCCCCCGTATCAGCGGGAACCGTAGCCGGCACCGCGTCCGGCCAGTCGAGAACCATATCCTTGACCTCGTCCAACAACGGGAGATTGCAGTGCGTCGTGATCTCCTTGCGAAGGAACGTGTTCATCACATTGGTTCCATCCGTATCGCTGGTCATGGTCCAATGCCGGCGTCCGGACATCAGGTTGACCTGCATCCGGACCGCCCCATCCTTGTCGGCAAACAGCGGAATTCTCCGATTCTGCCAGCCGGACCACATGTACGGGACCGTCACAAGCGCATTCGACCAGGTCGCAAAGTTGCTCCACGAAGGCTTGGCCTGCGGATTGACCCAGTCGGCGACATCTCTCACGCACAACTGCAATTCCCGATTCCCCTGATCCCGCCGCAACCGGATGATCGCGGGGCTATCCGGAAACCAGTAGTCCCCCGCCCAGGGGCTCAGATACGCCAGCGGCTTCTCTCCAGACTCAGCGGGAATCTTCACGTTGTTCTCACGCATCCAGCTCCCGATTCCGTAGACGTTCTGCATATCCCGGAACGGTGGATTCGGGGCAAGCACCAGACGCCAGCCGCCCCCCGGCTGCTCCCCCTGGACGTCCATATCCACGCGAACGGTATTCCCGCCGCTGGAGGCCTGCACATGCACCGTCAGGACTGTACCGTCCTCGTATTCATAACGGGATTCGACGCGCGAAAAGACCGGTCCGCGGTCCACAAGCTTCGCACTCCATCCCCGGATCCGCACATCCCCGTACATACAGCCTTCCCCAAACCAGGGCTCATCGGATATCCGGAGGCCGGAAATCGGGGGCGGCACCTGATCCGGCGGGACCGGCGCCTCATAACTCCGGCTCCCGACAGGCACACGCGCCGCAATCCTGGGTGTGCTGATCTCGACATACGACGCCTCCGTCTTGACCTGGACGCCTCCCGCGACTGCAGGTGTTGGCTTCCTGCCAAACTGGAGCGTATAGGTGTTCTGTGTGAGCGGCTTCAGTTCCTCCACCACAAAAGCAATCCGGCCCGATTGGACGAATTGGCCGTCCGGCCAATAGGTCAGATCGTACAGTTGGACGGCCTGCCGGCCCGCCGGCCCCGTCAAGTCCACCGAACCGGCAACACATTGCCCCTCCCCAGCCTGGAACGGGTAACTGACAAGCTGCCCTGCCCAGCGACGGTTAAGGGATTCCTGAACGACAATATTGGTCTCGCCCGCCACAAGCTCGCAAGCCTCACAAAGCAACGCCGCACCCAGGATAATGCCTGTGGATACGCGACTGGAATTCGACAAGCGTTGCGAACCGGATAACCGTGTATTCTTTTTTTTCATCGGGACTCCATGATGCCTCCGTTGCGAATCAACACCGGGCGGCGCTCCGACCGGTCCCTGCAACCGATTCAGATGCCAGGGTTTTCCGCCGTCTTGTAGAACTCGGCCAGCAAGCGCTCAGCAATCTCCGTCCGCTTGATCTGCCGGATCATTCCAGCAAGGTTGGCGGCCTTGAAGTCGAGTACGTCATTCCCATAGGCGACGGAGGCGCCTTCAGGAGTCCCGGCCATCTGCTGGGGGTAACTGCCATACCAGTTCAGCGCGGTAAATATCCCGTGATGTTCCAGGGAATCCAACCGGTTCAGCGAGTCACCGCTCCCCTCTTTCCACCTCTCCATGTGAACGGATTCGGGCGCAATGGCCATCATGCAGGCGGTCTCCACCGTATCGCCATGCCGGTTCACTGGCCGGACACCATGCTTGGCGGTGAGCGCCTGCTCCTGCTCCGCCGTGAGCCCCCAAACATCACAAACATACACCAGGTAGTCACAACGTCGATCCAACTGGGATTGGGCGAAGGCACGCAAGGAATAGGTATTGCCGCCATGTGCGTTCCCCAGGACAATCTTGCGACACCCGCTCCGGGCAATCTCCCGGCACAATTGGTCAAGGATCTGATACTGGAGCGTGGCTTCCAGGCTCACGGTTCCTCGCATGTGTCGGACCTCGCTCACGAAACCAAACGGGTAATACGGGAAAATCAGGAACTCCTCGATGAGGCTCGCGCGCCGGGCCACCTCGCGGCCGATCGCGATATCCGTACCCAGCGGCAGGTGATCCCCATGCTTTTCCAAGCATCCGATCGGGATCAGGCAGACACCGCCGGCCTTTTCAAGACTCCTCGCGAAATCACCACAAGTCAGTTTTTCCCAGTGCATGGATATCCTTTGCGTGGGTTCACAAGGAACCCGAGCCATGAGTGTCATTCTCAGCGCATGAGTCAGTAAAGTCAAGACAGGCCAATGCATCCTGCAGGGTGCATAGCCTCCGTAATTGACGCCATGCTGCGGATTTGCGAATGTTTATGACGTCCATTTCGTCCGGGGTTGGAACCGGCACCATCATCGTATTCGGGAGGCTTCAACATGAGACTGCAAGGAAAGATTACAGCAATTACAGGTGCAGGACGCGGCATCGGACGCGCTGCCGCCGAGTTGTTTGCACGTGAGGGTGCAAAAGTGGCCATCCTCGAACTGGATGAGAAGAGCGGAAAGGATGCCGAAGCAACCATCCGGAAAAGCGGCGGAACCGCGCAGTTCATCCGCACCGACGTCTCCAACGAGGAAAGCGTGCGCACCGCCTTTACGGAAGTCGACCGTGTGTTCGGCGGCCTGCACGTCCTGTACAACAACGCCTCCGTCTACCTTGGCAAGCACGACACTTCGGTCACAAAGCTTCCCAGCGAGATCTGGCGGCGAGTCCTCGGCATCAATCTGGACAGCGTCTACCTCTGCAGCAAGTATGCGATTCCCATCATGATCCGTTGCGGCGGCGGTTCCGTGATCAACACATCCTCCAGCGCCGGCCAGATCGGCATTCCCTTCTGCGACGCCTATACCGCCACCAAGGGCGGCACAACCACGTTGACACGCTCCATGGCTGTCGAATACGGGCCGCACGGTGTCCGCACGAACTGTATCGCCCCCGCCGCCATCGCAACCGACATGGTCCGTGAGTCCAACACAAGCAGCCCGGATTTCGATGAGAAGTTGTTCATCCGCTCGACCCCCCTCCGGCGCTGGGGAACCCCCGGGGAAATCGCCAAGATCGCGCTATTCCTCGCTTCCGACGATTCCTCGTACATGAACGGGGCTGTCCTTGTCGCGGACGGCGGCATCACCCTTGTGTGCGCCTATCACAACAACCCCGAGTTGCCCGAAGGCAGGCCAGGCCTGAAATGACACACCGGCGCTGGCGCGAGTTTGACCTTTCTGCCCGTTGCGCAAGGATCGAACGGGCTTTCCGCCGCGAAGAGGTCCGTTCTGCCGATGATTTTCCACTGGTGATACACACCCCGTGCTACTTCGGGTTCGGGAACCGACCAATGCCGGCCGGCTACTGGGACAGTCCGGCTGTCATGGTCCGCTACCAGGAGGAAGGCTTCGCCCGACACCTCTCCGCAGTGGAGGATGATACGGTCCCCTATTTCATGCCCTGGTTCGGAACCGGCGTACTCGCCTCCGCCTTCGGGTGCCCCGTCAAGGAGGCGACCGGCAACGGCGATGATCCCGGTATTAATGGCCCGGCGGTCTCTTCACTGTCGGAATTGGCCCGGCTACGGGCCCCGGATCCGGAAAAGGATGGTCTGATGCCGCGCGTGCTTGCCTGCATCGACTATGCGCGGGCCCATAGCGATCTTCCCATCGGACTGACGGACATGAATAGCCCTCTCTCCACAGCCGCCCAGATCTGCGGGTATGACAAGCTTTTCGCATGGATGTATGACGAGCCGAACGCCGTGCATGACCTCATGGATCTGATCACCACCAGTTTCATCGACTGGACCCGGCTGCAAAAGCAACGGGCCGGCGATGCAATCGATAGCAGCAACGGATTGCAGGGCGTCTGGTCTCCCAAAGGCGTCGGGGTCTGGGTCTCGGATGACGATCTGGTCTCCATCGGACCGGATCTGTATGAGGCCTTTGCCGTCCCGGCAAATTCCCGCGTCTTCGAAGCCTTTGGCGGCGGGCATCTTCACTTCTGCGGAAATGGACTGCATCAGATCCCGAATCTGCTCAGGACTCGCAACCTTCGTGCAGTGAACAATTCCCCGATGGGTAACTTCCCGGTGTTCTGGTCCCTCTTAAAGGGACTGGGAGGAAACGTAACCGTCCAGATCCAGGATGCCGCCCCCATTGAAGTCGAAACCTATTACACATCGCTTTTCGAGGGGATCGACAACCTCCGTGGCCTGATGCTGGCGACTTTCGTGGAGGATCTGCTGGGCATCACCATGGGAGGAGCCACCAAACCCGTGGAACGGGACCCCTTGGAGACCGCGGGGAGAATCGCCCGCACCATACGCGAGATCATCCGGAAACGATTGGAGAAGTGAGCCATTTTCGTCCGCACAATACTCAAGGCAAGGAGACCGAACCCATGAAGGACTTCGTGATTCAAAACGACAGGAAGCATATCATGCAGCGCATGGGAGATGTCTCCCAACTGGCCGGCGCCAAGCGGTACGAATTGATTGACGGCAAGGCCAAGGGGGTTGAAGCCGTCGATTTCTGGACCGGAACCGGGTTTGCATTCACAGTCCTGCCCGGCCGCGGAATGGACATCGCCTGGGCATCCTACAAAGGTGTGCCCGTCGGCTACATGTCGAAGACCGGCGTTGTCTCGCCCTCCTATTACGAGAGCGACGGTTTCCGCTGGCTCAGGACCTTCTTTGCAGGGTTGTTGACCACTTGCGGATTGTCCAACGCCGGCTTGCCCTGCACCGACAAGGACACTCTTCTGGGAACAGAGGACTTCGGGTTGCACGGCCGGATCACAAACACCGGTGCTGACAATGTGTGTGTCCGGGAGGAATGGCTCGAAGATCACTTCGCGATGAGTGTCTCGGGCCGCGTACGGGAATCGCGCCTGTTCGGCGAAAACCTGACGTTGACCCGTACGATTTCAACCGGGATGGGAGAATCCAGCCTGCGCATAAAAGACGTTGTGGAGAATGAAGGATTCCAGGCGCAGCCTGTCATGATCCTGTATCACATCAACCTGGGGTACCCGCTGCTGGACGAGGGAAGCCGGATGGTCTGCCGCTCACGCAGCATCAAGGCCAACACGCCGGAGGCAGAGGCGGAACAGGCGACCTTTGACCATATGGGCCCGCCCGTCATAGGCGCCCAGGAGAAACTGTATTTCCATGTGCCCGAAGGCGACACAAACGGGAACGCAGCCGCCGCACTGGTGAACGAGAAGCTTGAACTCGGCGCCTACATCCGGTTCAACACCAGGCAATTGCCCTACATGAGCCAGTGGAAATCTCTCTGTGCCGCCGAATACGTGCTTGGCATCGAGCCGGGCAACTGCTTACCTGTCGGACGCGTAAAACAGCGCGAGCGGGGTGATCTTGAGATGCTTGCCCCGGGGGCGAAGAAGACCATCGAGGTCGAAATCGGTATTCTCGACGGCAAGAAGGCGATTGCCGCGTTTCGTCCTTGATCCGACAGGGCAAGCCATTGGGAGGGTTTTTCGTATGCGAGAATGGAAGAAGTTCACTATCGATGCGCTTTCGCCCACACACCTGGCCGAATTCGGGGACTTCGCCCGCAAGGCGCGCGGCGACATCCTGAAAATGACGACTTTCGCAGGTTCCGGGCATCCCGGCGGCGCCCTCTCTTCCGCGGACATCTACACGATCCTGTGGCACTGCGCGAATCTTTCACCCGAAACAATCAGGGATCCTGGTCGAGATATCATCCTGGCAAGCCATGGTCACACCGCGGCGGCCGTCTATGCCGTCATGGGCAATCTGGGTTACTATGATATCTCGCGGATCGACGCGACCTATCGCCAACTGGACACCTGTTTCGACGGCCACCCGAATCACCATCTCCCTGGGATTGAATGGTGCAGCGGCAGCCTGGGCCAGGGATTGTCTGCAGCCAGCGGCTTCGCCCTTGCGGGCCGGATGCAGAAGCAGGACCGTCATGTTTTTGTGGTCATGGGCGATGGCGAACAGCAGAAGGGCCAGATGATGGAGGCCTGCGAGTTTGCCGCCAAGCATCAACTCTGGAACCTGACGGCGATCGTCGACCTGAATGGGCTTCAAGCGTCCGGAAAGACCCGCGAGGTGATGCCCCAGAGACTCGACCTGAAATACCAGTCGGCAGGCTGGAATGTCCTGAAGATCAACGGGCATGATATGCAGGAAATCTACCAGGCACTGCGTGCCGGCTACCTGTGCCGAACCGCCCCAACCCTCATTCTGGCGGAAACCGTCATGGGGAAAGGCGTGTCGTTCATCGAGAACCGTTTTGAATTCCATGGCGCCGTGCTTTCGCGTGACCAATACAAGCAGGCAATGGCTGAACTGGGCGTTGAAGCCATATCACCCAAGCCGGCAACAGCCACCGCGCCCTGCGTGGACCGCTGCGCACGTCCTCCGGTTGAAGAGCGCGTGTCGTTCGGTAATCCGATTGAATACGGCAAGGATAAACAGGTGGACAATCGGTCAGCCTTCGGGGCCGCGCTGCTGGATGTGGTAAAGGCCAATTCAGGACCGGGTGCCGTGCCGATCGCCGTCCTGGATTGCGATCTGGCGCCCTGCGTTCGGACTCAGGCGGTGGCAGACCAGTTCCCGGGCCATTTCATTCAATGCGGCATACAGGAACACAATGCCACAACGGTCGGAGGCGCCCTTGCCAAAGCCGGTGTGCTGGCATTCTTCGCTGAATTCGGGGTTTTTGGACTGGATGAAACATATGGCCAGCACCGGATCCTGGATCTCAATGAAGTCGGATTCAAACAGGTCATCACGCATTGCGGCCTGGATGTCGGTGAAGACGGCAAGACACATCAGTGCATCGACTATATTTCCCTGGCCGCCAACCTGCTGAGTTATCGCCTGATTCTCCCGGCCGATGCCAACCAGACGGATCGGGTGATCCGGTATGTCGCCACCACGCCCGGGAACTTCATCGTAGCCATGGGCCGATCCAAGATTCCCGTTCTGCAGACTGCGGCCGGCCACCTGGCCTATCCGGCCGCCTACCGATTCGAGTATGGGAAAGCCGACTGGCTGGCCCGCGGGAAGCATGGCGTCGTGATCAGCTACGGGACCCTGCTCCACAGGGCGCTCCAGGCCCGCGCGAAACTGCAGGCGAAAGGGGTGGACATCGGAGTCCTGAACCTGTCTTGCCCGCTGGAACTGGATAAGGGCGCAATCGAGGAAGCGGCCGCCACAGGCCTGATCGTATGCTACGAAGATCATCACATCCGGACAGGGGCCGGCGCCCTGCTGGGCGCGCATCTGGCCGAAACCGGCTTGCGATGCACCTATCACCGGATGGGAATTGAGCGCCATGGGTCCTCCGGCACACCCGAGGACCAATTCCGCCAGCATCATCTGGACACGGATAGCCTGGTTAAGGCAGTGTTGCGATTTCACGGGAAACAGGAGTAGAGTCGGGTTGGATCTCAATCGGAAGCGTAGGCTGAAAAAAAAGGAGAGCAGGCATGCAAAAGGTAAAGATTGGTTTCATTCCTTCAAGCTGGGACGCATGGAACGGGGACGACTACGCCCAGAAGATGCGCGATCGCTGTGTCGCGGTCCTGAAGAGCATTCCCGGTCTCGACTTGGTGGTGCCGCCGAAAAACCTTACGGAATTCGGATGCGTCAGCACCGTCGAGGAAGGCAAGGCTGCCCTCGCCCTCTTCAAGCGCGAGGAGATTCAAGGCCTCCTGATCGGCAACATGACCTTCGGCATGGAAGTCGCCGTCGGTACCGTGCTGAACGGACTTCGCAAGGATATGCCCATCCTGCACTTCTGCACCAAGAGCGGCCCTTACACGGCCGAGGGCGTGCGCCTGACCGACAACTGGTGCGGGCAGTTCATGACGATATCCGCCATCAAGCGGCGCGGGTTCCGCTATGAACATCTTGTAACCTGCAACCCCGAGGAGGAACCTTTCAAGGCCAAGGCGGAGGCCTTTACCCGCGCCTGCAATGCAATCCAGCGCTTCAAGGGCGCTAAGATCGGACAACTCGGAGCCAAACCGCAGCTCTTCGAGTCGGAAAACTGGAGCGAACAGGCCATGCAGAGGGACTTCTCCCAAATGGTCGTTCCCATGGATCTGGATCGCGTGCTGACCATCATCGAAAACATCAGCCCCAAGGATCCTGCGGTGAAGCGGGTCATGGCCCAGATCACAGACGGCGTGGATGTCGCCGAAGAAACCGAAAACAGCGTGATGAACCTGGCGCGTTGCGAGGTAGGCTATCTGCGGATCGCGGAACAGCTCGATGTGAATGCCCTCGCGATCAACTGCTGGACCCGTGTACAGGAGCGGCTGGGCTGCTCCGTCTGCTCGGTGATCGGCCGCCTGAACAACCAGGACATGCCAACCGCCTGCGAGGTGGATATCTATGGAGCGGCCACAATGCTGGCTCTGCACGCCGCCGGGCTCGGCGAAGCCAAGCCTCACTTCATCGACTTCACCGACCTGCATCCTGCCGAGGCAAACACCTGGCTGGCCTGGCACTGCGGCAACGCGCCGCGGAAAGCCTGCGCTCCGGATTGCCGGCCCAAACTTCTGAAAAATGAACGCCTGATGCAATGGTGTACAAACTGTCATGGAGCCCTTGAGTTCCGCCTGAAGGACGGTCCGGTAACCTGCGCCCGCCTGGTAGAGTACAACAGCAAGTTCACGATGTTCTTCGGCTCCGGAGAGGTCGTGAATGTTCCTCCGAACCTGCGTGGAACCTACGGCTGGGTCAAGGTCAATGATGTCGCCGACTGGGAGGCGAAAATGGCTGAACACGGCGTGATTCATCACGGCGCCCTCATCCACGACGGCAAGGCGGCTGACGCATTGGAGATGTTCTGCAAGTTCCTGGGTATCGAGGCGGTGCGAGGCGCCTGATCCCGATTGAAGCACGATGACGCCCAGATGCTCCCTGGCATCCGGGCGTTCCACATCCCGGGGTTTCTCATGAGCCTTCTTGGAATCGACATTGGATCGAGCAGTTGCAAGGGTGTGGTTTTTGACGAGGAGGGACGCCCTCTGGTATCAGCCTCAAAAGCTTACGAAACCACTTCCCCTGCCCCGGGCAGAATGGAAATGGATGCAGGGCGGTTCTGGGACGCCGTTGCCGGCGTAATCCGGGAATTGGCGCGGCAGACGCCAGCAGATCCGATTGCCGCCCTCAGCGTCAGCTGTCACGGCGAAACGCTTGTTCCCCTGGGGCCCGACGGTGCAGCCTGCGGCCCTGCCATGTTGAATTCAGATCACCGGGCAGGCGCGCAGGCGAATCGTCTGAGCAAGGCTCTTGGCACGGAGGCCATACATCGGATTACCGGCTCCCCACCCCATGCGATGTTCCCGCTTTGCAAGGTGCTCTGGCTGAAGGAAAACGAACCGGATGCCTTTGACCGGGTCAGGCGCTTCGTAAGCGTTGGAGCCTACATCCTGTCCCGGATGGGCTTGGAGCCGCTTACAGACCACTCCCTGGCCTCGCGCATGATGGCTTTTGATATCCGGTTGCGGCAATGGTCGGACAGTCTTTTAAAGGCAGCCGGCATTTCCCCGGACCAGTTGGATCTTATTCGTCCAGCAGGCGAACCGGCGGGTGCCCTCCCTGCAAACGCAGCACGGGACCTTGGATTGCCGAAGGGAACCGTGGTGGTCATGGGAGGTCACGACCAGCCGTGCGGTGCCTTGGGTGCGGGAATCGTCGATCCCGGTGAGGTCAGCGATTCTGCCGGCACTTTCGAATGTCTCGTCGCGGCCTCGCAGTCCCCGGCAGATGCCCGGGCAGCCTTTGTTCATTCCCTGAACTCCTATTGCCACGTCGTTCCTCACCGGTATGTAACGCTTGCCTTCTTCCCCGGAGGGATTGCCTCGCAATGGTTTCTCGACCAGTTTTGCGGCGAGGACTGCGTGCAGGCCGCAAAAGAGGGCCGCAGCTTGCATGAGCTCCTGGCCGAACGGGTCAAGTCAGCCGGTGCGGATCCAACGGGCATCATCTTTACACCGCACCTGATCGGATCCTTTAATCCACGCTGGAACGCCAACGCACGGGGAGCAATCGCCGGGCTCGGAATCGGCTCCACCCGCCACCATCTGTATAAGGCTGTTTTCGAGGGACTCGCCTGCGAACTCTCCCTGAATATTCACGCACTCGAGGAAGCTGTCGGCCCGATCGGCCAGATCCGGATCTTCGGCGGTAACGCTCGTTCCTTGTTCACGGTCCAACTGCGTGCGGATATCACCGGACACGACATGGTGCTGCTGGATACGTCCGAGGCCGTCTGCCGGGGTGCCGCCATGCTTGCGGGCATCGGGATCGGCCTCTACAGGGATGCAAAGGATGCCGTCCTGCGGGCCGTGCGAACCACACAGGTCATCGCCAGCGATCACCGCCGGACAAGCCTGTACTCCGCGCAGTTTGGACGATACCAGTCGCTCTACGACTCGCTCCACCCCGCCAATCCCAGACCCTAGCCGGGGTAGACCCGTGTCACCCCTGCTCAAAGATCCAGTTGAAGGGCACGTTCCACAGAAGGGTGCTTCAGTTTCGAGTTCAAGCCAGCCCAGGTGCTTCGCGCATTGGCCGTTCTCATGTCCGGCTCAAATCCGAAACCCAAGTACAAGGCAATGGCGCCAGTCCGTTCCGTCGTCGTGACAAGGTAACAGTTGTCGTGCCACTCCGCCAGGCAGTTCATGGCGTGTGTCATCATCGCCTTGCCAACACCCTTGCCCTGGAAGCGCGGGCGTACCGCCACCCAGTGAATCCGGCCAGCATCCCGTCCATGAAAGTCGCGGTTGTACCAGGCGCTGATTGTCCCCACTCCGAGCCCGCGCGAATCCGTCACGATGAAGCACCGTCGTGGCACGGCACCAGGATCGTCGCCGAACTCTTCGCGGAACAAACCGTCCTTGATCGTGAGGTACGGTTCGGCGTCGCGCCATATGTCTGTCCAAAGGCCGATATCATCCACTGTCATGGGGCGGATGCCATAGCCCGCCGGCATGGGCATTTGCGGGATGCCGCGCATATGCGGCCGGCTCATGATCACTGTCGTTCCAGTTGGCGCCGCCGACAACCGCGGCATGGCTCCTTGCCGGGCCCGGAACATCTTCTGGGCCGTCCAGTATGGCAACAACCGGCGCCGGTCGCGACTGACAACGCCAAACGGCGCGGTCGCCAGCCCGTTAAAAAAACGACCAGCCGGCCAGGAATGATCCGCCCAACACCAGATCGTGGCTCCGCAGAGGTACGGGGCATCGAACGTGGCAAACTCCGCCTCGAGGGAGCGCGCGTGTTCGTCTTCGCCAAGCGCATGGCCGAATGTCCCGGCGAACGAAGCATACCCGAACTCGGCAATCAGAACCGGTTTGGCGGGGTATTGGCTGTGCAACCCGGCGATCCGCTCACGTTGCCAAGCAACGGATCCTGCCAGATCGAAAGTCCCCGGCTGATGACCGCGTGCCTCGAAGTCCATTACGGGATAGGAGTTGATGCAGACGACGTCATCTTCATCGAATTGCGAATGTCCGTCCTCCCAGCGGTTCATCACGTGGACACACAGCCGAGAAGGATCGAGCGCTCGTGCCAGCCGGATCAGCGCCTGATTTCCTTCCGCCACGCCAGGCTCTCCTTCGGGCGTTTCGTTGCTCACCGACCAGAAGATGACGGCGGGATGATTGAAGTCGCGCTCAATCATCCGCTCCAACTGCCGGGAGGCGGAGACCACGCGGGCGGCCTGGGTACGGCGGCCCTCTTCGCCCTGGTTCCAGAAATAGAGCGGAATCTCTGCGAACACCAGTAACCCCAGCCGGTCACACAGGTCCAGTTCGGCCGGATGGTGCGGATAATGGCAGAGCCGAACGAAATTGGCGCCGGCCTCTTTTATCCGCTCCAGATCCTGCCTTGTCGTCTCGAGATCTGTCGCCATCGCCGTCCGTGGCGAATCCTCATGCCGGTTGAACCCGGTCAGGAAGATTTTTTCGCCGTTGAGCAGAAGCCCCTCCGGAGTCGCCTCGATATGCCTGAACCCGAATGTCGTTGCTACCTCATCCATCACCCCGTCCCCAGCCGCAAGGCGGACGCGAGCCTGGTAAAGCACCGGGGCCGACGGCGACCAGGCGCGGGCGCCCGCAAGCGTACCGTTCAGTTTCACCTCTTCCGCTGAGCCCGCCTCAAGCCTGACGGGAGGCGCCTGCAACCGCAGGCATGGATTCCCGTCCGCCTCATGGATAGCCACCTCAAGCCCCGTGACGGCCGCCATGATGCCGGTGTTACGGATTCGCGCCTGGACATTCAGCCTGCCGCCCGCCGCTCCCGGTTTAGCGCTGATCCGCAGCTGATCGACGTACAGCGGTGCGGTCGAATAGAGGAGCACCTCGCGAATGATGCCGCCGTAGCCGCGCCAGCCGACATGCATGCCCGGGACATCCCCCTCGTGGTGAGAGTTGTCCACCAGGACAGCCAGCACGTTCCGGCCATCCCAACCTATCTGGTCGCCCACCTCAAATTCAAACGGCAGAAAACCATCCCGGTGTTCTCCCAGGCACTCCCCGTTCAGCCAAACCTTCGCCCTGTAATTCACGGCCTCAAAGCGCAGGACCACCCGCCGACCGCGCCACCCGGCAGGAACAAAGAACGTCCGGCGATACCAAACCAAGCCTTCGTAGTAATCAATGCCCGCACAGCACGCCTCGAAACAGGACGGCACGGCTACCTCCCGCCACAACGGAAAATCCCGGTCGGCCCGCCAAAAACCCAGCACCTCCCCATCCCCATGCGGGTCAGGGCTACACCGCCACGGGGAAGCAAGTTCCAGCGTCTGTCGTTCGCTCATAGCTCCCTCATTGCCACGCAGCGCGCCGTCGACTGCCGCATATGCACGTTCGGAACGGGGGCGCCGCGTTCAATAAGCACGTCCCGCAGATCATCAGCCTCAACAGAAATACTTTCGCACGCGCAAATAGTCAAAGTGGACGCACATCAAAATACCAACCGCAACTGGTCAGAGACTGCGGATGGCGCGGCGATACAACGCCAGCGTGATCCGGATCTCGCTGGGCCGGTTCCGGGCCATCCAAAGCTTCACAAAGCGCGCCCGGAGCCCCATCATCTCACGTTTCAGGGCGCGGCGTACTTCCGGCGTATCACGGCCACCCGGTCCAAACGCTTTCATTTTACGAATCGCACACGCCATGGTATCGGCGGCAAACTCCCAATAAGGAAGAACCTTCAGGGGGTCCGCGCCCTTCTGCCGGGATGCCGCCGCCAACGTCTTGCGGACCCGATGGATCCGTGGCAAATACCCGGCCGCAAAAGCTGCGTCCACCCGCTTCTTCCGCTTCACAACGCGGCCATTCAACGCTTCAATGACTTCTACGGGCTTGGTCCGTCTAAATACATCATCGCCCGGCGCGGCGAAGAGAGTATGCCGCCACAGGCTTTGATAGTATCCGGCGGCATTGACCTCCGCGATCTCGCCCATTTCCGAAACCGCGTCGGCAAGCGCCTTGTCGTTCGAGCGCAGGAACAGGCGGGCAAACCGGGCGTGAAAACTTTTCTGGTTCGCCCCCGTATTCCACCCCTGCTCGGCTCCGAACAGATATCCGTGCCACGAGAACTCCATGAAGTTATAGTGGCCGCCATCCCCCCAATCGGTGTTCAGCAGCCCGTCGGCACCATGCCGGTATCCCGCCTTCGCAAACCCATGTATGTTTTCCATGGCCTCCGGTAAACGCGGGAAGAGTGCAACCCACGAAGAAGTGCCCGGGCACGCGAAGAACGGCAAATCAGCTTTTTCAAAGTCCTTGATGCGATCGAAAGGATGGTCGTAGCCGTAACCCCAGTCGAGGACCGTCATGTCCGACGGAATCCGCCCGATGAGTTCCGGATAGTGGCGGATGATGTCGCCCCAGAACATGACGCTCTTGCCGTATTTCGCCGCAAGATCGCGCACCTTGCGGACATGATTCAGATAGACCACGCCCTTGCCCAGTTTCTTGCACAATGTGTAACTCTGCCCCAGACCAAGATCCCACGTTTCATCGCAACAGATGTTGAATCTTGTAGAACGGAAGAGTGGCAGGAACTCGGCAAACAGGCTATCCAGGAAAGAATAAACCCCGGGGACAGCCGGTGAAAGCGACCAGGCGATCAGCCGCTGCCAGGCCTGGCGATCATCCGGGGTCTCGTACTTGCCAATGCCACGGTCTTCCGCCAGGTGATGATATTCAGGATGCTTAAGGACGGTCGCCAGATGACCGAAGGTGGCCAGAGACGGCACCAACTCTATGCCGCGCGCATCGCAGTACGCATCGAGCGTCAGAATGTCCTCGGCCGTTAACGGCGAGGCGCCCTGACCGATCCGGGGATGACCGCGGAACGCGAACGTGTGCTCAATGTAAAGCTGCAACTGGTTGATCTTGTATTGCGCCAGATGGTCGGCCATCTTCATGAGCCATTCCAGTTTCGGCACACGGCCGCGGCAAACATCATAATAGACACCCCGATCCGCAAAATCAGGCCAATCCTCGATTGCCAGGCATGGCAGTACACCGTTTGACTGAGCAACCAGCTGACGCAATGTTTGAACACCATGACTCACAGCGGCCGCAGTCCGGCCCGCAATGGTCACGCCGGCCGGACTTACCCTCAGGGTATAGCCGCCTGGCCGGAGCTTCGGGTTCAGGGAAAGCGCGATTGTGTCCGCCACCCCGGGAACGGAAACATAAACCTTCGTGCACGGCAGGAATTCACGAACCAGGGTCGCGGCTCCAAAGAGGGATTGCGAGGCAATACCGATATGGATTTTCCCGGTTAACGGCATACATCCGTTGGTGAGTTTGACCTTCTTGGGTTCCGGCAGAAATACAGGCTTCATACACAACCTTTCCTGTTCTTTTGTTATTGCATTACGTTTCAATGAAATTCCCATCATGGCTTACTTGCCCCATCAGCCTGCCTGGCGTGACGCGAAGGGCGTCCCAGGAACATCCGCTGCCCCTTGGCCAGAAGCATCGGGCAATAGTTATGCAGCCATCCGTTCCTCGACAACCCGTCGGGGAAATCATGAAAAAGCATTCCGGCGCGATGCTGGGGCAACTGCTTGGCGATCGTCGCGTCAGGCCTGGCGACAAATGTCCCCCAGTTGGAATACCTCCGGGATGAATTATTGGCGACGGCCCACATCCGGTTGTCCGCGCAACGTGTGGGCACCTGCCCCTCTGTCAGGCAATCGAGGCAGCTGGCGCCGTCGTGATGCGCGTTATAGAAGGAGTGCAGCATCAATGTAACGCCCTTCTCCCGATACGCCGCATAGATCTGCGGATAGCACGCGTCATAGCAGATGGCAAAACCCACCTTGACCCCGCGGATCGTCCGGGTCACCAGCCGGTTGCCGGCGGAATAGTACTGCCGGTCTGATGAAGTAAGCATGCACTTGTCATAACGGTCCACAATGCGGCCATCCGGCCCGATCAGATAGAGGCAATTCATGGGCGGATTCTTTGCATCGAGAAAATGGGAGGAACCTAGCACGAGCCAGATTCCCAGATCCGCGACCAGATCCTGCAGGTGTGCGGTCTCAGTGCGCAGAAGATCCCAGTTGAACCCGCGGAACGAGTCGAAATCCAGCCGGGCGTATCCCGAAAGGCAGGTCTCGGAGGTATGCAGCAGGTGTGCGCCACCGTTCTTGGCGGCCTTCAGGTAACGCCGGATATATCCGGCGTTCCGGCGGATATCATCGCTGACTGGGAACTGGCAGGACGCAACTCGCAACTGATTCTGTTTCATTGTTCGTATTCCCCGACTGTAGCAGATGAAAGAGCACTCATGCCGGATACGGAACTTCCAGGAATTGTCGACGCTCCGCCGATGTCCTGCAGGTCAGGCAAACCAATGCACTCTGGATCCCCGCAGTCAGCGGACTTCTCCCGGAATCCCTGTGCCGCATGGCACGCACAAAATCATGCGCCAGCTCAATGTCTCCGCCTCCATGGCCATCGATCTCCGAGCCCATGTTATACGAAATCGTCTCATGTTCATGATGACGCGTCAGCTTAAGTATGTTCTTGCACCAGTCGAACTGAATGGTTCCGTCATAGCCGATCAGCGTGGCACCGCGCTCACCGGCATCCCTGCGGACAAAGAAGTTCTGGGTGTAGACCGCCTGAAGTCCCGACTCGAACTGAAGGAGGCAGGATGAGGAATCCTCATTGCAACCTGTCTTGTCGTCACCGATATCCTTCCCGAAGCAGCAAGGATGGTCCTCGTTTCCTCGCCACGCGGGCTGAAGGCCCTTGACTTTCCTCTTCCAGAAGGGGCTCTCCGGACAGGACTCAACCTCATCGCAAGCCGAACACCACAACCCCGCCGGCTTCCGTCCCCCGTACACACGACCCCGGCTCATCATTGCCGCGACGAGTTTCGGCCTCTCTCCGGCAATGAAGCTGACATAATCAATGTCGTGCGTGGCCTTTTGGAGGAACAGCCCCTGCGTGACGCGGTAATCACGGTACCAGCTGTCGAAATAGACAGAACCGTACGACACATTATTGACGGCCTGGATGTGCTCCAACTTCCCGATGGCCCCATCGAGAATAAGTTGCCGCGCCTTCATCGCCAACGGGCTAAGACGCATCGGGAATGACACAACACATGGAGCAGTGTACCGTTTGGCCGCATAATGAAGCGCCAGGACCTGATCCATGCTCGTGGCAACGGGTTTCTCGAGGTACATGGGAAGATTGCGCGACATCACCTTGATCGCCATGGGCGTGTGCATATCACAGCGCGTACCGATGAGGACCCCATCCAACCGCTCGGCATCCAGCATCCGGTCCGCATCATCGTAAAAGCGGATGCTCTCCGCGGCAGATCCCAACTCGCCGCGGATTTCCTCGTTCCGGATATCGGTAATGGCCACCACATTGGCGGCGGGATCCAGAACCCGTATGAAGGAGTCTATGACGCCCCGTATCCGTCCCCCATATCCTATTACACCCATCTGAAGTGCCATATCTCTACCTCCCTCAATCTAAGAGTCGGCCCACGCCGTACCTAGCGGGCGAGAATGCCCGAATCTCAAGCCCGCCCTAACAATTCGTCCCTTGCCACAGCCGATCATACAACTGGTCACACCGCCCGCTCAGCCGGGCAAGGTTCGCCCCGGCCTGCGGATCGCCGCCGGCATGCGCCATCATCAACCGCCCCTCTTCCTCACAAAGCTCATCATGAAGCGGAAGGATTTCACGACTCAGGAAAAGCGCGTACTTGACCAACCGGTAAGCACCGCGCGGACGCACCGTATCGCCCGGCAAGTCCTCGACCGCCACCGACCAACCGCCGCGTATGGAATCGAGTAACTTCTCCCGGCAGGGCGCGAACGCAATTGTGTAGTACCAACCGAAAAGGTCGTTGTGGCACCCGTGCGCGTCGCTCGCTCCCACCACAGGCACGGCACGCCCCCGGGCAATCTGTTCGGTATACCAGGCGGACTGCAACTGGTTCGATTCAAGCTGGCTTCTCCAGTAACCGCCAATCAGCTCGAAGGCATCGAACGGGCGTTCCTGGAACAACCAGTCATTCAAGGCCTCGGCTACGTTGTAGGTGCAGGCGTGAATCCAGTGCGGATGACAGAAAACCGAAAGCCCCCCTGCCTCGCGGATCTTCGCCAACGTCCAGAGGCAGCCTGCCGCATGGCCGGGAACCACGCCTGGGGGCAGCCTGCCGGCCAGCGCGGCGGCCAGTGTCCGCACCTCCCGCTTGTAGCGCGCGGTCCGGAACTGCTCGTTTACACTGAAGCGCCCGCCGAAGTTGATCATGTGCACCGGCACGTCCGGCGGATGCACCTCCTCGCCGGGATACATCGTGAGATCATGTCGTACACCGGCAAACGCCTCAATTGCCTCAAGGGATGGCGCGTAGCGATGATGATCGGTCACCGCCATGAAATCCAGGCCGATCCTGCGGCACGCAGCGGCCACATAGGCCGGCGATTCCCCCCCGTCGGAGTGCGAGGAATGCATGTGCGTGTCGCCCTTGCACGGTCGGCGTGCGAAGAGGTCGGGCCGTAGCGAGTACACGCGCAACTCGATGGGTGGCCCCCCGTCTTTGGGAGAGGTAATCCGCAGGCAATGCTCCTGCTCGCCGGGAAAACGGCTGCGGATACGCAACATCCCATCCCGGCCCGGCTTGAACTGCCGATCAAGAATGCAGGGCGAGGAGTTTCCAGGCAGTGGGCCGTCCATCAGGTAATGCTCCACCCGATAGGCCTTGCCCGCGGCAAAACGGACGTGACCGAAAAGGGGACGCACAGTAAGTACAGCCTCTTCGTCCGCCCGTAACACCCTCGGCGTCACGTCATAATGCCGGATCTCACTCTTCATCCATGTTCCTCTCGCTGAAGGTACCCATGCGGTTCCCGGTTCCAGACCGCCAACCGCAACCCCCTTTTACCTATCCGAGGGTTACCACCACCTTCACGGTATCCTTGCCCTTCGGCGGCGGGATCACATTCCCTTTGACCGGAACGCCGTCCACTGTCAAGGCCGCCACACCCTTGCATACACTCCGCGGATTGTTCACTGTGATCTCATAACGGACGCCGCGGAACACCCTGCTGACCGTGAATCCCTTCCACGCTTTCGGGATGCACGGATCCACGCGCAACCCCGCGTAATCCGGCTGGATCCCCAGGATCCCCTGGCTGGCCGCCACAAACGTCCACGCCGCCGTTCCGGTTAGCCAACTATTCTTGGCCTCGCCGAAACACGGGGCATCCTTCCCGGCGATCATCTGCGCGTAGACATACGGCTCGCTCCGGTAGGTCTCGATCTGGCTCTCCTTGGCCGACGGGCATATGCTGAGGTAATACTCCAGCGCCCGTTCGCCGTCGCCCAACAGGCACCACGCCAGATGGATCCAGGTGTTGTTGTGGCAGAAGATGCCACCATTCTCCTTCACCCCTGGCGGATAGGATGTGACCTCGCCAAGCTCCAGTTGGTAGGTGCTGTATGCGGGCTGCTGCAAAACGATGCCGTTCGGAGTGTAAAGGTACCGGTGCACGCTCTCCATCGCCTGCCGCGCCCGGCCATTATCGGTTCCGGCTCCGCCCAGCACGCACCATCCCTGGCTTTCGATGAAGATCTTCCCTTCCTCGTTGTCATTGGAGCCGACAGGCTTGCCGGCCGCGTCGTAGGCACGCCGGTACCATTCCCCATCCCATGCCGTGGCCTCAACAGCCTTGAGGATATCCGCATAATGCCCTTCCATCCGCCGCGCATCGGATTCCTGCCCTTTCGCCCGGTACATGGCGGCCATCTCGCGGCTCGCATAGAGGAAAAGGCCGGCAATCATAACCGATTCGGCAATCGAATCCTTGACGTCACCCGCGGTCTGAAAAGACTCGTTGGGCTCCTTGGAGAAGCAGTTCAGATTCATGCAGTCATTCCAGTCCGCATGCCCAATCAACGGCAACCCGTGCGGGCCCCGCTTCTTCATGGTATAGGTAATACTCGTCTCCAGATGGTGCAACAGCGTGGTTCCCGCATCGGGACGATCCGCATACCCCGCAGGGGCGTCAAGGATTGAGAAATCTCCGGTCTCACGGATATACGAGCAGGCCGACAGCACCAGCCACAGGTGGTCGTCATAGAAGTCGCCACCGATGTCCGCATTGCCCTTCTTGGTCAGCGGCTGATACTGATGAAAGCACGTCCCGTCCGACAACTGTGTGGCGGCAATATCAAGAATCCGCTCCCTTGCCCGTTCGGGAATCATGTGAACGAAGCCGAGGATATCCTGATTACTGTCCCGGAAACCCATGCCGCGGCCGATACCGGTCTCGTACATGGAGGCCGACCTGGACAGGTTGAAAGTCGCCATGCACTGATACTGGTTCCAGGTGTTGACCATACGGTTGGCATGCTCGTCTGGACACCGTGCCTGGAATCGTGAAAGCAGGGTCTCCCAACCCCGCTGCAATTCCGCAAAGGCCCTGTCCACCGACCCGGGCCGGCTGTACTTCTCGACAAGTGCACGCCCGACACTCTTGTTCATGACAAACAGACCGTCGAACTTGGGTGCATCCCCCTGCTCCACATAAGCCAGGATAAAACTGAACGTCTCTTCCTGACCCGGCGCAAGATCGAGCGTCACCTCGTGAGAGCCGATCGGATTCCAGCCAAAGGCCCGGCTATTAACCGCCTGCGCGCGGAACGGCACCCTGGCCTCATGCAGACCCTCGTGAATCCCAACGAATGCGTCACGGCTTGTATCGTATCCGCTGACACTACGCGTACACGCAAACAAGGTGTAGTGGTTGCGCCGTTCCCGGTATTCGGTCTTGTGATAGATAGCGCTTCCCTCGATTTCGACCTCGCCCAGCGAATAGGTGCGCTGGTAATTGGTCATGTCGTTCAAGGCCTCAAAGAAACAGAACTCCTGATAGGAATACAGCTTGATCTTCTTGGCCTTGGCCGACTTGTTGCGTACCGTCACCTTCCACAGTTCGCAGTTCTCGCGGTTGGGCACAAAGAAGAGGCTTTCCACCTCCAAGCCGGCCTTTTCCCCTGTAATCCGGGTGTACCCCATCCCGTGGCGGCACTCATACCGATCCAGTTGCGCCTTCACAGGCTTCCACCCTGGATTCCAGACTGAACCCGAATCGTTTATGTACAAGTACCTGCCGCCCAGATCGTAAGGAACATTGTTGTAGCGGTAGCGAGTCAGCCGCCGCAACTTGGCATCCTTCCAGAACGTATATCCACCGGCCGTATTGGTGCAAAGGCCGAAAAAATCGTCCTGTCCGAGGTAGTTGAGCCACGGCAGGGGCGTATCCGGGCGCTGGATCACGTATTCACGCCGCGCATCGTCAAAGTACCCGTAGGGATTCTTCATTCCATCTTCCTTTCACATAGACCGTCGTCCGGTTCCCATTTCCTTCCTCTATCCCATCCACACACGCCGGGATCGTTGCGCATCCGGATCATGGCCGTGGATTCATTATCACATCCGGGCTGTCGTATCCACAGCCAACAGAACTTCAGTCGATTTCAGTCGCGATCCTACATCGTTGTCCCTGCCCGTTTGTCTGCCACTCATATATGGATCGTGGATTCGCCGTCGGTCGCGCCGGCAGCCCGCCTGGCGGCGCCGGCCTGGCCCGGTTCTCCTTATTCACAAGAACGTCGGCCACACCATCGACAATTCGCCCGTTTCCGCCATAAACAACATTCCCGACAAGCTCAAAACCGACACAATCGGGAGTGCGCAGGAATAACATGGGTAAATGTGTTCCTCCCAGCACAAAAACATTGTTCCGGAGAATGGCATCAAAGAAACCGCCATCCGCATAGAACCCGACACCGTCCTTCACCACAAACCGGTTGTGAAGAAAGAGCCAGTTCTCACTCACACCACGGGCGTAGACTCCGGCCTTGTCGGATTCAACATCACAGTTGTACACCACATTCCGGGGGCCGTTGGGCCCATGCGTTTCATCCATGGAGGGAGTTGAGTACATTCCATACCCGTAGCTTCCGTAAGGCCCCGTGGGACCAACCCGGCAGTTCTCAAAAAGGTTCTCGGTTGACCAACCGGCATGCCACTGGGCGTCGCTCCCTTCAAAGACAGAGTTTCGGATGACATTGCCCTGTGCCCCGAATTGCACTTGGGGGGCATGCCTGAATCTGCGGCACACCACATTCTCCATCAGGCAGTCCCATGAGCATGTGAACCCACCGTATGCGCCCCAGTTGACGTTGGCCTTATGGATCCGGAAGTCAAACCCGTCAAACTCACAATCCCGGACCTCACACCACTTGGCCTCCTGCAGGTGGATAGCCGAGCAACCGCTCTGGATCACATTGACTCGCCGGGCCCAGCAGTTCCAGGCCCAATGCGAATTGACAGTGTGGAAGGGCATCCGGCACATGTGCTCGATGGTCAGATCCTCAATCCCGCACCGCTCCACGGGCTGGATGAGCCGTATGTAGGATCCGTCAACCACGGGGAAATCGATACGCAACGGCTGGGACAGGACCAGAGTGCTCCCCTCGACAGCCTTGACCTCATATGCGTTGATCCGGACTCCCCACCCGATGGACTCCTTGTGACCGGTCAATGCTTCCCACCGGGGCGTTGATGGCGCGCGGATATAGAATTTGTCGCCGCGGCCAATCCCACTGGCATCCCTGAGAGTCAGTCTTGTATCGCCGCGCTTGCCATCTTCCGCAAGCAGCCGGTCCTGCCCATCAGGCGCCATGTTCCCCGACCACGTGAACACAGAGGCCTCAGGCCATGTTTTCGGGAACTGTGCCTCTGTGTGTACGATACTGTACCGGAAAACAAGGCGGGTGCGCTCGCGGCCAGCCCCCCGAATCACAACCCCGCTATGTCGGATCACCACCGGATCATTCAGATAGAAGGTTCCCGGATCAATCCGGATTGCACCGCCGCCCTTGGCCGCCACCTGCTCGCAGGCCAGGGCCAGCATACCTGAAATATTCGTTTTAGGTTTCGCGCCTAGATCCTTCAATTCCAATACCACAGGCACATCGGGAATACCTCCTTGGACGCCTACGTTCTGCCAGTTTGGATACACAATCCCATCCGGTCCGGGTACATCAGCCGGCGTCATCCGGTTCGTCTCCCCCGCCCGGATCTTATACTGGCTGGGCCACGGAGGAATCGCCATACGGACCGGTTCTCCCGACATACTTCCGCCCTCGTAGTAGCGAGGCACCGCTTGCCCGACCCGCGCAGCCTCTTCGGCAGGAGGCACTGCATCCGGCGATATCGCCTGATGCAGTTTTTCCAGGCCGGCACGAGCAAACGCCACATCCGATACCCAGGTCGCATCGTCCGCGAAAATCAGATGTCCCCACTTACGAGGATTCAACACAATCCCTCCGGGGATCGGCACCCAGGCTGATTGCCGCATCGTATCAAAGTCGTAGGCGCCGGGATAATCGGCCCGCATAAGGTTTAAGCCCCAAACATCTGCCGGTCGAGGTGCCGGAACGTTTAAACCCGACCAGGGGATCCGGACATCCGCCTGCCATCCGCCGGCTGTATTGGTGACCGCAGTAACAAGCCCTTCCACATTAAACTTCGGATCAACGCCCCGCGCATCGTTAACCACTCCGCCGGCCGTCACTTGCACCATGAACACATTGCTGAATGCATGCGTATGACCAGGATCAATCCAGACATAGACGCTATCATCCTTCCACAACTTTGAACTGTCCCGACCCTCCTGCTGAGCCAAAACCGCCCGATCCTCACAGTGGAACACAATACGAAGGCCATCGGCATACGTCTCAACGGAGACTTTCGTTCTTTCCTGCGGCGGGACCATGCTGTCGATAATCCGGAATTCCGGCACAACGGCACCCTTGCCCCGGCCAATTGTCAGGATCCCAGCCGCATTACCGGGGGACGGAATTTCGGGCCGTGCAACGCCGGGGGGCATAGTCTTGCACCCAGCAAGGAAAGCCATAATCCCGAGAATCGAAACGACAACCTTCAGTGTTCTCTTCATAGATCATTCCCTCGAAACACCTCTCATCGCCACAATATGTGATAACTGGCATCAAAATGAATACCATTGCAAGATCAGGCCCGATATCCATCTCCTGAAAAATCGATGAATCACACACTGATCCCGGCATTGTCCAGCATGTATTGCTACCACCGGTTCGATTCGACCCTGTACAGCCCGTATTGCAGACCGAGACGGTGGCGCACTACCTGCGAACACCAATCAGCGCCACCATTTCATACCCGCCAAGGGCTATTTCCAAGTCACTTGCATCCATCGTGACAGGTACGGGATCAGATTTACCGAGTCGGAGCACTTGCCATTCGAGCATGGATTCCGTCTGCGGCAACTCGAGCTTTACAGCCACATCCCGTCCCACTTCGTTCAACAGCAGGACGAGCGATTCGCCATCGGGTGAGCGCCACACCGTGTTGCGGACTGCTGGACGATCAATTAGCACAGGCCGCTCCTTCATCGCCCAGTTTGCGGGAATCATGACTTTCAGGCGTTCGTCCTGCATAAGGTCCAAAGGCGCTTCCATCTGTCCAAAATGAAGAAACTTTCGAATTTGCGAACGCAATCTTGCCAGGTTGCGCACATATGAAACCGCTTGCGGGAAATTGAGGATTTCATCTGTCATCCACCCCAATTGTCCGCCAAACAGCATCTGTTCCCCCTGAATCAGCACCAACCACTGCATATCAGCCATGGTTTCCACAGGAGTGGAACGGCCCATGACCGTAGTATAACCGCTATAGATAGCCGGATGTAACGGGACATAGTCCTCAAGCGGAGGCACAAAGGTCATGTAAAGGTCAATCCGGTCAAGATAAGCATCCGCCATCAATTCACTGGATACAAAGCGGCGCGGATTTTCCCGGATGATCGGTGCAAGGTCACCCAGGAGCTGGTCATATCCCTTCCACCAGTGTTCTCCCCCACCTGGCGGATGCATATGGCCAGCGTGATAGCACAAGGAAGGCGGCATGGATGTGATCTGGTCAAAATACACCCCATCCACACCGTAGTCGCGCCACAACATTCTCGCCGTCGCCACCCATTGCTGCCGGCACCAGGGCTCGCCAGGACATAGCGCAAGAGGCCAGTCATCCCGGAAGGTATATTGCTCCATATACGGCTGCCCCTTGTCTCCGATGCTGGCATGCGTCCGCTCGCTCTCGAATGTTGGCCGATCCCGATAAAGCAATCGCCCCTGGCAGTAAGGCATCAAAACAATCCCTTCGTCCTGCAATCTCCTGACGACATCCGCAAACCCATCCACCGGCGGGTTATGGTCAGGGAATCGCGTGTGCCAATTGAAGGCATGCCAATGATACCAGTGTACTCCAAATGGCATCTGGAAAGTGTCCTGAAGCCGGTCAACCGCCTCCTGAAAATCTGTCGCCGGTGCAGGCTCCGAAGACCATGGCGGAAATCCGTACTTGCAGAACCAGAGATCGATCCCTGCCAACGCCGCTGAAGCATCCTTCCGGTCCGCCAAACGACCGCGCCTGCACCAGCGCTGCTGGGTCGCCCACTCCCGATGAATGCGTGCAGCATCATACCAACTTCCGGTAAACCCCTTGAGCACGACCGGATAGGGACAAATCCACTCATTCGTCATGATCGGCCAGTGATGACAGCGCAACTGCATGGCAGGCGAAAGATTGGCAGCCAGACGTGCCGACAAGGGAGTCCGTACAGCAGGCGCAGGCGTACGCTTGCCCTCCTGCAGAAAGCGCTTATCCGCACCCATGGGCGCCGGTTCGCCGCCCTGCACGTACTGCATATCTATTCCGGTGTGGCTTGAATTGGGGTCAAGAATACCAATGTAGAGCCCATTGTCCTGATGCAGCCAGGCTGTCATCTGGCACCAATTGGCATGGGATGGATACTGACCGCAATACGAGGTCATATCCTCCAACGGATTGCTCCGCAAAACGCCCCACGTCTCGGGATACAGCAACGCATCCTCGCCCGGATTCGCGCGATCACCCAGTCCGCGAATTCTGGGGAAACTGAAGCGCTTAAGAGCCCATCCATCAGGCAGAGAAACCCGGCTCCTGAACTCCAGCCGGTCTCTTTCGCCACCGGCGATGCTGACTACGACAGTCCCTGTCCCGCCCGGAACCGGGATCGGCCATTTGAGGATCACATTGCCGCGGTTCGTGAAAATATCCGGAGCGGGAAGCGCATCACAGTCGATCGCAAGATCAGAACAATATTCATCGCGGTTTGCGAACCACTCGTGTCCCTCGTATTTTACTGACGGAATCTTGATCGGTGGCAACGGGTCCTTGTAGGTGACATTCCGCATAATTCCCATTTGCCATAAACCCACGGGCACACTCTGGGCGGAAAGAAACTCATACCCTGAATCCAGGCTGCGAACCGATACAACTCGCGCCCGATCATCCAGGTCGAGGGAAAGCGTCTTGCAGCAAATGCCGACCATGGGAACAAGGCTACAAGCAAAATGCTCGCAGCGACGGGCATATACCCTCAGGCTATTCAATGCTCCCTGATAAACCCGGGAACACAGGTTTACATCTAAACCCTTCAAATCGTTCTCCTTGCCGCGTGGCGTCTCACGTTCCCCGTTTTCCTGCACTCCAATAAGGCATCATCACGGATTACGCCATCGGCACAATATCCCACCGGAAGCTCGATGCATAAATCAAACGGGAAGAAAGGGAATACTATTCAATAGCCCCTGGCTCAGCCAAGTTCATTTTTGGAAACTAGCGGGCACGGAAACAACAGTCCAGACAAGAACAGCCGTGGTTTATGTCATGCGACTCAACCGTACCTCGTCGATCTCCCATTGCAGCGGCTCGCCGGCAATGAAGCGGCGGACATTCTCAAGCGCATACCGTTCATTCCGCCCGAATCCGGGATTGTTGAACCGGTTGGCCGGTCCGACATGACAGGTCAGAATGCAGTTCGGAAGCTGGCGGACCGGGTGATCGGCGTCGAGCTGATCCGGATCCAGCACATCCAGCCCTGCGCGCAAACGCCCTTTAAGAAGTTCATCAAAAAGGGCATCCTGATCCAGAATCTCTCCGCGGGCTGTGTTGATGACCAGGCCACCGTCCGGGAGCCGCGCCAGCAATTCCCGTGTTACCGACTTATAAGTCTCGCGGGTGTGCGCGGCACAGACGACCAGGGCGTCTATCCCGTCAAACAACGCTTCAAGACTTGTCACCCTGCGTACATCGTCCGGCCAGGGCGATGCATAGGGATCGTAGCCGCTCAGCACGAATCCCATTCCCCGGGCCATGGGGAGGAAGGCGCGGCCGGCAAAACCGAGCCCGTAGACTCCGACCCGCAGCCCCTCCGGCTGCCCGCCCCACACGCGATCCATGCACGGGCAGTCGGATCCGAGCCGCCAGCGCTTCGCGCGGACTTCCAGGATCTGCGCGGGAAGATCCCGCAGCAGGGCCATGATCAGGGTCATGGACAAGTAAGCCAGCCCATAGCCCGGCGAATCGCCCCAGTTGGTTACCTTCAAGCCGCCGCGTAGCAGCTCGGCCGACACGATGCCGCGCACACCCCCGTGGAGGCAGCAGATATAGCGAAGGCGACCCAGCCCCTTGACCAGTGCCTCGTCGGTCACCGGGGCGGCATAGCTGATCAGGATCTCATGCTCGCGCACCAGGCGGAGAGCCTCCTCCTGCGGGGTGCCGGCCGGGGCGACCGTCACATCGCCAAGGCTGCGGAGCGCCTCGAGGAACCGTTGCGGCTTTCCCTCTGCGAAATAGACATTGCGCCATTCCCAGGACTCATCGCCCGCCTGGAAGAACAGGATCCTCGGCTTCATGTACTCATGGCCTCCTTGAGCATCTGCAAATCCGCCACCGCGTTACGGTACAAGGTCTCGACATCCGGCTGCGGGGCGCCCCAATGGATCCCGGTTGTAAATTCCACCGTGATGCTGCCGGCAAAGCCGTGATCCTGCAGGATCTTCACCATCTCGCGAACGGCCGACATTCCATACTCCGCAACCCGCGGCGCGTGCACATGCCCGAGCCGCGGCCCGAGGGCCTTGACCCATTCGACGAAAGAATGACCGTCGTCGTAAACCTTCTTGAAATGAACCGTCCCCACAAAGCGCGCGTCACCGAGTTCCGCCAGCATGGCCGCGGCATCGGCAGGTCCGGCGTAGAGCCCCCCGCTGTGACACTCGTCAATAAGCCTCACCGCAGGATCGAGCCCCTCCGCCCAAGCGCGGAGGTTTCGGATACTCTCAGCCTGGCGCGAATTGTCATGGCCGAAGTTGTACTTTACCCCTCGGGCGCCCAGTGAATGGACCAGTTCCTGCGCAAGCTCGCGGCGCAGCTTACCCTCGTCCTCGAGGTCAAAATAGGAACTGTAGACGGCAATCGGGAGGGGGCCGCTGGCCAAAGCCCTCAACTCCGCCGCGGAGGCAAAGAGGGCGTGGTTCTCCCACAACTCCACGCCATCGAACCCGTCGGAGGCGGCACGACCCATCCACTCGCTCACCAGCGTCCTGGGCGGGCCCTGGTTCGTACCAGCCTCACGGGTCATGCGGGTTACATATGGGAAGCAGCTCGAATCCCGGTCCGGCCAGCGGTTCGGTTCCAGAAGAATGGAACCCAGATAGACCGGCCATCCCGATGAGCAGGAGGCTCCGGCTCCCTGGCCTGCTCCTTTGTTCACTTGGAATTCTCCCTGATGGCCGCGCGACGCGCCTCGTGCGACTTCCGGATATTCTCCTGCCCTTTCGCCATGTCGGACTCGGTCGCGGCAAACACAAGATGCCCCCAGCGATCCAAGGCCAGCACATCACCGTCCAGCACCGGTCTCCAGGAGGAACTCTGCATGTTCTCAAAGTCAATCTTACCAGGCTGGTCCATCCTCATGAAGTTGATGCCCCAGACATCCCCTGGCTTCGGGGTGTCAACACCCATGCCTTTCCAAGACAAAACAAGGTGCGCACGCCAGCCTTTGCCGTTCTTTGACACCTCCATTACAGGATCCGCGATATCATACTTGGGATCCGCGTTGCGAATGTCGTGGAACGCACCGGACACGGAAAGCTGTACCATCGCCAACTCGCGGGTCGCACTGTGCATATGGCCGATATCCAGCCACAAATATGCGCAGTCATCCTTCCAAAGCTTGATGTTGTCACGCCCCTGCTGTTCGCCAAAGACAGCCGTGTCCGCGCAGTCAAACACCACATCCAGCCCCTTGGGACTCCAGCTGGCCGTTACCGTCGTCTCCTGCTTCGGCGCGGCTCCCGACGGCACCACCGTGAAGCCCTTGGCAACCGCCGGATTCTTTTCGGTGGCAATGAGAACATCCCCTTCATGCGGGAAAATGGACGTATCCGCCACGGCGGTATGCTCCTTCTTTATCGTCTCGCGCAGGACAGCCACGGCCGCCTGGTCCACAGCCGCATCCTTTGCGGCGAACACCAGATGCCCGAAATACTGCAGCCCTTCATACGTTCCGAGCACATCCTTGCCCTGGCTGAAAGGCGCCCATGTGGAGATCTTCGCCTTGCCCATGCCGTCGTACTTCCCATCATGGTCCAACCGGGTGAAGTTCACTCCCCAGATCTCGCCTTCCCGGGGTGTAACGCCCAGCCCTTTCCACGGAATCCGGATCATCCCCTTCCACCCCTTGTCCGTCCGGGTCACCTCCGAGTAGGAACCCCAGGCGGACCAGCTGATATTCCGGTTATTGCCCTGGGCATCCTGCAACGCGCCCGCCGCGGAAAGCTTGAACGACACGAAATTGCCGCCCGGCACATGCTTATGCCCCATATCCAGCAGAACGGCCACGCTGTCGTCTTTCCAGGTCTTGTCGGAATCACGGTCCTTCGCCCACTCGGCGGCCACCCCGGCATCCGCGCAATCGAAAACAACGGTCAGATTCTCGTCGTCCCATGTCACCGTGATATCCGTGCCCTGGGCCGCGGGCACCCCAACACCCATGGTCATTCCCGAAACCGTCACGGGCTTGCCTTTCGGAGCCGCCAGCACCAGGCTGTCCTTCGGCAGGGCTGGCCAAACCGGATCCGCGGCCCTCGCTTGCGAACCGGCCACAACCAGAATCAGAATCAAAAACACAACGACTCTACGCGATGCTGCCACGATCTTGTTCTTTTTCATGATTCGTCACTTCCTTTGGTTATCTACTGCTCTCAACATCCGCCAGCCCGACCGGGGCCCCGTTTCTTGCCATGGACATGTCGGCTGCCAGACAGGTCACGGTGGATAGATAGGCATCGTCCGGGGAGATGAACTCCCGCTTGCCGGAAGACACACGGTCGACAATATCCCGCGCTTCATCCTGCAGATTGTAGTACAGTTTCCAGGATGGCAGGTCCGCATAATCTTCCACACGCGCCACCCGTGGATAGTACTTGTCCCCGCTATAATTGTGAATGACCCGGACCTGGGGATGCCAGATATCCACGAAAGCATTCCCCCGGCTGCCAATCACGTTGAATTCCAAACGGTGCCCCGCCCGGTAGCATTCCGCCGCACTGCTCCCGTAAGGCAAGGCCGTAGTGGTCTGGTTGAACAGGATGTGAGCAACCGCCCCGCCCTCGAAGCGGAAGACCGTCAGCGCGTTGTCCGTGAACTCGTAATACGGAATGACCTTTGGCGCCGTGACACAAGACACATCGCGCAATGGCTTCCCAATCATCCAGCGCAGCAGATCGACATAATGGTTCAGCTTGTTCGCGAACAACCCCCCGGATGACGCCTTGACTTTCCACGCCGCGGCATCCAGGGTCCATGGCCCGGGAGTATAATGACAATAGACCTGGGCTATCTCCCCCAGTTCACCGCTGTCGATCAGATCCTTAAGCCTTTGATACAGCAGGGAATAACGGCACTCGAAACCGATCTGCATAAAAACCCCCGTGCGATTCGCTGCATCCCGCATCGCACGGGCATCATCCAGCGTCACACCCATCGGCTTCTGGCAGTGGACGGCAATTCCGCGACGGATAGCCTCAAGGGTCATTTCCCGATGCGTCTCGTTGGTCGACGTAATCGCCACCAGGTCCAGCGGATGCTTGTCGAGCAGTTCAAGCCAGTTCTGGTACACCGGCACTCCAAACCGTTGCGACAATTCACGCGCGGCCTCCGGTGTTCGGCGCACACCGGCAACGAACTCGGCATTCGGCATGGAACGCACCACCTCGGCTTCCGTCGTGCCGAAACCGCCCAACCCGATAATACCGACCCGGATACGCCGTAGACTGCTCATCGTTCCCTCCGTCCTAATCCCATCCGGGAATGTCGGATACTGCGGACCATCCCACCGGATCATCCGCAACTGGCCGTCTCCCTTTTCCCATCCCGGGAACCATCGCATACCCGGGACGAAACGATTTACGCCTCTCGCAGATGTACTTATAAATACCGCGAAATCCTAACCAGCTTGGCCCCATAGTCAATCGGATTCGTCAACCCGAACACCCTGTTGCCCGGCAGTCAATGACAGGTTGCCAATGCAAGACACCCTGCTATACTGGGACCGGTTGAGTTCAGTGTCCTTTTTTTCACATGAGCAACAGAAATGAAAGCTTGGTGATCGTCATAGGATTGACGGCTATCGTTCTGGCGTTAACCGGATGCAAGCGAGATCCGGTCAACCGCGCCATGCGCGCCCTGGCCGCAGGGAATCCTGCCTTGGCTGAATCGCTTCTCGCCCACGGGGCCGATTCAGCGGATCCATCCTTGCTGGCCAATCTTGCCCTGGCACGCATGAAACTGGGGCAAATCGATGAGGCTATGACTGGGTTTCGCCGATCTGCCGACCTTGTTCCGGATGACCCCCGCCCACTGGAATTCATGGCAGCCATGGCTGCAGAGGATTCACGTTGGCGCATGAGTCACCAGTTGCTTCTGGAGGCCTCACGCCGGAACCCGCGATCTCCTCGGATTCAGACTGCACTTGCCACTATCGAATTGCGCACCTACGGGGCTCAAGCCGCGGTCACTCGCCTGACTCAGGTTCTTGCATCAGCACCGAACTATTCACCGGCCCTGTTCAACCTTGCCCTGATCCAGAAGGAAACATTGAATAATCCTTCGGAGTCCATTCGCCTGTTGGAGCGCTTCCTGTCCACCTCCGGCGACTCCGAGCGTCTTGCGGTTGCACGCCAGATCCTGTCCGAACTTCGGACATCGGCCCCCATGCAGGGCAATTCCACCACGGTTCGCTCGCAGGCATCGGCAGAGCGACCCTCCCGGCGCTCAAATGGAACGGCGCTGTATAACCAGGGTGTGAAACACCATTCAGCCGGAAATCTGGATCAAGCATCGGAAGCGTACCGCAACGCCCTGGAAATCGACCCTTCCATGGCCAATGCTCATTACAACCTCGGATTGATTTGCAAGTCGAGGAATAACCTGCCGGAAGCACGTGTTTCATTTGAGAAGGCGCTGGAACTCCAACCGGAATTCTCGGATGCACGCTATATGCTGGGCTGCATACTCAAGGATGAAAAAAAGCCCCTTGCCGCGGTGGAGCAATGGGAAACGCTTATCTCCTCGAACCCGAATCATGCCCAGGCGTTTCATGCCTTGGGACTCCTCTATAAGGATTCACCGGCAAAACAGTCCGAAGCTAGACGTTGCTTCGAGAAATATCTTGAACTTACCCCAGGCGGTTCACAGGCACAAGTAGTCCGAGAGTGGCTGAAGTCTCATGATTAACCCCCCCCGAAGGCGCGGACGGGAAGCTCTGCCCAATGCAAGAATGGCTATAGAGGAGACTGAGCATGAGCGAGTTATTCACCGGCTTCAATTACGCCGATCTTGCCGCCGGCATCCTGATTGCCGTATGGACGCTGTTTGGTATGAAGAAAGGCATGAGCGGTCAGGTCGCCTTCTTCCTCTCCGGCCTGGCCGTCGTACTGTCGTTGTATTTCGGCCTCGCTCCCTGCCGTGACTGGCTGGTCAAGGAGTACACCATGACAGCCGACCTGGCCCGCATTGTGGCCGTCATGGCACTGGTTTCCATCCCCCTCCTCCTCGTGCTGCTTGTGCATGCTCTGGCGGGCTATGTGGTAAAGGTCACCTTTACCGCCTGGATGGATCGCGCCTGCGGGGCCATTGCCGCATTATTCACCTCTTGTGCATTTATTGCCCTTCTGTTTGTTCTCCTGAACGTGCTCCCGGCGAACATACGGCCGGCATCTGCCGGCAAGGAATCCTGGATCGGGCGCCAGGTTTTACGCGGCAAGACCAAGGTTTTCCGCAACCTTGAATCCCGCATGGGCGGCACACGGAACGTCCTTGAGCAAGCCAGGGAGCAGCGCACCTCCAAACGGGAAAAATGGGAAGAATGATCTCCAAGGCTGTCCTGGATGATATCCGTTTCCGCTGCGATATTGTGGACGTTGTTGACGCCTACATCACTCTCCCCAGGAAAAGCGGGGCGATCAAAACCCTCTGCCCGTTCCACAAGGAAAAAACGCCCTCGTTTCATGTGAACCAGCAAAGGCAGATGTTCCACTGTTTCGGCTGCGGAGCCGGCGGAGATGTTTTCCGCTTCGTCATGATGCACGAACAGGTTGAGTTTATGACGGCTGTCCGGATCCTCGCCGAAAAGGCAGGCGTTCCGCTGGAGTTCGAGCAGGGCAGCCCCGCAGCCAGTGAACGGGAGCAAATCCTTGCCGTGCAGGAAAAACTGGCTCAGGCGTATCACACCATGCTCAGGAAAAGTCCGGAAGCCCAGGAAGCAAGGGACTATCTTGCCCGCCGCGGACTGAACGCCGATATCCAGGAGTCATTCCTTATCGGATATGCACCAGACAAGCGCGACGCCATCTTTCAATGGGCACAGAAGAACGGATTTTCCCCGTCGATCCTGCAACTGGCCGGCGTGCTGGCAGGCCGCAATGAGGAGGGACACGGAGCCAGCGCCTTCTACGACCGCTTCCGCGGACGCATCATGTTCCCGATCCGGAATGAGCAGGGGCGCGTCATTGGATTCAGCGGAAGAACACTGCTAAAGGATGCAAAGACAGCCAAGTACGTCAACAGCCCGGAAACACCTGTCTTCCGGAAAAGCCAGGTGCTATATGCCCTGGACAAGGCTCGCCGGGAAATTGCGGAAAAACGCGAAGCTATTGTGTGTGAAGGACAGATCGATGTCATCCGCTGTCATCAGGCAGGCTTTACGCAGGCAGTCGCCGCGCAGGGGACCGCCTTTACCGACGACCATGCACGTATCCTGCGCCGCTATGCAGACGGGGTAATCCTGGTGTTCGACTCCGACGAAGCGGGCCGTAATGCCGCACTGAAGGCCAGTGCGGTCTTCCTTCGCGCAGGCCTCGCCGTCCGCGTGGCCTCCCTGCCAACCGGCGAGGACCCCGATTCCCTTATCCTCCGGGAGGGCGCAGCCTCCTTCAGCCGCATCCTGCAACAATCCGCATCGGCACTCGACTTCCAGATCAACCTGCTCCTGACGCGCGAAGATATTCGAACGGAGGCAGGACTCCTTCGCGTATCCCGCGCTGTCCTTGCGACGATCTGCCAGGCCCCGAATGCAATCCAGCGCGACATTCTCCTCAACAACGCCGCGCGCCGATTGAACGTTGCTGTTTCAGCCCTTCAATCGGAAATCCGCCCCCTTCTAAGGAAAACAGGGCAACCTGAAACGGAAGTGCCCCCATCCGGCACTAGCGATATCCCCCGGAACGAGGAACTGCTGGCCGAACATCTTGGCGCCTGCCCTGAACTCGCCGGACTGGTGGACTCCTTCCTGCCGCTCGACAGGATCTCCAGCCCTCTTTGCCGGCAACTCATCGAGGCAATACTGGAGTCTCGCCGGGAGCATCAGGACTTGACCACCACGATCAGCCAGCGGGACAACGAAAGCAGGGATCTATCGGCTTTTGCCGCAAGGATACTGAGCGCACCCGCCAAAACCGGCTCCGAATCATCCCGTCAAGAGGCGGTTGAATCGCTTATCCTGGGCATCTGGCGCAATGAATGGCAAAGCGCCAGGCGCACACTGGAACAACAGGCATCGGGCACACAGGATGAAGCGGAAAAAGACAGACTGATCGCTCAAGCACAGCAACTCACAACCGACTTGAAGCGCTTGCAGAAATGGTCAACGGCTGAACCGGTTCTTCGTCTTTACCTTGAGACCTTGCACGCCTCCCGGCCGGAAACAGCCCCGTGAGACGGATGAGCAGGTGACAGGCCCGCGCTTTCCTCCCGCAGACTGTAACACAATTGACACCCCCGCATATGCCCAGTATGATGAGACTCAATAACTCGAGGAAGCATGAAGCACATTATTCATAAAGTTAAGACATGGATGCGCGGCAAGCAGGACTCCGCCGCATCGCCAACACTGGTGTATGTTATGGTGACCCCCAGGCCCATGCCGGCGGCGGATATGATCGCCTCGGATCCGGGAGCCGTATTACGTCGCCTGATCTCCTTCTCCAGCCGTGAAGCCCTACCCCTGGCGGTGATTCTGCCCGGAAGGCCAAACCGACGGTATCCCGATGGTAGCCAGCAGAACGGTGTTCTTGTGCGCTATGCAACAAATGACCAGGCTCTGAAGGTCACGGAATCGACGATGGATGAGATTGGCCGCACTCATCCCGTTGTTGTCATTACCGATAACCCCGCTATTGAAAAGTTCGCTGCCGGCAGGCACTGCAAGACATTGCGAATCGAAACCTTCGAGAAAGCTGTCGAATCCGTGGCCGGCCCATTGCGCCGTGAGGCCCGCCCGCAAAAGGAAGGCCCCCGCCCGGCCACGCCGGACAACCGTCCGCCGATCCCCACGACACGTACACCCCAACCTTCCGCCCCTTCGGCACCTAAACCGACCGCCCAGGAACCCGCCGAACAGTCAGCGCCTCCACCGGAGAAGAAGGAACGGGACCAGGCTATCCTCGACCTCATTGACCCGCTATAATCGAAGCAAGGAGACAACCATGAAATGGAATCCCGCTAGCCCCCTGTTGCTGTCTCTCGCTCTGGCCTGCGCAGGCGTACTGATTTGGGCCGGATGTGAAGCCGACTCCTCAAGCGAATCGGTGGTCATTTCCCCGCAATCCATCGTTGTGAAGCGCGGCCAGACCGTGGAATTCAAGGCATCCGGCGGCTATGATTATCGCTGGAGCCTCAATCCGGATGATGGGAGCGGAGCCCTGAACACCTTCTATGGCGATACTGTGATTTACACCTGCCTCGCAACCAACGGCACCAGCCCCAAAAAGATCATTGTAAAGTCGACGATTGAGGGATCATCCACCGGGACGACGAATACGCCATCCTATTCAGCTGAGGCATACGCCGAGATCTATTACACCGTCCCGACCGGATCCTCCGGTACATCCACGAATTCCTCGAGCACATCCACGAATTCGCCCCCCTGACCCGATTCATTCGAATGGCACTCCCGGAAACACGGATTACCAGTCTTCAGAACACCCGCGTCAAGGCAGTGGTGGCCTTGCGGCAGCGTTCCACCCGGGATGAACGGGATGAAATGATCATCGAGGGGTACCGCGAACTCAAGCGCGCACTCGACAACCAGATCCGGCCCAAGGCCCTTTTTCACTGTCGTGAGCTTTTCATGGGTTCCAATGAACCCGCGCTCATCGAACGGTGCCGTGAAATCGGCACCGAGTTGTTTGAGTGCGCGGCACCGGTCTTCGAGAAGATGTCCTATCGCGACCGCCCTGAAGGCCTGCTGGCCGTAGCTCCACAGATCCACTTCTCTCTGACAGACCTCACGCTCCCCGCCAATCCCCTGATCGTGGTTGCAGAAGCCATCGAGAAGCCCGGCAACCTCGGGACTATACTGCGTACATCCGACGCGGCGGGAGTGCATGCCGTGATCGTTTGCGATCGCTGCACCGATATTCACAACCCGAACGTTGTCCGGGCAAGCATCGGGACCCTTTTCTCACTTCCCGTGGTCGAAGCCTCCACAAGCGATACCCTCTCATGGCTCCGCAAGAATGGCATCCAGGTTCTCGCGGCAACCCCACACGCCGAACTTGAGTACTACTCAACCAACCTCTCCACAGGCACCGCGATCGTTGTGGGCACGGAACAATACGGCCTTAGCCATGCATGGATGGATGCCGCGGATCTGAAAGTCCGGATCCCCATGCTGGGCCAGGCGGATTCACTCAACGTGGCAGCTGCCACAACCATCCTTCTTTTCGAAGCAGTCCGCCAGCGGCGCACTTCGCCATCCCATACCCCGGCAATGGGCTGACGCGTCGGCGCTGCCGCGGCTCCTTAATGGAAACCGGCAGAAGTCAACGCCTCCAGGGTTACACCGCCACGCGCACTTCCCTGCACGTATCTCATCACATACTTTCCCAGGATATCCGTTTCCAGATTCACATGCCCGCCCTCGCGTAAGTTGTGCAGGGAGGTGTTTTCCCAAGTGTGCGGGATGAGGTGTACACTGAAGGCTCGAGGGGTCATGCCGGCAATCGTCAGGCTGACCCCGTCAATCGTTATGCTTCCTTTTTGGACAAGTTGTGACAGCATATCGGGTCCGCTTTCGACTTCAAGAATCCAGTCCGCCCCCCGCAATTTCAGATCCGTCACCCGTCCAACCCCATCAACATGCCCTGTCACAAAATGACCGCCCAGCCGGTCACTCGCACGCAAGGCACGCTCCAGATTCACCTCAGCACCCACGGAATGCCGGCTCAAAGTTGTCCGATCGAGTGTCTCGCGCAGGACATCGCACTCGAACTCGCCAGCCGAACACACCGCCACCGTTAGGCACGCACCCTGCACAGCAACGCTCTCCCCCCTCTCCAGGGGCTCAGTCCATGGGTCATGCCGGATGCAGATCCGCTTGCCGTCACTGCGCGGTTTGACGGCAACCAATCTGCCGACTTTCTGTACCAGTCCCGTGAACATCGCAAACTACCTCCTGACTGCATAGCGCAACATAAGATCCCCGCCGGATGGCTTGCATTCCAGCAGGTTAAGCCGTGGCGCTCTCGCAAGACTCCATCCCGATCCTCCAACGCAAGACACGCCCGATCTTCCCAGGATGAGCGGCGCCGCAAAAAGGATAACCTCATCAACCAGTCTTGCCTTCAACAAAGATTCCGACAGGATGCCGCCCCCCTCAACCATAACGCGCATGGCGCCCGCATCCGCCAGTTTCTTCAGCAATGCGGGCAGGGAAACGCCGTTTTCCGCCCCGGGCAGGACCCACACCTGCCCACCCGCAGACTCGTACGCACGACGCCTTTGCCCCGGACATCTGCGGGTCGTGGCAAGAATGGTCTGGCCGTATTCCTGGCCTTGGAAGACTCTTGCCGAAGGTGAAACATGGCCCCGGCTATCCACGACAATACGGAGGGGCTTCCTGCCACGCGACGGACGTGGCAGCAGGGACGGATCATCCGCCATAACCGTTCCGCTTCCCACCAACACTGCATCACATCGAGACCTCAACTCCTGTACCTGCTTCCGCGACGAACTACCGCTGATCCACTTCGAATGCCCCGAAGCGTCCGCAATCCTTCCGTCCAGCGAAACAGCAAGCTTCAGGATAACCTCAGGGCGACCATACAACATGCGGCGGGTGAACGGACCCACCAACAATTCCGCCTCGCGGCGGCAAATCCCCACATCCACCTGAATGCCGGCCGATCGGAGCAAACGAAAACCGCGGCCGGAATGACAGGGATTTGGATCTGTGACCGCAGCTACAACCCGACGGATCCCCGCCGCAATGATGGCATCCGTACAGGGGGGCGTGCGACCCCAACTACAGCAGGGCTCAAGGGTCACATACAGCGTCCCCCCGTGCGCAGCCCTAGCCGCCCGGCGAAGCGCGTACACCTCCGCATGCGGTCCTCCTGCCTTGCGGTGGTACCCCTTTCCAAGAACCCGCCCACTCTTGACCACAAGAGCACCCACCGGCGGATTCGGACGCGTAAGGCCTTCCCCGAGACGAGCCAAGCGAATGGCCTCTCTCATCCAGAACAGGTCACTGGCTTGATGCATCGTCGGATTCCCGCCCTTTATCACGATTCTGCCGCGCCCTCTCCGAGAAAACCATCCACAAAGGCTGCGGCTGAAAAAGGCTGAATGTCATCCTCACCCTCACCGAGCCCCACGTAGCGAACGGGCAAATCCAATTCCCGCAGGACACTAAAGACAAAACCTCCCTTGGAGGATCCATCCAGCTTCGAAACCACGACTCCCGTAAGGTTCACACATTCCTTGAAAACTCGCGCCTGAGATACCGCGTTATGCCCAAGGGTCGCATCCAGCACAATCCAACATTCATGCGGCGCACCCGTCATCGCCTTTTCTGCCGCACGCCGAACCTTCTGCAACTCCTCCATCAGCGGTTGCCTGGTATGCATCCGGCCTGCCGTATCCACAAGAACAACATCGGATTTCCTCGCCTGTCCGGCGCGGATCGAATCAAACACAACCGCGGCGGCATCCCCCCCGTGCTGCCCGACAACAGAATCTACGCCCAGACGGTCCGCCCACGTCTTTAGTTGATGGGATCCTGCAGCACGGAACGTGTCCGCAGCGGCCAGAAGCGGCGCAAACCCGTCTTTCATGAATCGGCGCCCCAGCTTTGCCGCAGTGGTCGTCTTCCCTGAACCATTCACGCCGGTAATCAGGATCACCGCAGGCCGCGGATGCAGAGCAAGGGAAAATCCCACGTCGGGCGGAAACACACTCATCAGCATCGTTCGGATGAACTCCCGCATATCCCCGCGACCCACTCGACGCCGAACCTCCTCCATCCAGTCACCGACCATACGCGGTGCAATGTCAGCGGCAATCAGTGCGCGCTCCCATTCATCCAACGCCACAGGGTCCGCCTTGGCAAGCCCCGGCATCAAACGGACAAAACCGCCGGCAATGCGGTCGCGCGTCTTGGCCAGCGCCTGGATCCACGACTTCACTGCGTTTCCCCAAGCCCGGCCCGCGGGCCCTGACTCTTCCTGCCGCCCAGCCCAAGCTCTTTGCGAACTCGATCCAGAATTCCATTCACAAAACGTGGAGAGCCCACGTCGCCCATACCCTTTGCGATCTCCACCGCTTCATTGATGGACACCGCAGGCGGGATTTCGGGCTTGCACAGCATCTCAAACACCGCAACCCGGAGAATATTCCGATCCACACCCGCCATCCGGGCCAGTTGCCAGTTCTGCGCCGATTTCTGGATGACCTCGTCAATCCGCGATCGGTTACCCATAACTCCTTGAACAATCTCCTCCACGAATGCACGGGACTTGGGCTTTGCCTCGGCCCGCTCGGACCAGAATGCCCTGAAGGCCGCGTCCAGCTCGCCTGGATTGTAATCCAGTTGGAACAGCAATTGAACCGCCCACTCCCTGGCGTCCCGTCGCGAACCCATGTTCCTACGCTCCCATCTGTTGATAGAGGTTGGCCATCTCAATGGCGGCAAGGGCTCCACTCCACCCCTTGTTTCCCGCCTTCGTCCCACATCGCTCAATCGCTTGCTCAATGTTGTCGGCACAGACAACTGCATTAATGACGGGAATATGGCTCTCCTGGGCGATCCCCGCCAGGGAGCGGGAGACTTGCGAGTTGATCAGATCGGCATGCGGCGTGGCACCCTGAATGACAACCCCGAGCGCGATCACCGCATCGATGCGGCCCTTCACCGCCAGTTTCTGCACGACCATCGGGATTTCGTTCGCACCCGGAACCCAGGCAAGAACCACATCCTTTTCGGCCACACCATGCCGCACCAGGCAATCAACGGACCCGGAAACAAGCTCCTTGGTAAACAGGTCATTGAACCGACTCACCACAATGCCAATCCTCAATCCTTTTCCAACCAGGCCACCCGACAGCTCCTTCATACTCATAGTCTCCTCCTTGTCGTCCTATCGTATTCCAATACTCCTACAGCCAATGTCCCATTTTCCTGCGCTTGGTCTCGAGATACCTCTTGCTGTGCTCCGTTGCAGGCAGTACCAACGGGATTCGCTTGACGATTTTCAACCCGTGCGCCTGAAGCCCCACTAGTTTGCTCGGGTTGTTCGTGATGAGCCGGAGATGCCGCAAACCAAGAGAGGAAAGAATCTGGGCGCCAACACCGTAATCCCGCAGATCCGGCTGAAAACCCAGCTTTTCATTTGCTTCAACCGTATCCAGCCCCTTCTCCTGCAAGGCATAAGCATGAATCTTGTTCGCCAGCCCGATCCCCCGCCCTTCCTGCCGCATGTATAAGACAACCCCCACACCCTCGCGCGCCACCATCTTCATGGCCTCCGCCAGCTGGGAGCCGCAATCGCAACGCATGGATCCGAACACATCACCAGTAAGACACTCGCTATGAACCCTCACAAGCGGCGCCTTCGCCTTTCGCAAATCGCCCATCACCAGCGCAACGTGCAGTTGATCATCCACAACAGAACGGTAGAGGTGCAATTTGAACATCCCCGCATGGGTCGGCATGTCAACCTTCCGGACAAACTCGACGAGTTTCTCCCTGAAGCGCCGGTATGCGATCAGGTTCTCCACGGAGGTGATCTTGAGCTTGTGCCGGGACGCAAAAGCGAGCAACTCGGGCAACCTCGCCATGCTCCCATCGTCCCGCAGGATCTCGCAAATCACACCGGCGGGCTTGCGGCCCGCCATCCGGGCAAGATCGACAGCCGCCTCGGTATGGCCGGCTCGGCGCAATACCCCGCCATCCTTGGCCTGCAATGGGAATACATGCCCGGGGCTGACCAAGTCCCTGCGCTCTGTAGCACCATCAACCAGCAACCGGATTGTCCTGGCCCTATCGTGCGCACTGATACCGGTCGTAATGCCATGCCGGGCATCCACCGATTCCATAAAGGCTGTACCAAAGGAATCACCTTCCCCCCGGGTATTCATCCGGTGAATCGATAAGTCGTTCAGACGGTCCGCACTCATTGCCACGCAGATCAAACCCCGCCCATATCGGGCCATGAAGTTGATCGCCTTGTCGCTCACGCGGTCCGCGGCCATAACGAGATCCCCCTCATTTTCCCGGTTCTCGTCATCCGCAATAACAACAAGTTCCCCCGCACGGATCGCCGCAATCACATCCTCGACCGGCGAAAAGATATCCAGACGGGTTTTCCTGCCTGACGTTTTCATCTTCATCCTTGCCACCAAAAAAAAACCGAAGCAAACGCTTCGGGTTGACGCAACGGGTATAGAACCCATCGCTTGTCTCCTCCCATCCAGACTCAGAAGCCATCCAGCTTCATTACTGTCGGCCATGGAATTTCACCATGTCTGTTCCTATAAGAGGAACTCGCGGGCTTTAACCGCCGGTTGGGAATTTCTGCCATGGGCAGAGCACCCGGTCCCGAAGACAATCTCTAGAATCCAGCATTTCCAACGGCATTTCTCCGCCGCTGGTGATCAAAAATACCGCATCGGCCCGGCAATATCAATAGGATTCCCCTCCATATCCATATCCGCTCAATTGTCCATGCTCGCGAGCCCCGCACAGGAGATTCTGAAGCGCCTGTAGCACCTCGGATACCTCCAGGGTGGGCACACCGTCTGCGCATTCATGTCGACGAAGAACATGTACGTGTCTTCCGCGGGGCGCCCAGATGGCCGGGTCCGTCCCTCCAAACAGGCCGATTACGGGTATACCGAGCGCGGCCGCCAGATGAGTGACACCAGAATCATTTCCGACATAGGCGGCACACGCGCCAAGGAAACCCGCTAAGTCGGTTATGTCAATTCCCTTCAACACCGGAGTATCACACCTCAAGGACTGCAGAACCGGCTCTGCATCCGATTCCGCCTCCCCAAGAACCAGTATAGGTTGCCCCAAGCCGGACTCCCTCACTCGCGTGGACAGTTCAGCAAACTTCCTCAACGGCCAGTTCTTTCTCCTGGAACCGCTTCCGGGATGCATGGCGATAACCCGTCGGCCCAGATTCTCAACCATTCGTCGCCCGACCAGCACCCTATCAGCGTGCAGGGACAGATGCGGAAAGGCACACGTGGGTGTGCCATCCTGATTGGATCCCGCGGCACCTTCCAGTATTCCCATGAAATAGTCTGCCGCATGGCCAACATCGACAATTGGGGAACGGTACAGGATGCTCCTGATTCCTGCCCTCTCCAGTCTTCGCCGGAAGAGCCCGTCCTCATCCGGGATAAACGTAACAACCAGGTTAAACGAGCTGAGCCATTCGGCACACGCAAGTCCATCCTGTTGGTCCGGGGCAAACCACTCGGCTACATCAGCCGAATCCAGCGACACGAACTCATCTGCCAGATCACCTGCAAGAATCAACTTCCCCTGCGGCAGGTAGCCCGCATAACACACATGGGCATTCGGCCAGCGTGAACGAATCCCGGCAAACACCGGAAGGGTAAGAATCAAGTCTCCCAGCGCTCCACCCCGGCATAACAGTATCCGCTGCACACTCACGGGACTCAGGAAACGGCAGGCTTGTTGGTCGCATCCTCCCCATCAATTTCAAAGTCACAAATCAATGGCAGATGGTCGCTATGCGTGACACAGGGGGCTTCAAAATGAGTTACCCTTACGCCGGGACTGTGGAGAATGAAATCCAGTTCCCGCTTCGGCGCCCAACTTGGATAGGTTGAGACACCCTGCTGGTTCGCGCTGCGAAGCCCGGTCGCCGCCAGGAATAGCTCGATTTCAGGATCACCCCAGAATACATTGAAATCTCCGGCAACCAGATAGGGCTTGCGTACATCCCGCACCAGTGAATACAGATCGCACAACTGGTGCTGACGGTGACGGAAACGGATCGACAGATGGACAAGGAAGACCGTGAGTTTCTGCAATTCAAGCTGGATCACCAGTCGCTTGATACCATGGTCAAAGTACAGGAACCTTTCTTCATGAATAACATCACTGCTTAAAAAGGCATTCATCTGCTTGTTCGCTACAGGGAAGTACCGCACCCAGGAACGATCCCCATACTTTGTGCTGAACGAATGATAATGCCCCAGTGACGTGGCAATGTATTCCGCCTGATTGATCCACCCGGACCGGAAGGATCCGCCATCCACTTCCACCAACCCCACAATATCCGGCTTCACCTCACCGATAAATGCAGTGACCTGATCCAGAACCTGATGTGTTCGCTTGAGGTAACCACTTCCGGGAAAAGGCATGTGGAAACGCCGCCCGATCCCTGCGCAGTAACGGACATTATACAGTAAAAACCGCATGCCGGATTTATAAATCAAGAGCCGCGTAACGACAACCTGCAAATCGGCACCATATTTCTCTAGAAATCGCGGCATCGCTCGGCTAATTTGCTGCCTATCCGTAGCATCTGATAAGGCATCCATATGAAACCTGAAGTCATCCTTGCACTCGACGTGCCAAACTCGGCCGCAGTCCCCCCTATACTGGCAAAGCTGCCTCCACAGCTGATGTGGATGAAAATTGGCCTGGAGCTCTTTACCGCGTCCGGCCCCGACATCGTCCGCACCCTTTCGCAGGACAAAAGGAATATCTTCCTGGACCTCAAGCTCCATGACATACCCAGAACGGTGGCCAATGCCGTCTCCGTGGCCGGCACACTCGGGGTCTCCCTGATGACCGTTCATGCCATTGGGGGTAAAGCAATGCTGGAGGCTGCCGCCGATGCCGCAAAGAGCTTCGGCCCGAACCGACCCCGCCTGGTCGCAGTCACCACCCTTACCAGCCTGAACCAACAGGATTTCACCGACCTTGGGATCGGCCGATCCATGACGGATCAAGCTCTGAAGTTGACAGAACTGGCTCTCCAGGCAGGGATAGATGGCGTGGTAACTTCTGTGCTGGAAGCCGCGGCCCTGCGCAAGGCGTTCGGGCCAGAACCGATACTCGTCACGCCAGGAATCCGGCCCGCCGGTTCGGCTGTCGGTGACCAGAAGCGGGTCGCAACCCCGGCTGGGGCTGTGGAAGCCGGAGCAAGCTACCTGGTCGTCGGCCGACCCATCATGGAGGCTGCCGACCCGGCACAGGCAACCCGGGACATCCAGGCTGAGATTTCCCAGGCTTGGAACAAGCTGAAAACCGCATGAGGGGCATCGGTGCTGAACAGGTTCCTCCCCTTCATCCTCCTGTCGCTGCTGGCATACCATGCCGTCGCCTCACAACCTCTGCCCGCCATGGAATACCTGAGCCCAACCAATCGCGTGCGTAACACAACGTTTGTCATCTTTGACCTTGAAACTACCGGATTGAAAGAGGATCGGGACCGGGTGCTGGAGATTGGCGCAGTGCGGGTCACCGGCGACAGGATAACGGCGCGTTCCACATGGCTGGTCAACCCGCATATTCCAATCCCAGAGGGGGTCCAGCGAATCCACGGCATCACACCCGAAATGGTAAAGGACGCCCCCTCCTTTTCCCAAGTCTACCCCCGGTTCATGCACTTTATCGGCGACAGCATCCTGATGAGTCACAACGCCCGGTTTGACATCTCCTTTCTTGCCGCGGAGATCCACCGCTGCAACCTGCCAGTGCCCGATCTTGCCGTCCTGGATACGCTGCGATTGTTCCAGCACGCTTTCCCGAAACGCCGGAGTTACTCCCTGAAGAACCTGACACTGGATCTCTGCCCGAACCTGTCTGGACAGACCAACGCTGCGATGCCCTCAGATATCCCGCGGGAACAGCGTTTTCATAGTGCGGGATGGGACGCCGAATGCACGGCGGAATTGCTCATCCTGGCCCTCGGCCGCATACAGGACGATACAACGGTCGAGCTCTTCGAGAAGTATTGCCGGGGACGGATCCCGTTGACTAGGCCTGCTCGTCCTGATCGGCCTCCGGGCTTGCCGCAAACCGGCAAATCCCTCGATGCGCCTGCTCGATGAACGAAGCGAATTCGGCCGCTGGCCCGCTCGTAAAAAGCCCCCTCAGTACCTCAAGGGCCTGATGCACATTCATCCCCCCCTGGTACAGGGTCCGGAACGCATCCTTGATGGCTTTCCTCTCGTCGGGTGTAATTCCACCCCTGCGCATTCCAACCACATTAAGCCCCGCAACAATGTTGCGCCCCATGCTTTGAACAAGACAGAAAGGCGGTACATCCTTCGATAAGCCGGCGGCCCCACCAACCATGGCTAAACGGCCGATCTTCACAAATTGATGAACCGTCACACTACCGCTGATGAACGCACGGTCCCCTATTTCCACATATCCGCCCAGCATCGTCCCATTTGCAATGATAACGCGGTTTCCCAGCTTGACGTTGTGCGCCAGGTGAACCAATGCCATGAGAAAGCAATCGTCCCCTACCTCGGTCACCGTGTCCGGCTTTGTCCCGCGATGAATCGTCACATATTCACGAATCGTGCATCGCTTTCCGATACGGACATAGGACACCTCGCCCTTGTAACCGAGATCCTGCGGCTCCCCGCCGACCACCGCACCCGTATGAAGATGGCAGCCATCGCCGAGCGTGGTGTGCCCCACCACCGCCGCATGCGAGTCCAGCACACACCCGTCCCCGATCACCGCAGGCGCTTCTACAAAAACAAATGGCCCGATTTTGACGTCTGCCCCGATCCTCGCGCCCGGCTGAATCACCGCTGTGGGATGTATGTTGCTCATGATCGGCTCCTAATGGACGAATTCCACCATACCTGCTTCGCGCATGCTCATGTAATCCTTTGCCCCGGCGGTATCCGACCGCCCGAGTACCACGTGATCCAGCACCTTGATTCCAATCACCTGCCCGGCTTGAACGATCTGCCGCGTAATCCGGATGTCTTCGGCGGACGGCGTCGGATCACCCGACGGATGATTATGCACAAGCACAAGCGCCGCGCAACCGGATTGAATGGCCGGCTTGAAAACCTCCCGGGGATGCACCAGACTGGCATCAAGAATGCCTTTTGAAATCTCGAGTGGAACGCCTTTGACCCGGTTACGCGTATCCAGATGAAGGGTCCAAAAGCGTTCATGGTCCAGAGTCCTGGCCATCTCCCGCAGCACTCCGGCAACGTCCTCCGGAGAACGTACGGGGCGATCACCCGCATCCCGAGTCTCCTCGGCAAGCCGTCGGGCGAGTTCTAATGCCGCCTTCAGTGTCTGCGCCTTTACCTTGCCCAACCCTTTGAACTTCTTGTTCCCGGAAAGTTCCGGCAATGCCGCACGCGCAAGTGCCGTGAGGCTCCCATAATGCCGCAGGATCTCCTCAGCGAGGGAAACCACATTCATCCCCGAGGATCCGCTCCGCAGCAGGACTGCCAGCAAGGCCACATCCGAAACATGCTCCGCGCCCTGCCTGTCCATGGCCTCGCGTGGACGCAATCTCGCAGGCATGTCACAGATCCGGTATGGGACCGGATTCGGCGCGAGGATGTCGTCCGATTGATTACGCTGTACAGCCATGATTCAAATCGCCAGGGGTACAGCCCCCGTCCTTTCCCAGAATGCGAGCAGCTGGTCCGCCATTAACTCGACCTTCATTCCCGCGTAAAATGGCAGCCATTCGACGGACATCTGCCCGCGGAACCACGTCATCTGCCTCTTGGCGAACTGCCGGGTGCGAACCACAGTCCGTTCCATCGCCTCCAACTGCGTCAACGTGCCGCTCAGGCACTCACAAGCTTCCTTGTACCCAATGGCCTGGGCCGCCGTCCGGGATAATTCGCCATGCTTCTTCAACAGTGACTGTACTTCAGCCAGTAATCCCTGCTCATACATCCTATGAACTCTGGCAACTACCCTTTCCTGTAATTGTTCCCTCGGCAGAATCATCCCGGCAACCAACGGTGCCCCGGAACGGCTCCAGCGCCGTTCCGGCACTCCTTCGCCTGCCTCGCATCGTTCGAGGGCGCGAATCAATCGCCGGGGGTTCCCCTTGTCGACTATGGATTCGTACCATTCGGCACTCCGGTCAAGTAATGCTCTTTGAAGCGCCTCGACCCCGCCCGTCTCGAGTAGTTGGTTCCAACGATCACGCACTTCCGGACGGGATGCGGCCGCACCCTCCAGCCCTTCCATCAAGGCACGGAGATACAACCCCGTGCCCCCGACGACCAACAGCGGATTCCCCGGCCCGACACGATCGGCACATTTGCGGGCTTCCTCCATAAAATCAGCCACGGTAAATGTCCGGTCAGGCGTCGTGACATCAACACCCCAATAGCGGACCTGTCGGCGTTCCTCCATCGACGGCTTGGCAGTTCCGATATCCATCCCGCGATAAACCAGCATGGAATCAGCAGAAAGAACCGACCATCCCTTGCGCTCGGCAATCCATTGAGCGACGGCAGACTTACCGACGGCCGTGGGTCCAACGAGAAAATAAGCCGCTACACCTGCCGGGGCACAGGAATACCTGCAGGAATCCGGTGCCGCGGCGCTTCGTTCGCCCGCGGCCGTATCAGCCTGGTTTTCCTGGCGGTTCATGATTGCCAAGGTCTCGCAGGGGATGGGACGACGTAAGGAACGCCGTGATCATGTACAACCCCACTCCAATACAAATGGCTGAATCAGCCACGTTAAAAGCCGGAAAATGATGCACACCGGCATGAAAATCAAGGAAGTCGACAACGTACTGCAGGCGAACCCGGTCAATCAGATTCCCGACAATCCCGCCGATCATGAAACCGAATGCGAATCGGTGAGTCAGAGTGTCATTCAGGAAGGATCGCCGGAAGATCACAATGACAAGCAGCATGAGAATGGAAAACACGACCAACCAACCCGTTAAACCACCGAGCATCCCCCATGCGGCCCCTGTATTGCGAACGTATACGAGATTGAAAAAACCGGGGATCACGGGAACCCCCTCACCGGGCAGGAAACGCCCCATAACCAGATCCTTTGTGTATTGATCCAGAACCGTAACGGCTATGCTCAACAGCAATACAAGCATGATACACCCGAGTCAGGGCACGGGCCCCGCTGGCTGGCCGCTACTCGTTCTCTTCCGGCTCAACGACCTCAGGGACATCTTGCTCAACGCCCTGCTCCAACGCCTCGCCAAATGGACGGAACCGGGCACGACCCCTTTCCGAAGCAGACTGGCACTTGATGCACATACGGGCAAACGGAAGTGCCTGAAGCCTGGCCTTTTCGATGGGACAACCGCAGAAATCACACATCCCGTACGTGCCTTCCTTGATCCGCCGCAAGGCGCTGTCGATTTCGAACACGGACTCCTGCTCTGTGCTCATCAGGTTTAAAGCGAACTCGCGATCGAAATCGTCTGTCCGATCCTCGGACGAACTGTCGTCAATGTACTTCAGCGACTCATCCGACAACGCCGTGATCTGCCCTGTCAATCGATCGCGCATCTTGATCAGGATCTCCTTGATACGCTCCAGAGTCTTGCCGTCCAAATGCCCGCCACGCGCACCCTTCATAGCCTTTTTCTGGGGTGCCGCAGGCGTCACATTCCCGCTCTTACCTTTCGCCTGAACCTTGGCGGGCTTGGCGGCCCGGACGACCGGGACCACCCGCTTGATCTTGCGGCTGACAACTGCCGACTTGGCCCGCACAACCTTTACCGCTGACGGTTTCGAACGTGCAGATCCCGTCGACTTCAAGGAAGGGCTCTTTCTTGCAGCTGGTTTCTTTGTTTTGCTAGCCATACTTACCATCCTCGTATCCGTTCTTCAGCCTGGTTCCCGTTACAAAATAGCCGCCCTAGTTACCAAAACATCGCTCACAATGTCAACTGATTCCGCTTATCACGCTGCAAAAAAAGATGCCTCCGCATATGCGGAGGCATCCAACAATCCAGCCAGGGTAAATGCCGCCCACTTAAGGCGTAACAGGCGCCGCTGGAGCGGGATTCGCCTGCTGGGCCGTCGGCGTCTTCAGGGCGCTAAACGGGGAAGCCACCCCTTCCCTTTCAGGACGAGGGGCTGCCTTGGCTGCCCGCTGGCTTAATACCATCACGATGCTGTTCCCGATCAATTTCGGAGCCAGGTCAGCCTGCCCAACGTCATCACATGATTTGACCACTCGCTCCATAACTTCAAACCCTAACTCCCTGTGGGCATTCTCACGACCCCGGAAGAACAGGGAACACTTAACCTTGATTCCCTTCTCCAGGAAACCACGGATATGATTCACCTTGGTTTCAAAATCATGCTCACCGACATTCGCGTGAAACTTGATTTCCTTCATTTCCGCCGAATGCTGATGCTTCCGGGCTTCACGCTCCTTGCGGCTTTGCTCGTACTTGAACTTGCCGAAATCCATAACACGGCAAACCGGCGGTTCCGCATTTGGCGAAATCTCCACCAGGTCAAGACCGTTTCGGACTGCTATGGCCATGGCCTCACTGATCGTGACAACACCCATCATGTTGCCATTGGGATCGAGCAACCGCACTTGCGGCGCACGAATCCGGTGATTTACTCTGACCGTCGGACGAATTGCCTGCCTCCTTGTTGCGGACCTGTTTCAGTCCCTTTGTTCTACCTGATCTTGCCGGCCGATTCCTCTACCAGCCGGCTTATCACATCATCCAGTTTCATAACTCCGAGATCCCCGCCGGCACGATGGCGGACGGATACAGTCCCTTGCTCGACCTCTCGCCCGCCCAGCACCAGCATGTACGGAATCTTGGACATCTGGGCATCCCGGATCTTTGCTCCAATCTTTTCCGCGCCACAATCGACGCCAACCCGGAATCCCTTCTCCCGCAAGACCCCGGCAAGACTGTCCGCCGCTCCAACCTGCTTGTCGGTAATCGGCAGTACCCTGACCTGCTCCGGCGCCAACCAAAGGGGAAACGCTCCGCCATAATGCTCGACCAGCACGCCAAAGAATCGCTCGAGACTGCCCAGCAGTGCACGGTGGACCATGAACGGCCGATGCTCCTTCCCGTCATCACCGTGAAAGGTCAAATCAAACCTCTCTGGCAGGTTGAAATCGAACTGTATTGTACTCATCTGCCATTCCCGGCCGATGGCATCCTTGACCTTCAGGTCGATCTTCGGTCCATAGAATGCACCGCCCCCCTCATCCACCACAAAGGGAATGCTCTCCGCCCGCAACGCACTCTCCAGCGATCGCGTCGCCTGATCCCACCTTTCCGCTTCGCCAACCGCCTTTTCCGGACGTGTGGCAAGGTAGGCCGTGATCTCGGTAAACCCGAACGCGCGCCAGATCCCAAGCGCAAACTTAACCGTGCGCTTGACTTCATCCTCGATCTGGCCGGGCGTACAGAAAATATGCGCGTCATCCTGCGTGAATCCACGCACCCGCAAGAGACCGTGCAACACCCCTGTCTTCTCGTATCGGTACACAGTACCCAGTTCGGCCCATCGTAGCGGCAGGTCACGATAGGATCGCTTGTGGGTCTTGTAGATCTGGATATGGAACGGACAATTCATCGGCTTGACGAAGTACGATACCTCGTCAATGTCCATGGGCGCATACATGTTCTCACGGTAGAAGCCAAGATGGCCCGAGGTCTCCCACAAACCGGACCGTCCGATGTGCGGGGTATAAAGAATCTCATAACCAGCCTTGAAATGCTCCTGCCGCCAGAACTCCTCGATAATGGATCGGATACGGGCACCCTTGGGGTGCCAATGGATTAACCCGGGACCGACATCCTCCTGTATGCTGAACAAATCCAATTCCTTGCCAAGCTTCCGATGGTCACGCTTCTGGGCTTCCTCAATCCGGTGGACCTGTTCATCCAAGGCCTGCTGGGATTCCGCAACAAGCCCATATAGCCTCTGCAACATGGGATTCGTCTCAATCCCGCGGAAATAGGAACCGGCGACGGATAGCAGCTTGAAAGCCCGCACCTGCCCTGTACTCTGCAGATGGGGTCCCCGGCAAAGGTCATAGAAATCGCCGCAACGGTAGAAGGTAATAACATCCCCGTCAGGAATATCCGCCAGACGCTGGAGCTTGTATCGCTGTCCCCGTGACTCCAGCATCTTGCCGGCCTCCGCCCGGGACATCTCCATCCGCTCGAAGGGAAGATCCTGGCGCACAATGTCAGCCATTGCTGCCTCAATCGCAGGAAAGTCCTCCGGGGCAAGCCGATGTGGCAGGTCAAAGTCGTAGTAAAACCCACTGTCGGTTGCAGGCCCGATATCCAATTGAACGTTTTCGTACAGCCGGGATACCGCTGCCGCCATCACATGCGCCGTACTATGGCGCAAAAGTTCCAAATCCAAAGGTCTTACTCCTCCTCGATGTTTAAAAACATACCCATTGAACCGAAAAGGATTTTGCCAGTCAATCATGAACTGTCCCATTCTCACCCACCACCCACAAGCCTATCCCTCCACAATTCAGCAATCGTCCCACCATTCTCTCGAAAAGCCATTGTTTTGCACGAGGTCGCTTGGTACCATTTTGCGTCCAACATTCCGCTCACAAGGAACCATATGAAGCTCACAACCGAAGAAATCCTGAATTACCATCTCGGCGGCAAGATCGGCATGCGCGTGACAAAGGAATTGCGCGGCCTGCGTGAACTGTGCCTGGCATACACACCCGGCGTCGCTGTCCCGGTTAAGGAAATCGCAAAGGACCCCTCCTGCCTCTTCCGTTACACGGCAAAAAGCAATCTTGTCGCGGTTGTCACCGATGGCACCGCCATCCTGGGCCTTGGCGATCTGGGAGCCGAGGCCAGTATCCCGGTCATGGAGGGTAAAGCCGTTCTTTTCAAAGCATTTGGAGACGTGGATGGATGGGCAGTCCCCCTGAACCACTGCCGCATGAACGGGGCCAACTCAGGCAAAACCGACCCCCAGCGAGTCATCGACGCCGTTTGCGCCATTGCCCCAATGTATGGCGGAATCAACCTGGAAGATATCGCCGCGCCCGCCTGTTTCGAGATCGAGGACCGCCTGGATGCGATGCTCGATATACCCGTCTTTCACGACGACCAGTGGGGAACCGCTGTTATCACTCTGGCGGCAACCATGAACTACACCCTGCTCGCCGGACGGCCGATGGGGGAATTGCGGATCGTAATCAATGGCGCGGGAGCCGCCGGAATCCGGATCTGCGAAATGCTCAAAGCGGCCGGTGCAGGGCATGTGATCCTTTGCGACTCTAAAGGAGTCATCCGCAACGAACGACAGGATCTGTCGGGCAAGAAGAAGGAACATGCGGTTCACACAAGCGCAAGAACCCTGTCCGAAGCCCTGGTAAACGCCCACGTGTTTATTGGCGTCTCGGTGGCAAATTGCGTAACCGGCGCGGACGTGAAAACCATGGCCCCTTACCCTGCCATTTTTGCCATGGCGAATCCCGATCCCGAGATTCTGCCGGACGCCGTCGCCGAAGCCTTGAGCGGAAAACCCTACGTTATGGCCACGGGCCGCTCGGACTTCCCGAACCAGATCAACAATGTTCTTGGATTCCCCTTCCTCTTCCGCGGAGCCCTGGATGTTCGCGCCCGATCCATTACAATGGAGATGAAAGTAGCCGCCGCCAAAGCCCTTGCAACACTGGCCCGGCAACCGGTCCCGGATGAGGTGAACAGCCTGTATGGAACCAGGCTTTCCTTCGGCGCAAACTATATCATCCCGAAACCCTTTGACCGTCGGCTTTTTATGGAAGTACCTGCAGCCGTGGCCAACGCATACGTCACGAATAGTGGCGCACCCGGATTCGATCCGGCCGTCTACGCCCGCAATCTGGCGCAACGGGATCAATCGCGAACCTTTCTCGGATCATGACGATTCCAGCCCAGGTTGACATTGCCGGTTTATCCGTAACTCCGGCCATCCTGCTTGCCCCGATGGCCGGGTATTCCGACCTGGCATTCCGTATGAGTTTGCGCGAACTCGGCGGCGTCGGCCTGGCCTTCACCGAAATGCTGTCCCCTGCCAGCCTGCTCCAAGGCAAAGGCAACAAACGCAAAACCCTTCTCGCCACCTGCCCCGCCGATCAACCGCTGGGTCACCAGATTTACGGGAGTCATGCCGGGAGTTTGAGCAAGGCAGCACAATGGCTCTCCGGCAACGGCGCCACACTGATCGATATCAACATGGGTTGCCCCCAACGCAAGATCTCGAGTCACGGGGCAGGCGCAGGACTCCTTCGCGAACCGGAAGAAGCCATCCGGATTGCGGAATCCGTCGTTCAGGCGGCAGGCGTCCCCGTAAGCGTTAAACTTCGGCTCGGATGGGACCACAACCGCCTCGTGGCCCACGAAATGATTGCGGGTCTTGAAAATGCCGGCGTCGCGGCCATAACCATTCACGGCAGAACCCGCGGACAGGGCTATACCGGAAAAGCCGATCTCGATGAAATCCGACGGGTTGTCCAGGCTGCCCGCAGGGTTCCGATTGTCGGTAACGGCGATATTACTTCACCCGAGTCGGCCCGCGCCATGTACAACTTCACCGGTTGTGCGGCAATCATGATCGGGCGGGGCGCACTCTCGAATCCATGGTTGATCCGGGACATCGCCCGTGATCTCGCCAACCAGCCACCTCTTCCGGCGCCAAGCCGGGAAGAACGTGTCGCGTTTGCGCTAACTCACTTCGAAAGAATGGTGGATCTGTACGGCGCCCGCGGCGCGACCCTGCTTTACCGGAAATGGATCCCCCAATACCTGCGACGTCTCCTCAACGACCGACAGCATATGGTTGCCTTGCTGCAGCTTGAGTGTCCCGAAACAATGAGGAGATCGCTCACCGCACTGGCGAACTGAAAAAGAAACGCCGGGGGGCCCCCGGCGTCGCTTCTGGAATGATGGGACCGCTTATCCCTTGGTGATCCGCTTCGACCGGATGCAAGCACTGCAAACCGTCTTGCGAACTTTGGATCCATTTTCCAATACCCGAATCTTCTGGAGATTCGGCAGAAAACGCCTGCGGGTTATCCCCGTCGTGTGCAATCCAATACCTCCCTTGGCCTTTGCAAGACCGTGACGGACGATCCGGTTCCCCATCCCCATTGTCTTTCCACAAATATCACATGCCCTAGCCATCTCATCTCTCCTTATTGATAGGCGCGAATGATAGGTATCAGCCAAATCACGCGCAAGAAAAAAAGCACATCCCCATCACCGGTCAGACGGTGTGAAACCGGGTAATCCCATTGTGCCCTCCCACGGCTGGGGCACATTCCAAGGCATATCCCCATCCTGTGTGGTTGCACAACCCGCGGCAAAGGCCACTACCAGCAGGACACACCCGAGCAAAATAGATTTCACCATTGTCATGCCCGGAAAGCGGTCGTTTCCAATCTCAATAAAATACATAGTCACCCTTGGACAACGGCATTTGCTGCCAGTCGCCCAGGATCTCCCCAAACGCAAACCGCTGCTCCATCATAACTTCCGAGACCCGTACCTTGCCAACCAGTTTGTCTTCACGCTGAACCGTCAGATCGGTCAGGGGAATCATTCGCGCTTCCGCCGTCATGTCCATAACAACAAAATTCCAATTCGTGTTCACAACCAGAATCTTCCCCTGCAACCCTGGCGGCGGCGCATTGGAATCGGAAGGTCCATGCAGACAGGTCGCCAAGTCCTTCTGAAGTTTCTCCACAAACCGTTTCGTCGCCGTCAGTTGCGATTCCTTGTCACTCAACTTGTCGGTCAATGATACAATCTCATTCTTCTGCTTATCCACTTCCCCTTCCAACTTCTCCTTAGTGGCATTCAGATCGGCAATCTCCCCGGTCTTCTGCACAATGTCCTGACGGGCCACCGTAAGATCATCCTCGGTCTTCTTGAGCGTGTCCTTGGTATCTGCCAGATCCTTCTCCGTCGCAACCAAAGTGTTACTGGTTGTATCCAACGTCGCACGCGTCTGGCCAAGATTGATCCGTGTATCGTTCAGGCGCACAAACTGCAACTCGGCTTTCGATATGACATCCTTCAGCGCTGCGTCCAACGTGCCAGGCCCATCCATCTTCTTGACACCATTCTCGGCGACAACCTTGCCATCCGCACCAACCTGATAGAAGTTCTTGAATTCCTCCCGGCCCATCTTGACGTGGGGAAGATCCTGACTGACAAGATCCACAGGCGTCTCCGGGGGCACCTCCAACGTACTGGCAAACTGAATGGCTCCGTCCATCAACTTGATATTCCGCCCCTTAAGTTCCTCACGCTGGAGAAAAAGCATAATCTCCACTGCAAGCGCTACACCACTAAGGACCAGGACTAGAACAACCAAAATCTTCAGGAGCTTATCCATAGTAACCCTCTGATTGCGGAATTATTCCGTGATGGTCAGAATATGCATCGACGGATGTTTTCCTGTCAACAAAAATACCCTCCCACACCGAAAGCGAAAGCACTCCACAAACCAGAGCACAAAGAACCGCTAAAAGTCAGAATATATAGGATTTGAATATCAAGCGCCCTATTTCACTATCTCCGTTCTGGCGGAGTCCGCGGCCAGTTCCTTATTGCCCATGCGAATCACACCACGTGCCGCCAGCGACATCGTTACCTTGGACCCACGGGTTTGAACCGACCCGATCGTCCCCTGTAACTTCACCTTGCCGCCAAAGGCAGTATACTCGGGTAGCGGTGCCGGCTTAAGTTGGGACGGCTCAAATGCCGGAGCGTCACCAGCACAAGCCCACCAGACGACCTGCGCAAGGTCAGCCCCCACCTGATTTCCCATCTTCTCGCCTCTGAGAAGATCCCGATGCGCATCCCAGCGCCGGCCATTCCCCTCAACAACCATTTCAACTCGAGTCGGGTCCCATCCGAATGAGCCCCGCTTGAAGATCAACAGCCGGAGAAGATCCCCCTTGCCCACATTGACTCCTTCCACAATACGATTCAGCTTTCCACCGTCATCAAACTCTCCCGACGCCAGCAACTCAGATCCCTTTCGCAACTCGTAGCGGACCCCGTCACTCAAGTGCGACAGACTCTTATCTGTACAGACTTCCGCGTCCGACAAATCCACAGAGACACGAACCGTTCCGCTCAGCGGACTGCGCCACACCAGCGCCATCGGACGGTTTTCCGGATGGACCAGCAGGGAGTCCTGCGGCAGATAGTCCGGGACGATCGGAACATTCTTCCCGCGCTTGATCCACAGACACGGCAAGCCGGAACCCTCGGCCTTGCAAACCAGGGCGCCATCATCCGTCTCCACATCAGAGAGTGGCTCAAGCACCTGTCCGACCAACCGCAGGTCCATTTTCTCGCCGTCTCCACCACAAATCCACCACACGGCCTCAGACACACCGGCAGGTAGATCGTTCGCAAGAGATCCGCCGTTCAGCAGGGTTTCCGTCAAACCCCACACACGGTTACCCAATCCACGCACCTGCATGTCAACCTGGGTCGAATCGAACCAGAGACACGCCCCGGGCAGGATCACCAGACGAACGAGGTCCCCTTCCGCCACCTGCACCGTGTTTGCGGAAAGCGTGACGTTACCCGCCCCAGGGGCTACCACAGCACGAGCCAGTGTCTTCGCGCCACACCGGAGTTCCGCAATAACGCCATCATTCTTGTCGGCAGGCGCATCTTGCTTGTCCGCCGGCTGGCGGCGAACCGTCGCAGAGACCGATACCAAGCCCCGGACCGGGCTCTTCCAGACAACCGTCACCGGCTCCACCTCATCCGGGTGTACGTAAATGCCCGGCACAAACGTCACCGGTGACTCGCTCTTGGTCACCTGCTCCTTGGCATTGATCATCAGCCAGGGCGTCGCGGTACCATTTGGGGAATGGCTGGGGCAATCCAGAATCGGCTCACCCGCGGGCAAAGCAGTCAGTCCTTTTAACCCTGTCGCCTGCTTCACCTCAGGAGCCATGAAAACGCAGTCTTTGCCGGCCGCCGTCTCGACCTCGACGATCTTTCCATCCGCGGACCAGGTGACCTTGGGAGCCGGTTCGCTCTTGAGGCGCGGATACAGCACCGCACAGACCGTTCCCCGCCCCGCCAGCGTGCCCGTCAACGCGATCTGCGTGATCGTACCGGGTCCCTCCCGCCCCTCCCGGTAACTGCACGACACATTCTGGCTCGCCTTCTCCGTGCCGAACTTCAGCTTCGCCGCGTCCTTCACCAGGATCTCCAGGTCCACATCCTCCTGCCCCTCCAGCGTCGCCCCGTTCTCGTGCACCGTCACCGCATTGCCCGTCAGCCACAGCCGCCAGGTCGCCGCCGCGTCCGAATCATGCGTGTCCCGGATCACGAAGTAGTTCGGACCCAGCGGGTCCGCATCCTTCGAAAACGCAATCTCACGCCGCCACGCACCTTTCTGCCCGCTCACATAGTCCAACCCCGGCGACGTCGTGAACGTCTTGACGTACATATCCGAACCGCCCCACGCGTCCTGCGAGGTGAGCATGCTGTGCCACCGGTCCGGATGCCGCCCGACATACCCCCAGTCATCACACAGGATCCGCCCCTTCCCGTAGACCACGATGCTCCCGCTATCCAGGTCGTAGTGCGAACGGTTGCCCCCCGCGATCATGTGCAGGTACGTCTCCCGATCGCTCTGCATCGTATTGCGCAGCACCAGACCCGTGTTCCGGAACCAGCGGCTCCCCAGTTCCACTGGCTTGGCTACCACACCGCTCTGGCTCATCATGAACCGGTACCCCAGCATCGACGGAAAGTTCCACCCGATCCCCAGCCCGCCAAACGAACCGTTCTGCTCGAAAACCCACTGCATCGCCGACGCAAACTCCGGATCCTTCTGCTTCCAGATCGCCGCAATCAATCCGTACACCCCCGTCGGCTCCCCGTGATACGTGTTCCCGATCGGCGGCTGATGCCGCCACCCCCCCGTCCGGCTGTCCCGCGGCGTCGATATCGCACCAAACCACTCCGCCACCTTCCGCATCCGCGGCTCGAACGCATAGTCCCCGTACCCCGAGTTCGCCGCCATCGCAAATCCCGCCAGCATGTGGTCAAAACTCACCATCGCATAGTGCGGCGCCTCCACCCAGCCCCCGTCCTCGTCCGACCACGCCGTCAACTGCCACCGCAACTGCCCCAGCCCGAGTTCCGCCCACCTCTTCGCCTCCGGATGATTCGGCAGCATGCACGCCACCGTCGTGCGGTACAGCGCCACGATCGACGTCATGTTCGCAAACCCGCTGTACCCCCGCTCCGGCGACCAGTAGTCCATGCTGCCCGTCACGTACCCGATGAACGCCAGCCTCGCCAGCACCCGCTTGCGCGCCTCCGGCGTGAACGCCTCCGTGCTCAAGATCGGATCCAGCAGGTTGAACACCGTCGTGATCAGCGACTGCATGTGCGGCGCCGTCCCCTGCCCCTGCAGGTAGTCCTCCTTCACGTACCAGTCCACCACCGTCTGCAGGTACTCCTCCGCCTTGTCCGCCATCCGCTTCCCCAGCCGCGCGTCCCCCGTCGCTATGAACTCCCGGATCGGCCCGTCCAGCATGTACTTGTCCACCGGCTGCTGCGTCGCCCACCTCTCCAACTCCTTCGGATCCGACTTCAATCGCCCCTTGATCTCCGCCAACTCCTGCTTGCGCACGTACAGCCGCGGATGGTTATCCTCATCCCCGGCCCATTCCAGCACGTAGTCCTTCACCTTCTCCAGCGGCAAATCCCCGTGCTTGATCAATAACTTCTGCGCCGGCGGCGCCACCCGCTTGCCCAATAACGCCTCGCTCGCACTCTTTTCGAGCACTCCCAGCAGCCACACACGCCGACCCCCGCTCACCGGCAGGTCCACCGTCATCACCCCGTCCCGCACCGCCGCATTCACCCCGGCTCCCGCCTGCGGCGCCTTCCCAGCCCACTTCGGATCCACCCACAGGCTCGGCTTGATCATCCCCATCACCAGCATCTCGGCCGAGGCCCCAGCAGGCTTCGCTCCCCCGGCCACCCCCGCCCCCGCCTGCGTCGGCGTGTATAACCCGATCCAGCGCCCGTTCCGGTTGTTGTTCCACCGCAGCCACGGCGTCAAATGATACCCCGCAATCGGATCGGTCAACACCCCCGCACTCTCCGCCCGCGCGTCCCGATGATACAAATGCGTCGGCTGAAACCCGTTCCCGCCCAGCACCACCCGCATCACTCCACCGCCCGGCGCGTCAAACTGCTCGTCCACCACCACCACCGGCTCCGCCCTCTCCACTCGGTACCGCACCGTCCACACACCCCCATCCGCAAACACCGCCCGGCTCTCCACCTCCACAAACACCTGCCCGCGCGCCACCACCGATGCCTTGTACTCCTTGATCGCAACGCCCCCTTCCAGCACAGACCCGCCCGTCCACGCCGACCCTCCCACCCGAATCGCCGCAATCGGACCCTGTCCCGCCTTCAGCTTCTTGCGCACCTCGATCCCGATCCGCCCGTTGACCACCTGGATCCCGTCCCCGTCCTCCACCACCTTCAGGTCGCTCTTCCCGCTGCTCGCCATCCGACCCCCGTTGAACCGGTACGTCCGCGTTTCGTACGCCCCAAGATCAGCCTGGAAGCAAATCCGGCTCTCCCCTTCACCCCCAACCACCTGGTACACCACCTCCTGCCCCTCAGGCCCCAGCAACGCAAATCCCTTCTTCACCAACCCTCGCTGCTCCACCGTCATCGGAAACGATACACACTCGTTGCTCCACCCATACCCAAGATGATCCCTCAATACAAAACCGCCCGAGGGCTCCGTGCCAAAGGCACCCGCGACCGAGAGAAGAACCAGCAACGCGAAAAGGATCAGAAAACCGCACACGCTAGTTGACTTATTCATCTTCATAACCTTTCCATTCTTGACCACAATCTCATGAACGCCTACCGATCCCGCCTGCCCGCCGCCTCCCCAATAGCCTTCAAGATACGCATATACTCTTCGGAAATACGACCGCTCCGCTCGATGGGAACATCCCAGCTGACAACTCCGCCATTTGCCATGACCTGTTTCGTATAACCCACGGGCAGTTCGACATCAAACCGGGGCGCACCTTCACACCAGCCTTGCCCCAGATACGTAAGGACGTGCCATCGAACCTGCCGGCCCTGGCACTCGACCCAGGGGCCACGGCAGAGCGGTAACGCGTGGTCCTGCTCACCGGCCGTATAATCCTCCTCAGGAGTCAGCGGACGGACATAACGCCCGCTGCCATCCGACCAGATGTTGCCCACCGTCCCGTAGTTAAAGGCCACAAGGCTGTCCGGATTGCCCGCCCGCAGCGCCGCCGCGAAGCTGCGGAAGTTGGGCTCGTCCTCGAACTGGTACATGTCCTGCGAGAAATAGCACCCGTCAATCCACCACCCGCCGACCTTCGTTCCCCATCGAACCGACCACTCGCGGATGATCGACTCCCACTTGCGCTGGAATTCCGCCAGCCGTTTGCCCGTATAGTTGGGCGACCAACCGTTGGGCGGGGCGCCGGCATAGCCCCATTCCCATCCCAGCCGCTCCATCGCCGCCGTGTCGCCGTTCGGTGCCCCGCTCGTCAGGTACACCAGCAGGCGGATCCCCCGCGGCGCAAGCGCCGCGTAAAGGTCGGCCACGAGATCCCGACGGGAACACTTGCTCGGGGTGATGCCGACAAGCCGGTCGTACGTCGCGTTGGGAGAGAGATAATGCCCGCTGTTCTGGCCGATGGTGATGAAAAAGTACGGCGCCTTCACCTCCACCAACTGGTTGGCCAGACCATCGACATCAAAGGCGTCCACCCAGCGGTTCCATTCGTCCGCCAACACACCGCTGCCGTTGCCGCCCCCAGGCGCCCCGGCCAGCCAGTGGCAAAAGACACCCCAACCGCATTTCGCAAACCATTCGGTCCTGTCCTTCACACTCATCTGTCATCTCCCCGTGCTTGGCCCGGCCCCCTTTGCGCTCACGCCCCTCGGAAACCTATGCCTACCCTAACCTGCGCTTCTTCTGCCACTCGAAAATCGAAGGCGGATCCGCCCTGGGTCGCGCGGGCACCGTGCCATCGGAAGGCAGCTTCAACGCCTTGTTGCCCCGATCGGCAGCCAACGGCGCTTCGGTCACCACGAGCGTGCCGTTGCCGCCGTAGAGCGTATTGCCGATCACTTCCGTCCCCGTGCAGTCACGCGTCGTAAGCATGACCATTGGCCACTGGCTGTTGCCCAGCACAAACACGTTGTCTCGCAGGATGGCATCATAGCTGCCGCCCTCGGCACGGTAACCGGCCCCGTCCCCAACCTCGAAGAAGTTGTGCTTGAAAATCCAGTTCTCATTGACGCCCCGGATAAAGGCGCCGTCCTTGGGAGACTTGAACCGGCAGTTGTAGACCACATTCCGCGGCCCGTTGGGCCCGTGGGTGCCGTCGTCCGAACCGGTCGCATAGGCCCCATACCCATACGATCCATGGCTCCCATACGTCACCACGCAGTTCTCGAACAGGTTCTCCGCCGCCCAGCCGGCATGCCATTGCATATCGCTGCCATCGAACGTACTGTTCCGGATCACGTTGCCCTGCGCTCCGAACTGCACCTGCGGCCCGTGCCGGAAACGATGCCAGACGGTGTTGTCCATCAGGCAGTCCTGCGACTGCGTGAACCCCGCGTAGCCCCACCAGTTCTGGTGCGGCCGGTGAATCTTCGCATCGAATCCCGTGAATTCGCAATCCCGGATCTCGCAGCGTTTGGCGGCCGATAAATGGGCGCCGCCCTTGCCGCTGTCGATCACATTCAGCCCTCGTACCCAGCACTCCCACGCCCATTGCGAGCTGACGGAATGGAATTGCATGCGGCAGGCGTGGACCAGCGTGAAGTCCTCCAATCCGCTGCGCCGGACAGCCGTCACCCTGCGCACTTCCGCCGCATCCTCGATGGGATAGTCAATCCGCAGGGCTTCGCCAATCTGGATCGTGTTACCCTTGATGGACTGGATTTCGTACTGGCAGGTACGGCTCCCCCACTCGCCCCGGTGCGTCGTCCTCAGGAACTTCTTCCATCGCTCGTTGCACTCCGCGCGGAGGACAAAGGTGTCACCGGCCTTGAGGCCACCGACTTCCTTCAAGGTCAGCTGTGTATCTCCCCGTTTCCCATCCTGCGCCAGGTAAAGACTTTCCTCCAGGGGTCCGCCCAGGAATACAAACGCACCCGGCTCGGGCCACCCGCCGGGAAACTTGGTGTTCGGATCATCCAGGCCGTACCGGAAGATCAGCTTCGTCTTGTCTTTCCCGGCGCCGCGAATGACCACGCCGCTCTTGCGGATGATCACCGGACGGTCGAGGTGAAAGGTTCCCTCGTCGATCAGGATCGCACCGCCACCCTTGGCCGCGGCCTCCTCAATCGCCTTGTCGAGCAGGCCGGATATGTCCGTCTCCGGCTTAGCCCCTATCTCAACGAGCTTCACCACCACGGGGACCTTCGGGATGCCGCCGGGAACGCCCACCCTGGTCCAGTTGGGATAAACAATCCCGTCAGGCCCAAGGACATCCGCCGGGGTGAAGCGGCGCTTGTCCGCCTTCTTGAGCTTGTAGACACTCGGCCCCGGCGGCACCGCCTGTTCGACCGGGTATCCCGTGTGCCGGCCGCCCGGGCGATACGCGTCCCGCGACATGTACACTTCCTTGAAGTACGGCTCCGCAGATCCGGCCGTTTCCCCCTCCGCACCCGCACGCAGGAGAAAACCCAGCCCGAATACCAGCATGGCGATCCCTCGCTTCATCGCAGTTCCTCCTTCAAGCGATTCTTGATAACAGAAGTCAACGCCCTCCGGCAGCGGAATCGCCGGGCGATTTTGCCGTTACCAGTGCAAAACCCCGGCGGCGGATAAGGATTGCCGTCCTCCAGTATTTGTGTTCATCAGGCAATTCCGGAGGGACGCAATCCCTTGCGTCCGCTGTTGCAGGGGTTTTGCATGAGCCTCTACTGTTTGCGATCTTTCAATCCCGCATTGCTCACTTGCTGCTCTTTTGCCACTCGTAAATGGAAGGCACGGCCGGTTTCGGACGCTCCGCCGCCGATCCGGCAGGCAGAACCTTGTTGTCCTTCTCCAGCGCCGGCTTGGCCAGTCCTTCGGCAATTTTGCCATTGCCGCCGACCAGCGTATTGCCGATCAGGTCGGTGCCGACGCAGTCCGGCGTGGCGAACCGCGTCATCGGCGCTTCGGCGTCCTTCACGACGAAAACGTTGTCCTTCACCGTATGGTCGAAGCTGCCGCGCCTGACCGAGAAACCAGCACCCTTCTCGTTGACGATCCGGTTGTACACGAAGATCCAGCCCTCGTTGACACCGTCAAGCTGGACACCGTTCTTGATGCCGTAGAGATCACTGTTGTAGACCACGTTGCGCGGGCCGTTGGGGCCGTGGCCGCCGTCGTCCGATCCCGTCGCGTAGGCGCCGTGGCCGTAGCTGCCGAACTGGCTGGTGGACTTGACGACGCAGTTCTCGAACAGGTTCTCGGTACTCCAGCCGGCGTGCCACTGGATGTCGCTGTGCTCGAACGTGCTGTTGCGGAACACATTGCCCATCGAGCCGTACTGCACGACCGGCGCGTGGCGGTGCTTCCGGACCGTGTTGTTCTCGTAGAGACTGTCAAGGCAACTGGAGAAGCCGCTGTAGGCCTGGCCGCCGTCATAATTCCAGGGGTTGTCGAATTCGCTGTCGCGGAATTCAAGCCACTTGGAGCGGTAGCCGTGCACGGCCATGCTGCCGCTGCGGTCAACCTTGATGTTGCGGACCCAGCAGTTCCAACCCCAGTCAAACTCCACCGTGTTGATGGACATGCGGGTGAGATGCTCGACCGAGAGATGCTCGACACCGCAGTGCTCGATCGGGTTCAGGCGGCGCGCATAAGTGCCGTCGATCTTCGGAAAGTCAATACGGAGCGGCTGGTTGATGGTCACACGGTTGCCGTCGCGCTTGAGGATCTGGAGGGAGTGGATGCGCTTCCAGTCGTCCCCGCCGATCAGGTGCTGGATCTCCTGCCTGAAACGCAGGGTGCCCGGGGCATGCAGCAGGATCTTGTCGCCCACCTTGAGGTCGCCGGCGTCCTCGAAGACCAGCACGGTGTCGCCGCGCTTGCCGTCCGCGGCCAGCTTGTGCTCCGTCCCCTCGATGCCGTAGCCCTGGAAGAAGAGCAGAGCGTTGATGACGGCGCCGGCCTTGATCGCTTGCGGTTCCTTGGTGAGACGCAGCTTGCGCTCGGCTTTGGCCGTGTGCCCGTCCATGTACACCACCTCGGCGACGAGCGTCGCCTCGCCTTCGCCAGCCAGCTCGAGCAGCTTGGCGCCAAGGATCTGGCGGTCGTTCGCGTAAGGCGTGATGTTGCCAACACCCTGCACTTCCTTGCCGTTGACGGAGAGTTTGAAGCTCTTCACTCCAATTTGATAGACATGCGTCTCGACCACGGTGTCCGGACCGGCCGGCTCGCCGTCCTTGGGCCAATAGAAGCCGACGTCCGTACCGGGCTGCCCTGCGGGCGAGTTGTAGACCAGTTTCGTCTTGTCCTTGCCCGCGCCGCGGATGACTACCCCGCTTTGCTTGATCGTGATGGGACGGCTGAGAAAGTAGGTGCCCTCGCCGATCAGGATCGCGCCGCCGCCCTTGGCTCCCGCTTCGCGGCAGGCCTTGTCCAGCAGGTCCGCAATGTCCGTCTCAGGCTTTGCGCCCAGATCCGCCAGCTTGACCGCCACGGGCACATCGGGGATCCCACCCTGAACACCAACATTCTTCCAGTTCGGGTAGACGATGCCGTCCGGCCCAAGCACGTCGGCCGCCGTCAGCTTGTCAGTCGGCTTGAGCTTGTATTGCCCCTTCCATGGCGGGATCGGCATGGGCGCCACTTCAATGCGGAAATCATCGAAGAAGACGTCAATCACCTCGCCTTGCGCAGGAAGCGGCAGGAAGCGAACCTGGACATAGGCCGTCTTTTCATCGAGCAGGACGTCGATCATTCCCTCGACCCACTTGCCGCCGGTGTCGCCGCACTCGGTCCAGGAGTCGAGCCCCGGCAGGTAGTTCTTGTCGACATCGTATTGCCGGACCGTGGTACTCAAGTGCCGACCGGCGAAGCCGCAGGCCTCAAAGTGGAATTCGACGTTGCCCGGCCCTTTCACAGCCACAAAGGGGCTGTCTACCCGAGCCATGATGCCTTTGTCATTGTCGGCAAAGATGCGCAGGGCGCCGGGCGGGGTCTTGGTGAACTCGGCCGTGGCACGGGTCTGCAGACCGCGTTCGCGGGAGAAGAACCAGCACGCCTCGCCCTGCTCAAAACTGCCGTTGGGGAATGGGATGATCTGCCGCTGGGCGGTGGGCGGCCTGGCCGCATCTTGAGCCTGTGCATGGTTCCCGTCAGCCGCCAGCCACAACGCCAACAGACAACCCAATCCCGCCACGAACCTCTTCCTGCCATACATCTTCATTCGATACTCCCTTTCTTTCATCGCACTGATATCCATCATCCTCACTTCGCCTTCTGCCACTCATAAATCGACGGCACTGCCGGTTTCGGACGCTCCGCCGCCGATCCGGCGGGCAGGACCTTGTTGTCCTTCTCCAGCGCCGGCTTGGCATAGCCGTCCGCGATCTTGCCGTTGCCGCCAACCAGGGTGTTGCCGATCAGATCGGTACCCACGCAATCCGGCGTGGCGAACAGGGCCATCGGCGCTCCGGAGTCCTTGACCACGAAGATATTGTCCTTCACGATATGGTCAAAACTGCCGCGCACGACGGAGAAACCCGCACCCCTCTCGTTGACGATGCGGTTGTACACGAAGATCCAGCCCTCGTTGACACCGTCAAGCTGGACACCGTTCTTGATGCCGTAGAGGTCGCTGTTGTACACGACGTTGCGCGGGCCGTTGGGACCGTGCACGGTGTCGGAGGAACCGGTGGCGTAGGCGCCATGCCCGTAGCCGCCGTGCTTCGATGTGCACCTGACCACGCAATTTTCGAACAGGTTCTCGGTGGACCAGCCCGCATGCCACTGCAGGTCGCTGTCCACAAAGGTCGAGTTGCGGAAGACGTTGCCCATGGCGCCGTACTGCACCACAGGGGCATGGCGGTACTTCTTGACGGAGTTGTTCTCGTAGAGGCACTCCTGACAGCTCGTGAAGCCGCTGTAGGCCTGGCCGCCGTCGAAGTTCCAGGCGCCGTCGAACTCGCAGTCGCGGAACTCGAGCCACCGCGAGCGGTAGCCGTGCGCACCGCTGTTGCCGCTGTTGACCACCTTGACGTCGCGCACCCAGCTGTTCCAGCACCAGTCGAACTCGATGGAACTTGCCGACAGGCGTGAGAGGTGCTCGATGGACAGGTCCTCCACGCCGCAGCGCTCGCTCGCGTTCAGGCGGCGGGCGTAGGTTCCGTCAACTGTCGGGAAGTCGATGCGCAGCGGCTGGTCGACGGTCACGCGGTTGCCTTCACGCTTGAGGATCTGGAGGTAGTGGATGCGCTTCCAGTCATCGCCGCCGACCAGATGCTGGGTCTCCTGGCGGAAGCGCAGGGAGCCCGGCGCGTGCAATACGAATTTGTCGCCCGCCTTGAGGTCGCCGGCGTCCTTGAAGACCAGCTCGGTGTCGCCGCGCCTGCCGTCCGCGGCAAGCCTGTACTCCGTTCCCTCGAGATCCCTCCCGACGAAGAACAGGAGCGTGCGAATCGAGGGGCCGGCCTTGACAGGCTGCGGCTCCCGGGTGAGGCGCAGCGTGCGCTCGGCCGCCGCCTTGCGCCCGTCCATGTATTCGGCCTCGATACGCAGGGTCGCCTCGCCCTCACCCGCCAGTTCGAGCAGCTTCGCGCCCGGTACCCGGCGGTCGGTCGCATAGGCCTGCGCGGACTGCAGTTCGGGGACTTCCTTGCCGTTGACCGACATCTTGAAGCTCTTGATGCCGATGTGGTAGGCATGCGCCTCGACCATCGTGTCGGGGCCGGCCGGCTCTCCGTCCTTCGGCCAGTAAAAGCCGATGTCTGTGCCGGGCTGGCCGACCGGGTTGTTGTAGACAAGCTTGGTCTTGTCCTTGCCTGCCCCCCGAATCACAACACCGCTCGCCTGGATCGTGATCGGACGACTGAGGAAGAAGGTGCCTTCGCCGATCAGGACGGCACCGCCACCCTTGGCGCCCACTTCGCGGCTGGCCTTGTCGAGCAGATCGGCGATATCGGTTCCGGGTTTGGCGCCGAGATCGGCGAGTTGGACCGCCACCGCCACGCTGGGGATGCCACCCTGCACGCCGACATTCTTCCAGTTGGGATAGACGATACCGTCGGGGCCAACCACATCCGCCGCGGTGAGTTTGTCCGTGGGCTTGAGCTTGTATTGCCCCTTCCATGGCGGGATCGGCATAGCGGGCCGCACGATCCGGAAATCATCCAGGAACACGTCCATCGACTGACCCTCGTGCAGATAAGGCAGGATGCGGACCTGGAGGTAGGCCGTCCGCTCGTCGAGCATGAGTTCAAGGATATTTTCCTCCCATGCCTTTGAACCCCCGCCGATTTCGCTCCATGTTTCGATGCCGAGGTACTTCTTGTCGGCATCAAACTGGCGCACGTACAGGCCGTGTGCCCCCCAGGCGAAGACACGTGTATCGTAATGCAGTTCGGCCAGACCCGGCCCCTTGACCGGCACAAGGGCGCTGTCGACACGGGCATTGATCCCCTTCCTCTGATCTGCATACACCCGCAGCGCCGCAGGCGGTGTGTGGGTGAATTCAGCCGTGGCTCGCGTCTGCAGGCCGCGTTCGCGGGAGAAGAACCAGCACGACTCCCCCTCGTCAAAGCTCCCATTGGGAAAAGGAATAATCTCGCCGGCGCCGTCCGCCCGGGCAAACAACGGCATCTGCAACAGCACGCTCAACACCACCATCCAGTATCGCATTTTCATATTATCCTTTCCGAATGCCCTGCTCAGGCCTGGTTCGGCTTTTCCTTCGCCATTGCAAAATGAATGGCCGTGGTGACCAGGTCCTTGCCCGTCGCCACGGCTTCCACCCAGAACTCCTGCGCCTTTCCAGTGGGCTCCACCTTTGCATCCAACTCCATTCTCGCGCCGGGCGCAAGAGAAACCCGCACATCCGTCTTCCCACGCAACCGTGCCGCCGCGGCAGGTGTCACCCGCAGCCGATATTGTCCACGCGCGACAGCATCCCCGCGATTCTCCAGCGTCAGCGACACGGCCTGTGCCTGCCCTGCGCGCACTTCGGTTGTCTGGGGCAACTGGCCCCAGGGATGCCGTGGATCGGACGCCTCCGGCCATTCGGCGGGCCAGGGCCAGAGCAACGGTTCAACAATAGCGCACCTCACCTCCCGCTCACGCGGGACAGCGTCGATCGTCGGCGGCAAGAGATTCCTCATGCGCGGCCCGGCTTCGGCCACGACTCGGGCGACTCGCCGCGAGTCGAGTCCCGCAGCCTTCAGCGCCTTCCCGTTGGCCGGCACAGGATTGGCTCCCTCCGCGTCCAGGAACAGGGCCGCCGCCAGCGTACTCTTCCGGTCATGCCCGCCCGCCTGCCAGGTCTTCCAATCCTGACCGGCAAAGCGCATCGTAGTTCCCGGATCCCCGGCATACACGTTGCCGTCCAGAGTCGCCCGCGGGCTCCCCTGTCCGCTCCAATACTCGCCGTTGCCTGCCCCCTGGACAAGATTCCCGCTAAAGACAACCGGCCGCACAAACTCAAGCCGGGTCAGCGCGGTCTGGTTTTCCACGGATTCGGCAAACACGTTGTTGCGCACCAGGTTGTCCCGTCCATAGTGCTGGTGGAAGCCGCCGCACTTGGTACGGCACACCACATTCTCCTCGATCCGCATCCACCCGCTGCCTTCATCGGGATAAATGCCCCAGCCCCCGTAACCATAGCTGTTCACATCGCTGATGAAATTCCGCCGGATGGCGGACCCCGCCTGCCGTCCGAGGGTATAGATGGCGCCCATATCGCTGAGGATTCCATGGCCGATCCCATGGATGCGATTCCCCTCGATCCGGTTGTCATAGGTAAAGGCCGGCGCATAGCCCCAAGTCCACCCGCAGGAAATCCCCGTGTAGCTGAAGTTCCAGATCTCGTTATGCACAATCCGGTTCCGTGCCGCATCCCCGATCCAGACGGCCACGGCTGAATGAAAGATGAGCCCGCCATCATGGATGGAGCAGTCGCTGACAGTTGTGGCCGAAGGCTCCGGACGATCCCGGCCAGGCATGAGCCCGCCGGGCTCCTCGCGGCAGGGGCCCCAACCATACGCCTCCGCATCCATTCCGCGGAATGCGCCGTGATGCGGGTCGCCATTCACCCAGAGGCGCGGTAAACCGCCCTCATGCCCCACCTTGACCCCGCCCCCGCCCAGGTCATGCAGGGCACAAGCCACCACGCGGTTGCGATGACAACCCCGCAGGATCTCGACCGCCCATCCAGCGACCTGGCTGACCCGGCACGCATACAGGGCGCAGTCTTCCGCCCCCACGAAACGCACCGCGGCGGGTACTTGGAATGCCGACTGGATGGATCCCGCATTCTCCCGCGGCAACTCCCATTCCGCATGGCGGAAATCAAAAAACTCGAAACGTAAATGCCGGACCCGGTTCCGCCGATCCAAGGCATCGCCGCGAACGGAAAGCAGGACATCAAGCGCAGGCGCCTCAATCCGTACCGTGCCCCGATCCTCCCCCGGCAGCGGGATATACGAAAGAGTCCCGTCGCTTCGATCCAGGTACCAGTCGCCCGGCTGCGTACACGCCTCCGCTACATGGTCCAGCCTGAAACGCGCATGACCACCCGTCTCGTCACGGGAGAAACGGCTGTACCCGCGTGTTGCGAACCGGATGAGATTCCGGTCTTCCTCGACCCCCGCGATCCGCAGATGGTTCTCGTACCAGTGATCGGGCACCACGACATCGATGTCGTCCGGATTCCGGAAGGCCCGAACCTCGCCCGGAACATAATAGGCGCTCATCGCACCGTGGAAGAAACCTCCCGTATCCACTTTTGCTTCCTCTTCCGGCACACCGGCGAAGCGATAATACCCCTGCTTGGGGAAACGCGCCCGCAACCTGCGCCGGCCGTTGACAAAAAGCTGCGTGAACCACCAGCGCCCCGCCGCAACCTCCGGCAGGACCGCCTGCCAGCAGGGCCGCCCATTGATTGTGCCATCCGTCCAGCCGGTAATTTCCCGGCCACCGCTCACAAGCGGACGCCCCTCCAGCCCCGTCCATGTCACCGGACAGGCTGCGGTTCCCCCATCTTCAGCCGTGAAATGCAGCGTCTCGCGCAAGCGATACACACCCGGCGCCACCAGTACACGGACCGGTGCTGGCAGTGCACCTTTCCGCTTCAACCTGCGTACCGCATCCCGGGCCATTTCAAGGGTCGGATACGGATGCCGGGCGGAACCGTCGGACTTTCCGCAAGCAGAAGGCGAGACATGAATGCAGATCGGTTTCTTCATAAGAACACCACTCAGCACATGGCAGAAAAAGGACCCTTCACGCGTGCCGTCATGCGCATTCAGGAAATCCATCAGGACAATGCGCCACAAAGCAACTCATAATAGACGGCATAATGATGGAGTCAATGGACAAATGATCCTTCCGAACGTTATGACCCTTTTCGAGGAGAGCTCTTGCAGAACCTTGGCGGCGGCAAGAGATTGCCGCCCTCAAGTTCCTGTGTTGATTGGATGATAAATGGAAGGGCGCAATCCCTTGCATCCGCTCTTGCAGGGGTTTTTGCAGGTTCTGAATTCTGGCTTCTGGATTCTGGCTTCAACCATCAACCATTAACCATTCCTTGTCCCCTTCCCCGCTCCCCATCCCCGCCCCCTACCTCACCATCAGCAGGGTCCCGCTGAGCAGAGTCTTGGAGGCCTGTGCCGTCCCGCCATAGGCTCCCATATTGATCCTCCGCCCGTTCGGCTGTGGCTCATCCCGGACGGAATCCGAAGGATCGCCGGCATCGATGCAGGGGCTCGTGACACTGTCCCGCACCCAGGTCCCGCCCACCGGGTCCCACCGCCCGCCCTTGCTCTTCAGGTGCAGGTCCGTCCCGCCCGCAAACACCGGATCGGCACTGATGGTGTCCAACCCCAATTGGATAACGCCCGCATTCGTTGCCACCACATGGGGCGAGCTTTGCCCCGTGAGATCGCTGTACGTGACACTCACCGTCCCGCCAGCAACATAAAGCTCATGTCCATATCCTGAAGCGGCCCCCACGCGGTTGGTCCAGAAAATCGAGTTCTTCACGTTTAACGTCCCATTGGTTATATAGATCGCGCCGCCGTACCCCTTCGGCTGGATGAACCCGTTGTCCGTGAACGTACAGTTCACCACCGTCGCCGTGCCCGACGCCGGCAGATCAACGTAAAGCCCACCACCATAGCTCGAACTGGGATCGCTGCCAGACGTCTTGTTGGCCCGGAAGATACAA
>CAIVSY010000107.1 GCA_903908715.1 uncultured bacterium
CCTGTCGCCCCGGGGGATATGCCACGCGTGTTACGGCGTCATTTCCGTCGCGGTTAATCCAACACTGGTGCCGATGTCGGCCTTGACGGGCTTCTTCATGTCCTTGCTACGCTCGAAGGACTTCGTACCCGTGACAATCCTCGGGGTCAGCAGAACCACCGTCTCGGTGTTCTCCTTGACCGTGGTTTCCGACCGGAACAACACACCCAGCAACGGTATGCTGCCCAGGAACGGGACCTGCGTGCGGCCCTTGCTTTCGCGCTCCTGGATCATGCCGCCGATGATGATCGTCACGCCATCCTTGACGCTGACGCTGGTCTCGGAATACGACTTGCGCACCACGGGCACGCCGGAATTGCCGTCATCCGCCACCGAGTCGTAATAGGACAGGATGGAACTGACCTCGGGCTTGATGTCGCAGGTGATGAACCCGAGTTCGTTGATATGCGGCGTTACATTCAGGGTGACTCCCACATCCACAAACTTGTAGGTCTTGCCCACGATGTTCGTGCTGCCGCTCTCATACTGCTGTTCCGAATACGGTTGCGTGGTTATCGCCTTGACCGTCGCCTCATTCCCGTCGATGGTGGTCACATGGGCATTCTGGAGGATGCGCGTTTTCCCAACTGTCGAGAGGGCCTCCACCACCGCATTCAGGTCGGAACCCGCCGCGATTGTGTGGTACTTCAGACTTCCGCCCGCGCTACGGTTATCCACCGCGCTGATGGCGTTCAATCCCAGCGGCACCGCCCCGCCCGTGCGCACCACGGGAGCCAGCGAGAACCGCGGATCCATCCCCTGGAAGAGATAATCCCAGTTGACCCCGTAACTGAAGCTGTCGCTCAGCTTGACATCGACGATCTTCGCCTCGATGAACACCTGCTGCTGCTCGCGGTCGAAGAGGGCGATCACATCGCCGATCTTCGCCAGCACGTGAGGCAGATCGGTAATGATCAGCGTCTTTGTACGTTTATCGGTCCGGATCTCCCCCACATCCTTGGTCAGCATCGGGGTGATCTTCGGCTCGATCTCCTCCACTGAACCGTACTGCAGGATGAAATTCGTGTTCACCGTCGGCAGGATCCTCTGCATGGTGGGCAGTTCCGCCTTCTGGATGACGCTTTCCATCTCTCGGATCTTCTCGGGCGTGTCGATCAGGATCAAGGCGCCCGTGGTGTCATCGAAAACAATCTTGCCGAGCGAACTCTTGATATTCTCCAGCAGCTGCGCCATACGGCTGGGCACGGCGTACTTCAGGTCCACGATCTTCGCCTGCTTGCGCTCGTAGAAACCCTCGCCGTGCAGGTCGCGGTATTCCTTGTCCGACATGACCTTGACGATGTTCCCCTTCACCTCATAGGCGAGGCCGTTCGCCGCGAGGACAATTTCCAGCGCGTCGCCGAGGCTCACATCCTTGAGCATCAGCTTGGTGGTGCCGGTGACTTCGCGTCCGATGATGACGTTCAGATCCGCCTTGGTGGCAAGGAACTTCAGCAGGTCCACCACATCCATGGCCTCCAGGAGATCCAGCGAGATCTTCTTGTCCAGCCCGGGTAACCCGTATTCCGTCAGCAGCCGCGGCTTCTTCTCCGGAGCGGGCGCTGCCGGCGTCTGTGCCGTACAGGCGAATGCGGACAGTAACACCAGTGCCGCGGCCATCGCCGGCCACGGGAGCTTCACGCGTGCAAGATGCATCATGTTTCTCATCGCAGTTCAATCTCCTGTTTCCGAATCTTCAGGATCGCGCGATCCGTGAGAACCCGTTCAAGGGTGTAACCGGTCTCGCCCACCGCCTGTCCTGTCTTCACAAAATACGTTTTTGAATCAGCCTTGTTCCGGATGATCGCCATGGACTCCACATCCGAAGCGCTGTCGATGGAAACCCCCACCAGTTTCAAGTCCGACACCTGCCCCTGGGCCACGGACACGGACGACGTCACAGCATTTCCGGAAGACTGGAAAAGATCCCGCACCGCAATCTTATCCAGGAATGCCTCCACTGGCGGCGGGCTTTCCCGGTTCACAACCGCCACACCCACAGGCTGAACTCCCGCGCCATCGCGCAATTCCACCACGCGCTCGGCATTGTCCGACCGTATGGACGCGATACTATAGGCCACGCCCACCAGCAAGACAAGTACAACTGCCGCCAGGACGCGGTTCGCAAATACAAGGCCCTGGAGACCTCCTGTGCGGACGGCGGCACGCACACTTTTCCCGGGAGCCGCCACGGAAGGCGGAGCCGGCGGTTCACTTCCCCCTGCGGCGGCCGGGGTTGGAGGCGCAGGCGAAACCGCGGGAGCAGGAACGGCAGGAGCCGCCACGGCCTTTGGCTCCACGGGTGCGGGCGCTGCGGCGGCAAGCTTCAGTTTCTTTTCCGCGGATGCAGGCTCAGGCGCTTTTACGCTTTCCTCAACAGGCGGCACGGCGGCAACCGGTTTTGGCGCTTGAGCCGCTGGAGCAGGCGTTTCAGTCGCCTTCGCGGCGGCAGGCGCTGCCTCAGGCTGTTTCTTGTCCTGCTGAATCAAAGCCAGGAGTTTTTCTTCCGGCGTCATACATTCACTCCATCCATCCGGCCGCCCCCGATCCGCATCATTTTCCACCCGCTAGAAAACACTCGGCACGCGTTCCGCCGTTTCGGGCTCCTGCGGACGCAACTCCTTTGCAATGGTCTCCCGGACCAACGCCTCATCTACGACATTCCGATCCCGCATCACCAGCGTTTCCAGAAGGTTATGGCACATCATCGCCATCTGGCGCGGATATCCCTTTGTATGCTGATGCACCAGCCGAATCGCTTCCTCCTCAAATAATTTTTCCCCCTTGTATCCAGCCTGCTGCAAGCGGAACTGGATCAATTCCCTGGCCTCCGCAAAATCCAAAGGATTGATTACGCACTTCAGCGCAATCCGATCCCAGAAATTCGGCATCCGGCTCAAAACGGGCACCAGTTCCATCTGGCCGACCAGCACCAACTGGAGAATCTTGTACTCGTTCGTTTCATAATTGAGAAGAATCCGCAAAATCTCAAGCACATAATCAGGGAGAAGTTGGGCTTCATCGATGAGGAGGACAATCCTCTTCTTTTCCTGGACTCCGGTCTTATAGAGGAATTGTTCTACCGCCTCGATGCAATCAAGGCCTGTGGTCCGCTTGGGATCCACGGAGGCATGGAAAAGCGTGACGAGTCGTGTAAGGAACTGTTTCTGGGTCTTGAAATACGGATTCAGGATCATGTGGAAGCTGACATCCGGTTCTTCCCGAAGCACTTGTGCAAGCTTCCGGCTGAGGGTTGTTTTCCCGGTGCCCACGTCTCCGACGATGATACTCAGGCCTCTTTTCAGGCTGAGGGCGATCCGGAGACGGGTCAGGGCAGCCTTATGCTGGGCGGAGAGGAAGAAATAAGAAGGATCCGGACTCGTGGAGAACGGCTCATCGTGCAGGCCAAGGATCCTGTAATAGCTCATGTTTTCCGTCCGGACAGGTTCAAACTGTCGACATTATGTTTCCGGATCTTTCTTTTTCAAGTCTGAACTGCAAGAAAAGGCCTGGAGGGGGTATTCGTTCCAGGGAATCCAACATGGATATGCAGGGCGAACAGGATGGAATGTGAATTCATATTATCCTGTCTATCCTGTACATCCCTGTTCAATCAGCATGGGGCATGGCAGATGTGTGAAGGGTGATGGGTGCTGCAGATTGGGGGCTTATCCACGAGCCAATCCCGCCACTGTCCCGGCGGGCCCGGTTTTGCCGCCTCTGCCGCCTTGACCAGATTATACATCTCCCGGGCAGTCACATAATGGAGTTGCCATTTGCTTCCGTCATTGAACTCCCGATGAAGGGTCTCATGCATCGCGCGCATCGGTTTCCCGAGCAGAACCTTCGTATTGCCCGGAACGCAACCATGTGTGTGTAATTTTACAAACACCCATTCCGGTCGACCGGCCACCCCGATCGCCTGCTGAACCCAGACCCGAACCCGGTCCGCATTCGGCGGATTCGCGCCTGAGATCTCGCTGTTTTCCATTCGAGGGAGGATTCCCCATTTCCGGCGAAGCCAATTCAACGCCAGAGGCCCGGTGATGAGCATCAGAGCACCTTCAGCGCCGTTATTGGTGATTGGTTCCTGGCTATTGGCTTTCTTTCCCAACCGATAACCGACAGCCGACAACCGTTCATTGATTACCGATACCCTCTTCCCCCGATCCGCCCCGCGCGGCCCGCCGGGCACATCCTGCGCGTAATAAACGGCATTCACCATGCGCGGCTGGGTTGGCGAGGGCGCGGATGGGAACGTGAAATCCGCGTAGCAGCCGGTTTCCGCGAGGATTCCCAGTTCCTCATTCACGCCGCACCAGTCCCCATCGGGCCTTGAATTGCATAAGGCCCAGTTTCCGTGGATGAAACCATAGGAGGGAGTGGAGGAGACGATAGACTTCAGACCACAGACTTCAGACCGCAACACCTGTGGTTCCCGCCCATTCTCGTTCTCCAGTGTAGGGCTGCTGCCTGCGGTCTGCGGTCTGTGGTCTGACACCCCCCCGAGTAACCCGTGTCGTTCCCGCAGCAAATCCCGGAACTGCGCCAATTTCTTGCGCAAGCCTTCCGGGGTATCGTTCCGGTGATGCAGGTGAATCTCGACTTCTCCAAATCCCCGGCTGCAGAAGGCTGCCAACCGGTCAAGGATCGCCTCATCATATTCCTCCTGGGGATAGAAGAAGGTATGCCGCGGGGGGCAACCATCGGCATCCTGAAATCCGGCCAGCGTATCGGGATAGGCTCCGAGCCAATCGGCCACGATGGATCTGGCTGTGTCCGCGCTGGCACCGTCGCGGAAAGGCTCAAAGTGGTCGCATACGCAGACGATCAGGTGGCGGACACCGGAGCCGCCGCGAGGTCGGCGGAGGATAGAGGCCAGATAGCCGGGCAACCATTTATCGATGGATTTGATCATGGCGATGTTTTGGTGGAATTCCCCTCACCCCGACCCTCTCCCGCAAGGGGAGAGGGAGTCATTTTTCTTTCCTCATCTCTGCGGCAAAGGTCACAATTCTTATCCCCTCTCCCCTGTGCGGGAGA
>CAIVSY010000108.1 GCA_903908715.1 uncultured bacterium
ACAGGGAAGGCGATGGCTTCCAGCCCAGCGCCCTCATACCAATGGCGGCGTCCGGAAAAGACGAGGATTTCGGTTCCCTCGAGATTCGCGAGCAGGATTTGTCCGCCATGACCTTCCACGGCGGGCGCTCCCAGTATGGGAATAGCCCGGTAATCCAGGCTGGCGCGGACCGTGAATCCCTCGAGGGTTGTACGCCATCCGGAACCCAGGATCATGGCCAGGCGCGGATGGGCTTCCGGCCAGGTCTTGCGGACCTGCGAGGATGCGGCGGTGAGGGCGGAATGGTTCATATGCGGTCCAGGATAAGGGGGCGCGCGGTTACGGGCGCCGGCTTGATGATAAAGGCGTCCTTTAGCAGGGGGAGGGCTTCGTTGATTCGGTCGGGGGTGGAGGCGTGCAGGGCGGCGAGGGGCTGGCCCATCATGACCCGTTCGCCGGATTTTGCCAGGTCCGAGATGCCGGCCGCGTGATCCACGGTATCCGTGGTCTTGGTCCGGCCCGCGCCAAGCAGGAGGGCCACGCGACCCACGGTTTCCGCGTTCACGGAAGTGATATAGCCGGCTGATCCGGAGTGGAGGATCTTCCGGCAGGGTGCGGAGGGCAGCAGGGCGGGATTCTCAACCACGGAGGGGTCGCCGCCCTGCGCGGCGATCATTTTCCGGAACACCTTGAGGGCATCGCCCGATTTCAGTTTCTGACGCAGGAGCGGAAAGGCGACTTCCGTGCTGGGGGAAATCCCGGCGAGTACCAGCATTTCAGCGGCCAACTCGAGGGTCAAGTCCGTGCTGTCGGCAGGGCCTTCATCCCGGAGTATGGCGATCGATTCCGCGACCTCGAGAGCATTGCCAACGGTGCGGCCCAGCGGTTCATCCATGGCGGTGATCAGGGCCCGGACGCGTTTGCCCATGGCGCGGCCCACGGAGAGGAGGGCGTTCGCCAGTTCCTTCGCCTTGCCGGGAGTCTGCATGAATGCGCCGCTGCCGCACTTGATATCCAGAACCAGGCCGTCGATTCCCTCGGCCAGTTTCTTGCTCATGATGCTGGAAACAATCAGGGGGATCGAAGGCACAGTCGCGGTGACATCCCGAAGGGCATAGAGCTTGCGGTCGGCCGGGACGATTTGTGGTGTTTGTCCGATCATGGCGCAACCGCAGGATTGGAGGACGGCCAGGAAAGCGGGGGGCTGGAGCTGCACATTGAATCCGGGAATGGACTCCAGTTTGTCGAGGGTACCGCCTGTGATGCCGAGCCCGCGGCCCGAGATCATGGGTACCTTGACGCCGCAGGAAGCGACCAGGGGCGCGAGCGGAATGGAGATCTTGTCGCCGATGCCGCCGGTGGAATGTTTATCCACCTTGGGCCCGATGATCGAACGGGTATCGATGGTTTCGCCCGAGTTCATCATGACCTTTGTCAGGGCGGAGGTTTCGGCCGGGGTCATGCCCTTGAAATAGACCGCCATGGCGAATGCAGCGGCCTGGTAGTCCGGGATGTCCCCGCGCGTATAGCCGTGGATGAAGAAGGCCAACTCCTGTTCCGTCAGGGCCTTGCCATCCCGTTTTTTCTCGATGATCCACTGCGGGAGCATATGCGGGAACAATAGGGTCCACAGTGGGGCCTGTCAAACACCGATACGGTTGAAGTGTCAGCCGGAACGATACAGTTACCGGAAAGAATACCCCTCACCTCAGTCCTCTCCCGCAAGGGGAGAGGAGGCGTAAAAGACTGCA
>CAIVSY010000109.1 GCA_903908715.1 uncultured bacterium
CCGCTGATACAGGGAAGAAAAGGCGATTCGTCAACAGCGAGAAAGACGGACGTAAAATACCCCCCATGAACCCGTTAAAGACAATTTACTTTGCCTGCTGTGCTTTATTCGTATTAACCTACGATGCGGCTGAAGGATCCGTCGATGGCCGGCCAGAAGAAGGATCACATTAGCCATCAGAAACATGCGGGCAAAAGGAGTTGCCATGAACAATCAGCGATTCAATCAGGTCTTCCCGCTTGGCTCTCACTTGTGCCGTCAACCCATGCCTCCCATGTCCGAGTTGAAGCACGATATGGAGGTGCTGAAAAAGCAGGGGTTCAACCTGATCAAGCTCCAGGAGAACTGGATGCTCGACGAGCCGGTTGAGGGCAGGTGCGATTTCTCGCGGTACGAGGAACTGGTCTCGTATGCGGCCAGGCTGGATCTGGGTATTTACCTCGGGTTGACTTGCGAGCAGGCACCGCATTGGCTCTACGACAAGCATCCCGACTGCCGGCTGGTCGGCCGCGACGGACGAATCATCGCCTATGAGGCGCCGACCACGCTCCCGGCTGACGGCAAGCCCGGCCCGTGCTGCGACCATCCTGGCGCGATGGCCGATCAACTGCGCTTCATCCGGAGGTTGGTCGAGACGCTGGGCCGGTTCGAGAACATCGTTGTCTGGAATACCTGGCAGGAGATTGCCTACTGGGCCGAGGGCATTGTCGGCAACAGTATCTGCTTCTGTCCGAATACCCAGGCGGCATTCCGGGACTGGTTGCGTGTGCGATACAGCGATGACCTTGATGCCCTGAACCGTGCCTGGAGAACGCAGTATCCGGCCTGGAATTCGATCCTGCCTAACCGCGCCGGCCGCCAGCCGCAGGCCGTGGATCTGGCTTGGCAGACCTTCATGGATAATGAGCAGGTGTGCCGTATCCTCCGGCGCCGGGCCGAAACGATCCGGGCCGCCGACCCGCTCGGCCGTCCGGTCTTCGCCCACAAGAACACACCCAGCCTGGCGAGCGCGCAGGACTGGGGATACGCCCGGTGCCAGGACTTCCTGGGCTCCTCGACCTACCCGGCCTGGACACCCGGGCAGGCGTGGGATGACGGGCAAACGCGCCCGTTCTCCCGCGAGCATGCCCTGCTGGCCGAGATGTGGGACGGGGTCGCCTACCGTTTCGACCACATTCGATCCGCGAACCCCGGCCAGGGTCGAGCCGGCGGCGTGCCGATCTGGGGCGCGGAATTCCAAGGCGGGCCGATCAGCAGCGGGCTGCACCTCGGACGTGTCCCCTCGGCCGACGACATCCGACGCTGGATGCTCACCGCAATCGGATCCGGGGCAACCGCCATCTCCTTCTGGGTCACACGTGCCGAGATCATGGCCGGCGAGATGAACGGCTTCGGCCTGCTGGATAGCGTCGGCGACACGACCGTGCGTTTTGCCGAGGCCGGCCGGATCGGGCGCGCCCTCAACCATCATCCGGATCTGTTCGCCCGGCCAACCCTGCAGCCCGCCCGGGTCGGGATCCTGATCCGTGAGGGGAACTTCCAACTCGCCAGCCATCTCGCTCAGGGCGGCGAGCACCTTCCCTACGCCGTCCGCGGATGGTACCGCCTGCTGTGGGATCTGGGCATTCCGCTCGATTTCATTGACCCGGATCACGATGCAGCGCGGCTTGGTTCGTACGCGGTCCTGATCCTGCCCTTTCCGCTCTCCCTTGGTGAGCGCGAGGCCACCCGCCTTGTCCACTATGTCGCACACGGAGGGCACCTCATCAGTGAGGCGGCGCCGGGCCGGGTGGACGAGCACGCCTTTTGTAACCGCGGCGAACTCTCGCCTGCCCTGGCGGCCCTGTTCGGCGTGCGGCAGCGTCACATCCAAATGGTCCGCGAGCCGGACAGGGGTACTCGATGGTCCCCGCCCGAGCGCACCTGGGGTGATTACCTGGAGCCAACGCGTCTTGCCGGAACGGGTCCTCTCACCGGCACCGCATTGCAGGCGAACGTCTACCTGCAGACCTTCAGCCTTCTGGCTGGAGCCGAACCCGTTCTTATGGCCGGCGGGGAGGTTGCAGGTGTGCGCCGGTGCCATGGAGCGGGACAGGCCTGGCTGCTCGGCACGTGCCTCGGCCACAGCGGGACCGCCTACCGCGATCCAGCCATCCATGCGGCGGTACGTGCCCTGCTCGCCGTTGGCGGGGTCTCGCCCGAACACGAAGGCAAACTGACCGTCCGAAAGCGTGTCACACCCGGCAAGGAAGCCTGGATCTTTACGAATCCGACAGAAACAAGCGTTTCGGAAAGGATTAGCGTGGCGGGTTGGCACAACACAATTGACCTGCTGGGCCAACCGGTTACGGTGAACGGCGGATTTGTCGAACTGACCGTTGACCCGCTGGATGTGCGTGTATTGGTCGTGGAGGGTACTCGGTGATGAGTGCCCGTGGACTGCAGCGCTTTTTTATTGATCCCCCCCGCGAATTCGGGTTCATGCCGTTCTGGTTCTGGAACGATGATCTCACCGATACCGAGCTTGTCCGGCAGATCCGTGAAATGCATGCCAAGGGATTCGGCGGGGTTGTTGTCCATCCCCGCAACGGGCTGTCGCGCCGGATCGGCTACCTGACGCCCGAATTCTTCCGCCTCATGCGCGTGGCGGTCGAGGAACTGGCGCGGCTCGGGATGAAGGTCATCCTCTACGATGAAGCCGGCTATCCCTCCGGTTCCTGCCAGGGCCGCGTCGTGGCCCGGAACCCGGACTGGGCCGCCAAGTGCATATTTCCCCAGGAGTGGTTCCAGGTGAAAGGCCCGGCCCGCGGGTTCCTGCGGCCCAATCCCGGCCGGGCGCTCGGGTACAAGCTGGTGGCTGTGGTCACCGGCCGCGAAGTCGAACCGGGCAAGCTCGACCCCGATACACTCCGTTGCCTGAAGTGGGACGAGCACGAAGTTGTCGACTACGATCTGCCGGCCGGCGATTGGCGGATCGTGGCCGTGTGGGAGGGCCACAGTGGCGGGACCATCCGCGGGGTATTCGAAGAGGAGGAGGACGACCATGCCCTTGCCCCGCCAGCCGCGGATATCCTGCGCGAGGACGCCGTGGCCTGCTTCCTGCAACTCACACACGACCAGTACTACGAGCATCTGAAGGACCATTTCGGCAGAACAATTGTCGCCATGTTCACGGACGAACCCAGCCCCATGGGGCGCTGCGGGCCGGACGGCCCGACCCTGCGCCGCCGCCAACCCTGGACCCCGGGTTTCCTCGCGCATGTCCGAGCCTGGTGGGATGAGGACGTGGCGCGCTGGCTGCCAGCCCTGTGGTTCGACTGCGGGCCGCGTACAGCTAAGTTCCGCTGGGCCTGGCACAAGGCAGTGCAGCAGCGGTTGGAGCAGGCATTCTACAAACCCATCGGCGAATGGTGCGCGGCGCACGGCATCGCGCTGACCGGACACTCCGGTGACGGCAATGAGCTGGGGATGCTGCGGCATTTCCAATGGCCAGGCCAGGATATGGTCTGGCGGTGGCTCACGCCGGACAACCCGCACGCGACAGATCCCAGGGAGAGCCTTACTGCCAAGGCCGCCAGCAGCGCTGCACGGCTGGGCGGCCGCCGGTTCAGCGGCATCGAAGTATTCGGTGCCTATGGCTGGCGCCTGACCCTGGATGAGGTCAAGTGGCTGCTCGACTGGTACTTCGTGCGAGGGACCAACCTGGTTTTCCCCCATGCCGCATTCTACTCCATCCGCGGCCGACGCGCGTACGAGAGCGAGCCGGACCTGACGGTCCACAACGTCTGGTGGCCGCACTTTGGACTGCTCGGCGACTATGGCCGTCGGATGTGCTGGATGCTGAGCGACGGCGACGAGATCTGTGAGACCGGAATCGTCAGCGATGGCGACTCCATGGCCTGGGAGGCAGCCTGGATCCTGGAGGAGAACCAGCAGGACTTCATTTTTGTGGATGATCCCGCCCTGCGCGCAGCGCGCGTGGAGGGTGGCCGCCTGATGGCTGGCGAGATGAAGTTCCGGCTGCTGTTGATCGACAGGCCCGGGACCTTGAGCCCCGGGGCGGAGCAACGTTTGCGAGAGTTTGAAGCGTCAGGCGGCACGGTGCTGCGTACGTGGGACAAGACAGATCTGATTGAAAAGGTCGCCGCCGTCGTCGGACGCGATGTGGAGTGGCAGGGCACGGATGCCGCCGCGCTGCGCGTCTTGCACTATCGAAAGAATGGCCTCGACCTCTACCTGCTCGTGAACGAGGGCGAAGCCCCGCTTGACGGGCAGGCCCTGCTCTCTGCCGCAGGCGGCGTCGAACGCTGGAATGCTCTCGATGGTTCCTTTCATCCATGGCCGGCGAAGTGTGACAAGGAGGGAAAAACAAGGGTGCCGGTGCGCCTTGAACGCCGGGAGAGCATCGTCCTGGCCGTGGATCCCGCAGGCAAGCCGGATCCGACACCGGGCTTGCCGGCCCGCCCCGGTGCGGCGGTGGCGGAGATTACAGGCCCGTGGCGGGTGACAAACCCGTACGGGAAGCCTACCCCCGTTCCCGCACCCGGCGACTGGGCGCAGACCGAAGGCTGGGAGCTTTTCGCGGGCACGCTGTGCTATCACGCAACCTTCACGCTGAACATTGCGCAACAGGCGAAAGCGCGCTTTCTGGATCTCGGCACCGTGCGCGATATTGCCGAGGTCTGGCTAAACGGCCGCCGGCTCGGGGTGCGTGCCTGGGCACCACACGTCCTGACGCTCGGCGATGCCTGCTGCGCTGGCGAGAACCGCCTGGAAATCCGCGTGACGAACTCGATGGCCAATGCCTGTGACGGCACCCGGCTCCCATCCGGTTTGATCGGGCCGGTGACCATGCGCGCGGCCAGGGAGGAGATGCGACCATGAACCAGCGCGAACGATTCAACCGGGTGATGCACTTCCAGCCCGTTGACCGCGTGCCGAACATCGAGATTGGGTACTGGGAGGCCCTGGAGCCTCTCTGGCGTTCCCAGGGACTGCCAGCCGGCATCCCCTTCTGGGGCGCCAGGGGCGATCTCCAGTATGCCCGCAACAGCCGGGAGCTGACGCAGTATCTCGGTCTCGACGCCCACAACATCACCTTCCAGGTCAGCATCAGCCCGGAGGAAACCCCGCGACCAACCTCGCAGGTTGTGTCTGAAGATGCGGATTCACTGCTCATCCGCTACTCCAACGGTCATATGGCGCGCGAGCAGCGCTCCAACCGCGGCATCGCGCAGGAGCTCGAATGGCCGGTCAAGAGGCCCGCCGACTGGGAACGTGCACGCGGCCATTTCGCCGCCGGCCCGCATAATATCTCGCTCGAGCGGGCTGCACTGGAGTCGTTGCACGACCGCGACTATCCGGTAAGCCTATGGATGTTCGGATTCTGGGCCTTTCTGCGCCGGATGATGGGGTTTGAGGCCGCTTGCATGGCGTTCTACGAAGATCCCGACATGGTGCGTGAGATGGTAGACTTCTGGTCCGGCTATCTCGTGAAGCACATGGATCTGGCGCTGGAATTGTTTACTCCCGAGCTGATCATGATCCATGAAGACATGGCTTACAACCATGGTCCGATGGTTTCTCCCGCGATGGCGGAAGAGTTCCTGGTACCGTGCTACGCACGTCTGGCCATCTGCGCAAAGGCGCACGGCGTGGATATCCTGTGCATCGATTGTGATGGTTTCCCCGATTCCCTGATCCCGGTGCTGCACGAAGGCGGGATCAACGCCTGGTCGCCGTTCGAGATGGTCTGCCGCGAGGGGCGCGATGATCTGCTGGCCCTCGGCCGGCGCTACCCGTGGCTCCGCATGCTGGGCGGAATGGACAAGCTCGCCCTGGCACGCGGACGCGGGGCGATTGACAGTATCGTGGCCCTGATCCCGTCGCTGATCGAACGTGGCGGCTACATTCCCATGATCGACCACAAGGTTCAGGAGGGGGTGGCTCTTGACGACTATCGGTACTACCTGGCGGAGAAAGCCAGGCGCCTTGCTCCCGGCAAGTCGTAAAACGGCGACAACGGTTGTGTGCATACCGGATGAACCGCACGCGCCGGCTCGCAAGGAACATTACCGGCTCACCCGTTCATTGACCGGCAAGGTCATCATGAAGGCACGGATCTCGTCGCGGACCCGCCGGTAATGGGACAGGACTTCCTCCTCCGTTCTTGCACCGCGAGCGAGGGCAGGCGGGTCATCAAAACCCGCATGAACCACCTTTGCCTTGTTACCGAGCCACGCAGGGCACGTCTCGTTCGCATGCCCGCACACTGTGATCACAAGGTCGAAGTCCACATCACGGACCGCCTCCACAGTCTTGGAATACTGCTCCCGGATATCGATGCCGGCTTCCGCCATGACGCGTACGGCGTGCGGGTTGAGCCCGTGCATTTCGATTCCCGCCGAATATGGTTCGATCTCATCGCCCCGCAACGCGCGCGCCCAGCCCTCGGCCATCTGGCTCCGGCATGAGTTTCCCGTACAGAGGAAAAGCACTTTCGCCTTCATGGCCTGCTCTTTCCGCGCGGCTTATGCGCCGTAACCTCCAGGCTGGTGACATACTGCCCCAGTCGCTTCCCTTCAGGAAGCTGCTCAAGCATCTTGCGGTAGAGCGGATCATTCCAATCGGCCATGCGGTCCACATAGTCGGCCTTGGGTATCAACCGGATCTGCGTCAGGCCTGCCGCCCGGGCCATGGCCCGGGTCTCTTGCGTCAGCACGGCACCCGCAACGCATCCGACCAGAGCCTCGATGGATGCCCGAAGCTTCGCCGGCAAGGGCTTCAGGAGTGCCAGGTCCGACACCGCCACACGTCCACCGGGCTTCAATACCCGTGCAATTTCGCGCCAGACCTGCGGCTTGTCCGGCGAAAGGTTGATGACGCAGTTGGAGATCACCACATCCACGCTGGCATCCGCCACCGGCAGGTACTCAATCTCTCCCAGCCGGAACTCCACGTTATTCAACCGGGTTCGTTTCCGGAATGATTCCGCATTTCTTCTCGCCTTGGCCAGCATCTCCGGAGTCATGTCCACGCCGATCGCCCGGCCGCGCCTGCCAACCTTCTCGGCCACAAGGAACACATCGAACCCGCCGCCGCTACCAAGGTCAAGGACCGTTTCCCCCGGCTTCAGCGCAGCCACGGCACCCGGATTGCCGCAGGAAAGCCCCATATTGGCGCCCTCGGGCAACGTTGCCAGTTCAGCCTCGGAATATCCGACGGCCCGCGCGACCCCGGCGGCGTCACTGCTCCCGCAACACGGTCTGGCCGGTCCGCAGCACGCCCCCCCCGCCTTGGCGATTTCCGCATATCCCGTGCGCACCGCATCCCGAAGCGCGTGCTTCCTCTCAGGCCTGTCTCTCCGGCTCATGGAACCGTCCCTTCCGTTTCAACCTTTGCTTCCGGAAACCGGTGCCGGGTCCGCAGGCAGATCCTTACGAGCCACAGCATGACCGGAACCTCGATCAGCACCCCGACCACCGTGGCCAGAGCCGCCCCGGACGAAAGCCCGAACAGCATGGTTGCCGTGGCGATGGCCACCTCGAAGTGATTCGACGCCCCGATCATCGCGGCAGGGGCCGCATCCTGATAGGGCAGTTTCCATAGCCGGGCCAACCCGTAGCCCAACCAGAAGATCAGCATGGTCTGGATGAACAGCGGAATGGCAATCCACAGGATCGTCAGCGGATTCCCGAGGATGACGTCCCCCTTGAAACTGAACAGGAGGACCAGCGTTGTCAAAAGCGCCACAATGGTGACCGGGGTAAGGAGATGCAGGAACTTCTCCCGGAACCAGGCCTCACCCCTTGCCTGAAGGATCCAACGGCGCGACAGGTATCCCGCCACCAGCGGCAGGGCCACATAGATGCCGATGGAAAGCAGCAGAGCCTGCCACGGGACCGGGAGCCGGCCCACGCCCAGCAGGAACCCGCCCAGCAGCCCGTAGAGCACCAGCATGGTCAGCGAGTTGATCGCCACCATCACCAGGGTCAGCCCGTCGTTTCCGCGGGCCAGATACCCCCACACCAGCACCATGGCGGTGCAGGGCGCGATTCCGAGAAGAATGCAGCCGGCCAGGTAACTGCGCCACAGGGGTACCTGCAGCATCTTCACCCCATCCGCCAGCACCACCGTTCCCGCACCGTGGTGTGCCCCGAGCGGCAGGTCGAGGCCGAATGGCATCTTAACCAGGTCCGTCGCCTCCGAGCCGATCAGCCCGCGGAACAGCACGCCAAGGAAGAACAGGGCGATTGCGTACATTGTGAACGGCTTGACGGCCCAGTTGACGAACAACGTCAGCCAGACGGGCTTCCCGCTCCTACCCGCCCGGATGACGGAGGCAAAATCAATCTTTACCATGATGGGGTACATCATGAAGAACAGGCAGATGGCGATGGGCAACGACACAACCGGCGCCCCGTCGACCTCAAGGGACAGGCCGTCGAGGTATCTGGCCAATCCGGGTGCGACCCGGCCCAGCAGGATGCCGCCCACGATACAGAGAGCCACCCACACCGTCAGGTAACGCTCAAAAACATGGGTCATCTTTCGTTCAGAACTTGAATCACTTTCCGTTTTCACCGCCACCTCCTATCTCGCCGTATAAAGCAGATACAACCCGCCTGCCAGGACCAGGGCCCCGCAGACCTTGCGAAGCACCACCGCGCCCTTGGACTTCTCATTCCAGTCCAGGTAGTGCTGGACGACTTCCGTGAAGGTTCCCGCCAGCACGATGACCCCGCAATGCCCCACTCCATAGAGGAAAAGAAGAAGGATTCCGTAGGAAGGATTCGACGAGGCCAGCCGGAAGGTCACCCCCAGCATGGGCGCCATGAAGGCAAACGTGCAGGGCCCCAGGGCCAACCCGAACAACAATCCCAAAAGGAACGCCGCCGCCATGCCCTTGCTCCGCACTCCGGGCTGTACCACGGCAGGCGGGCGAAAGCGGATCGCATCCAAAAGATAGAGGCCGACCACAAAGAAAATCAGGGCCACCCCGTAATTGCCCCAGCGGCCCACGTCGCCCAGCATCCGTCCGGCGGCCGCGGTTGCCACACCGATCAACGCAATGGTGATCAGGATACCCACGGCGAACAGCAAAGCGATGAGAAACGCCCGCCGAGTCTCGATCCGCCCCTGCCTGTCGATAAACCCGACAATCAGGGGAATGCTCGCAAGATGGCAGGGGCTGAGGAGGATGCTCAGCACGCCCCATGCCAGGGCCGCTGCAATAGCCAGCGTCGGGGCGCCTTCTATAGCCTGTGTCAATGCGGTAAAAACCCGGTCCATTTACTTTCCCTGCCGCCTCGTGCGGTCGTCATGGGTTCAGTTCAACACCCAGTTCCTTCCACTTTGCCAGAATGTCCTCCTTCGCGAAGAAACCCTCATGGCGGAAGAGTTCCTTACCGTCGGCATCATAAAAGATCTGCGTGGGAATAATGCGGATTTCATACGGCTTGGCTGCTTCCGGATCCTCCCAGACATCAATAAAAGCCACTTCGAGTTTCCCGGTGTAGCTTTCCCGGAGGTCATCAAGAATCGGCATCATCATCTTGCAGGGAACGCATTTACCTGCGCCGAGGTCCAGGAGCCGCGGCAGGGCCTTGCGGACCTCCGCCTGTCCGGTGGATGGCACAGCCGGCGCGGCTTCCGTTTTCCGGGCCGGCCCGCGGTATCGGGCCACCAGGACAGCCCCGATGGCCAGAAGCAACACGATCCAGATCCACTTCACGGGCCCCTTGCAGCAACTTCCCCGCGCGCAGCCACAGGCGTCTCCGCCCGTTATTTCCGCATCCGACATAGACTGCCTCCTCCCGCTTTCAACCTGCCAGTATCTTACGGATATCTTCCACGCTCAACAGTTTCCCGGCACTCTTCACCTGTCCGTCCACGACAAGTGCAGGCGTCATCATCACGTTGAACTTCATGATTTCCGTGATCTTGTCGACCTTTTCCACCGTCGCCTCGACAGCCAGTTCCTTGACGGCCGCCTCTGCGTTCGCCATCAAGGCCTTGCACTTCGGGCATCCCGTGCCCAGAACTTGTATCTTCTTCATGCAGCCCTCTTCTTCCGATTCAACTCAGGATCGCGCCGTAAATCAGTCCGGTCAGCGTCGCCATGCCCACCACCAACCCGACAAAGGCCAGCGTCTTCCGGAGCCCGATCAGGGAGTGGATCACCAGCATGGAAGGCAGGGACAACGCGGGGCCGGCAAGCAGCAGCGCCAGCGCCGGTCCCTGCCCCATTCCGCTGTCAATCAGTCCTCTCAGGATCGGCACCTCCGTCAGTGTCGCGAAGTACATCAAAGAACCGGCCACCGCTGCAAAGAAGTTCGTCCACAGCGGCCACACCGCACTCAGCCAGGACGGAACATGGCTGGAAGGATATCCCAGCAGGGCAAGAAGGGATGAGGGACTATCCCCCACAAGCGCCTGGATCCAGACGTTGGGAACAAAGCCCGCATCCTTGCCCTCCGGGCTCCCGAGGAAGAAGCCGGCGGCGAGAACGCCGCCTAGAAGTAATGGAGTGATCTGCTTGCCAAACCCCCAGGTCTGATCCCGCCAGTCCTTCAGTTCCGTACTCCCGAAGAAAGTCAGCGCCGCCAGTCCTGCCGAGCCGGCCGTGAAGGCCACGACGGGATACGAAGGGAAGAGAATACCGAGTCCCACCGCCGGCAGGGCCGACAGCAACACGTACGCCGGCTTGACAGCAAAGAACCTCCACAACGACACACCCAGCAGCAGGGCGAATCCGGATGTGATCATCCACTTGTGCTGGAAAACGGCAAACCACAGACCTGCCCCGCCCTGGGGCCGTGCCCAGTTGGCAAAGACCAGAACGCCCACCAGTGCGGCGAAATGGAAGACCACCTGCCAAAGCGGCCGGTTTCCGTCCCCGTCCTCGCCGATATAGACCTCCTGCGCCTGGGCAGCCTTCTCACGCTCTTCCCGGAGGAACAGCAGATGCATCAGCGCACCGATCACAACACTGAAGGTCACCGCCCCGATTGCCCGCGCCAACCCCAGTTGCCACCCCAGTACCCGTGCCGTCAGGACGATGGCCAGGACGTTGATCGCCGGCCCGGAATACAGGAACGCGATGGCCGGTCCGAGGCCAGCCCCGCGCATGTAGATACTGCCGAACAGCGGCAGGACGGTGCACGAGCATACCGCGAGGATCGTTCCGGAAACCGAAGCGACCCCATACGCGAGGCATTTGTTCGCCTTCGGCCCGAAATACCGCATCACCGCCGCCTGGCTGACGAATACGCCGATGGCACCAGCGATGAAGAACGCAGGCACAAGGCAGAGCAGCACATGTTCGCGCGCGTACCATCGGGCCAGGCGGAAGGCCTCGACCACCGCACCCTGGAAGCGCAGGGAATCCACCGGCAGGAAATACAGAAGCAGGAAACCGGCGACCAGTCCGAGGAGTATTCCGCCTTCCCGCCTCATCGCAAGCCTCCCCGCGCAGTTCGGCCCAGCACTTCCGCCTGATCCCTCGCACGGGTGAGCAGAACCTTTTCGGCACACTGGAAGAAGTCCGTAACGCACGGGCATCGCAAGCTGTAATACACCTGGACCCCCTTCTTTGCATCCTGCACGATTCCGGCGTTCTTCAGGACCGAAAGGTGCTTGGAGACCGTCGACATATCCAACTCCAGTTCGGCCTGGAGTTCACAGACGCAACGGCTCTTGCCGCGCAATTCGTCCACAATCAGCAACCGCGCCGGATGCGCGAGCGCCTTGATGATCCGGGCCCGAGCCTCGTAGCGGGCCTTCCGTTCCGTATCCATGCCACACCTCTCCCTCTAATACTTGGCTATGTTGCCAAATAAGCAAGTGCAAGTCAACTGCCGCGGGGACACGGCCATGCCTGACCAGCGGCCTGCGGCCTGAAAGCGCAACGTCAGACAGGCTGGAGCGGGTATTGCAGGCCCCGATGAGCTTGCCGCGCAGGACCACGATCCATTCACGCAGCATCGGCCAGTCCTGGATCGTTCTGAAAGCTGCAGCAATCGGCGCCCTATGGGGCCCCGTGTGAATCCGGCTTGTCAGGTTTGGTATTACGGAGAGCCTTCTTCCGTCGGTCGAGCATTGCCCGTATGCCGCTCAGCGGCAGCGCCGCGCTGGCGAGGTAGTGAGGCAGCTGCCGTTTCCCGCCGAAGATCCACTCACAGGCACCGTACTGCTGAACATGCGCCACCATGTCGATAACGGTTCGATCCGCCAACGCGGGATTCGCGATGTCCAGCGTGTAGACAAACCACCCGACCGGGGTGGCCCAGTATGCGCCATTCTGATATTCGTCGCGCTCGCAGCCTTGTTCCCAATAGACTCCGCCGGGCAGGTGTCGTATCTGTCCGTGCTGCACCAGTTGATCGTAGTGTGCTTCAAAGTACTGCGCGATGGCCTTCGATTGCTCCGGCGTTGCAACACCCAGGAATACGGCAAATGCGGAACCCCATATATCGTGCTCGCGACATCTCACGGTAGCGGCACGGAAGAGACCTGCTTCCGTATCCCACAAGCTCTTGCGGATACCCGCTGTGACACGAACCCCTTCCTCGCTCCACTTCCGGGATGCCTCAAGCCTGCCGCCCGCACGCAATAAATCCGATAGCTGACGACAAGCCTGGACATACAGCAGGGAACAGAACAAGACGTCGCCCTGTTTGCGGATGGTATCCGTGAAACCGTATGGACAACGATCCCAGTCCTGGCTGGGATCGATGAAGACCAGCCCCGTTTCCGGGTTTCGCGGCACGGAGTTTAATGTCCTGACAAGGGGGTCCAGGACTTCATTCAGAAGTGTTTCGTTCGTCGTCTTCCGGTAGGTATGCCACACCACACCCACGGTGAACTGGCTCCCGTCAGCAACGGGATTCGTACCCATGCTGCCGTACCCCGGCATGTAGATGGGCGTCCCATCGAACCTGACGCAGTCCACCCCCGCACCATCCGAATTGATGCTTTTCACGAACAGTCGGGCGGCGTCGAGCAGTTCCTGATCGGAATAGGAAGAAATGGATCCCTCAAGAGTGTACTCGTAGTCACGAAGCCAGAACGCCTCATAATGTATTCCCACCTGTGGAGGAAAGGCTGAGGTTCCGTCCTTCATGTTCCGTTTTGAGGCGCGAATGATCCTGTGCGCTTCGCTTTCCAGCCAGGACACTGCACCGTCCATTGAATTCATATCAGCGGCATTCTCCGCTCCTGCGGCAGCAAGGCACAAGGCACTCAACACTGCCAGGACGGCAGAAGCCTCCCTTTGATGGACTAACATTTCGTATTCCTTTCACTTCCTGAACCCGGCGATCACTTTCTCCACAAAGGCAGTACCAATTTCCCGGAACGTGACACTTCCATCGTCGGAAGCCCCGCCTGCAAGGCTATACGTTCGGCCATCCACTGGTACAAACGACCATTGCCCTCCCCGAAAGGGTGTACGAATAGAAGACCGGCATGGACCTCTACCATACCTGGAACTATCGTATGAACGCTTTCAAAACACAAGATTGGTTCACGGCCAGGAAGAGCAGGCAATCACTTGGCGGTTTACTCCCCCGTCGTATTCAACGCCGCCTGTTGCCCTTGGCGGAGTTGCATTTTCTGCACATCAAGGCGGCATTCTCAAGGCGGGAATGCCCGCCCTTGCTGTGTGGGTTTATATGGTCGAGCGTGAAGTCCTCCCAAGTGAGCGTCTTCCCGCCGCATAACTTCCCCGAGTATCTTCAATTTGATTCCGTGTTCCACATAATCCTACGCTGTTCGGCAGAGAACCCCCGCTGGGCGTCCTTCTTGCCAAACAGACTTTCCAGTATTCCCCGCAGGATGCTCTCCCTATTCCGCCGCTGGCTCACATCGTCCGTCAGTGGAGCCAGAAATGCAAACCTCGGAAAATATTGGGGTTCTTGAGAAATCTGGCGTCGGGATCGGGGCAAAAAAAGAACTCGAATTTGCGGGTCTGCAAGTTCGAGTTGCTTACTGATTGGCTCCGGCGACAGGGCTCGAACCTGTAACATTCTGGTTAACAGCCAGACGCTCTACCATTGAGCTACGCCGGAACAATGGCTCCAAAATGGAAGGGCCGAATACTAGCAATACGATCCAAATTGTCAATCCGCCGTTTGACATTTTTCCGCCGCCAGTAAATCCCGGATCTGCTGCCTCAACAACCTCTTACCTTCCGTCGTCTTCAGAAACCCCTCTCGCCTCCGCGCATCCGTCTCCTCCCCATACGCCTCCGCATCGATCAACTCGCATCCCCGCCCCCCTCAGAGGTCGCGAGGTCGCGGCCGAACTTGCCCAGACGCCCGTATTTTGCTAATAGGGTTTTTTGGCAGCAAGAGGATTGAAAGGAACGAAATGACGAATACACTTCTGATCGGCGCCCAGTGGGGCGATGAGGGTAAGGGCAAAATCGTCGACTTTCTCAGCCGCGACGCCGATGTTGTTGTCCGGTACCAGGGCGGAAGCAATGCCGGCCATACCATCGAAATCGGCGCGGACCGCTATGTCCTGCACCTGATCCCGTCCGGCATCCTGTATCCCGACAAGACCTGCGTCATCGGCAACGGCCTCGTGGTGGACCCCCTCGCACTGGTCCACGAGATCCAGGACCTGGAGAAACGCGGCATCCTCTCCGCCGGCCGCCTGCACGTCAGCGACCGCGCCCATATGGTCCTCAGCTACCACAAGGCCCTCGACGCCGGCCGTGAATCCCGCGCAACCCGCGGATCAAAGATCGGCACCACCCAGCGCGGCATCGGCCCGACTTACGCCGACAAGGCATCCCGTACCGGTTTCCGCATGGGTGACCTGCTCGACCCCGCCCTGCCCGATCGCCTGCGGGAACGGCTGGCCGAAAAGAACGTCTTGCTGAAGGATATGGGCGCCGACCTGATCGACCCCGACACCCTCTGCCGCGAAATCCGCCAGGCAGCCGACTTCCTGCGTCCGTATATCGGCGACACGGTCTCCCTGCTGAACACCGCCTACAAAGCCGGCAAGCAGATCCTGTTCGAGGGCGCACAGGGCACCATGCTGGATATCGACTTCGGAACCTATCCCTACGTGACCTCCTCCAACCCGACCAGCGGCGGCGCATGCGTCGGCACAGGGCTCCCGCCCCGCGCCATCAATCGCGTCCTGGGGGTCATCAAGGCGTACACCACCCGTGTCGGCGAAGGCCCCTTCCCGACCGAACTGATGGACGCCACAGGGGAACACCTCCGCCAGCGCGGCCGGGAATTCGGCGCCACCACCGGCCGGCCGCGCCGCTGCGGCTGGTTCGATGCCGTCGTTGCCCGTTACTCGGCCATGGTGAACGGAATCGACTTCTGGGCGGTGACGAAACTGGATGTGCTGGACGAAACCGAAACGATCCGCGTCTGCACCGCCTACGAGTGCGACGGCAAGCGCTACGACACGGTTCCCGCATGCATCGCCACCCTCAGCCGCTGCCGCCCGGTCTACACCGATTTCCCGGGCTGGAAGTGCTCCACCAGCGGGATCACCTCGCAGGCGGATTTGCCGCCTAACGCAAAGGATTACGTCAAGGCGCTTTGCGATATCACCGGCGTGCCGCTCGGCGTGCTGTCCGTCAGCCCCAAGCGGGCAGGAACCTTCCGCATCGCCGTCTGACCCATGTCCACACAGGAACCCATAACGCAGGAGCCACCCGCGCCGAAAGTCCCGGTTCATCTGGCTATCATCATGGATGGCAACGGGCGCTGGGCGAAGCAGCAGGGTCTCCCCCGCACCAAGGGGCACGAGCGCGGCGCGGAATCCGTTCGCGTGGCCATCCGCACCTGCCGCAAGCTGGGAATCCGCTACCTGACCGTGTATGCCTTCAGCGTGGAGAACTGGGCCCGCCCGAAAGCCGAGGTGGATGCCCTGATGGACCTGCTGAAGCGGTTCCTCCGCAAGGAGGAACAGGAACTGCATGACAACAAGGTGCGGCTCCGCGCCATCGGACGCCTTTCGGACCTGCCGAAATCGGTCCGGCGGGAATTGAACCGGGTCATGCACGCCACGGAGCACTACAAGGAAGGGAACCTGATTTTGGCCCTCAGCTACGGCGGCCGCACGGAAATCGCCGCCGCGGCGCGGGAAATCGCCCGAAAGGCCAAGGCAGGGGAACTGGATCCCGACAAGGTGGACGAATCCACGGTTTCAACCCACCTGTATGCGCCTGACATCCCGGACCCGGACCTGCTGATCCGGACCAGCGGCGAGATGCGGATCAGCAATTTCCTGCTCTGGCAGATTTCGTATGCCGAGTTGTATGTCACAGACATCCTGTGGCCGGATTTCCGCGAAGAGCAACTCATCAAGGCCGTCGAGGAATACGGGCGCCGTCACCGGCGGTTCGGGTTGTCCGAATAGTCAGTCGCAAACAAAGGATTGCATCATGGCATTGTTACGAAGAACCTGTAGCGCCATCCTCATCCTGGGAACCGTCGGGGTGGTCATGTTCCTCCTCCCGTCGATGGTTGGCGTCGCCGTTCTGTTTGCGATAGCGGCGGCGGGCATGATCGAGTTCTACAACATCCTCCGGAATGCGGGAATTCCCTCGTTCCGCATCCTGGGCCTTGCGGCAGGCGTGGTTCTCCTTGCCGCCTCCTACCTCGCGATGAATGTCCAGACCATGCTGGGCACGGAACCAACCGAGGCCTGGAGGGAACTCCCGCTCTTTGTGATCGCCCTGATCGTTTTTTCGATCTTTGTCCGTCAGTTCCCCCAGAAGAACAACAGCCAGCCCCTCCCCACCATCGCCTGTACGATGCTCGGTCTGGTGTATGTCCCGTTCCTGATCATGTTCCTCTTTTTCCTGGCCTTCCGCTGGACGCCCACGCACCCCTTCCAGCCGCTGTCGGCGACCGCCTGCCGCCTGATTCTTTACCTCGTGGTCGTTGTCAAGTTCTCGGATATCGGGGCGTATTTCATTGGCAGCCTCTTCGGAAAGCACAAGCTCTTTCCCCGAATCTCGCCGGGAAAGACATGGGAAGGGCTCGCGGGCGGCCTCTTCACCGGAATCGCGGCCAGTGTCCTGTTCGCCCGCTTCGCCTGTCCTGCGGGTCAGGAAGCCGGAACCGTGCTGTTTGGCCGCCTGACCCTGCACATGGCCGATGCCTGGTTCCTGGGC
>CAIVSY010000110.1 GCA_903908715.1 uncultured bacterium
ACATCGAGCCGTAGCTGCCCTGCTTCCGTGGTGTTAATCCACTGTCGGCTTCTTCCAAGTTTATCGCCAGCCTCGGCCTGGGTAAGGCCTGCACGGCGGCGAGCCTGACGCAGTTTGCCGACCAGGTTGCGATAGGCCGGTCCCTACGAGGTCACAGCCATACTCGATCAGCCGGTCGTAGTTTGTGGTGAAGAGGTTCAGCCTCATCCTTGAAGCCAACCCGGCGGCGTCAGTCCTTTACGGGTACACTCACGAGGAACTCCTGCGCCGGCGGAATGTCGACTTGTCCGCCGAACCCCGCCGCACCCGGCAGGTGACGACCAGGACTCCTTTGAATTACGAGAAGCGGGTATTCGTGCCCGTTCGCCACCACCGGAAGAAGGACGGCACTGTGTTCATCGTCGAGATGGCCGGGCGGTTTTTCATGCGGGCGGGTCGTCCTGTCCATGTGGTAGCCATCCGCGACATCACCGAACGGGTGCGGATGGATCAGGTCCTGCGCCAGAGCCGCGAGGAACTCAAGGCGATTTATGATAATGTCCCGCAATTGCTGTGTACCCTGGACCGCCGGCGACGGATTATGTTTGCCAACCGGGCGTTTATCGACTTCTGCTCCATGAAGGAAGCGGATGTGCTGAAGGACACCGCCTGCGGCGTGTTCGGCTGTATCAACGCGAAAACCACCCCGAAAGGCTGCGGGTTCAGCAGGGAATGCGGGAAGTGCCGGATATTCATCGCCATCGAGGACACCTTCAAGACAGGCCGCGTCCATCGTAACGAACCCTATCAGGCCACGCTGGAACGGGGCGGCAGGAAACAGGACGTGTCCATGCTCGGCTCAACCGCCCTGATCAACTCCAGCGATAGCCCCAAGGTGCTGCTTTGCCTCGAGGACATCACAGCAATCGCCCGGACACAGAAAGACCTGGAACAGTCACGAAGCGCCCTGAGCGCCCTCCTGGCGCGCCTGGAGCGGAACAAGGAAGAGGTGCGCGCCAACATCGCCCGCGAAATCCACGATGTACTCGGCCAGAATCTCACCGGCATCAAGATGGATTTGCGCTGGCTCGAACGTTCACTCACAAAGCCGGGAATGCGGCGCGAGGCCATTCTCCGCAGAGTTGGCGAGGCCATCGATACACTGGACAAGACTACCGGGGCGGTACAGCAACTCGCCTACGAATTGCGGCCGAGCGAGTTGGAACGCCTGGGCATCGCCGTCGCCCTCCAGAACGAAACCAGAAGGTTTCAATCCCGGACAGGCATCCATTGCGTCCTGCGTGTGCCCCGCCTGCCGCTATCCCTTGAAACGTATGCGGCCACCGCCTTGTTCCGCATTTTCCAGGAGTGCACCACCAATGTCGCGCGCCACGCGCGGGCTACACGCATCGACGCATCGCTGACCGCCAGCGGTGACGCCTCCGTGCTCCGTGTCGCCGATAACGGCAGGGGAATATCGGCGGCGGCGCTGTCTAACCCCAATTCTTTGGGGCTTCTCGGCATGCGCGAACGCGCCGTCAGCCTGGGCGGATCCTTGACCATCAGCCGTCGCCAAAAGGGCGGAACCCTGGTGACCGCCCGCATTCCTTGCGGAGAGCATGCGCCATGACAGCACGATCGATCCGAATCCTTATCGTTGAGGATCACCCGATTGTGCGGCGCGGCCTGCGAGAAACATTGGCGGACGCCTTTCCCCGCGCTTCATTCGGCGAAGCGTCCGACGCCTCCTCCGCCATGGAATTCTGCCGCAAGGAACACTGGGATATCATCACGCTTGACATCAAAATACCGGGAAGGGATGGCTTCTCGCTGCTCAATGACTTCCGCCGGATGCGCCCGTCGCCGCGGGTTCTGGTCGTGTCGGCGTTTCCCGTCAACGAATATGCCATCCGGGCAATCAAGTGCGGCGCAGCAGGCTACCTCGGCAAAAGCCAGGCGCCGGATGAACTGGTCACGGCAGTAAACCGGATCCTCCAGGGCGGCAAGTACGTCACTTCGGAAATCGCCGAACAACTGGCCGTCGCCCTGAGCCGTGACACCGACTCAAAACCCCACGACGGCCTGTCCGACAGGGAAATGCAGGTGTTGCGCCTGGTGGCGAGCGGCAAGTCTTCGAAATCCATTGCCGCGGAACTGGATCTCAGCGAAAAAACGGTCGCCACCTACCGATCCCGCATCACCGGGAAAACAGGAATCACCACGAGTGTCGGCCTCACGCGATACGCACTCCAGCACGGGCTGGCCTAGCCCGTGTCGGCAATAAACCCGACACCTTCCGCCCCTGAATCCCCTACATCCCTTTAAGACGTAGTGGGACTTTCACAGGAAATACACCCCGCCGTATGCTGCGGTCATGGTGAGTTGACCCGCTCCGGCTTCTATCGTCTGCCGGCTCAAGCCAAAGCCTGGAGGCGGAATTGACGAGAGAAACAAATGACAACCGAAGATATGGTCATGTGCGCCTTTGTCCTGGCCGCCAGCCTTGCCTGGTACTGCTGCTGTGTCAGGCGTTGCGGCCGCCGGCTTGCCGATCAAAAGGAAGATCTCACTTCGGTCAACATGGGGCTCCGCTCCTTCTTGCATGACGGGGCTGTCAAGAAACGCTGACAGCATCGCCGCTTGACCATACCGACGGATCTCGCCCCCGTCATCCTACTCCACGGCAGAACGTTAATGATAAGCATCACGCTGACCACGGCACGGAGCGAACCGGGATGACGCATCCTGTTGCCACATCATCTTGTTGTACAGCTCAATCCATGGATTTTGTAACAGGGGGGAGACTCGACCAGCCAAACCCTCAGCGGGCACTACAACCGCAACGCCAGCAAGAGACAGGTTCGCAAAGCCGACCTTAATTCTTTTCATCTGGTCTTCCTTCTTGCCTGGGCGAAACAGGGGATCACAACATCGCACGCGCCACCTCAAGGACCTGGCGGAACGGCTCCGCCGTGATCCCCATGGTTCCCCCGAACGGACTGTCGAGGACGTGAACCGTGAACAGAATCAACGTCATCAGAAGCGCCAGCACCGAGTTCATGAGCAGTTGCATCCGCTGTGATTCCGCGCCGAAGCAAAAAGCAAACCCCATCATGATTATCGCCCCCATGTAGAGGACGAGCCAAAGGACTAGGTGGATTCCATTGCGCGCATTCATCAACCGCTGCCGCCGCATCTCCCCGGCCAGGTTCATCCGGTGCACGGTTTCGGCAAGAAAGATCTTGCTGGCTTCCGACTGGGGCTGGTACGCGCCAACCAAGGCCCAGACTGCCAGGGCATTCTTCTGTGATCGCTCACTCATGCCCCCCGCCGGGAGACGCGGCCACTCATCCTCGATCACACTCTCGAGATAGGCATCCATCGCCGCCCGGATCTTGGGCCTGAACTCCACATCCAGACCGTTGGAATTCCGGTAGATGTCCCCGTAGTAGTTCGCCTCCTGGACCACGTCGCTCCCCGCTTTGTCGAAGTTCTGCCAGGCGACGATCACAATGAAAGCTAGAAGCACCGCATACAACACACCGACCGTGCCGAACATGGGACCGGTAATATCATGGTGCGCCTTGAGCACCCTGACGGGGCATCGGCGGCGAACGAGCAGGGTGCCACCAGCGGCAAATAGCATCGCAAGCAGGATCATGATGCAACCCAGAACTGGCGTCGGCACCGACAAGAACAACCATCGCATAGTCAGCCGCCTCCAACACGGCATGCGCCACCAACAGGACTTCGCTTCTCAGAAGATAATGGTTTTTCACGATATCGGACGGTCAAGACAAGAACGGATCGCCGACGCTACCTGGCGCCTGGTGTACGGTTTGCTCAGAAAAGCCCACCGGCGATTCTGAATTTCAGCAATACGGGAACGCTCATCAGCATAGCCGCTAGTCAGGATGATCCCAACCGCCGCGTCCGCTCCGGCAATCCTTTCGGCAAGCGTCACACCGTTTCCATCAGGCAATACCACATCGCTCAACAGGATCTTGATCGACCCCCCCGCCTCCTGGAAGGCGCGCCACCCACTTTCCAGACCATCCGCCACGATCACTTGGTAGCCCAAACGGTCAAGCCTAGTCATCGCGATCTCGCGAACCGGCGCGGAATCCTCCACCAAGAGAACAAGCTCCCCATTACCAGCCGGCACAGGCGATCCCGTTTCCAAGACGCCGCCACCCTCGCTAGTCGCCACGGGAAAGTGCACATCAAACCGTGTCCCTTTGCCAGGATGGCTGTCCACATCAATCCACCCGCCATGTTGTTTCACGATGCCGAACACCACCGAAAGCCCCAAACCGGTGCCTTTGCCCGCCTCCTTGGTCGTGAAAAACGGCTCAAAGATCCGCTCCACAATTGCCGGCGGCATCCCAACGCCATGGTCCACCACGGTAATTCGCACAAAGGCGGCGCCAGAAACGAGTTCTCCCCCATCTCGCAACGGTGGAGCGCTGACCACCGATGACTCAAGTATCAATTCCCCTCCACCGGGCATGGCATCGCGGGCATTAACGCAAAGATTCATCAAAACCTGTTGGAATTGTCCGAGATCCACCATTGCCGGCACAGGACTGGAGTTTAACCTTGTCACAACCCGGATATCCTCACCCAAAACCCGACATAGAATCTTCTGCTGTTGAACCACGCTCGCATCCAGATCCACCGGTTGGGGCTGGATGATCTGCTTCCGACTGAAGGCGAGCAACTGTTTAGTGAGGTCCGCCGCCTGTTGGGATGCGCGCCTGATCTGCTCGACATACTGGCGGGACGGATCTGCCGCATCCAGTTGCTCCAGAAGCATTTCAGCGTAACCCAGCACGACAAACATGTTGTTGTTGAAATCGTGCGCCACCCCGCCGGCCAGCCGCCCGATGGACTCCATCTTCTGAGCCTCCGCCAACTGGGATTGCAAACTCATTTGCTCCTTTTCAATGCGTTTTCGGTCTGTGATGTCTTGCGCGATCGCCAACATCCCGGAGAGCGTCCCCGTGGAATCCCGCAGAAGCGACGTGCTCATGAATGTGGGAAACACCATCCCGTCCGCCCTCCGATGCCATACTTCCCCGGCGTGATGCCCAACAGCCCTCAGCCGGTCAAGATGTGGATCAACATCTCTATGCAACTGCTCCGCCGTGTGGCAAACAGCCAGGTTCTTGCCAAGAATTGCCGTGGATGGCAACCCATGCATCTCGCACCACGCATTGTTCACAAAACGCACCAGTCCATCTGGGTCCGACATGGCGATCCCGTCCGTCGCCTGTTCCACCGCCGCCTCCAGTTCCAGAAGCCTGCCCTCCGCTTGCCGATGCTCGGTGACATCCATGACCACCCCGAAGTACCGTTCCACGCCGCCGTCGGCACCGATGATCGGACGACCCCGCGACACCAGCCACCGCTCCTGCCCTCCCGGCAACTGGACCCGCCATTCGGCGTTGAGTTCCACCCCAGCCCGTGCCGCCGCTTGGACGGTTTGACCAGCCCTTTCACGGTCGGCGGGATGGATGGCCATGAGCCATGACTCATACGATGGCTCGGTCCGTCGATCCAATCCGTACAACAGCCAGAGCGATTCAGACCATGTGTTCCGATTGGTCCGCAGGTCCCACTCCCAGGTTCCGGCCTTGGCGCCATCCAGCGCAAGGGCGAGATGCCGCAGGCTGTTTCGCAATTTTTCCTCAGATTGGCGGCGGGTCAGCGCGATCCCCATGCTGGAGGCAACGCCTTCCAGAAACCCGATCATATCCGGAGCGAACCGCCCTGTTCTGCGGTCGTTAAGCTGCAATATACCCACAATGTCGTTGCCGGATCGGATCGGGACCAGCGCGATGGAACGATACCCTTTCTTGACGCACAAGTTGCGCGGGTGAACACGGGGATCAATCCCAGCCAGGGCGTCAGCGGTCACTGCGGCATCGTTTGTCCATACGCTCCCACCGGGAGAAGACAGAGAACCCATTTTGCAGGCGCGGCCTTCGAGCACCAGCCCGCATGTGCACTCCAGCCGGGGCTTGCCATCGGGGTCAACCAGGACAGCCCCGTCGCCACCCCGCGCGCACAGGTGATCCTCCGCGGCCACAAAGTCGGAGGGGAATCCACGATGCGCGATGTAGCGGTAGTCTCCGTCTTCCGCAATGCGGATTCCCAGCGCTTCAACACCGGTTTCGCACTGGATTGCCTCCAGCAAACGGTTGGCGGCTTCGGACAAGTTCTCGACGCTGTTGAGGATATCCAGGATCACCAGCGTCATCGCCCGCTGCCGTTCGGCGTCTTTCCTGGCCGTGATATCCTGGACCTGCGACAGAAAATACATCGGCTTGCCGCCGGAATCGCGGACCAGCGAAACACAAAGCAACGCCCACACAACACGCCCGGATTTGTGACGGTAGCGCTTTTCCATCTGATAGGTGGCGATCTCCCCGGCCAGCACCCTGCGGACATTGTCCAGGTCCGTTGCCAGATCCTCCTGCACGGTGATATCCTGGAAGCATCCCTCCATCAGCTCCGATTCCGAATATCCCAGGAACCGGCACAAGGATCGGTTGACTTTCAGCCACTTCCCGTCCGGCGCCACCAGCGCCGTGCCTACGGCCGCGTACTCAAAGGCATTTTCAAAACGCTGGCGGCTTTCGGAGAGTTGTTCATCGGCCGCACGCTTGGCCGTGATATCCGTCTCAGAACCAGCCATGCGCACGACGGCACCCCGCTCGTCCCGGAGCGCAAGCCCCCTGTTCAGCACCCATTTCCAGGAACCATCCTTGCAACGCACCCGGTATTCCTCCACAAAAACATCCGTGTGGCCGGCGAAATGCTCCCCGACCTGAGCAAGGACGCGCGCCTTGTCATCGGGATGAATGTCGCCGCTCCAGAATTCCTCCCCGTCTCCGACCTCATCCGCGCGGTACCCCCGGAGCGTTTTCCATTGCGGGGAATAGAAAACCTTGTGGTGGACAACATCCCAATCCCAAATGGCGGCGTGAGCCCCGTTGATAACCAGGTTGAACCGTTCCACTTGCTGCCGGAGGGCCGCTTCGACCCTCCGGCGCTCCGTCACATCCACAATGATTGAGCTCAATAGTTTCCGCCCGCCGACAGGCACGGGACCACTGTACACCTCCACATCGCGGATGTCCCCTGAAGCCCGACGGTGCTGGAACAAGTAAGTGGTCAATTCCCCTCTGGCCGCCTCGGCCATCCGCTGGCGGATCACCGGCTCCTCCAGCGTGTTGATGTCCCAGATGCGCATCGTCTTCATGACGGCACGGTCATATCCGTAAAATGCCTGGGCGGCGGGATTGGCATCCACAATGACCCCGGTCGCCGGATCAATGAGCAGTTTCGGAGCCCGGCTGGCTTCAAACATCTCGCGGTACAACGCGCGGCTCTCCCGGAGTTCCACCTCGGCACGGCGCAAGCTTTCCCGCTCGGAATCAAGTTCACGGAACAGAATGGAAAACGGGTTTCTGATCGCGGAATGGATCAAGGCATGATAAACAAGATACATAGCCAGCAACTTCAGGCAATGGCCGGCAAAATTCATGATCCCGTACACATCGGCATAGAGGGTGAAGCATAGCTCCGCCCCGATGAACACCACGAGGACGGTCATCAGGGTCCGGAAGAACGACGGATCCAGACGGGCGCGGCGGCGCCAAAGGAGAACGGCGGCGGCCGCCAACAGGAAACAGATCCCATATTCGGCGAAACGCTTGAACCGCGTAAGGCCCACGCCTTCGATAAAACATTCCGGGAAGATTCTCCAATACAGGATCGAACCCGCCAGCAGAACCGTCACAACGGCATACCCGGCCATCACGGCCGTCATGCGCATCCGGCGGCCCAGCAAGAATGGAAACACCAGGAAACTGACTGTCATCAGGGATCGCGCGGCAATCCACAGCTGCGTGGCGGGATTGGCGTCATGCACGGCAGCCAGCACCCCCATACCCTTGTACGCCAGTGTGTGCAAGAGATCAAGCCAGCCGGTGAAAAAAAGCCCAATTCCCAAGCAGACGAATGCGTCATGCGCCAGAAACCGGTGGGCATTCCACACCAGCAGAAAGACCCCCCAGACGACAGCCACGCTCAGGATCTCGACGATTCCGTGGAACAACAGGTAATTCTCGCGGCTCAGCCAATAAAGCAGCGGAAGACACAAGCCAAGCGCCCCAAGAACCGCGCCATGCCCGCGGGGAGATCCCACCATCACGGGCAAATCAGTGTTTGTCGCCACCATACTTTCGCCTCCACGTTTGTTGCAACCAGCCAGCGGGTTGGCAGGATCTACCGCCGATCCGCATGCGCGGAAAGGAGATGTGCCAGCAATAACAGGCCGCCCCCCAACCACACAAGCCCAATCGCCACACTCCACCAAAACCAGGCCCCGTTGACCTGCAGCACGTTCAACACCAGCAACATGAACATGGCCAAGACCAACACACCACCACCGGCCACCCTGAGACATGACCGGCGCCACCAGTATTTCAAAGCGGTTGTCATCTTACCTCACCATGACCGTTCGCATGATCCGTCAGTCACTGCCCTGATCAACGGCCCACGGCAATACGTGAGACCTGATGTTGCGCCGAGGTGCGCAACATCCACCCGAAGGTGGCGGCCACGTGAGCCGCGTTGGCCGCGGGAACGGGGTTGACCACGTTCGTGTTATGCAGGACATGAACCTGGGATAATAATCACTTTGGACAAATCATGGACGCTTGTTTTTGCTCTTTACCAGGTATTCCGCGAGCAACCACACCGCTGGTCACGTGAATTCGACTGCGTGGATGAGCGAGGCAACGGTCCGCGGGATGTCACCGGATGCCACGAGGATGTCAGGTTATGCGACCGGGAGGGCGGGCGGTAAGACCGATCGCAGGATACCGGCAAGGTCCGCCGTGGTATAGGGTTTGACGATGAACAGCCAGCCGTGGGCTTGAGCTTCCTGGATGCGGGATCGCTCATCCGCATAGCCGCTACTCAGGATAACCTTGACGGAAGGATTCCTGGCCACAATGGCTTCCGCCAATGCCACGCCGGTTCCATCCGCCAAGACCACATCGCTGAAAAGAACGCGGATGAACGATTCAGCCTCCTTGAACCGCGCCAACCCCTCCGTGACCGTCGCCGCGTCGACAACATGATAACCCAACCGGCGAATCCGTTCGGCGGCCAGTTCACGCACAGCGGCATCATCCTCGACCAGGAGTACCCATTCGCCATGGCCCCGCACCACCGGCGCCGACGTTTCCACCTCGCCGGTGGAGGCGACCTCCATGGCGGATGGCCAATACACGTCAAACCGCGAGCCCTGGCCCTCCCGGCTGTCAACGTTGATCCATCCACCGTGCTGACGGACAATGCCGTGAATTACAGCGAGGCCGAGGCCAGTCCCCTTGTCGGCACCTTTTGTCGTGAAGAACGGCTCGAAAATGTGACTCAGCACCTCCGCCGCCATGCCAACGCCTGTGTCGGCCACCGTCAGCCGGACATACCTCCCCGACGTCTTCCTCACCTCCGGTGGTGGTGTAGCGGCAGAGCAAGCGCGAGTCTCGATTGTCAGTTTGCCTCCTTTGGGCATGGCATCCCGCGCATTCAGGCAGAGATTCATCACGACCTGCTGGAACTGCGTCGGATCCACAATCGCGAATAGTCCGCCTTCCTGTAACGCCAACATGATGTGGATATCTTCCCCGATCAGGCGGCACAACATTTTCATCTGGTTTTCGATCAGGGCATTGACGTCTGCCATCCTTGGCATGAGCACTTGTTGCCGGCTAAACGCGAGCAATTGCTTAGTCACATCCGACGCATGGCGTGCGGAACGCTGGATTTGCTGTGCGTAGGCACGCTGGGGCGAATCCGCGGGAAGCGACTCCTCGATCATCTCGGCAAAGCCATGGACGCAATACATGCAGTTGTTGAAATCGTGCGCGACACCACCTGCCAAACGTCCTACACTTTCCAGTTTTTGGGCCTGGGCCAGTTGGTGCTGGGCGCGTTTTTGCTCGGTGATATCGGTCAAGGTCAATAGCACGCGCAAAGGCTCGGATTCTCCGGGGCGGAACTCGGGCACCGCGTCGACAAGCAACCACCCTTGTCCACCGCCATTCTGATGACAGATGCTCGCAATCACACCATAAACCGGATGGCCAGTCCGCAGGGCCACCATCGCGGGATGCTCGCTGGCCGGGAATGCCGATCCGTCCTCGCGGGTGATTCGCCGGCTGAAATCACCAGGCGGCAGGCCCCGCAACTCATCCAGGCTCAGGCCGAAAATCCGTGTTGCCGCCGGATTCGCCAGGGCGACCGAGCCGGACGCATCCTGATAAACGACGCCTTGCCCCATCTGGGTGAACAAGTCCTGATATAGCGCATCGCGGTCACGCAATGCGTCGGCCTGCGCCCGCACTTCCCGCTCCAGGACATGGCGGGATTCGCGCAAAATGAATTGCGCCTGCTTGAGTTCCGTGATGTCCATCATGGCGGTCAGGACACAAGGATCCCCCGTCACATCGATCGCCTCCATGGAAAACAATCCATAACGGGCATCTTTCAACTTGGTCCGGAATTCGACTTCCTCGTTGTGGATCCGTCCGTCCGCCTCGAACTTCCCCACCAGCTTCTGGCGAGCGGCGGCATCCCAGAAGACTCCCAGTTCCGTGGTGGTATACCCAATGACTTCGTCGCGGTCAAACCCCAGCCCTTCCAGAAACGCCTGGTTCACATCAATCAGCCGCCCATCCTTAACGGTGGAAACCGCCATCATCACCGGAACGGCATGGAAAGCCTTCCCGAACTTCTCCTCCGAACGTGCCAGTTCGGAAACATCCCGGCTGATCCCGAACAAGGCGGGCTGACCGTCCCAGACCCCTTGCACAATCCGGGTTTCAACGGGAATCAGCCTGCCATCCTTTGTCAGCAGGGGCACCCGACAGGCATCCGCCCGTCCCTCCAGCATTTCCTGAACAATTCGCCCCGCCTCCGCATTCCGGTGCGGGGGATGCGCCATCAGCACGGAACGGCCCCTCAATTCATCCGCTGAATACCCCAACCGGGCCAGCATCGTCTTGTTGGCCAGGAGAAATTCACCCTTGTGGTCAAGAACACACAACAGATCCACCGAAAGATCGAAAAATGCCATGAAATTGGCGCATGCCACCCGCTCTAACGCTTCGCTCTCAACCAGTTTCCGCTCGCTCTCGCGCAACGCCATCAGGAGTTCGTTGTATGTCCGGGCCAGATCACCCACCTCGCCTTCCTGGTCAAAGGGCGCGTAGGCCAAGGTATCACCCCGGGCACGATGAATCATGCTGCTGCGGATATCCGCCATCGGCCGTAGCACATGGCGCCGCAAGAGCAACCCGGTGCTTATCCCAACGACCAGCACGATGGCCGCCAACCCCAACCCCAATCGATCGCGCAAACGGCCCGCTTCGGCGGCCAACGTCCGCCCATCCAATTCCAGCAGCACCACGCCAAGCTCCAGCCGACCGGGAATGCTCGCCATCATGGCCGTTCGCAGTGGCGCGACATAGCGAAACATACCGGATTCTTCCGACATGACTACCGCCCCGATCTTGCGCCGTAGAACGGACTCGACGGCATGGCGCAGACGGCTATCCGACACCATGTCCAACGGCATCCCGACCCATTCATGGCGGGTGGAAGCCACAATCCGCGCGGGGCGGCCCACCACGACAAGGATCCTGCGCACATCAACTCCACCCCCGCAGGCAGCGACAAACCGCCGCAGATCGTCGGGATTGGCCGCGGTTTCGGTCGCAAACGCAATGGAATCCGCGATGGTAGCCGCCCGCTTGGCTATCTCCTCGCGGTAGTCGGCGAGCATAAGGGTCCTCAAGAGCACAAACCCCAGCACGGCAGTCAGGGTCATGACAACCGCCAGCGGCAGCAACAGTCGCCAGTGTAACGACCGGGAATGGGGAGACGGCGATAGCGTGAATGTCATGGGGTGGTCCCCGGGGGCACCCGGAAGAGTTGACGGTGGATCATAGCTGACACGTCGGGGATGGTATCCAGCATGCGGACACCATGCAACCCCTCGGCAGTGCGCATCAGGGCCCGCTCCACCGCATGCCCCGGCGCCAACGATTCCGCCTGCTCATCAAAAGTCATGATGCGAATACCCTGCCGAGCCACCTGAAATTCAGCCACACTGATGCGTTCCCTGCGCGCCATGATGGCCTGCGCCTGCTCGGGATGCTCGGCGGCGAAGCGCTGGGCGCGACCATAGGCCCGCGCGAAGGCGGCGATCGCCGTCCCCCGCGTGTCCAGCACACACGCATCGGCGGCCAGAACGTCCATAATCTCGCCGGGAACCGACGCACTGTCAAAGACCACCCTCATACCCTCCCGGAGCAGTTGGACCGAGACCGGCGGATAGCTCACCACCGCATCGACCTCGCCCCGACCGACCGCCGCCGGCATCGCATTCTGGGCCATTGGCACAACCACGACATCCTCCATCTGCAATCCCGCCTGGCGCAATCCGGCCTGCAGGAGTGTGATGTTGACCGACGCGGGTTCGACCCCAATACGCTTGCCCCGCAACTTGGCCATCGAATCCACCGGCGACCTGGCCAGAATCACATCCGTGCCTTCCGAGTAGTCGCACGCGTAAAACACGCGGGGGTGGCGGTCCGACAACTCCGTGCTCAGCAACACTTCCACAGTGGTGCCGGCAAATATATCCACCTGCCGCCGCTCAAATGCACGGCGTGTGTCAGCAAGGGAGAGGGTTTCGACGAGGTGAACATCCAGCCCCTCATCGAGGTAATACCCCTTGGTCTCCGCCAAAAAGAGGTATTCATAACCCGGCCACGGATTAGCCGCCACCCGGAGCGGTGGCGCCGGCGGACGGCACCCGGCGGGGATCAGGACAGCCAGCAAACAGGCCAGCACAATGTGTCCACGTATGCGGAACCTTGCACATGCGCCATCCACGCTTTCCGACGACAGGAACACGCATCACCCCACATGCTCGCCCTGTAAGGGAATCAACCCCCACCGACGGGCGTACTGGATCAACTCCCGGTCGTTATGCGCATCAAGCTTGAGCCGCACGTTGCGGCGATGCGTAGCCACGGTTAATGGCGCAATGTTCAACCGCTTCCCGATCACCGCATCGTCAATCCCCTCAGTCATCAGGATTAATATGGCCACTTCCTTGGGCGTCAGGATCTTCTGGAACGCATCCGACCCAGATAAGCGCTGTTCCCGGATCATGTGGTAGAGCGGCGAGTAATAACGATCCCCCTTCGCCACATGTTGAAGGGCAGCCCCGAGCACACTCAAGGCACCGGTCTTGTTGACATAGCCATGCACCCCCAGACGCGAAACCTCATAGATACAATAGGGATTAATGTGTGAAGTCAGAATAATGATCCGGGCGCTGGGAACGTCCCGGCGAACCTGCCTGGCCACTTCCAAGCCATCCATGCCTGGCATCTCGATATCAAGAAGGAGAATGTCGGGCTTCTGTTTCCGACACAATTCCACCCCGTCGCTTCCCCGGGTGGCCACGCCCACGACCTTGACCCCCCCGAAACTGATGAGCCATGCCTCCAGCATGGTCACAACCATCTCCTCATCATCAATTATCACCACGGATTTAGGCGCCATTGTTTACTCCATCTTCACCGTAACAGAATTCAAACCACATACAACACGTTTCGACCACGCCGAAGAATCCGGGGAATCAAACACCCCGACCGAAGAACGATCCATGCGGATGATTTGCGGCCCCGCCGGGTCCGCCGCCAAATACGGTTCCGTCCGGTAGTGGGTCAGTTCGCGCAAGCGATCCAAGGCGACGACGACATCATCGAAGGCCGCATGGCATTCGGCCAGCAATGCGCGGGTGTCCGGCCCTTGACAGAATCTCTCCATGCGGTGCAAGCTCATGCCCAGCACCGTTGCCGGCTGGCCCACATGGTGGCACAAGGCCCCGATGCTTTCCACCATGATGCGGTGACGTTCAGCCTCCAGCGTGGCCGTATGCCGATCTTCGATCAACCGCAGCCGCTCTTCCGCCTGATGGACGATTCGATCCAGATAGTATCGGATAGCCACGATATCGTCTTCGTCATCCGTCAGAATCACTTGCCGGGGCAGCCGGTTTTGAGCGAGGGTCTGTAAATAGGTCCGCAGGCGGACGATGTTGATCGGATAGGTGAAAAGTAGTGCATACCCCAGGACCATAAGCAGCGCGCCCACACCACCTGCAAGCACTAGCGTCTCCGGGTAGCTTTGCTGGCTGGCGCTTTCAACTCGCACCCACAAAAGCACGAGGCCAGGAATCACCGTGATCAGCAGGGCGGCCACAACCAGCCGCCCCCACGCCCCCCGGACCACCAACGCAAACGGGTTACGGGCAGTGTCCGCATCACGGGACGGCTTGCTCGAGGATTCTTCCAAAGTAGCCATGCGACACTATACGCTTTCCAAGTCCCGCCCAAGAGGGGAATAAATACCGCCCCACAGGTAGGCCAGCAGGATGCCCGCCAACCTCGCGGGACCAGCCATTGCTCACGGGGCATCCATGGTTTCATCGTCACCGGACTCGGTTGACGCCGGGGGTGGAACCCTTAACAGGCGAGCGCCGAGTGTGCCTCCGGAGCGCACCGAACAAAAGCCGTACCAAGCCGTGCTCGCACCAAGCACTGCCAAACCCACAAGTATGTCCGGCACATTCATATCACCACCGCCTGTTCACCATCGCTGTCGGCCCCACATGGCCACCACCGCGGTGCCTCTGATGGGCTCCCCATGACAACCACTCATGCACCGATCGCCTCGACATGGCCAGGCTGGCACAGCACACTGACCGCCGCCGATGGCATGTATTCCGGGATCATCCGGTTCAGGGTGGCCTTGATCCGGCCGGCATCATGGGCGTTGGTATCCCGGACCAGCGTCTCCAGGTGCCCCAAGATTTCCACCCGATGCGACTCGCTCCCATTCCGCCGCAGAACCATGATCTTCTCGTGAACCGTCTGGACGATCCCTTCGCCATGCGTGATGAGTTCCTCGTAGAGCTTTTCACCGGGACGCAGCCCCGTGTAGACAATCTGGATATCCCGGTCCGGCTCCTTGCCGGAGAGTCGGATCAAATCGCGGGCCATATCGGCGATCTTGACGGGGGTCCCCATTTCCAGGATGAAAATCTCCCCTCCCTCACCCAGTGAACCGGCCTGGAGAACCAACTGGCATGCCTCGGGAATGGTCATGAAGTACCGTGTCATTTCCGGATGGGTCACGGTCACAGGCCCGCCGGCCTTGATCTGGCTCTGGAAGAGCGGGATGGCTGACCCCGATGAACCGACCACGTTGCCAAACCGCACGGCCATGAAGCGTGTGCCGTTGGGCGGCCTGGACTGGAGCAGGATTTCCACAGCGCGCTTGCTGGCGCCCATGACGTTTGTCGGCCGCACGGCCTTGTCGGTGGAGATGAACACACAGCGTTCCACGCCATATTTCTCCGCCGTGTCCATGACCACATGACTGCCGACGACGTTGTTGTAAACGCCTTCCCAGGGGTTCATTTCCACCATCGGGACATGCTTGCACGCGGCGGCGTGGAAGACAACCTGAGGCCGGTAATGGGCGAAAATACGTTCCATGAGGGACCGATCCTGAACCCGGCCCATGGCGGGAAAGACGTTCGGAAACTTCCGCTCCATGCGAAGTTCCATTTCCATGCGGTAGAGGTTGTATTCCGAGCCCTCGATCAGCACCAGCGACGCCGGTTTGAAGCGGATGATCTGGCGGCACAATTCCGATCCGATCGAGCCGCCGGCGCCGGTCACGGCGACCACCTTGCCGGCCAGGTAGTGTCCGATCCCCGCAAGATCGAGTTTCACGGGCGGGCGGCCAAGCAGGTCCTCGAAATTCACGGGACGGAGGTCGTTAATGGTGACATTGCCGTCGATCAGGGACGTCAGGGATGGCAGGGTCTTGAACGGCTTGCCGGCCTCCTTGCAAACCTCGACAATCGCACGCATCCGATCCCCCCCTACCGAGGGCATGGCGATGAGGATTTCCTGGGCGTCGAAGCGCTTGGCGTAGTGGCGGAGACGGCCGGTCGGACCGTGGACAGGGATTCCGAGCAGGGAGCGGTGGTGCTTGGTGTTGTCGTCATCCAGGCAACACACGATTTCGTACGGCGATCTCGGATTTCCCTGAACTTCCCTGATGATCTTGTCGGCGGCGTCGCCCGCGCCGATGATCAGGAGGCGGGTACGGGGTGTCGTCCCCCGATTGCCAAGGCGGAAGCCCGCGAGCCGGGCATTGGGCGAATGTATCCACCGGATGGCGGCGCGTATGCCCCCGCAAAGGAAGAACGTGAAGATACTGTCGGCGATGAACACGGATCGTGGATATCCCTGAAAGCTTGTGCCGACCGTGAAACCGGCAATCAGGATGAGCGAAGCCAGCAGGGATGCCTCGAACAGTTTCTGGATGTCCGCGAAACTGGTGTAGCGCCACATGCCCCTGTAGACCCCCATGAACAAGAACGTCAGGATTTTGGCGCCGATGAACCAGGGGATCATCGCCGCGATGCGGTGGTATTCGCCCTGGGGGATGGCGAGGGAAAACCGGACCGAGTAGACAAACAGTAACGACACCACAAACATGGCGGCATCGACCGCGGCAAGGACATAGAAGTGTGGATTCCGCAATTGATTATGCATGGTCAGTCTCCTGCTTTGTAACGCCACACTGGGTAATGCCGTCGCACCACACCGCGGTGCGCCGCAGAGTGCGCCGGGAGTTGCCGGGATCAGGCGATCATCCGGCGGATAATCGCCACAACCCGTTCGATGTCCGCATCGGTCAGACTGGCGCCGGAAGGGAGACACAGTCCCTTGTCAAACAAGGCTTCACTGGTTCCATCCCCATAGAACGGCGCGTCGAGGAAGACCGGTTGAAGGTGCATCGGCTTCCAGAGCGGGCGTGTCTCGATCCTTTCCGCCTCCAGCGCCAATCGCAAATCCTCCCGCGTATTGCCGTCCCGGGCAGGCTCCATAAGAATCGTCGTCAGCCAGTAGTTCGAAGCGTACTCCGGCCCGGGTGCCTGCATCACCGTGATGCCGTGAATGCCAGCCATCAGCCGCGCATAGCGTGCGTGGATAT
>CAIVSY010000111.1 GCA_903908715.1 uncultured bacterium
AACCTGCAACTTCACGTCACGCTGGAAGACCGCTATGACAACGCACCCGCCGAAGACAAGACCGGCAATGACCTGATCCTTACCACATCCCTGAGCCTCAAGTTCTAGGGCCGCGCCGCCCTTGCCGATCCATCCGGAGCCACCCCGATCCGGGCGGCCGATTCGATCTTGCACAAGATGCGCCCGGACGCTAAAGTAAACAGATAGTTGGTTTTCCCGGAAGGAGATAACTCATGAACGCATGCAATGGATGGCCGGAACGCCTCACGAACGAAACGGAACTGGATGAACTCATGTCCAGGCCGCACCCCGGGGTCGTCCGCCTCATGGAACGGCTTCCTGGCGACATCACCATACTGGGAATCGCGGGAAAAATGGGGCTCTCCCTGGGTGCGCTGGCCGTCCGGTCCATCCGGGCCGCCGGCGTATCAAAGAAGGTCTACGGCATCAGCCGTTTTTCCGATGCCGACGCCATTGCCGCCCTGGAACAATCCGGGATCATTCCCATCCGTTGCGACCTGCTGGACCCTTCCGCCGTGCAGGCTCTCCCCCTGACTCCCAACGTGATATTCATGGCCGGCCGGAAGTTCGGGACCGGCGGGCAGGAGTCGCTGACATGGGCCATGAACACGCTCGTGCCTGCCCATGTCGGCTCGCATTTCCGTACAAGCCGGATTGCAGCCTTCTCCACGGGCTGCGTGTATCCGCTGATCCCCGTGGAACGGGTCGGCTGCACCGAACGGGACCCGCCCGACCCCGTCGGGGAGTATGCCCAGTCCTGCCTCGGACGGGAGCGGATCTTCGAGTATGCCAGTCGGGCCCACGGGACCCCGGTCTGCCTTCTGCGGCTGAACTACGCCCTGGACGTCCGTTACGGCGTGATCCATGATCTTGCGCGCGCGATCTGGGAAGGGCGACCGGTCAACCGCAATGTCGGGCACTTCAACGGCATCTGGCAGGGTGACGCCAACGCCCACGCCCTCCTGGCCCTGGAATGCTGCACCACACCGCCCACCCTTCTGAACATCACGGGACCGGAAACGATCCCGGTTGCCGAGGTGGCAGAGACACTGGGACGCCTCATGGGCAGGAAGGTTTCCTACGAGGGCAACCCCGGACCGGTGGCCTACCTGAACAACGCAGGCCTCTCCCATAGCCTTTTTGGATACCCGCAAGTCCCTGTCGCGCACGTGATCCGGTGGACTGCGGATTGGGTCCGGCAGGGCGGGCGCTCCCTGGGAAAACCCACCCATTTTGAAGTGGCCGACGGCAAGTACTGACGGGCGGAAATAATCAGCGCGCGGCGGTCATGGCAACGGCCGCCTTGATCCCGTCCGCGATCACATCCCATTTCCCCGCCGCAATATCACTGCTCTTCCCGAGCCAGGTGCCGCCAACCGCAACGACTTCCGGCAAGGCAAGATATTCGCCGGCATTGGACGTCGTGACCCCGCCGGTCGGCATGAACCGGATTCCCAGGTGCTTGTAGGGAGCCAGGATCGCCTTCAAGGTTGCGACCCCGCCCATGGCCTCAGCATGGAAGAACTTCAAGAAGGAGGCGCCCATTTCATGCGCCTGCTCGATTTCAGACGGCGTGCAGACGCCCGGGGAAAACGCATAGCCCGAACGGACAGCCTCCTGCAGGACCACAGGATTCAGACCCGGCGCAACCGCAAACCGCGCCCCCGCCTCAAAGGCGCGGTGCAGATCTTTGACATTGAGAATCGTGCCCGCCCCCACTGTCAGTTCCGGAAAACGCCGGCATACCTCACGGATGATTTCCGGAGCCGCCTTGGTGCGGAACGTGATCTCCGCTCCCGGCAGACCCCATTGTCCCAGCAACTCGCAGATCCGGAGCCCGTCCGTCACACTCTCGAGAACCAGAACCGGCACAATCCGGATTTTGGACAAGGCCGCGACAGCCTGCGCGGTTTTCTCCTGATATTGGCTCATTTCTTTCTCCTGTTAAAGAAGGATCAGCGATCCACCCGTGCGCCACCGCCCGCCATAAGTTTGCGGACTTCCTCCAAGGTCGCCATGGAGGTATCCCCCGGTGTGGTCATGGCAAGCGCACCGTGCGCGGCGCCGTAATCGACCGCCTTGGCGGGATCACCTTCCGTCAGGAATCCGTAAATCAAACCGGAGGCAAAACTGTCGCCCCCGCCAACCCGGTCAAAGATTTCCAGGCCGGACCGGTGGACGGACTCATGAAAACGGCCATCGGCCCAGCAGATAGCACCCCAGTCGTTCACGGTCGCGCTCTTGACCGCGCGAAGCGTCGTGGCGACAACCTTGAAGTTGGGATACACGGCCACAGCCTTGGCGATCATCTTCTGGAAACTGCCGCTGTCCAATTCCGTCAGGCCGGCATCGACCCCTTCGACCTCAAACCCCAGGCAGGCGGTGAAATCCTCCTCATTCCCGATCATGACATCCACATGCCGGGCGATCTCGCGGTTCACCTGCTGGGCCTTTGCCTGTCCGCCGATGGACTTCCACAAGGAAGGCCGGTAGTTCAAGTCGTACGAAATGATTGTACCGTGCTTCCGGGCCGCCTTCATGGCCTCCAGGATCACGCCCGGCGTACTCTCGGACAGGGCCGCGAAGATCCCGCCGGTATGGAACCAGCGGACCCCAAGCGTTCCGAAAATCCTTTCCCAGTCAATATCGCCCGCCTTCAACTGCGAAGCAGCCGTATTCCCCCGGTCGGAACAACCGCGTGCCCCGCGGCAACCGAATCCTCGCTCCGTGAAGTTTAACCCGTTCCGCACCGTTCGACCAATGCCGTCATATGACACCCAGCGGATGAGCGATGGATCCACACCGCCCTGCAGGATGAAGTCCTCCACGAGCCGTCCCACGGGATTATCCGCGAAAGCCGTCACAACAGCCGCCCTCAATCCGAAACAACGACGGAGTCCGCGCGCCACATTATACTCCCCGCCGCCTTCCCAGACCTTGAATTCACGGGTGGTATGGATCCGGCCCTCTCCGGGGTCCATTCGCAGCATGATTTCGCCCAGGGACAGGATATCGTACCGGCACGCCTCGTCGGGCTTGACTTTGAACAGGCTCATCTTGTTCTCCTTGATCTTCGAATGTTTCACGGGCCAGGAACCACGGCGTTCCGCAACACCCCGACCTGATCGATTTCCACCTCTACCGTATCCCCGGCCCGCAGGTATCGCGGCGGATTCCGGGCCATTCCGACACCTGCGGGTGTTCCCGTCAGGATCACTGTTCCGGGCAGAAGGGTCATCCCCGCCGACAGGTGCGCGATGATCCGCGGAATACGGAAGATCATATCCGACACCGGCTGGTCCTGCAGGAGGATTCCGTTCAGGCGGCATCTCACATGCAGGTTTTCAAGGCTCTCCAGGCCGGTGACCAGGTACGGGCCGAGGGGGCAGAACGTGTCATAGGATTTCCCGCGGGCCCACTGGGTATCAATCTTCAACTGCACATCCCGCGCGGAGACATCATTGGCGCATGTCACACCGAGCACATGGTCCATGGCCTTCGACTCGGGCACATAACTGGCAGTCCGGCCGATGACCACGGCCAGTTCGGCCTCATAGTCTACGCAATCCGGATGGTTTACCGGCAATACGATCCTGGCACCGTGCGCCGCAAGCGTATTGGTGGTCTTGACGAACACGAGGGGATTCTTCGGCGGTTCCGAATTACATTCCCGGCAGTGGTCGACATAATTCGCGCCAATCGCGATGATATTGGGCGGGTTCACCGGCGGCAGGAATTCCCGGATGGCTTCCAACTTAACCGTCCGGCCGGTTTCCCTGACCGATCCCCCGATCAGGGACCCTTCCAGGAGGGCAACCGTGTCCCCGGCCAGGCGCCCCAGACACTCCACTCCCCCTTCGGGATTCCTGAACCGCAAGTATTTCATAACCGGTCGTTCCCCGCCCGTTACTCCCATATCCCCTTCTCCTGGATCGGCAGGCTGACTTCAGCCCGTTTCCTGTCGGAAAGATACATCGCCAGAGCCAGTTCCAGCGAGGCCCGCACATCCGTACACGGAATGCAAACCTCACGGCCCGCGTTGATGGCGTCCACACAATCGTCCATCACATACTGATGGTCTTCGCTGGGCAGGGCGGCATGGTCGCCGCTGGCGGTCGCCTGAGCCGCATTACCGCAGAGCCGGATCGCTTCATCCCCGGGAATCTCCTGCTTGAACTTCCAGGTCTTGAACGCCGTTCCTTCCATGACGGCGCACCCCTCGGTGCCGTAGACCTCGATCCGCACATCCGCGCCGGGCCACAAGGCGGTGCTGGCCTGCACAAAGCCGCGCACACCATTGGCAAAAGTAATCCGGGCGTCAAGCGTATCCTCCAGTACGATTTCGGGATGGGCGAGGTTCCTCATTTCGGCCGTTACGGAACTGGCCGGCCCCATCAGGTATTGCAGCAAATCGATGTAATGGAAGGCATGCTGAATCGTCACCCCAGCGCCGCACCTGCGGTTCGAACGCCAGGCGTCCATCCTGTAGTAGTCCTGCGGCCGGAACCACTTCATGATCGCATCCACCCGCAACACCTTCCCGAATCGTCCCGCATCAAGAGCCGCCTTGATGTGCCGCATCGGCGCACGGATCCGGCACTGCACGAAAACACCGAATTTCACACCCGCGTGGCGACAGGCCTCGATCATCCGGTCCGTCTCCTCCAGCGACATCGCCGGGGGCTTCTCGCAGAGGACATGCCTGCCCGCAGCCGCCGCCTTGAGGACGAAGTCGGTATGCAGGTGGTTCGGCGTCACAATGTCCACCACCTCCACCTGCGGGTTGGCGAGGAGTTCATCGAAGGATGCATACACCGGAGCCTTCGGGGCGAACTTCTCCACAAGCTTGCGGGCGTTGTCAACATTCACGTCGCAAACCGCAACCAGTTCTGCCTTGGCGGACTTCCTCAGGGCATCCGCATGAAGCCCGGAGATCATCCCCGCGCCCACGATTCCAAAACCCATTTTCTTCATACCGAATCGGCTCCTGACCTATGGATGCAAGATTACTTTCAACGCCTTCTGGGCTTCAAGCTCCGAAAAAGCCTTTTCCCATTCGGCCAGCGGCAAGCGGTGCGTAATCACCTTCTGCGCCGGAAGCAGCCCCGACCCGATCAGGTCGATCGCGCGGTTCCAGCTCGTATAACTGGTGGACATGCAGAAAACCACGTCGAGGGCCTTGAACGCCGCCTTCTCCCAGGGGAAATCAACCGTCCTGCCGCCGGTCAACCCGATGGCGCAGATCTTCCCCTTCTTGCGAGCCAGTTCAACCGTGCCCGCGATGGCCGCCGGCGCGCCGGAACATTCAATCACAAGATCCGCCCCTATGCCGCCGGTCAGGGTCTTCACCGCCTCCGCGAGGTTGTCGCGCGAAACGTTGAGAACGGTTTCGAACCCCAATTCCCGCGCCTTGTCCAACCGGAGCCCCTCATCCGCAGCGGCACCCGCCATGACCACATGCCGGGCGCCGGCCGTCCTGGCCGTCAAACCGGCCAGCAGTCCGATCGGGCCGGGCCCGATGACCACCACAAAATCGCCCGCAACGATCCCCGCCCTCTCAATCACATCGTGCACCGTATTCGCCGTGGGCTCCACAATCGCGGCGGTGTCGTAGTCCATCGAGTCGGGAATCCGATGCAGGAGTTTTTCCGGCATGACCAGGTATCGGGTCATGCAACCGTGGATCCCCCAGCCGGGACTGCGCTTCTCGGGGCAAATCTGTATATTCCCGGTCCGGCAGAGGTAGCAGACGCCACAGTGACGGGTATGGGGCTCACCCACGACCCGTTCCCCCGTGCGGTAGCAGCGGCAATCGGGTCCAAGTTCCACAATCACGCCGGAAAACTCATGACCAAGGATCACCGGCGGCCAATATGGGAAACGGTCATGCTTGACATGCAGATCGGATCCGCAAATGCCCGCCGCCTTGACCTCGATGAGCACTTCACCGGACCCGGGCCGCGGCTCGGGCATTTCCATTAACTCCAGGAATCCGACACCCTTCCGGGTCTTAACCAAGGCTTGCATGTGTTACTTCTCCGCGCAGGTTCCGCAATACTGGATCACAAAATTTACAAGAACTTCGGCAGCCCGGGCAATCTCCGCCATCGGAATGCACTCCTGGACGGAATGCGCCACCTTCAGGGTCCCGGCCCCGAAAACAACCGTCGGGATGCCCAGCTGGTTATTGTAGAACCAGGCGTCACAGGAAGCCGGCATTCCGCCCACTTCCAGGGAATGCCCCGCCCTCCCCGCGCTATCCAGAATCAAGGATACTGCGGGATGATCGGGATCCAGAACGCTGGAATCGTGACGGTACATGAAATTCAAGACGAAATCATCCTTGGAAAACCCGCCCTCCACCAGCGCAGAATGCATCTCCCGGCAGATCTCCTCCTTGGTCTTGTTGGGCAGGAAGCCGAGCACGCCTTCGAGGGTGGCGCTGTTTGGCGCCGCCGCCGGCCAGTTGCCGGCATGCAGTTTGCCGAACGTGATCGGCATAGGATTCGGAAAAGGATCAAAAAGCCGGAAGCCCCGCGAAGCCTTGAGAAGACCGGCATGATACTTCTCCAGGATCGTCATGGCATCCCGCGCCATCAGGAGCGCACTCCGGGTCTGGCCGGCGGAACCACTGTGCCCGGCGACGCCCTTGAACTGGATCTGGAACCAGACCGCACCACGGATCGAGGTCAGCAACCGGTTCTCGGTGGGTTCAAGCACGATGCAGAAATCCGCCTTCTCCCCACGCCGCGCCATGGCCAGCGAGCCGTTGCCGCCATTCTCCTCCTCGTTCACCAGGTGGGCCACAATATCCCCCTTCAGGCGTATCCCAAGGTCATCCAGGATCCGCATCACGAGAAAGAACAGGGCAATTTGCCCCTTGTCGTCGCAGGCGCCCCTCGCAAACACCGTCCCCTGCTCCACCCTGGGACTCCACGCCCCGGTCATCCCTTCCGAGGGCGGCACCACATCCGTATGGGCGTTGAACAGCAGGGTGCGCCCGCCGCCCGAGCCGGCCCGCCGGAGACGCAGGTTGAAACGCCCGTCATAGCGGATTCCCGGCACAGGATTGCAGTAGTCGGGATCCCGGAGCAGATCGTCCGACATCGCCGAACGCGCCACCTGAACGGAACCCGACGCCATGGCCCGTTCAAGAAAAAGCATCAGTTCGTGTTCCTGTCCGGAAATCGAGGGATACTTCAGGATTGAGCACAGGAAAGCTTCGGTATCCGGCAGGCCACGCGCGGCGGCCTCGCGAATTCTTGCATGCATGTTCTTCTCCCTAGAGGTGCAGGGTGGCCAGCGCCTTCTCCATGCAGGCCAGACTCTCGTCCGCGATTTCCCGGGTGATCACCAGGGGCGGCGCAACCCGGATCACGTTGCCGTACATCCCGACAGAACCCACAAGCAACCCGTGGCAGGCGCAGGCGTCAATGAACGGCTTAATGAGTTCCTTCGCGGGCTCCTTGGTGGCCTTGTCCTTCACAAACTCAAGTCCCATGACCAATCCCATGCCGCGGACATCGCCCAGGTACGGGCTCCGCGCGGCGATCTCCACCAGCCGTTTCTTCATGTAGGCGCCCATCGCCGCGGAGTTTTCCACCAGTTGCTCCTCCTTCATGATCTCGAGGATCACCGGAACCACGGAACTGGAAACAGGGTTGCCGCCCAGCGTGCTGGAAAGCTCCCCCTTGCTGAGGCAGGAGAAAACCTCGTCCGTCGCCACCACGGCGGAAACCGGGATACCGCACCCGATGGCCTTGCCCAGGGTGACAACGTCGGGCTGGAGGCTCTCGTGATCCATCGCGAACATCCGACCCGTACGCCCGTACAGGGACTGCACCTCGTCGAGCGTGAACAGCATGCCGCGCGCATGGGCCCATTCTTCCAGCCGTTTCAGCCATCCCGCCGGCGGGAAGATGAATCCGCCCGCTCCCTGGTACGGCTCGACAATCACGCCAGCCAGGCTACCGGTCGAATTCGCGTTGACCAGATCTTCCAGGTAGCGAAAATACTTCCGGAATCCCGGCCCATCGCTGCAAAAGCCCATCTCATCGCGGTAGGGATTCGGGTACGCCGCCCGGAGGATCCCGGGAACCGCGGGCCCGTATCCCTTTTTCGGCCCGGCCAGACCGCCCACCGACGCCGACCCCATGGTGCGGCCATGGAAGGCCCCCTCAAAGGAAAGGATCTCGTACCGGCCGGTCTTGCGCTTCATCAGCCGCAGAGCCGCTTCGGTTGCCTCCGCACCCGTGCTCAGGAAAAAGCACTTCCCGAAGTGCCGCGGCATGACCGCCATCAGGGCCTTCGCCGCCTCGACACGATACGGCGTCGGACTCTCATAATTGTTGATCAGCCGCGTCACCGATTCCTGCACGGCCCGGATCATCCTCGGGTGGCTATGCCCGACGTTGGTGACCAGCACCCCGGACGTCCAGTCAATGTAGGTGTTGCCATCCACATCGGTGACAATGCAGCCTTCCGCCTTGTCCCACACAATCTGAGCCTGATATCCCGTCACATCGGCTTCACACCGGTGCCACTCTTCCAGCAGCTGGCGGCTGCGGGGCCCGGGCAGCTTGCCTGTCACTTTCGCGTAGGTCATGAGCGGCTCTCCTTCTTCAGCTCCTTGATGGAATTCACCACGCAGCGGGCGGACTTGCCCTCCGCGGCGGACAGGATGTCGTTCAGGATGCTCTCCCGGATTTCCCAGCCGGCCTCCTCGGACGCCCAGCCGAGGTGCGGGCTGAGAATGACATTCTCCAACTGGAACAATTCAAAGTCCGGGTCCGGCGGCTCCTTGTCAAACACATCAATCGCCGCGCCGGCAATGACCTTGTTCCGGACCGCTTCCGCCAGCGCCCTGGCATCCACCATCGGGCCACGCGAGGTGTTGACGACATACGCCGTGGGTTTCATCAGGGCAAGGGTCCGGGCGTTGACAATATGCCGGGTATCGTCCTTCAGCGGCGTATGTACGGTCAGGAAGTCGGCTTCCCGGAAAATCGCATCCTTGTCGACAAAAACCAGCCCCTGCGATTCCAGATCCGCCTTGCGCCTGTCAGAAAGGTAAGGGTCGCAGGCAATAATCCGGAATCCGAATGTTCGCAGCTTGCGGAAGACCCGGCTTCCGATGCGCCCCACGCCGAGAATCCCGAGGGTCTTGCCATCCAGCCGGTAAACGGGAAAAATCCCGGTGAAATCCCATTGGCCGCGCCGGGAGGATTCCTCCAGAGTCCGCCGTCCCTGCACGACCTTGCGCGCGCAGGCGAAGATCAGCGCAATGGCATGCTCCGCCACGTCCTCCTTGCAGTAATCCGGCTGGTAGGCAAACTGGATCCCATACTTCGTGCAGGCGTCCACATCAACATTGTCATAGCCGATCCCGTGGCGGATGATCAGGCGGCATCGTGTCAGCCGCGAGATGATCGACTCAGTCATCTTGAGCATGTTGACGACAATGACGTCCGCATCCCCGATCTTCGAGAGGACCTCCTCGTCGGGCTTGAATTTCAGCTGGAACGTCTCGAACCGGATGCCTTTCGCAGCCAGCTTTTCCGCCTCCCAGTTCAAATCCGCCTCGATGTAGTCGGTCACCACAACCTTGAATGGCCTATTCTTCATGATCTTCCCTTCCTGTATTTCAACTCGGAACCGCCGCGGCACGGCCGGACCGGGCCGATTCGTAAATGGCTTCCACCACCTGGAGGGCCCGCACGGCATCCTGGCCGCCGATAAATGGCGGCCGGGCACTGAGGATACGATCAGCCGTGTCGTTGATGTAGTCAAGCCCGATGGAACCGCAGTAGCCGGGGAGTGTCTCCAGTTCAAACCGGATGGTCTGCCGCGGCGCGCCTCCGAAAGCCTTGTGATTGCTGCAAATGAACAGGGTCTGCTGTGTGCCTTCGAAGGAGGGCGAAAAGTTGATGCACCCCTCCGTGCCGCGGATCCCGAGGTAAAGATCCCGCCCGTAGGGGTAACTGTCGGGTACCGTGTAACTGATATCCAGTGCCAGCGTGGCACCACCGGCAAACGTGGCAATGGCAAAAGAATTGTCCTCTATGTCATAGGCCTGGTTCACATGCACATTCCGGCCTATGACCTCGGTGATCTCCGAGCCCAGCAGCCACCGGTAAAGGTCGATCCAGTGAACGCCCAGGTTATACATGGGGCCCCCGCCGCTCTTGGCCCGCTCGAGCATCCACTCACTCTTGCCGTCGATGTACCGGTGTAGGCCACCGGCGGCGCAGCGGCCCTCGCAGCCCACAATCCGCCCCAGCACACCGGAATCAATCGCCTCCTTCATCTTGCGGATCACGGGGTGATACCGCCAGACATACGGCGTTGAGAAGTAGACCTGATTCTTCCTGCAGGCATCCACAATCCGCGCAGCGTTCCCCGAGGTATTGGCCACGGGCTTTTCGACCACCACGTGGATGCCCCGCTCCGCGCAGGCCACGGCCGCCGCAGCACAGTCGCAATGCGGCAGGAAAATGAAGGCCAGATCCATTGTCTCGGCCGCCAGCAGGTCCTGCCATTCGGGATAAGCCTTGACCCCGAACTGGGCGGCAAATGGAAGACGAAGCTCCGGGTTCGTCTCGCTGACGGCAACCACCCGGGTCTTGGAGCACCGGGCAAAATGGGGCATATAGGTCGCAGGATGAAGATGGGCCAGGCCCAGAATGCCGATCCGGAGAACAGTACTCATGATTCACAGCTCCCAGTGAAGGGGTATTTCCACTTCCTTGCCCTGCGTAGCATCAGACACATACGCCGCATAAATGCAGGCCGTTGTGTCCAGGGCCAGTCCAAGACCGGATTGCGGCTGCCGCTGTTCCACGGCGGACAGGAGGAAATCCTGAATTTCCGCCTGATAGCCGAGGGTGAAGTTCTCATCCGGCGCAGCGGGGGTCCACCCTTCCCGGGTGCTGGCCTTCTCGATGAGATAAATATCCGCAAACTGTGGCCCGCGCGGGTTGTACACATCCATCAAGCCCGCAGGGCTGATGTGACAGCGGGTGCGGTGATTGTTGGCGAAGACCTCGACATAGTCATAGATCCCGCCCAGCACAATCTCCGAAGTCAGGACATCCGCTACCGTTCCGTCCGAGAAAGTCACATGCATGAAACCGTAGTCCTCGATGTCATGGTAGTCGGTCCGGATCAGGCCGGCATCCCTGTAATTCGGCAACCGTGTGATCTGGTGGGTGCGGGAACAGACACTCGCGGGGCGAATCGGCTTTCCGTCCCTGGCGAGGCCTTCCACCCGCTTGAGATACAGCATGCCGCCCAGGGGATGGCATCCTTTCCCGATCAGCGAACCGCCACCGGCCTTCTGCCAGATACCATACACCGGAGAAGCCGAACCGTTATGGGATTCCTCACCGGTCATGCGGAGAATCTGGGCTCCGGTCTTCTCCACAATTTCACGCTCCTTCTGGATAGCCGGCGCATACACAAAATTCTCCGCATATCCGAAGAATGTCCGCGCCCGGCCCAGTTCTTGAGCCATGCAGGCCAACCGCTCCATCACCCGCTGGAACATCTCCTTCTTGTCGGCCCGATCCCCGCGGAACTCCCGCGCACCCCGGGGGCCGAAATAGCCGGTCAGCGGTTTCTCGCAAATGATGCCGCGCCCGGCCCTGACAGCCGCGAGCATGGCCTCTTCGTGAGCATAGGGCGGCGAACAAATGTCCACGATATCCGAGGCTTCGAGGAGAGAATGCACATCCGGGTAGACAGGGATGCCATGCGCCCGGCCGAATGCCACCCGGCTTTCCTCCCGCAGGGAAGTGACCCCCGTGATTTCCACTTCCAGGCCATGAACCCTGCGCAGGCACTCCACGTGGAACCGCCCCGCAAAACCGGTCCCCACCAACCCGACTCGCATTTTCTTGCTCATAAATCGGCCGAAAGTCTATCACCGCATAAACAAACCGTCTAGTTGTAACCGCGCGCCGGCCCCTGCCTTGACCTTTGGATATTGAAGGGGTAGTATCCGGGCCGTTTCCGAAAATCAAGCCGACGGGACCATGCAACAACGAGCCATCAATACCCGAAACGCCATCCTGGCGGCGGCACGAGCCGAGTTTGCCGCCAAGGGGTACCATGGCGCACGCGTAGATGCGATCTCCAAACAGGCGGGCGTCAACAAGCAGCGGATTTACGCCAATTTTCATGACAAGGCGGGGCTTTTCAAGGCCGTCCTCCGCATGGCTTTTGTGGAACTGGCGGAGGAGGAGAGCCGATTCACGGCGCTAACCAAGGCCGATATCCCCCACCTCGCGGACCACATTCTGGAGACCTACGCAAGAATCCATGCTCGGCATCCGGAATTCTGGCGCCTGCTGGCCTGGGAAAACCTGGGCGGAGGACGTCATTCGGCTGCTGTTGTCGGGCATCAGAACGAGGTTCTGGGCCACCTGCGCCACCTGTACACTCAAGGGCAGAAGAGCGGCCACTTCCTGCAGGAAGTGCCGTTCGAGGGATTTCTCTTCAACCTTCTGGCCGTTTCCTTTTTCATGGTCTCCAACCGCGCAACGCTCAAGCGCTCCATCGGCCTGGATTGTTCCCGCCCGGCCACACGGCAGGCGCTCCGGGATGCTGTGGTCCGACAACTGCGAGCCACAAGGCCCCGCCGCCGTTCGAACGAATCATAGCCAGCCCCGCGCCGGATTATTCTCATCCGGAACAATCCGGTTGCCGGCTTCAGGTGGCTTCTTCCTGCCGCAACGTCTGCGCCGCGCGAATCATTGCCAGATAGTTCTCCGTCGGAACGTAGTCGGGAATGGAGTTCCCCGAACCCAAGGCATACCCCCGCGCCGACTTTCTGAATCGTGTACCCAATTCAAGCACCTTGTCGTAGATGATGGCCGGAGTATTCACGCAAAGGAAGTCCATATCAAAGCCGCCCAGCAGGCCGATCCTATCGCCATAGTCCTCAATCCATCGATCGAACGGCGCGATGGAATCCTCGTTCGAGTGCTTGGCGTTGATGCCCAGAGCGATCACATCGTCCATGACCTCGAAAATGCACCCGCATGAGTGCCAAAGGAACAGCCCGCCGGCGGCATGCACGATGTCAATCACCCGGCGATACTGCGGGAGGATATGCTTGCGAACCGTTGTCGGGTTGGTCAGGAGCGACGACTTGAAGCCGAGATCGTCGCCGAAGCGGCAGGCGACAAACTGGCCACCATACCGACGCATGAATTCCTCCCAGATCGCGCACATCAGGTTGCCGATGGTGCGAAACAAGTCGGCGTACAGTTCAGGATCATCAGCCTCCATGAACGGGAGGTACTCCAGTCCAACGAGGGACTCAGCCAGTTCAAACACACCGTTGCCAACGCCGCCCACGGCTTTCATGCCGGGTGGAAGCGCGGCAACCAGCGCGTCCAGACGTGGACGCGCCTGACGCCAGTAGAGCAATGGCAATTCACTCCAAGGATAGGAATCGAAGTCAGCACGTGATTGAATGGGTCCTTGGCCACCGCAAATCGCCGTGCGGCCGGGCAGGATTCCTCCGATGCAAACTTCATACGAAACCGTGTCGTAGGTCATCTCACGAAAGAACCGACAGTGGTGGCGGAAGTACTCGGCTTTATCTTTCGCGTCTCCACCTTCCAACGCGGCAAAGCGCAGGCCCAGAATCTTCTCCATTGAGGCTGCGGTCACAATATGCTCGTAGAGCGGCAGGCGAACAGGGCGTTTGTTCCGCATCACGTCCGCAAAATGCCGATAGTCCGGTTGAAATTCCATGTTCCTCCCTCTCATAGAATGTCGCGCAACAGGGGCGCGCGCTCGCGAGCGTACCTTGGCTGCGCCGGTTCGGCACTCATTCCTTTCCCTTGCCTGAAAGCGACAGCGAATAGTGAATAAACAATTCAATATTCTCGTCATCGGCTTGCCGCGCCATGACGGGACTGGCCAATCCTATTACTTCGATTTGTCCATCCTGGGCGAGTACACCCCTCGCTTGCTTGATGCTTTCCGCTATGGCCTTGAGAATATCTTGTCGGTGTTGCTCCGGGTTGTCCACTGCCAGTTGTATCTGACCAAGACTGCATTTAATCTTTTCCGGTAACTTTACGCCCGCCAGGAACTCCTTGATTGTCAGTCCGCCGGCAAAGACATCTGGCTTCCCGTCTCCGGCGGGCACAAGAATGTGAAGGCGGGCAGTGGAGTAGGCATCATATCCCGACGACAGTTTGGACAGGGAGAAGGACGATTGCGTTTCGCCCGACAGGGACACCGGACCGGAGTGAATCAGTATCTTTGGATTCTGTTGGGCGGCACTCACGATCATTCTGGTTGCCGCCTGAATGTCCGCAAATCGTTCCTCCGGCTCTTTCTTGTCACTCGACAATGATACAGGACACGCAACGAAATCGGCCTTCCGCATGACGGTTGCAGCAACGGGCCGTTGTCCAGGCGTAGCAATTACGACAAGCGATTTGGTTCCAGCGCAAGCGGCTGAAGTCAGCATGAAAGTTATCGCCCACATCACGATTGCAAACATCGTCTTCATCTTGTTCTCCTCCCTGTCGAACGAGATTGTCGGATAAATCAAGAAATGGCATCTCAAGGATGCCTGCTTCTTCAAGAATGGACAACCTTTTTCCCCGGAACAAGGCCTGCTGTGAACCTGCATTTCACTTTCTTGACAGTCTCAACGCCCGCCAGATGCACATATGCCTGATGGACAGGCAGGCCGGAAGTTCGTCCACACGAACATCCAGGGTGCCGTCAAGCGCTCCGTCCGGCCCGCTAGATCCATTATACCAAATCGCATCTCAAGGATGCCTGCTTCTTCAAGGCTACTTGCGCGGCTTGTTCAACACAAGGTTGGACTCGTTCTACCTTTGCCACCCCTTGAACAGACCTTTCGTCGTGAGTAACACTTTCTCCTGATCATTCAAGACTTGCGGTCTTCTCTGACCCTGACAGGCTTTTTACGGGTCCTGTCTCTACTAAGCCCGCACTTGTCCCGCCGCAGTTTGTCCCCCACGAAGGCGGATGGTTGTTTGGTCGGACACGTCGCGCCGTAGTAAACGAAGGCGGATGCCTTACGTCGCAACCCGGCGGAGGCTGAACACCCGCAATAGAAGGCAAGCCGGAGACCCGCTTTCAAAGATGCCAAAACCCGGAAGAAATTATTCCGAGGTCGGGACGCTTTTCCCCTTGTCAGCCCCGCGGCTTAATGGTTGTTGGCTGTCCTTCTTGATTTCCTCGATTGCTGATACGAATGCCGAAATCGCTAGAGATGGTCCGGCACATAAAAAGGCGCCTCCAATCGCTCCGATGGATGTAACTGATTGTGGCCCCAATGGGTTCATGTTCCACAGCCGACAACCTTCGCCATACCCGTGTATGGGTGAAGGGCAATCCTGCGCTGCGCCAGAGTCCCATTTGAGTTGGGTAATGTCTGGAATTCGGTTCCGAATGGCGGTTGACAATCCGATCAGGAAAACAACACCAGTTCCAACCGCTGGCACCCATGAGTAACGTTCGGGGAGTCCAAACGAGAAACCTATGAACCAGATCACGCTGTAAACAATGGCATAGGTTACTGCCGTTGTGATGACCGCAAGAGTCATGAACAACAGGGTCAGTGTTGTAGTCATGGCTACCTTATTCATTTTCATTCAGCCAACGTGGTTGGGGCTGTTCTTTAATGACTTTGAATCTGATTTCTGGAGCATTCGCAGGAACAGTATTCATCTTGCTCTTAGGATCGCGTCCACTACAAAGACTGAATATTTCCATTCCGTCCTTAAGCGCATACGCAGGCTTCAGCCATTCGCTCCAGTCGCATGGGGAAGGCTTGGCTGGATGTTGGATTTCATAAATTAGCGTATACTTGTTGTCGTTATCTTGCATTGCTGCAAACCGTTTTTGGCTTATAAAAATAATCGAATCAGCCTCGTAAACTATTATATTAGAGGTTTTGGTTGGTTTGTTTGTTGAAAATGACAACGAACCCATGCTGCCCTCAGTAATCAAGTCACTTTTTTCCATACTGGTCTTTGTCGGATCCAATGAACTTAATCTGAGTAACGAGTGTATGTTTTATTGCTTCGAGTTCTTTTTCGCGTTGCTCGGCTTTTTCTTTTCCGGCTTTCTTCTCCTGTTCGGTTGGAGGGCCGTATATTCCATCAAGTTCTCCATCTAGCCACCAATCCAAGTCTTTTAGGGCGGGTTGTTCCTTAGATGGTTTATACTTGTCAGGAATTCCATCAAGTTTTCCTCTAGCCTCGATGTATGCTGTCATGTAAGACAAGGTGTAATTGGAGAGGCAGTCTTTGATTTCTTCCTTTGGAAGTTCATCCATAATCCGCCTCAAACAACTATTTGCCCTTATCTGGGTCGATTCGGAACCAAGACTACACATATGGGTCGTCAGAAATATGCAGTAAGCTATCTTCTTGTTGGCTTTTACACCTTGTCCATCTCGATACATCACTCCTATATTTAAAAATGCATCCGCGTTCTGATTGCTGAAAGCCTTTAGGAACCAGTCCATTGCTCTTGAGTAATCTTGTTTTACACCTTTGCCTTCGTAGTAAAATAATCCTACTTGGGTCATAGCCTTGGTGTCGCCTTTATCTGCTAAACCGGAAAACTCTATCATTGCTGTTTTGTAATCGGCTTTTCTGAGTGCTTCTAGTCCTTCATCAACTCCAGCGTAGGCAATTCCTAATGTTGTAATGTAAGCAGCTAATAGCGATACACCTGGTAATCTCATTATTCCTCTTTCTTTTCGATGCCCCAACGGCGCGGATCAGGCACTGTCAAGCGTCGCATGCATCCGACTTGTTGGGCTATCCATTTTTCCTCACCCACTCGGCGACCGCATGGAATCGGGCAGGTTCGATCGCAATGCCGTCCGCCATGGGGTTCAAGACAAAGTTGGCTTCACGAAGGCGTGGCGTGATCAGCGTATCGAGGACAGTTGGAATACGGCTGATCTCGGCGGCGGCAAAGATGGTGGGATCCAGGCATCCGAAGATGATCAAGTCATCCCCCAGAACGTCGAGGGCATCTTCCCAGGGTGTGTTTCCCGTTGGCGGCGGTGTCAGCGCATGGATTCCGTCGCAGTGTGTTTCCTTGATCAGATCGAGAATCCCGTGCACGTGCCCGCACATGTGGAGAATGGCTGTCTTCCCTCTGGACTTGACCGTGTCCACGAACTCACGCTGGTGCGGCATGTTGTACTCACGGTAGATCTGAGGACTGATGTAATAGGTGCTCGTGTTCTCCACAAGGGTAACGGAATCCCACGGTCCGTCGGCCAGGATATTGAAGGCGCTGAGCTCCCTCTGATGCATGATCTGAATCAGCGCATGCACTTCGTCTCGATGGTCGGCCAACAGGTAGTAGAAGTTCTCGGTACCCATGTCCATTTCAAGCAGACGCGGGATGGTTGACGGTCCCCAGAAACGAGTGACCACCCCATGGTCCCCGATCAAACGGTCTATATGGGCAAGGGCACCGGCGTCATCGTGCCCAACGAATGACGCTCCTTCCCACATCTCCCGGTAGGTATGCAGTGCGGAGAGAGAGTCGACCGGGTACTTGACCGGATGCGATCCTTCAAGAATCCCGGTCAGGACTCCTTTCGGCGTCTTCCAGAGGGTGGTTGTTCGCCGCCCTTCGTGTTGCTCGGTGATTTGCACTTCTGCGGGCCAGCGGTGTTCCGGCGACCTGAAGGTGTATGGCGTGTTCCACCCGTTTAGCAGGAAGATATCACAGCCGAGATGTTTGTAGAAATCAATCCCTCCGTTACCGCCCTGCTCATCCGACACCAATGAGAGCGTCGCATTGTCAACGAGAGTCGTCCAGGAGAGACGATCCTTCGGCTGCTTTCGTAATACCGCATTGAGTCGTTCACGTCCGGTCATATGAAGCTTCCTTCGGCTGCTGCCCAACGTTCACACTGCGTGTGTCGGCGACCCGTCGGCGGGGCGACGAATACCCGGCGTGTGGGAACAGCGCCCGCACGTTGAGCCGACGCGGGAAGCGGAGTCGCCAGCAGAAGTTGGTTCGGCTCTTCGATTGCCTTTCTTCAAGACCATCTGCGCCACTTGCTTTCCCAAAACGCTTTGCCCCTCCGGATTGAAGTGCACCCCGTCCTCCGAGAAGTATTCAGGATGGTCGACAACGCAACCGAACAGATCATTGATCGGCATCTTTCGGGTGTCAGCGATATCGCGCGCCAGCCGATTGCGTTCCCGCACTCGTTCGGTCTCGGGAGCAAATGCGCTTAGGTCGTCTTTTCGGCGCACGGGAGTCGTGCTAGCCCAAATCAATCTGCTCCGGGGACAGCGCTCAGCGATGAACGCCCAGACGCGGTTAAGTCCTTTCGCGTAGGATGTTTCATCGTAGCCCCAGCCGTGAAGTCCATTGTTGAAATGAATCACCGCAAAGCGGTAGTCGTCGAGAAGAAGGGCCAGTTCCTTCTCCATTACTCTGTCGGCCACGCACGTCGAGGTCGTCATACGCGCACACAGAAAGACACCCTTCAATTCCGCCTCAACCTGGGCAAAGTAGGAACGGGCAATCGAATCACCCACAAAGAGGGCTCTCGGCATCGCGTCGTCATTGGCGCCGGTCACCCACATATCCCGCCATTCAGTGTATTCACGCGGCATCATGCTGTGCGTATCTCCTCTACCTCATCCTACAGCCGAATCGGCCGCCTTCTCCTGCGCGCAAGCCGTCTGGAGGAAGGCGTGATTCGGCTATCTGTAGATTTCCTTCCGATGTCCAACCGCGACCACAAATATGATCAGCAGATCATCCTTGATCGAGTATAGAATCCGATAGTTGCCTTGCCTTAGACGGTACTGCTCGCGCCCGGAAAGCTTCTTAGATTGGGGTGGACACGGATCATCAGCCAGTGCCTCGATTGCCGAAATGATACGCCGAAGGTCATTCTTTGGGATTGACTCAAAATCCTTCTGGACACTTTTCTTCAGCTCGACTCTATATTTTCCCATTTCGCTTCAACTCCTTTAGAGCCGATTCCAATGAAATGGTAGGTTCATGCGCCCGTTTCTGAAACATTTCCAAATCTTCGAGATCCTCGTGAAGAGCCGTGGATACGGCTTCATTGACCAATTCCGATACGCTCCGCGAAGTTTCGGCGGATTTCAGCCGCAACACGCGATGAAGCGATGAGTCGAAGTAAACTGTTGCCCGTTTGATCGCGACGCTCATGTTTGTTCCTCGTTTCTCTGACAGCAACATAGCGTTATGACGTCATGATGTCAATCAATCATCTTGGCCGAACGTTACGCCTGTCCATCGCATCTTCATGCGTGGTCGAACGTTGCCAGCCACCCTGCGATTGGGACGCGAGCTAGGGTGCGCTGGCGTCTTGGGCGCGTCTTGCTTGATGATCAATGTGAATGTGCCTCGACATAAGATCGAAGCACAGCATTGATCCTCGTCTGGTAACCTTGACCCTGCCGCCGAAACCATTCAATTACGCCGGGATCGAGACGGATTGAGACCGGCGATTTCTTTTCCGGCATTCGAATGACCATCTTCTTCAGCATGGAGCGGTCAATCACGGGAATATCAGAGACATCAATGTCCTCATCCTTCATCCCGTGGAGCCGATTCCAGTCAGTTCCGGATTTCTTGCTTGTAGATGTGTGCTTCATGTCGTTCCGCCTTTCGGGCGGAGATGATCCGGATGGTCTCGTCCTCGGGTTCGGTGAATACAATCACCGCCAGAATGTCGCGAAGCCATCCAATTCCCACCCATCTGTCCTCGCCATACTCTTTTCTCTGGTCAAGAAACGTCACCATGGGCTTCTCGAAAACAGTCGAGACGTCATCAAAGTCGATCCCGTGCTTTTACCGGTTGATCGCATTCTTTTCCTCATCCCATGTGAACTTCATTGGCAATACTGTATATACAGCACGTATCTACGTCACCTGTGCAATCTTTATTCATCGGCCCGACGTTGGTGTGCACCGATTCGGAACCCGCAGGGTGAGGAATACGGTAAGGCGTTGTTGGCCTTTCCGCATGTTGCATTCACATCTGGATGACGCGCGAGCCGGGTTTCAGATTGGAGCGGGAGATGGGGATCGAACCCACGACGTTCAGCTTGGGAAGCTGACATTCTACCACTGAATTACTCCCGCCCAGTGGGAAAACACAGGAAATGTATTCCACAGGACCTGACTTGTCCAGCTCGCATTTCGACCCCGAACCGTCCACGGCGAACGGAAGAACTGCCGATCCGCATGGTCAGGCTTGCGGTAGATGAGTCAGCGCCGCAAACTCCTTGAAGCGGGCCTCAATCTGGGTGCGATCCAGCCTGCGGAGCCGGTCCAGGCTGAACGCCTCGACCCCAAACGACGCGACCACACTCCCATAGGCCATTGCCCGGCGGATGGATTCGGCATCCACCCTGCCCGACTCTGCCAACGACCCCATAAACCCGCCGGCAAAGGTATCCCCCGCCCCTGTGGGATCATGCACAACCTCCAGGGGATACGCCGGCGCCACATAAACACCCCGCGGTGAAAACAACATGGCGCCATGCTCACCCTTCTTGAGCACCACATAGTCCGGCCCCATCTTCATGATCTTCTTCGCGGCTTTGACCAGGTTGTGTTCCCCCGACAACAGCCGCGCCTCGGCATCGTTCAATGCCAGCAGATCCACCGCGGCAATCACCTCCAGAAGCGGCTCCCGTGCCGTGTTGATCCAGAGGTCCATCGTATCCGCCGCCACAAAGCGCGGCGAACGGATCTGCGACAAAACGTGCAGTTGCAACGCCGGCGCAATGTTGGCCAGAAACAGGAACGGCGCCTGGCGGTAATCCTCCGGCAACACGGGCTGGAAGTCGGCGAACACATTCAGTTCAGTCAACAACGTGCGCCGGTGGTTCATGTCCGCCTCATAAACACCCGACCACCGGAAGGTCTTCCCCGCCGCCTTCTGCAATCCTCTCAAGTCGATTCCGAACCCCTCGTAGACCGCCTCACACTCCGCAGGGACGTCCTCGCCGACCACTCCTACCATTCCCACAGGCGCAAAGAACGAGGCTCCCGCGCAGGCATAACTCACCGAGCCGCCAAGGATCTCCTCATGCCGCGCCCACGGTGTCTCGATCGTATCCAGACCAATGGAGCCAACCACAACCAGCTCGACCGTTTTCGTCATATCCCATTCCCCCTGATCCATTATCCCCTGTTCTTCATCTGCCCGATGAGGGCATCGATCCCCAGCCGGTAGCTGGCGGCGCCGAAGCCCGAGATCTGCCCGACGCACACACCCGCCGTAAGGCTCGTCTGCCGGAACCCCTCCCGCGCATGGATGTTCGACAAATGCACTTCCACGCAGGGAATTCCCACGGCCTGCAAGGCATCGCGGATCGCCACACTGGTATGCGTGTAGGCCGCAGGATTCAACACAAGACCGTCCACCACCCCCTTGCTCTGCTGGATGGCGGTCACGATCGCACCCTCCTCGTTGTGCTGGATCCAGTCAACCTCAACGCCGGCCTTGCGCCCGTGCTCCACAGCCGCCTTCATGACGGACTCCAGATCCTGCGTCCCATATACGCCGGGCTCGCGAGTCCCAAGCAGATTCAAATTCGGACCGTTGATAATCCTGATCTTCATCGTTTCTTCTCCTTCTGCCTGCCGGGTTTGCCGCCCTCCATCTCAGCCGCCTTCACGCTTGTGTTGTCAAAATCCATCACGCGGCCGTCATCCATCCTTACCTTGATCCGCTGACGGAGGATATCCTTGTCCACCACGCATCCCTGGCCTTCGCCACAGCAGACCCGGGCCCCATCCCGGGGCAATCGCTCCCCCAGCCTGCGGTAGCAGTCAAACTCGTACTTCAGGCAGCACTTCAGTCGTCCGCAGGCGCCGCCAATGCTGGACGGGTTCAAGGCCAGCCTCTGCGCCTTTGCCATCTTGACGCTGACCCCGTCAAATTCCTTCATCCAGGTGCGGCAGCACAAGGTCCGTCCGCACATGCCCATGCCACCAATCAGCCTTGCAGAGTCCCGCACCCCGATATTCCGCAGTTCCACCCGGGTCCGCAGTTCGGAGGACAGGGCCCGTGCCGCCTCCGCGCATTCCACGCGCTCCTCGCTGGTGTAGGTAACGTGCAAGACCGCCCGGTCGAAGCTGTAGCGCACCTGCACCACATGGATCGGCAGCTTGTCGGCTTCCACGCGTTTACCGACCGTCCTGGCCGCCATCCGTCCGACCACCGCATTTTCGCGCGCACGGGACTGGTCCTGCAAGGTTGCCCTTCTCATCACAACCGCGGATTGCCCACGGGCAGGCAGATCACCCGGCCGCTCCACCAGGCGCATGACCTTGCCGTATTCAGGCACATGATGAAAGTCCACGACACACTGGTCCCCCGTATGGATTGCCAGCTCCGCCGGGCTGCAGGCCTTGAGCAGCGTCCCATCCTCCAGTTGTATGTCGAGCACCCTGTGCACAACCGCTCCCTGCATGGTCATGCGGTCATCCGGCTGACCGCGGCAAATATCGCCGAATCCTGGTTGATATTCCGGTCCAGTTGCCGTTGCAGGGCTTCCACCGCACGCACATTTTCCAGGGCGTATCCATACGGCAACCCGCTTGCCAGCTGCACCAGATCCTCACGCCGGTCAGCATGACACACTTCCGCACCCCCGCAGACCAGCACCAGTATATCCCGGTACCATACCATCATAGCACGGATGATTCCGCTCCGCATACCCCTATATCGGGATTCAACCCGTGCCTTGAACATATCCTCGTCCGTTTGATCATCCGACCGGGCCTCCTCTTCCCCGGCAGCCTGATCACGCACATCCGCCAGGAGGGAACCCAGCGCGGAGACCCGCGCCAAACGGCCCACAAGCCCTTCCCCCAGCGGTGCGGCCATGATATCCAGCAGACGACTGCGCCACGGTTCCTGCAAGGCACCTGATTCCGCGGAAAGCACCAACCTCTGGCATCGGGAGAGAATGGTTGGCAGGACCGCCTGCGGCGAATCCGTGAGCAACAGGAACAGCGTGCGGGGCGGCGGTTCCTCCAGCGTCTTCAGGAAAGCGTTGGCCGCACCGTCCCCCAGACGGTCCGCGCCCGCAAGAATCACCGATTTCCACCCCCCGCCGAGGGCGGTTTGCCCGATCAGCTTCTGCAGGTCCCGTATGGACTCGATATCGATCATGCGCGACTTCCGTTCCGGCTCCACCCAAACCACATCCGGATGATGCCGCGCCGCCATCTGGGAACAGGCGGAGCATGTGCCGCAGGGCTTCTCCCGCGCCATGCAGAAAAGACGCCCAAGGGCCGCATCGGCGAAAGGCATTCCCTCCTCGAGGACGGCTCCAACCACGAGGTACGCCTGGGCCAGCCGGTTCGTCGCCAAGGCCCTGTCAAAGGAAACCAGGGCCTGTATCACCCCATCGGTTTGTCGCCCGACGGAAGAGCTCATGGCGACAGCTCTCCTGAAACCGCGCTCCACACCGAGGCCGCCACCTCGTCCTCCTGGCGCATGGCGTGAATGACCCGGATCCTCCGCGGCCACTTCTGCGACAAGGCGAGAAAGCCCGCCCTGACCCGTTCATGGAACGCCACATCCTCACGTTCAATGCGGTCGTTCACGGTCTGGTTCAACCGATTACGGCCTTCCATCCGCTGAAGGCTTTCCCGGATATCGACATCCATCAGCAATGTCAGGTCCGGCTCACACCCGGCTACGGCGAAGCGATTGATGTCCAATACTGTTTCAATATCAAACCCGCGCCCATAGCCCTGGTATGCCGTTGTAGAATCCATAAAACGGTCGCACAGCACCCATGTACCCGAGGCCAGTGCCGGATCAATGACATGACGCACCAATTGCGCCCGGCTGGCCTCGAATAGAAGCAATTCCGCTTCCGGGGAAATCGGTTCCCCCGTGGCATCATGCTGCAGGATCCGCCGGATTGCCTCGCCGGTAGGGGTGCCGCCCGGCTCCCGGGTCAGCAGAACCTTATGGCCCGCGGCCTCCAGCCTGGCCGCCAATCTCCGGATATGAGTGGATTTCCCGCTCCCTTCCGGACCTTCAAATGTGATGAATCTGCCGCGTGAAGTCATGCTCCACAAGAATTCAGAAGTCAGAATTCAGAATCCAGAATAATACCGCGAATAAACAAGCCAATCCCATGACTCTTCGCTTTCATTCTGAATTCTGACTCCCGAATTCCGGATTCACTCCTTTATTTCCTCTTCAACTTCGGACCCTGGGGGGTATCCTGCACCACCCAGCCAAGCGCAGCCAAGGCATCCCGCACCCGGTCAGCCTCGGCCCAGTTCTTCGCTTTCCGGGCATTCTGCCGTTGCTCCAGCAAATCCATCGCTTCCCTGGGTATCACTTCCTCCGGCTTCGACAGGAAACCAAGGACCTTATCCAGCGACTCCAGGAGAACCATCACGGACACCGCCTGTTGCGGCGACACCTCACCCGCGTCCATGGCCCGGTTCCCCGCATGCACCATGTCGAACAGGGCACCCAGCGACTCCGCAAGGTTCAAATCCTCCGAAAGCGCTGCATCGAATTTCCGCTTTGCCGCGGCCGCCCATTCGGGCAGCGGAACCCCCTCACCTCCATCCTCTCCCGCAAGGAGAGAGGAAGCAGGGCGAGGGCCTGCCGCCGTTGCCGCAAAGGAAGATCCATCCTTTCCACGAATGCCTCCCTCTCCCTTTATGGGAGAGGGCTGGGGTGAGGCTGCTTTCGCTGCCCCCAACCGTCCCTGGAATTCATCCAGCCGCTGTAGCGATGCCCGTGCCGCATTCAAAGCGTCAAACGAGAAGTTGAGCGACTGCCGGTAATGGCCTGCCATCAGGACGTATCGGATTTCGCGACCGACATATCCCTTCCCGAGAATGTCCCGGAGTGTGTAGAAATTGCCCAGCGACTTGGACATCTTGCGCCCGTCCACCACGAGGTGGGCGCAGTGCATCCAGTATTTCACGAAAGGCTTGCCGGTTGTCGCCTCGCTTTGCGCGATCTCATCCTCATGGTGCGGGAAAATGTTGTCCACGCCGCCGGTATGCAGATCGAAACTTTCGCCGAGATACTTCATAGCCATTGCCGAGCACTCGATATGCCAGCCCGGCCGGCCGCGGCCCCAGGGGGAATCCCAAACGACGCCGCCATCCTTTTCGTCCCATGCCTTCCACAGGGCGAAGTCGGCCACATTTTCCTTCTCGTATTCATCGTGCTTGACCCGCGCACCCGGCCGCAGACCGGCCATGTCGAGGTGGGCCAGTTTCCCGTATGCGGGAAAACTCGAAACGCTGAAATAGATGGATCCGTCCTCCGATCGATAGGCGTGCCCCTTCTCCAGAAGTATCCGGATCATGGCGATCATTTCAGCAATGTGGTCCGTCGCCGCCGGATATCGTTCCGCCGGCTCAATGCCCAGAGCCTTCAGGTCTGCAAAGAACGCATCCTTGTAGGTCTTCGTGAAGGCATCGAGCGAGACACCGGCCTTGATTGAGCCGGCTATCGTCTTGTCGTCCACATCCGTCAGGTTCATCACCTGGAACACCTCGTAGCCGAAATACTTCAACGCCCTGCGCAGGAGATCCTCGAAGATATAGGCGCGGAAGTTGCCGATGTGGGCGAAATTGTAGACAGTCGGGCCGCAGGTGTAGAGGCGGACGCGTTTCCCGTCCAGCGGAACGAATTCCTCCAGTTGGTGGCTCAATGTGTTGTAGATTCTCATTTGTCGAGGGGAGAATACAGGATTCAGGAGTCAGAATCCAGAAGGAAGGGGAACACAATTCCGGAAGTCAGAATCCAGAATCAGGAAGCCAGAATCCAGAAGACGGAAGTTGGCAGACAGGAGGCGCTATGCGCCGCGACTCTTCCCCCGTGAGAGGGGCCCGCTACGCGCCGCGACTGACTGTCGCCACGGCCATTACGGCTATTCCCTCGGCCCGACCGATTGCGCCGAGCCCTTCCATGGTCGTCGCCTTGATGGAAACCTCCTCGACCGTCACTCCCAGCACGGGGGCGAGTCTCGCCCGCATAGCCTGGGCATGGGGCATGACCTTGGGCTTCTGCGCCGTAACCACGGCATCCACATTCACCACCCGGAATCCCTTAGCCCGCACCCTCCCAACCACGTGGCGCAGCAACTCCACGCTGTCGGCATCCTTCCATTTCGGATCGCTATTCGGGAAATGCTGGCCGATATCCCCGTCGGCCACCGCGCCCAGCAGGGCGTCCGCCAACGCGTGACACAGCACATCGGCATCGGAATGGCCCTCCAAGCCTTCCGGCGACGGGATTTCCACGCCGCCCAGGACCAGCCTGCGCCCCGCCTCAAAGCGGTGGATATCGAAACCTATTCCAGTCCGGATCATAGGGAAAGATGCCAGAATTCAGGAGTCAGAATGGCAGAAGAATACCCATAAAGCAACCGGCTTAACTCCTCGACATCACCCATTAGTGCATCTGTCTGCCCATACCCCAAGTTGCTGGCCAAAATCAAATAGTAGCTGACTCCTGACTCCTGACTTCTGAATTCTTCTCCTTTGGCAGATTCAGCTTAATATGCAATTCCCGCAACTGCTTTTCCGTCACGGTGTTGGGCGCGTTCATCATCAGGTCCTGCGCCTTCTGGTTCATCGGGAAGGCGATAACCTCACGGATATTGCTCTCTCCGCTAAGCAACATCACCATGCGGTCCACTCCGGGCGCGATACCGCCATGCGGGGGGGCGCCGAGTTTGAAGGCATTGATCATCCCGCCAAACCGCTTATCCACCTCCGAGGCCGGATACCCGGCAATCTCGAACGCCTTGTACATGATCTCCGGGCTGTGATTGCGGATCGCGCCGCTGGAAAGTTCCACCCCGTTGCACACAATGTCGTACTGATAGGCCAGGATTTCCAGCGGATCTTTCTCGCACAGGGCCTTCATCCCGCCCTGGGGCATGGAGAACGGATTATGAGAGAACCCGACCGTCCGCGTCTCCTCGTCAAACTCGAACATCGGAAAATCCACGATCCAGCAGAAGCGATAGACACCCTTCGCGATCCGATCCAGATCGCGCCCCAGCTTAGTCCGTAGATCGCCACAGATCTTGTTGACAGTGTGAACCATATCGCTGACAAAGAACATCACGTCCCCGTCCGTCATCCCCCCTCTTGCGGCGAGGGCCTTGAGTTCCTCCTCCGATAGGAACTTGGCGATCGGCCCCTTGATAGCCCCGCCTTCCCAGACCAGGTAGGCCAATCCCTTGCTTCCCAGCGACTGCGCGTACTCCACCAGTTTGTCGAAGAAACTCCGCGGCTTATCGGCAATCCCCTTGACGGGGATCGCCCGCACCACGCCACCCTTCTCCACCATGCCCCGGAAGGCATTGAACTTTGAGGCGCGGAAGAGGTCCGAAACATCCTGCATCTCGATCGGGATCCGCAGGTCCGGCTTGTCCGTCCCGTACTTGACCATCGCCGTCGCGTAGGGAATCCGCACAAACGGCGTGGAGTCGATCGTCCAATTGGAGAACTCCGTGAAGACCCCATGGATGACATCCTCCACCACGGCAAAGACGTCATCCTGTGTCACGAAAGACATCTCCATATCCAACTGGTAGAATTCTCCCGGCGAACGGTCGGCGCGTGCGTCCTCATCACGGAAACAGGGCGCAATCTGGAAATAGCGATCGAACCCAGACACCATGAGCAGTTGCTTGAATTGCTGGGGCGCCTGCGGCAGGGCATAGAAGCGGCCCGGATGGACACGGCTGGGCACCAGGTAATCCCGGGCTCCTTCCGGCGAACTGCTTGTCAGGATGGGGGTCTGGAACTCCGTAAAACCCTGGGCCATCATCCGGCGGCGCAAGCTGGCAATCACCTGCGAACGGAGCATGATGTTCTTGTGGAGGTGTTCCCGGCGAAGATCCAGAAACCGGTATTTCAGGCGGGTCTCCTCCGGGCCATCATCGTCAATATTCACCTGGAACGGCAGCGGGTCCGCCATACTTTCGATCGTAAGGGTTTCGGCCACGACCTCTATCCTGCCGGTTGGAAGTGTCTCGTTAATGGTCTCCTCGCTGCGGGCGACCACCCGACCGGTCACAATGATCACGCTCTCCGAGCGGATTCTCTGGCATTCCTCGAAGAAGGAACGGTCCGGCTGCACCACAACCTGGGTCAACCCGTAGTGGTCGCGCAAATCAAAGAACAGCAGGGAACCATGGTCGCGCTTCCGGAATACCCAACCGGAAACACGTACCGTCTGCCCGACGTGGTCCATCCGCAACTCGCCGCAAGTATGAGTACGATAAGGATGCATAGTAATATTGATGGTTAATGGTTAATGGAATAAAATCGCCAACGATTTCACACCCGCATTCACAGCTGGGCTCCTTGACTGATGAGTCCCTGGTCTTGCCTTTCCCTTTGCCCGCGATCTTCCTCTCAATACTGCCAATCCCGTTGTTGAGTTGCTGAATTCCATCTTCATACCCTCTCAGCAAGGACTCGCAACCAATCTTGTCCAATATAGCGACATCCGCCGCATATCGTAAATGAGTTTGTGTCTCGCGCGCTTCACGACGACATCGGAACAGACCCTGCAGATACTCTGTGCTATATTGCGAATAAAACCCCTCTGTCATATTGGCACATACGGATTCCGAGGATCTCAGTTTTGCCCTCTGAGCCATCCGAAGTCACGGGGATACCCACGACTGATCCGTTCGACCTCCAACGCCAATTCACAGAACAATTGAAAAACCGGCATGTCTTCAACACGCGTAATTACCCCAGGCTCCATCACCCCGCTCCCATCCCCACATGAACCATTCTTCCCTCTCCCCTACTCCCCAATCACCACCGCCGTTCCGATTGGAACCAACTCGAACAACTCCTCAACATCCTGGTTTCTCATCCGGATGCATCCGGCGCTTTCCGACTTGCCAATGGATTCATTGTCCCATGTTCCGTGAATCCCATACCCCGTCACAGCGGGTGTATTTCCGTTCGCCTTCAGGGCCATCCAGCGCGTTCCCAGGATATTCTCCTTGTCGCCGAAGGGTACGGTCTTCCCGTCATCGCGCCACCAGACCGGCTCCTTGATGCGATCGCTGATCGTAAACGATCCGACGGGAGTCCGGTCATACTTGCCTGTCCCCACTTTGTAGCGCTTGAAAAATCTCCCGTTGGCCGTCAGCAGCATATCATTGCGCGACTTGCTGACTTCGATCGACATCCGGCCGCCAAACACACGGAGCCGCTTTCCGGGATTGATGATGTCCGGCCGTTTCAATTCATTCGCCTGGACAATCATTTCCACTGTGGTTCCGTATTTGTTCGCAATCGACCGGATCGAATCGCCGCCTTGCACCACGTAATCCACCTTCTCCGGCATGGGCCATGGCTTGCGGATCAATTCGAGGCTGATTTCGCCCAGGCGGGCCTCCACCTTCTCACGGATGGATGGTTCGGGACTGAGTGCCAGGGCTGCCAGCCACTTCTCGCGGGCATCGGCCAACTTGTTGGACTTCACCAGGGCTTCCGCCTCGTCGGCGAGTTGCGCGGCCGAAGGCCCGGCCAAAGCCGCAGGCGGGGGCTGAGGAGCCGCATTGACCGCCTCGTCCGGAACGGGGATGGGCGGGGCCAAAGGCGCCTCCGTGAGGTTCTGCGCCATTGACCAGGAACACGCAAACAAAGCGATGAGGACAACCAGCAAATACCGGATATTCATGATCCCAACCTCCTTTTTGATCAGGCTGTACTGTACAGAATTGGCAATAGGAAAGGCAAAGAGGAAGTAATGCCAAGGCAACGCGGTCGCAGTGCGATGGCCGCACCGCAGGGAGGTCTCGAATGGCAGGGCGACCGACCGGTGATTGAGGCGCTGCCATCCTCAAAGTGTGGGCCACAAAGCAAACGGGCCAAGCCTGATGGAATCAGCGCCTGGCCCGCTCGTGATGCTTCCTGCAGTCTTACGGAGTCGTCGTCGTGCCTGTGTCCGTTGTTGTGGCAACCTCAACAGACGACGCCATGCCGTTGATATCGCCCGTTACGCCGCCACTCTCGACCCAGGTTCCCAGGATCCGGCGATCCGTCAACCGCATGCTCGTGGTACCGCCATCGGCACTCGCGGTCACCCCCGCAATCGTGGCCTGGAAGGTCCCCACCATCTGCACGGCGATGTTGGCGGCACTGCGTCCCTTGACCTCGAACTGCGCCATGATCTGATCGCCGTTTGAATAGGTCGGGAAGGTCGTATCCTGGTCGGCACCGCTCGTCGTGCGGATACTGCCGAAACTTCCCTCGTAGGTGCTGCCGTTATTATCCACGATCCGGAGCTTGTTGCCTTCCTGGAAGACATTAAAGGCGTAGATCTTGATTTTCGTGGTTCCCGGTGTATATCCGCCGCTGCCGCCGGAACCGGAACCCGTATCCACCGTGTAGCGGACGGTCACGCTGGCATTCTGCAACCCAAGGATGTCCGGGAAGAAAATGCTTACCTGGCCGTTCCCGTACACAATCGTTCCCGAAGCCGGATGCGGCCCCGGGATTGCGTTCAGGTAGGCGCCGGAAATCTGGCCCGAACCATTATCCGTAACGGAACCTTTCGCCCCGTTATCGAAATAGACCGTCACGGATCCGGGCTTGACCGGGACAAACGCCGTGGTGAACGAGATCGAATTTCCGGAAAAGGAACCGCTGACAGTCTGGATCGGCGGAATGAAACCACTGGAAGAGGAAGAGGACGAACTGGATGAAGCCATCGAATACTCGCTCACAAGATAACCGTTGGCTCCCCGGTAATTGCCGCTGAAGTTAACGAAATTATAACGGTCGTTCCAGGAACCGCTATCCCCGCCGCCTTGCCACTCGCAGCCCACCAGACCCACACCCATGCACACAACCAGTAGATTACGAATCAAGTTCTTCATCTCGCGCTTCCTCTCCTTTGCATTCTCAGGAAACTACACCAACATCACCAACAGGTCAAGAAAGCATGGTCAATGGGAAGAAGAATGGTTGATGGTTAATGGAAGACAAGAAATCCCACCCATTCTCTTGCCATTTCCCATCTGCTCCCCTTTTCCCATTCCCCATTAACCATCAACCATTAACCATTCTTGCCATTCTTGCCCTACTTCGTCACAACCCGGAAGTACCTGACGCGCACAACGGGCGACTCCTCGACATACAAGTGCTCAGCCGCCCCCGAGAAGGCGCCCTGCGGAGCGTCCTGCCATGTCTTCAGGTCATCGCTGTACTGCACCTGGTAATTGACTCCATCCTTGCCGGTCCAGGTCAGGCTGAAGAACCCTTCCGCCGGCGTCACGACAGCCACCTGCTTGACCCTCAGCACGTCGGAGGCAGCCACGGCGGAAGTCCGGGTTACCAGGACCTCCTGGGCATCGCTGACCCCGTCACCGTCGGCATCGCCATCCGGATCCAGCGGATTGAGTCCGTTCAGGATCTCATAGCCATCCGAGAGTCCGTCCCCATCCGTATCCCAGAGGGTCGGATTCAGGTCGGTCCCTTCGCTGGTGGCGCTGCGCGGATACGGCTCATAGTGATCCGTATTCCCGCTTTGCCCAGCCTGATACTGCGCATAGGTGATGCCGTCCGAGTAGATAATCTCAAACACATCCTCCAGGCCATCCCCATCATAGTCCGGCTTGGTCGGATCGAGGTCATAAGGCTCGATCTCGTAGTTGCGCAGCAACGTCAGTGTATTGGTGCCGATGTCATACGCGCCGCGACCCAGCGTGCCATAGTACATCCACTCCCAGCCATCCGACAGCTGGTCGTCATCGGTATCGCGGTCACGGATCACGATCCGCACACCGGTCTCCACCGAGGGCGACTGGCTGGTGAGCGCCACCATCATCGGCTGATATTCCGTTCCCGTGGCCGGGATACGGGCGAAGCCCATCGGCTCAAACCCGTCCAGGGTCCTGTTGCCGTTGCAGTCGATGAATGCCCGCACATAGTAGGTCTTTGTCGCGAGCCCCTTCAGGCTGTAGCTCCCCTTGTTCGCCGACGGCGCATTGGTATCGCAGGCATAGGAGATCTGCACCTGCGCATCCGCCACACCGCTGAAGCCCGGCGACTCGAAGGCCTGCACGATCACTGTCAGGTTGCTGGTTTGCCCGGCTCCATACCCGCGCGAGACCTTGCCGAAGTAATAGACATCGCCGCTGATCATCGACTTGCCGCCCGCGGCAGGCTCCTGCAGGTTGAAGTTGATCGCACTCCATGGCGAGTAGGCCGACTGCGTGTTCGGCGTCAAGGCCTGCACGCGCACCCAGTATCTGCCGTTCGTCCACGTGGAGGACGCATAGTTCCCGTTTGTGGGCACATAGTTGTCCCCCGCATAGACCGGCAGGGCCGCCTTGCTGATGTTCAGGCTATCCATGTAGGGCACAATATTGGATACCGTGATAATCGGCGCAAGGTTGGTGGCCGTCGCGATCTGCAGGCGGTAGGCCGTGGCGTTGGTGTCGCGGATGAACTCCAGTTCATTGCGGGCGTACACGAACACCGTGTCATGCGGCGTGTGCACGGTCGGCGTCGCAAGCGTCACCGCAGGCGCCATAACCACCACATTCGTCTTGTAGTCGGCCAGCGAGACATTGGTCGAAATCAGGAACACGAGCGTTCCCGTGGGTGACCCGAACCGGCCAAGGCTCAACCAGTCGCCTTCATGCCAGTAATTCCGCGGTCCGAGTACATTGCGCTGGATCCCGCCGGTGATGGCGTTTGTCACGTTATGGAGCAGGACCGTCGGGTCAGCCTCCCAGGCGAACCGCGAATACCCCGGCATCTTGTCCGTCAACCCGATCTCAACGTTATTGATCGCGCCCCAACCCATATTGATCGGCTGGAACTGGCCGATACCGGCCGGCTCGCGGTCCGGGTTCCATTCCCCGTCGCCGTCATCGTCAAGATACGCAAAGACATAGTTATTGCCTTCGCGGACCCAGCCGACGTCAAACACCGTCAGGTTCGTGGAGCCACTGCTCACCTGCATGGTGGCATCCGGGTGACCATCCATGTTCGGCGTCGTGTAGAAGTTCAGCACGATCGCCTTGGCGGCTGTGACCTCATTGGTCGTATCACCCGCTGCAGGATCACCGGTACCACCCTCGCCATCTCCCGTTCCTTCATCGGCCGTACCGGTGCCGGTCAGGGCACGGTCGATGTCGGGGCCGAGTATGCCGCTGTACCGGAAGTGCAGGGCCACCACGGGCACCGGGTGCGACGCGCTCTTCAGCGGATCCGTGCCGTTCATGTATTCCGCGTAGTTGCTCCAGCCGTCCCGGTCCGGGTCCAGCTGTGCGTCATAGTACGCGGGATCCAATCCGCGGATGCCGGTTTCCTGGCAAGGACCCTCGTATTGAATCTCCCACGAATCCGGAATCCCGTCGCCATCGTCGTAGAGTTCCCCATACGTCCGGTAGCCCGGCCCCTGGCGGCTGTCGTAGTCGCCGAATCCATCGTCGTCCGTATCCCAGTCGTTCGGGTTCGTCCCGGCGAAACCTTCATAGAGGTTACACAAACCGTCCCCGTCCGGATCGGCATACGGGCCATTATCCACGCCCACCGATCCGATCACCGTTACCACATAATCCTCATACCAGATCCCCGAGGAGATCCGCATCAGTACGGTTCCGGGAACACCTCCGCTGACCAGGTCAATCCACTCCACCGAGTCCCGCGCCGCGAATTCCACATAGTTCGTCGCAAAGGAAACCACGTCGCTGTCGAAGGATTGAATCGAAAGCCTCAGGGGCGCCGCCTCCTGATTGCTCCCGCGGGCAATCTGGATACGGGTTACCGCACCCGTCGGCACCACGACGATATTCGTCGGAACACCGTCCTGGATCACCGATATCGACGGAGCGGACACGCTGACCGGATAATCCGCGTGCGGATAACCCGGCGCCTCCGCCTTGACCATGACATTCGAGGCGACCGCCACACCGGTCACCGGGAACCAGATCATGTCGGTTCCAGCCGGAATCGTGACTGTTGCCGGCACGGACAGAAGGTTCGAGTTTGCCACACTCAAGGTGATTTCCTGCGGCTGCAATATCGAGCCGACACTTCTCTGCCGGCCGATGCTCATGGTGGCCGTATCGCCCGCAACAACATTCCCGTCCTGTGCCAGCGTCATGCCCAGCGTCAGGCTTACACCGTTGTAGACGGTCACCGGAACCGAGGCTCCGCCTGCACTGCCCACCATCATCAGCACGCCATCATTTGCGCCCAGCCCCTCGCCCAGCGCCACACCCGTGATGGTCACAACCGCACTGGTAGTAGCCGCGTCAAAGGTCAGTGTGGCAGGTTCGACTGTGAACAGGGTCTCATCGCTGCTAAAGACATTCACAGTAGCATTCGTCATCCCCGTTCGCATGATGAAGGCAACGGTAGCCGTCGTGGAATGCCCGACCTGTACATCCAGGGTCAGGGGATTGACCGTCAGAATATCCGCCACACAGGGGTTGCTACGCTGGCGATATTCATCAAGGTTGATGATGCCATCCGCATCCGGATCGCCGTAGGCTCCCGCATCACCCGCCGCCGAAAGAGGATCCAACCCGCATCCGAGATACTGGCTTTCCCACCAGTCCGGCAGGCCGTCGCCATCGGAGTCCAGCGCAATGAGAACCGGCACGCTGTACGGCAGGTTCGTCCACGTAACGGCGCCGACAATGGTAGCCGCATCCCGCCAGTCCTGTTCCCAGTTCCGTTCATACCCTGCGGTGAAGTCCTCCACCTGGCCGTGGTCCCATGCCTGGTTCCGGCTGGTTCCCACAACCCCCGCGCGATACGAAGTGCCATCATCGAAGCGGTAATACGCAACCAGTCCCGGCTCAGCACCGGTCAGCGGTTCCGACAGGGTCTCCATCAGGTCATTCGATCCGCGCGCCACGTTCCAGATCCGCACCTCATCCATCGCGCCGGCAAAGCCCTCGCCGATCCGCTGGACAACCGGTCCGACACCGCCCACGTTCGGGTTCCGCGGGCAGATCATATTGGTCACTTCCGCGCCATTGACATACAGGCGCAGGTACTGCCCGTTGACCTGGTAGGTCGCCGCAACATGGGTCCAGTTCGAAACGGTGGTCATCGCGCCACCCGACGCCACAACCGTTGACGCCGTCAGGACATTGGTCCCGAACCCGGCGACCGGATTCATGCTCGAGTTCAGTCCGAGGAAGAAATTAGGATCCCCCGGCTGAGCCTCGCGGTAGATCAGATTCGCCGCCTGGCTCGCCGTCGGGCAGATCCAGGCTTCCAGGGTCCATTCCTTCAGGGCGAAGCGACTGTACAGCGGCATTTCGACATAGCTGCCCGCCGTGCCCGGCAGGATGATTCCGCGCTGGTATTGCGGGCTCTGGGAACTGGACGGGTTGGTTCCGGAAACCTTTTCGGCCAAATCACCGATGCCGTCGTCATCCGTATCCGCCAGCCATGGATCCGACAGGTGCCACTGCTCATCCTGGTTTTCGAGGCCATCGCCATCACAATCCTCAACCCCGTCCCAATCCCCGTTATTGTCGCTATCGTTGTCATGCGGATTGGTGTCGCAATAGAACTCATACAGGTTATTCAGGCCATCCTCGTCGAGGTCGTTTGTCGCGGAAGCATCTCCGTCAAAGTTCAGGGCTTCCCACCAGTTCGGCAATCCATCCGCATCGGCATCGGCTTCGCCTATCAGGTCCACCGGCACGTTCGTTGCGAACGTAATACCAGCCAAGGCATAGTCCCAATTTAGTGGATTCGCAAAATCCTCCGCTCCGTGTCCGGTGACGCCACCCGTCAACAAGTTGGTGACTGTCGTGTTCTCGCCATCATCGAACGGGTACCACGCCAGCGGAGCCTTCAGGTAACTGACTAGTCCCACCGCATCCAGATCCGGGCCCGGACGGCCAAAACCGCCATACGCCGCTTCCGGATTGTCGCCCGCATCCAACACAAGGACAAACCGGTAACTGTCCTCGGTTGATTCGATGTACGGATCAATATCAATTCCAGAGACACTGCTGTCGGCATATCCGACCGGAACCCACAGGTTTCCATCGCGGCTGATGGCCACGAATGAACGCTCGCCTTCGACCAGGTCCTGGAACACATACAAGTCGGGACGGATGTCCCCGCTTCCATGCAGCAGTGTGTTGGTGAACTGCAGGCAGACGAAACCCGTGCTGAAAGTGACCCCTGTGCTGGATACAACGAGGTCTGAACGACCCAGACTGACCCAATTGCCGTTCAAGCCGTCACTGTCGGGGATGCCCAATGCCTTTTCAGGATCGTCATACAGGTTCTCGGTCGCGTTAGTTCCGCCGGAATAGGCAAAAACAGCATCCGCAAATGCCAGCTCCCCATCCGGGAAGAAGACGCCCTTATACGAGGCCGAATTCTCGTTCAATGTCCCCTGGACAAACTCTCCACCGAACAGTCGCATATTGGACAAAATCTCATCAGCCGTGCGGGCCGCATCCCAGATCCTGACTTCATCCAGATATCCGGTCAACCCCTCGCCCATCACTACGTCCCCGGCTCCGGTCGCCGGAATCTCCAGACACTGCTGCGCCTGGTACGCCACACCGTCAACAAACAACCTCAGGGTCTTGTTGCCGGCATTCCACACGCCCGCCAGATGCACCCAGGTGTTCGACGGCAACACCATGTTCGCCCCCGCCCAGTATCGCCGCCCCGTCTCAGTCGTGAACTCCACCACCGGCGAGTTGCCCACCACGCGTAGCGCATACCCTGTACGCCCCATTGGCATCTTCCGCTCAATGACTGAACCTGTCTGGCCATCCGTCGCAAGGTTCACCCAAGCCTCCAACGTCCAGGCCCCGTTTGTTGTTCCAGCATTCAGATCCAGCCGGTCCGAGGCGCCGTCCACGATTCCCGGCACCGGATAGGCCGCGCCCGTCAACACCATCGCACGCTGTACCAGCGGACTCCGTGAATCCACCGGGCTTGTCAAGGTACGCCCATCCGCCTTCACCACCAGCGGATCGAGTTCCGCGCCATCCGCCACCCCGTCATCATCCGTGTCCGGATCTCCGGGATTCGTCCCGTGCACAGCCACCTCGCCCAAGTTCGACAGTTCATCCCCATCCGAATCCTCGTTGGCATCGGTAACACCATTCCCGTTGCTATCCCGTAGCCGAGGGTCAGTGTTGCACCAGTATTCATACAGGTTCACGAGTCCGTCGCCATCCACATCGCCGTTGGCACCGCTGATGCCTGTGCTACTGTACGGATCAAGCCCATAACTCATCTCCCACCAATCGGGCATACCGTCGCCATCGGAGTCCTTGGTCAGCAGCGGCGTTTCACTGGTCGAAAAGACCGCCCCGTCCAACCGCGCCGCAAAAGACCACCCCGTCAGCCAATCGCCGACCATGGAAAAGTCCTGGGCTGTCAGTCCACCATCATCAAACCGGAAGAGCGACACACCGGACAGGGGACCTGTTACCGGCAACGCGTAGAGTCTCTGAATACCGGCAATGTCGTCCGCAGTCAAAATCGGGGGCACGGTTGGATCATAGATTGGATACATGATGGCCTTCGGATCGTCAGAATGGCCCAACCCGAGATTATGACCGATTTCATGCAACGCAGTGCTCTCGAGATCAACACCGGGGCCCGAAAGACCAATCTGCCACGGCTCATCATCGTCAAAATGCAAATCGCCGGCAATCGGCTCCGAAGTCACGTCGTTGGGGAGGTATCCGTGGGCCAGCGTTCCGCCAGCTCCGTCAAAGTCCGCATCATCGCCATGCGCTCCCGTAAACCATCCAATATCCAAGGATTTCGGCAGGCCCGCCTGGGTCGCTTCGGAGAACGTGATCGCCGCTGCTTCCTCCCACTTCCTTAACTGATCCTCCACGCACTGCCGGGCCGCAGCCGGAGGCAACTTGGCAGTTTCGTTAAGGAAGAAATACGTCAGTTCGCAGGATCCGCGGCCAGGGCCATCCCATCCCTCACCCTCCACAGAGAAGGGAGCAGGCTCCAACCCTCCGGACGTATGCGCCGACCGCAAGCGGACCGGCCCGCCGGATGTCAGGTAGTCAGCAGCCGGCAACATCCAGGCAACCCCATCATTCGCAGCCAGGGCCGCAGCCTGGGCATCACTGACCGTTGCCACAAGGTAGGTCGCCACAAGGAACTTGTCCTGATAAACCGTTCCGCCAGCCTCCTGCACCGCTTGCAGTGCCGCTGCCTGCGTCACATCATTGTGGAACTGCACAAGGACTTTGCGGGCGAGATGGCTGCCGTCCACATTCAATCTGGCGGAGATCTTATCCCCAGCCTTCAACAACCCCGTCCAGCGGACCGCACTACCCAACGCCACCAACTGCTCGCGGGTGGCTGTCACCATCCGGGCATAATCGCTGACATGATTCAACACCTTGATTCCAGCAGATTCCAACTGATCCCTGGCCGCCGCAGTTGCCTTGGAATCAAACTGGACCAAGGCATGGATCGGCTGACCGGCAGGTAACGCCAGGATTTCAGAGCTTACTCCGCCCAAGGCTGTCACGGTCCGGTTCTTGAGCGGAATCAATCCGGATGCCGTGCTCATCTGCGCTTCGGGCGCATTATACCGCCCGGCGATCTCGGCAGCCGACCGCGTCAACGACCAGATTCGCACTTCATCCACATACCCCATATATCCATTGGTCACTGCCCCAACGGAACGGGACGCACCGATCGTAACCTCATCCTGATCGTGATCCACAGCGTATCCGAACACCGTCGGCGGCAGATCAATGGCATCGTTTCGCCACGTCGCGAGTGTTCCATTAATGTACAAGGCCAGACTGTTGGACATGCTGTCATACGTTCCCGCAAGGTGCGTCCACTCGTCCTTTGGAATCGTTACGGTTATGGCAGGATCCAGTTGTGCTGTTGCCTCAGCCCCGCTCAAGCGGACTTCGCTTTCCACATTGTTCGTCGTCGTGGAGTACCGGATGTACGGCCGCAACTGGCCTGCCGGCGCGTTTGTACTAAGTCCCATCTCGTAATTGATGCCGCTCTGCCCCGGCATCAAACCGTTGACGAAACGACTGACCAACACTCCGCCGTTGCTGTTCGTGTCCGGCTTAACCCACATTTCCAGCGTCCAGCTTTCGGACATCAGCTTGTTACTGGGCGGCACGATGACCCGTGCGTTCCCGTTCAAATAGACGGACCGCGGCACGGCGGGCTCCAGCGGATTGAGAGGATCGGTCGCCTGTGTCGGCAGGGGACTCGTCGCAGGGCGGACATAGGACGGATCCGTGAAACCTGTTACCTCTTCCCAATCCGTCAACCCGTCATCATCGGTATCCTTGTCATCCGGCAGGGTCTCCCGGGTCAGCTCCTGCAGATTGATCAGGCGATCACCATCGCTATCCTCGTTTTTATCCGGAATTCCATCACCATCCGAATCACCACTGGAAGGATTCAGACCGCACCGGAATTCCACAAAGTTCGTCAAACCGTCGCCATCCAGATCACCGAAGGCGCCGTTCGCCCCGGAGGAATCAAGAGGATTCAAGCCGAACGTTTCTTCCCACTGATCAGGCAACCCGTCGGCATCCGAATCGAACGCCGTTTCCGCCGGCACCCCGCCGCCATCCCACATGGCGACATCCTCATCCGCCTCGGCCCAGCGTAGCGGCAGGCAATCAGTGAACAGCGGATAGCTCGCCGCCGTCGGCTGGCTGTAGATGAAGCCGCCGCTGAGCGGATTGATCTCTTCCATGATATCCGGCTGGGTGAAGTACCGGAAGTTGTACGGATTGCCAGAATTCGCATAGATCATCTCCGTCTCGCGGCGCGGATCGCCCAGATCCACAGCGGGCCGTTCCGGTATGTGGGCCGCAGTATTTTCGACCCAGGGGACATAGGTGTAGTCCGTATAGCGCATAGAGACTTCCGGACTGCCCGCCCAGAACCACGCCGCAACATAGTCCGCCGGTCGATTGTTCAAATGGACAATGTCATACCCCTCCGGAGAAACCGGCGAGTGATCCGGATCCGGCAGGTCATCGAACGTGTACAAGCCGTAGATCCGGCTTGTAGTATTCGCAAAAGCAAGGACGTCGGCCTGCTTCATCCGGCGCTTCATGCCGGACACGACATCCGTCTGACTCCGGCTGCCGTCCCAGATACGGACTTCATCAATCCACCCCTTGAAGAAGCTATGAGGTGAAGGCGGTGGAATGAAAAGCCTTGGGATCACAGTTCCGCCTGGCACGTTGTCGCCGGCGCCAATGACAAACGGTGCGGCGCTAAGACGCACATAGCCTTCATTGCCGAACCGACCCACAGCCGGCAATTCATTGGGCGTGATGGACTGGGCCATCTTGCCGTTTACGTAGAGCGTCAGGCGGCCGCGCTGCTCACCCGGGATCGGAACGGAATAGGTCCCCGCCAAATGCGTCCAACTGGTGGACGAAACCGGCGTCATGGATGCGGCCTTTGCCTGATAGAAGATAACCGGATCGCCTTCCCCTGTGTACTCCACGTACGGAACACCTGCCGGATCCAAGGCCAGACGGAAATTGATCCGCAGGGGATCACCGCCCAGCGGGTTACCCGCCGGGACCGAGATTGGCCGCTCAACGATAATCTGACGCTCACCCGACCCTGGATTTAACGGCTTGACCCATGCCTCAACCGTAAAGCTACGGAAGGTATCCACTAGGAAATGGTACGGCGTGTCCGTCCGGACATAGGCATCACGGCCCGCCGGCAGATAAAGGGCACGGCGCTTGATGGGGCTTTCCATCGTCAGGGCATCCGTGAACGTCTGGTTCAACTCAGGATAATCCCCGACATTGTCGTTATCGGTGTCAAACCCCTCGTTCATTTCAAAGTCATACATCCAGGTGGGGCGCCCGTCACGAGGATCCGGGTACGGCGCCCAGGCATTGGGCCAGTACGTTCCCGGCGTATAGTACAGGTTCACAAAGCTGTTCGCATAATACGGATCACTCATCCACAGCGGCGATGGGTCCGTGTGGTAGGTCGGAGAATAGTCGGCATTCATGAAATCCACGGCTTCCCCGCCGTTATGCAGACCATCCCCGTCCGGATCGCTTTCCGGCGTTCCGATCGCCCAGGGCTCCGTCCTGGGATCCCCCACCAGCCATGGAGCATCGCGAAAGAAATCGGGAATGATGACCATCGGCGCTTCATAGACACGGCTCGCCGGCAGGGAATAGAATCCGTACACAGGACACAACCCGTGGTAGATTTCCCAATAGTCGTCCATCCCGTCCATATCGGAGTCGGGATTACCCGGATCCGTGCTGGAATACGGGATGGCGCCGCCGGGCGTCAGAAGCGGAATGTAGCGGGCCGCCTCACCGCAATCCGTCGCCCTCCAGTCCCATTCCTTGGCCAGCCGCTGGAAGAAATCACGGGTGTTATAGGAGGGCAGGCCCGGCGTCCAGGCATCGTACTGCCAGTGATACGTCGCCGCCGTCATGTATTCGAGGTAGTTGGGCAGTTTGTCGTTATCCGTATCAGCAAAAGTATCGCCCAGCGTGCCGTTGGCGCCGCCCCCGAACGCAGCTTCCCAGGGGTCGGGCAATGTATCGCCATCCGTATCCCAGGAGGTCGGATTCAAACCACCCGCCGTATAACAGGCGCCATTCCACGTGAAAGCTGTGAAGACCATCTGTGTCGCGACATACACAAGATTTGAGCCATCATGGACGGGAATGTTGACTAAATTGGTGACGCTTGTGGCCAAACCGCCATTAAAGGCGCCCCGTTCACCGCTGTCCGAGAGATCGTCATCGTCGGTGTTCCCGTTATTAACATCGGTCGGGAAAATCTTGTTCAGCCAATTGGTCACCGGCGTGAGCGCCAGACGGTTCGTGGATGACGTGACCAAACTCTCGAACTCCTGCCAGTTGGACAAGCCGTCGCCATCCTCATCCAGGCTACCATCCACCGGGTCAGCCGGATTCAACCCCATATACCCTTCCCAACCATCCCAGATTCCATCACCATCCGTATCCGGCTTCAATGGATGGGAGGCATTATCAAGCTCCACGGTGGTTCCCTTTGGCGCAAGCATCATCACACCATCAGGCCCCCACATCTCCTCCCGGGCCGAATATGGCGCCGTATTGGGGGACGCAGCCGCTCCCGGGCCCGGAATGTCACCAGGCCCCGGATAGGTTGCCGCCCATGCAGTGCGGGGATCAAAGTCTTCCGCTTCGTACACCTCGGCATTGCGCAGGGTATCCAAATCATCGGCCGACATCTTGGCCATCCAGTCATCATCCCGGTTATCCTTTTCATCCGACGGCACGGATCCGGATGTGACAGGCGTCCAGGGATCATACCCGAAGATGACCTCGTACCCGTCGGGCAACCCATCCTGGTCAAAATCAATCAGGAACGGATGCGAACAACGCGGCGGATCGTCCGGAGTCGGCGTCTGGTCGCGGCGAATGCTATGCGGCGCCCCCACGATGCCCGAACTGAAGGCATTGGAGGAGGAAGCATTGTACTCCATGATATCCGAATACCAATAGGCGGATACGCCACCCGTCAGGTAATCATACAGGACATCACGGTCCGGGCTCGGATCGGTCCCATCCAGATCCACGTGGATTCTCTTGGGATTATAACGCCGGGTCGTATTGGTCGCACCATCCCACAACGGCACCGTGTTGGTAATCGTAAGCTCGACAGCGTTGGTTACGCCATAAATAAAGACCTCATTGGTCCCGCCGTTTGCCCGCTGCCACTGGTCCCAGGTAAACTCATACCCGTCATCCATTCCGTCCTCTTCCGAGTCACGGCTGTTGCTTCGGCTCTGGTCGTCCGTGTCAGCCGGATTGGCAACCTTGATCTTGACCGCACCGCGACTGGTGCTGAACGGATACAGCGGATCCCCGAGATTAATCGTGGAATAGGTGCAGGGATCGATTGCGTCCGGCCCGCGCCATTCATCTATATTCCGCAGTTTCCTGTTCGTCAGCCGGTAGCCGGTCGTCGTACTCCACTGGTAGTCTGTATCCGGATTCCCTTCCGGACCATTGTTGATCGACACAGCCCCGGAATCCAGCACGGAGGAAATAAAGGTCCGGGCCGCTTCCACCGTGAGGTTTGTCGGATCAATGTAATACCTCTCGTAGAAGTCATCCATTCCGTCGCCATCTGTATCGGCACTCAACGGGTTGGCATACCAGTTCCGGTTTGTCGCCTGAATGGTGAATTCCTCATAGTTGCTCAGCCCGTCGCGATCAGGATCGCCATCCGGCCCGTCATTGCCGCTGCCGTTCAACGGATCCAGATTGAACCGTTGTTCCCATGAATCCGGCAGTGCGTCACCATCCGAATCGCCGCCGATTGCCGAGAAATTGGCCGTGATGTTCACAGGCCCTGTGACGGTCAGATTCAGCGTACCTGAAACATTGGAGGAGCCCACACGCCAGCCGGTGAAGAGATATCCGGGCAACGGCTTGGCCTGCAAGCTCCAGGTGGTCCCCTGCACCCACCAGTTGCTCCCCAGATAATCCACCACATCCGCACCAGTGGACGCATTCACCACCACCAGGTACTCATTGGTCCATACCCAGCGGTTACTGGAAGCCGTGGACACCGTGAAGGGTCCATAGTAGGAATAGGCACCGCTGGCGGGAATGTCGCCCGCACCCTGCGTCCACCCTACACACTGCCTGCGATGATCCGCCGCGACCACTACCGTCGGAACCGTCGCACTGGCCGTAAACAACTGGCCGAGGGTCAGATTGGTTGTAACGGACGCTGTTCCGGGCCCGGCCGGATCGTACCCTGTGTACCTCAGCAGCGGTTTGAAGTTGGCCGTAACCGTCTTGTTGGCGTCCATGTAGATCCGCGTACTGGCAGCGGCGGCGTTCTCCACGCCGGCAGCGCCGGTCCATCCGTCAAACGTGTACCCTGCCGAGGGCGTAGCCAATATGCTGAACCAATCCTTGGGAAGCCCGGTGACCGTTCCCGTCGGGGATGTTGTCCCGCCCACGCCGGCAACCAGGGTCAGGCTGTAGGTGGGTGCCGTGCTGATGAAATTCGCGATGATAATCGCATCTCCGCTGACAATCACACTGTTCGGAGAGGCGTTCGACGCACCCACAAGGGAACACCCGAAAACCGTCCAGTGGCTGAACTGCCAATCCGGATTATTGGACACCCAGACCGTGACCTGCTGCCCGTTCGTCGCCGTGGCTGCGGCTGCATAGGCCGTGCCGCCCGACGACGGACTGGTCGAAGTGAACACGCCAAAGGCCGATGCCGGGGTCGCCGAGAAGGCCAGTCCGAACGCCGCCAGCAGGATGGCTCCGCGCACCAGATTGACCGCTTTCTTCATCATCGGAATGCTTGTCTTGCTCATGGTCTCTGCTTCTCCTGTTTCACCAATTCCGCCAAACGGGCCACAAACCCGTTGTATTGACTCTGCAATTCGACTCGCTTCTCCTGCAATGACTGGAAGTCTGTGTTCTTCGCCAATTCACTTTCATACGCACGCGCCGCGGCCTCGCGCGCTTCCATTACACGGGAAAAATCGGCTTTTTCCTTCCGGGCATTCGCCTCGGCCGCCACCATTTCCCCATGAATAGCCAGCAATTCATCGCGCAACGGGTCGGTTTGTTCCCCCTGCCCGGATTTCGTCATCTGGCTGACAAACGCCTGCTTCGCCTTTTCCAGCTTTGCCCGCAGTTCCTGCATTTCGGGCATGGCGCCGACCAGGGTTTCATACTCCGCATCCGCCTTCTGCCGCGCTTCGAACGCCTCGCGCGCAGGCGCGGATTCGGAGCGGATCTTCTGTTCCAATGCCGCCAGATCGCCTGTACTCTTCTCCAGTTCGACCACCGTCTTCTCAGCCGCCGTCCTGACCCAGCGCTGCGCGTTCTCATACATCCGCGCACGGGCCTTCTTCATGGATTCGTCGTCCGCCTTCACCTGTTCCGGCGTCCGGGGACCCCGCTTTGCAAACGGGGCGGGCACCGGCTGACCCGCCTTGGTAAACAGCTGGGTCATCACAGGTTCCACAGGCTTGGCAACCGCAGCTTCCTTTGCCTTCACGGCAACCTTCTCCTTGCCCTTTCCAGCCGGCGGCTCCTGCCTGGAGCATCCGGCCAAAAGGAAGGCAAGGCACAAGAATGCGTATCCAATCGGCCTCATAGTTCTCACGTCAATCGACATTCCTTGCTGTCTCCATCCAAACATCAGGGCGCATTGATCCACAGGATCCGGAAGAACTCCAACCGGTTCGTCTCCGGCGTCGTGTTCGTCCAGATCAGCATGCCGTTAACCGGCGATGTGACCGCCCCCACATCGATCCACAGGTTCGTCTGCAGTAAATTCGTCGAGCTCTGAATGTGATAAATGCCGTCCAGCACCGCCTCCCACGACAAGGCCTGCGGGAATCCGTTGAATCCTGCGATGGAAAGCGAGGAGACCGTCCCGACCGTGAACAATGACGATGCCATCGTTGGATCCAAGTCCAGACTGTACCCTTCCATATCCACTGCACCACCGACATAGGCGTTAACCGCCCCGTCATCCCCCGACTGGACCGTGTAATCGTAATACCAGGTCGAGGCGTCACTCATGACCATCGGTGCCTGCCACAGGAACGCGCCGCCATCCAACGTCAGTTTCGGCCCCGGAATATTCGTGACCGGCTCGCTGAAAGCAGCCGTTACGCGCACAACCATGCCAGGCAACACCGACGCACCTGCATCGCTGGTGATCAGGACCGTCGGCGGCGCAACCGATGAACTGCCGGCACTCGCCGGATTCAGCCCGTGCGCCACATCCCAGCCGTCGCTGGCCCCGTTGCCGTTCGTGTCGCGCTGCTGCGGATCGGTGTTCAACCGGTATTCGCCGATATTCAGCAGGCCATCGCCATCCGGATCCTCAAAGGCATCCGCGGAGTTGTGGCAATCCAGTCCGTGCAATTCCTCCCAGACATCCTCCATGCCGTCCTTGTCCCCATCCAGGACAACCCGCAGTTTCTGCACCCGGTTATTGAATGTATCGGCCACATAGATGATCCCGTCATCCATGGCAGGCGCAACGCCCTGGGGTGCCCTGAACTGGCCGGAACCGGATCCGCTGGACCCGAGTAACGCAATGGATTCCACAACCGGCGCAGCAGCAACATCCAATACCTGGAGCCGGCTGCCGCCCGTTTCCGCCACATACAGGCGCCCGCCAACCCCGAGGCTCACATCGCGCGGCTCCTTGAATTGCGCCGCATTCGTCCCGTAGGAACCAAAGGCCCAGGAAAAAGTTCCGTCGGAAAGGAAACCCTGGATCCTGTGATTGCCGGAATCCGCGACATACACCTCACCCGCCGTGCCCGCATCCACCCCAAGGGGGCGCATGAAAGAACCATCACCGGTGCCCGGCGTCGTGCCGATCAAGGTGACAGGATCCGATACGGAAGGGTAGATGTGGATACTGTGGTTGGCATAGAAATCCGTCGGATGACTGTCCGCCACAAGGAAGCTGTTACCTGTCATCAGGGAGGCGTTATACGGCGCCCGGAAGAAAAGGTTGCCATTTGTAGCCACCCCCTGCGTGCCGGCGGACCAGAGATAGGTCAACTGGCCTGAGACGGGATCCACCGAGAACATCGTAATCCGGTAGTTCAGGGTGTCGGCCACCAGCAGTCTTGTGCCATCCTCGCTAACGGTTAATCCCTGGGGCCCTTTGAACTGGTTCGTCGCCGTCCCGAAGGAACCATACTGGAACAAACGCGTGGTCAAGGCACGATTCCAGACCTCGACACGGTTGTTACCGCTGTCCGCAATAAACACCAGGTTGCTCGACACAGCCACACGTCCAGGCCGGTTCAAACCGTTAACCGCAGCCTCCATCGTCACCGAGGCAGGCAAGGGCAGTATGGGCCGATCCGGATCGATGCCGAAAACCGCACACCACGCATCCGGAATGGAATCGCCATCCCGATCCACCATGTCCAACAGACTTGCCCCGGGGAAATTCAACACGCGGGATACACCCCATCCCCCGAAATCAATCGTCTCATCCGGCAACAACCGCACCGCCCGCAACGCGGAATCCCCATAGGCGGCGGAATCGGCAAAAGCGGATCGATCCCATGCGCGCACGAAGATCATCGAGTTACTGGCAAGGCCATGGCACACGACACGGGAGAACAATCCCGCATCCCGCACCACACCGCCTTCACCAAACCGGCCAACCGTGGAAGCATCTACCGCACCAGCCAGGATCCGATCGTCGCCGGTTACCCCGCCATCAACCCGTGGAACATCCGCCACTCCATTGGATCCGGCATAGATCACCTGGAACAGGCAGGACCCCGGACCACCATCCCCCGGCAACGCATCGCCAATCCAGTTGGTCACGCCACCCGAGTTACCCACGGTCAGAACATGGGGCGCACTCACACCGGACCCCGTCACGGTAAACAACGCTGTGTCGGAAGACAACACGCACCGCCCGGCTCTTGCCTGATGATTGAACGTCAGGACACCGGTATCGAAACTCCCGGCTGAACCCAGTTCAACCTGGACCGGCGCGGCGCCGGTTGCCACACCGCCCGCCGCCACATTCCCGTACCAGACAGGCGTGCCGTTCGTGATCACCACTCCGGAATCAGCGCAGGTGACAAAACCCATCACGTTCGATTCCCCCGAAGCCGTGGAATTGTAGATCGACCATGCGACAGGAACCGTTGTCCCCGCAGCACCGTTGTCAGGGGCCATCGATGTCACGTAAATGCCCGGAGGCTGCTGACTCTGGATCGCGACATCATCCACATACATCGGGATCAGGTCGCCTGCCAAATACGCCAGGGCACGGAACCGTACGCGCAAGAGGCGGTTCCCGAACTGATCGTCATCAAGCTCAATATCCTGCCGCACCCACGTGTTCGACGTGCTTTGATAGATTCCGCCGGGTGTTACGTCCACCCATCCATACCCGTTATGGACCTCGACCCTGCCCAGCGAATACATCCCCGCCTCGATCCATAACTGGAAACTCAGCAGCGGGCGCGACCCGACACGGATCACCGGGGATTCGATCCAGGCATCCAACCGCTTTGCATAGGGGCCATCCATCGTCCCCAGGCACTTGCTGCCGCTGACCGCCGACAGCGGTCCGGCCCATGTTAATCCGTACACGGGTACACCCCAACGCCACCCAACCGTCGTATAGTCCTCAAACTCCTGCGTGGAGGCCGTCCAATCCGTGGCTAAACCCTCGAAATCTTCCTGATAATCCGTCCGGAGAAAGGGCAGGGTGTAGTTGTACCGGTACTCCGGATTCGGGTTCAGATTACCGCTCGCATCGGTCAAACTGGCCGCAGGGATGGTAAGGGACAGGCTCCCATACTGACCTGCGATATCAAACGTCGCCTCATACCGGCGCCCCGCCACAACTTCATCCAAAGAGGCCAGACTCGCACCGCCCTGAATGTTACTGCTGTATACCAGATCGCCCGCCTCGAAACCAAGAACACTCTCGTCAAACAGGATATCCACAATAATCCGGGTCCCGTCCGCGCTGAGGCTCCCGCTCAGGGTGCACTGCGGCGGCAGGGTGTCTCCCATATCCATCTGCTCGACAACAAAGTCCGCACTCTGCACCCCGCCGCCTGATGCCGTTATACGGAAACTGGCCGTATCGTTGATCATGTCGGCATCATTCAAAGCCCCCACGGCAAAGGTCTGGGCATTTGACCAGTCGGCGGGGGTAAAGGTCAGCGACGGGCTGCCAACGAGGTAGAGATTTGAACTGCCCGACAGCCAGGAAATCGTTATGACAGTGTTGGTTTCCACCGGACGGTAAAGACTGACCGCAACATTGGTGGTGCCGTTTTCCCTGACATAAACACGAGGCGGATCAACGACCGGATAATTATCCACCACCGAATAATCAGCCAGCACGACCAGGTTGGTGGCAACAATGCTGTTCACACGGACCTGGGAATTGGACCCGTTGTAGAAAGAACTGTTCGGCGTTGAACTTGGCGTAAACTCCTTCCCGGCCCCATAGAAATCGCCTGCGTCCGCATTCGCGCCAGCCTCGATCTCCTCCAACCCGTCCGCCTCCATCAAACGCAACAGCTTGTGGGCAGTAAAGGAATTGTCGTACTGGTAGTCGGTCCCGCCGCCGTTCAAACGCGAATCCACGTGCCACACCACAAGACCGGAACCCGGAAGATTCTTGTCATTGTTCACCTTCTGGCGGTTCTGAACCATGAAATACTCGCTGAAAGCCGTCGATCCCGTGTACCCGCCCGCCAAGGCAACGGCTTCGGGATAATCGGCGGAATTCTGCTGGGGAAACTGGCTTAACGACGAGGTCACTACCGTAGGCGTAAGCCAATCCAGGATGAACTTGCTGAAGCAATTGTGGTCACAATAATTGGCATCCATCATATCCATGCCGCCGACACCACCATCCGGACCAACGCTGCCATCATAATCGTAATAGTCCGGCAACCCGAGGGCGTGGCCGGTCTCATGAATAATCACGTCCGCATAATAGGGACTGCCAACCGGATTGGACTCCCATTGCCACGAGAAAGAGAAAAACCGCACACCATCCAGCGTCAGGTTGGCGGAGTACAATTCCCATTGATACCCCCACCAGAAATTGGCCCATCCATTATCAGGCCCCGCCCAAAGAACCGCGAAATAATCAATCCTGCCATCCCCGTTGTTGTCGAATTGGGAGTAATTGATACTGGCATCAAAATGCTCAGCCACCTCCTTGATGATCTGGTAATTCGCCTCATTGCCGGTCCCGTAGGTATCCGTATACCAGTCCCGCGGATGAGCCATGGTGTACCATCCCAACGCACTACCATTGATGGTCAATTGACCATACGATGAACGCTGATAGAACTTCGTCAGGCTTTCGAGCGGAAACTCCGCAGGCAGTCCCGCGCCAAACAACTTGTTGGTAATGGACTCAAAGGAATTGACGTGCGGTTTGTCCGGAAAATCAATGAGGAAGCACAGCACATTGTTGGTGCCCTTCGTCGGCATCCCGCGCCAGGCCGGCGGAGGAAGCTTGCCGGGGTCCTCGCCCTTGGCCAGCACGGCAAGCTTCGCTTGCGCATATTCCAGCAACTCGGGCCTGATCTTGTCATTCCCATACGCGGAAGCCCGCATCTGGCGGAGCATCATTTCATCCGGATCCTGCCGAAGTTGATCCAGTTCACCCGGCCTCGGTCGCTCCAAAGCACAAGCACTGGCGGCAACAAAGAGGGAGATCCCGAGAAAAACCCTCAAAGCCGTAGGCGAAAGAAAAAAGTGTTTTCTTCGAGCAGCAAGTCTCACCGTACAGCCCTCCATAACCACCATAAGAACACCGGCAATCCTTCCGTACGCGCTCAAAACGGCACAAGCCAGCCACACCCCGCCCCAGCATCGGACAACCCGGAAGGGCCAGCCAAAGCACACGGTTCGCTCAAAACGGCTTCCCTCATAAATAACAAAGAGACGCCCGACCCTGCCGGACGCCGCTACAAGACAAGGATGACCACAAAAGAAAATATATTGCGAGAAGACATCAACAGCAAGCCATTTCAGACATCTTTTCAAAAATTTTGCACAACCCGCCACTCTTTCGAAAGTGAAACTCATTTTCGTACCAACCGGAAAAACCGTACCCTGCCGCTTCCACCACCCCCCCCCTGATCCCCTCTCACTCTCCACCTTTTCCCCCAAACCGCAATCTTAAACGCAATTTTATGCGGCAGAACGGATTATGATTAAGATTATCGCCTTAGCAGGAACAATGCGGTTTAAGACACCCTCACCCCAGCCCTCTCCCGTCCAGGGAGAGGGAGGCATGACTTCCCGGCTATCCCATCAAGGCAGGGAAATTCGGGATCTTTGCAGGGCTCCAGCGGTGTCACCTGCGGGTGACGGCATAAAAGGAGTCGTTGCACATCCTCTCCCCTTGCGGGAGAGGATCGAGGTGAGGGGTTCGCTTCCAGGCAGCTGAATCGTTCCGGCGGAACAATCCCACTCTCCCCCTGCCCCTCTCCCGTCCAGGGAGAGGGAATTTAAATGGTTGCAAGGGTCCAGCGGCATCACCTCCTGGCGAAAAAAGCGCCTGCAACAAAACAGAATATACAAGAGTATATTATGGTAAATGATGATTGCAACAATCCAGAGTTACCTATGAGGAAATTCCCTGACTTGCACTGGCACAGGACGGAATCTTCTGTCAGGCTGCCTTGATGTATCCCCATTCGATCAACCGCTGGCGAGCGTATTCGGCATTCTCCCCCTCCGCCCCACCGGACTGCAAATACCGGTTGTACCGCTCCGCTGATTCCTCTTTCCGTCCCAATCCTTCCAGGCTGCGTCCTTCGTAAAATATCGTATTGGGGTTCCCGGCAAGCATGGACTCGTAGCGGTGAAAGGATTCATATGCGGTGTCATATCGCTTTTGAGCCAGGGCCGCCATGCCCCCGACAAACCAGCATTGTGGCTCCGACGGATATATCTCCTGAGCCAGCCTTGCATGCCGGAATGCATCGGCACCCCGCTTGGCGGTAAGATGATACCGGGCCATCAACAATTGACCCGCATAGTCACCCGGCACTTCCTTGAGGGCCCGTTCAAGCAACCCGACTGCCTCGTTCATCCGCCCCTCTGCAAGGGCTTCCTCGCCCTTTTGCATGAGCTCGATCGCCGCACGCTTCTCCCTCAGCCGTGCGGTACAATCCATGTAACGATCCTTGCCAACCTTCTGGCCGCGCGCCTCGCTAAACCGGCCTTGCACACGGTTCACGGCGGTTTCATACCGCTCATCGCTCATGGGATGGGTTGCGAAAAGCCTCAAGACTATATTGGGCTTCTCGTGGCCGAGCCGCCGAAGAAGATCCATCAGGTCAATCATGCCCTGTGGCGTATAGCCGGCACGAACCATGTAGTCCATGCCCAACGCATCCGCCTCCCGTTCATTCGCCCGGCTGTACCTCGCCAGCAATGCCCCCGCCCCCAACCCGCCCAAACCGGCCGCCAGCGCAGCCTTATCCTCGTCCTTGCGCCCAAGATACAGCGCCGCACCCATCACCGCCAGTTGGGCCAGGACGCCCCACGACATGGCCTGCGCCGTGTGCCGGGCATTGACATGCCCGATCTCATGCCCGAGTACGGCAGCCAGTTCGGACTCACTCTGCATCCCCAGCATCATCCCCCGCGTGATCGCCATGCTGCCGCCCGGAAACGTGTAAGCATTGACATAGACGGCATTGACCGCACGGAAGGAATACGGCATCCCCGGTCGATGCGATAACGCCGCCAGGGAACCACCAACCTCCGCAATGTACGCGTTGAGCCCTGCGTCCTGCACAGCCCCGTAATCTGCGGAGAACTGATGCGGGGAAGCCTCCCTGTCCGTGGAAATCTCTCCGCTCTCGCCCACCAGGTCGAGCATCCGCCTCCCGTTGGCGGGATTGGTGGCACACCCCGCCGCAAACGCCAGCGAGGAAAGAGAACTTAAAACCAGGAAATCCCGCCGAGACAACGCCTTTTGTCCTGCCATCAATCCCTCATCCCCATCTTATAATCTTGCAACATGAATCCCGCCGGCGGCCGCTTCACCCGCCTCCACCAGGGACTTGCCCAATGCGCCGACAACCGCCTGCAAGGGAGTCCGCTTTGCCGCCGCGCTTTCCAGAACCAGTATGCCACAAGGCACGCGGATGGCAATGTTTGTGCCGGAGCCAATTTCACGGACAGCTTGCTCGCGCACGACATTCACGAGGTTCAACGCCTCGGGCTCCGTCATCCCGGAGAGGCACAGGATCAGCCGGTCCGCACTGTACCTGGCCAACAAATCCATCTCGCGCGTCTGGCGCCCGATGATCTTCCCGAGTTGTTCCAGCACCGCATGCGCCCGGTCAATCCCATAGGTATCGAGGAAATCGCGGAAACACGGCAAGTGCAGAAGGACCATCACAAGCGGGTAACTATGCACCTCCGCCCGCTTACACTCGCGCCCCAGCGCGGCGACAAACGAACCGTACTTGAGCGTGCCGGTTGCATCATCACGCGGGGAAAGCTGCTTGCGTTCCTGCAACAGCTCGAACTTGACCATCAGGCTCCCGATGAGAAACCCGATGACCTGCAGATGGAGCAAGTCGGCCTCCCCGAAACCGGCCTGGTCAAGCCGGTCACAAAACAGATACCCCACACTGCGGTGGTTCTTTATAACCGGAGCAATCACCACTGATTTGAAGTCGTGTTCCATCCGGATCTCCCGGCAGGCGGCATCGGTCAGGTCCGCCCGCGAGATCAGCAGGGGCTCCTGGCTCAACAGCATGGCATCAATATGCGAGCCGGGCGATTTCTTGTGGAATTCCTTGATGTAGGAGTAGCTGATCTGGCGCGACATCTTTATGCGCGCCTCATTGGTGTCGTCATCAATCAACACCAGCGCCACACTCTGCGAAGGGAAATAGGTCTTCATGCTGTCGAGGATCCCATGCAGGGCCTCCTCCATCGACAACGCACCATCCGCCTCTCGCAGAACATGCACCAGCCATCCGCCCAGTGTAGGTTCCATCGGGTTTGTCATGATGCACCTCCCTTGTGCAACGATTGTAGCGCAACGGCTGGAAATGCCAACCCCTTTCGCCGGAAATGTCAGGAAACCAGCACCCGCTCCACATCGCCTGTCCAGCACTCCTCCTCGATACCGGATGCCAAACGGATACGCAGGCGTCCCGCCTCATCAATACCCAGGTATCTCCCCTCGAGGACCTGCCCGTTCCCCATCACCCGCACCTCCCGGCCGGCCAGCCAGTCATGCCGCTCCCACACGTCCCGCATCTGCACCAGCCCATGCGCCATAACGCCGGAAACCTGCCGGGAAAACGCGACCAGCAAACAGGCCAGAACCCCTTCCTCATCCACCCTCCGCCCGGTCGCCAATTGCAGAGAAATGGCCGGCCGGTCCAACGCAAAACCCGCCAGGTCTGCCCCGGAAAGATTGACGTTAAGCCCGACACCGACGACAAAATCCCCGTCCGACCCCGCCTGTTCCACCAGGATGCCGGCAATCTTCCGGTCGCCGACCATGACATCATTGGGCCATTTGAGCCGGCCATCCACGCCCTGTTCCGAAAGGGTCTCCAAAAGCGCACACGCGGCCAGCTGTCCAAGATTCGGCCCGAACGGAATCAGCCGCTTGTCCCTCAGAACCACGGAAAAGGTCAGGCTGCCATTGGATACGGAACACCATTTACGGTCCAGCCGCCCGCGACCGGAAAGCTGGCGCCGCGTCCACACCACATCGCCGTTCCGGAGCCCGACAAGATTCCCGAGCGCCCAGGTGTTGGTCGAGGGAAGCTCATCGAAGGCAAGCAGCCGGGCCTGCGGATCGAACGGGGAAGGCGTCGATTGTAGAATCCTCGACACGCGTCCCAACCTCGTTCACTGGGCTAACAGGATGAAACCACCGGCTAAGAACAAGGCCAGCCCCACCACCCAGCCGGATAGGGAGAAACCGGGGAACAGCACCTGTGTCACCACAAGGACCATCAGGGCAACCCCGATCAGGAAGCCCCCAAGCAACTTTGAACGCATGAAACGCGACCAATACCGCAACCTCGGCGTCACAAGACCCCTCACCTCCACCGCAGGATCGGTATGCGATCCCCATGCGGCATGAAAGGAAATCTAGCCCAGCCTCCCGCGGATGCCCAGCGGAATCTTTCCACAATTTTTCCACCAGGGTACCATCCGCCTGAAGGCGGGGAAACCGCGGATCTCAGCCTCCGGATAACTCCCTGCGCGCTGCCGTGACAATGCCCTGGAGCGCCCGGTCAAGCCCGGACTCAAGCGGCACCACCGTATGGCTTGCCAGGATCCGATCCTTGGCCTCGCGGCAGCGTTCCTCCATCGAGCGGGCGCCGCCGTCAAACCACGCCTGGTAATAGTCCCGATCGAGAAGTCGCGGAAACCACAGTTCCTGCCGGAAATGCTCCGCCGTGTGCGGATGATCAATGAATTTCCCGCCCGGCCCCATCTCCTCCAGGATATCCAGCCCGAGCGTCTCGTCACTGACCTCAACCCCCCGCATGACGCTCTGTATGTAGGAGATGATCTCGTCCTGCAGCATCAGCATGTCAAGCGAGGTGGCCTGGTCCACACCGGAAATTCCCATGTGCCCGAAGATGTCGGCGCCCGCCGCCGCCCCCATCGACAAGGTCACCCCCGCTTCGAGCCCGGCCTGGGCATCGGGACGTTTGGCATCGGTCAGCCCCACGTTGATATAGACCGGCAACCCATAGGACTTGCCCATCTGCGTCATCGCAACCCCGTAGATCGCCTGCTCAGGTCCGGAAAAGATCATCTGGGTCGTCCGCATGTCAAACGCATGACAAATTCCACCATAACAGACCGGCATGCCGGACCGGATCAACTGGGTAATGCAGACCCCGGCCAGGATCTCGGCGTTCTCCTGCGCCATCGTTCCGGCCAGTGTCACCGGCGCCGTCAATCCCTGCTGGGCCATCGGCCCGATCGGAACGGGCAGGTTGAGGCGCGCCGTCTCGTACAGCAGATCGATGCCATTGTACGGGAATCGCAGCGGGCTGATGGGCTCGAGGAATGGATAACAGACCGGCTTTCTCTCCGCCTCGGCCGCACTCCCGCGCAGGGCAATGAGCGCCTCTATGATAAACCTCGCGCTGGCCCGGTCATGAAACCAGAAGGTGATGGGCTTGGTGGTGTTGCGCAGCATCGTGACCATCACCTCCACACAACGCCATTCGACAGGCAGTTCATGCGGATCGGCCATGGCGCCCGGAATGTTGATGGAAGAGAGTCCGTCGGCGAACCGGGTGGCCGTGGCCACATCCTGTAACGTGGCGAAACGCCGCTGCCCACCAGGCGTTTCGACCCACGAGGCCTCCCCGGCAATGCTGTTGAAATTGCGCTCCCCGGCCCCGAAAACAGCCTTGCGGGTCTCGTCACGGCCATAGAGCGTGAACTTCTTCCCCGCCTGCCCGACCAGCCGCATAACCAGTTCCGGCGGGATGCGGACCCGCTGGGCGGCGCGGTCGACCTTCGCCCCGGCCTCGGAAAAACGGTTGAGCATCTCGGCATGGGGCACCTCGACGCCCACGCGCTCAAGAATCCGCAGCGAGGCCTCATGGACCCGCTGAACCTGTTGATCTGTCAATACACGGCTGTACATGATTCCTCCTGCCTATTCTGCACGGAACTGCGGCAGATAGGCCGCCTGCACATGAAGAAGTTCATCCGCCAGCTTCCCCGCAAGCTCGATCGAGGGCAGGCACCCGTCCAAAAAGAGAGCCTGCATGAATTTCCCGCGACTGCCCTCCAGGGCCGCCTCAACCACCAGCTCGACCCACTCGAAACGGGAGGCGAGCGTAGCCGCAGGACCATGGGGCATCGGCTCCTGCAACAGGGGCCGCACCCCGGCCGATGTTATCAGGCAGGGACATTCGACAATGGCCCCTTCGGGCAGGTTGGGAATCTGACCCTCGTTGGGAACATTGGCGGAAAAAACCCGCGGTTCATCGCGCCGGATGCATTCGATGATCTCCGTGACCTGCTCATGCTCCCCGACGATATGATCGAAGTAATCGGAAGGCAGCGGATCCTTTGAAAGGGCCAACTCGCTCATCTGCGCGAACAGCTCGTCACCAAACGCGATGGTGCCCTCGAAACTGTAGGCGTCCACCCCCAGCGTCTTCCCGTAGTAACTGCCTTCCTTCGCGAAGAGATACGGGAAAAACTCGGTGATATGCCGGTCCATGACGGCAGGAAAGGCCCCGAAGGCTTCGGTCAACTGCCAGGCAAAAGGATCACCGATGGCCTCGAACGGATTGCCTCTCTGCGCACTGCCGTCCTCGGCAAAGCGCCGTCCCACCTGGTCAGGCTGGATCGCATCAAGCTTCGCACGGGCCACGCGCCGCAACGCCGGCATAAGGTCGCGGCCCGCCTCGCGCAAGGCAACGAACCACGTCAGGTGGTTCATCCCGACCGCTGTATAGCCCAGCCGGGCGGGATCCACCCCGAGCGTCACGGCAAGCTGGCCGGCAACATGGAAAACCCCATGGCATAGACCGATCATCGGCGCCCCTGTGGCCTTGCGCACCCCGCGGCAGACCGCACTCATCGGGTTGCCGTAGTTGAAGAACACCGCATCAGGACAAAGCTCTATCACATCGCGGGCAATATCGACCATTGCGGGAATCATGCGCAGGGCACGCGAGGCGCCGCCCGTCATGACGCTGTCACCCACAGGCTGGTACACACCATAACGGCGGGGCACAAACACATCCTGTTCCCAGGCCCGCCGCCCGCCCACGCCGATCGTGCAGATGACCGCCGTCGCCCCCTGGAGCGCTTCGCGACGGTCCGTCGAAGCCGTCACACGGATCTCAGCCTTGCGCGCGGCCACCATCTTCCTGGCGAGCCCCTCGGCCACCGCCAGCGCCGCCGGATCGATGTCAACCAGCGCCAATTCCGCATCCCACTTGCGCAACAGGATATCGGCCAGCAACCCGCGCGTGAACATCGCGCTGCCGGCCCCGATCAATACAATTTTCTCCCTCATGCTTCGCTCTCCCTTTCCCGTTCCGACCCCGCCCTGCAAGGGCGTCACCGCCTGATCCAGTCACCTTCTGATCCCGTCATCATGCCCGGCCGCCCCGCACATGACAACCGTTTGCCGTTGTATAAAACAGGGAGAGAGTTGTATGTTTCCGCACCGTGAAAACCCAACGCACACCCGGCAGGACCTCACCCGGCAAAGGCAGGCGGATCGCCGACCCGGTCCAGCTCCGGTCCATTCCCGTCAGCGCCGCCATGCCTCTCAAGTCCTTTCACGGAACCTATGACGCCCCCACGCGCAAGCCGGTGTTCGACATGCACTACGCCGTGGAAACCGGTGTGGTCCTCAAGGGCAGGATGCGGCGTTTCTTTGACGGTGTTCGGCAGGACTGCGGCCCCGGTGATATCTGGTTCTGCGGCCTTCTGGAACCGCACGGCATGCAGATCCTCGAGGCGCCTTGCGAAGTCTTCGTGTTTGTCGCATGGCCCCCCATGTTCCGCGAGGCCCGGTTTCCCGAAGCCCCGTCCCTGAACTGGATGGCGCCGTTCCTCCTTCCCCCGTCAAAACGGCCGCGCGCAACACCAGCCGAACGCAGACAGGCCCTGCAACAAGTCAACCGCTTCCTCACAACCTCCGGACTCCCGGATGCCGGACGGCCGGTTCTGCTGCGCCTGTCCCTCCTGGAAATCCTGCTCCCGCTTGCCCTGCGCGCCAGCCCCGATGCCGAACATGCGACACAGGAAACCGCATCCTCCAACCGCCTGGCTCCGGCCTTGAACCTGCTGGAAAACAGCCGGCAAAGGATCTCCCTGGATGCGGCCGCACGCGCTTGCGCCATGAACCGTGACGCCTTCGCCCGCGAGTTCCACTCCCTGATGGGACTGAGCTTTATCCAGCTCAATCTCCGGCACCGGCTCAACGGCGTAGCCGGCGCACTCGCCTCCGGCGACGCACCCGTCAAAGCCCTCGCACGTGACTGGGGCTTTACCGACAGCAGCCATCTCGACCGCCTTTTCACACGCCAGTACGGATGCCATCCCCAGCAGTACCGGGACCGGCACGGGCATTGAACCGTCACCATTCCTCATCAACCCTCAACCCTTCCCGGGCTGCATCCGCATTCCGCTTGTCCAACCCACGTAATCCGGTTATTTTTCCGCCTTATGAAAGCCGTCAAATGGACTCCGGATAAGATCCGCGGATTGAAGGGCAAGGCCAAGGTGGTCTGCGTGACCGCCTACGACTTCACCACGGCACGGTATGCCGATGCCGCGGGCATGCACCTGATCCTTGTCGGGGACTCCCTTGCCACAACCGTCCTCGGCTATGCAAACACGATTCCCGTGACCGTATCGCAGATGCTCCACCACACCGCCGCGGTTTCCCGCGGCGCAGGCACAGCCATGGTGGTGGCGGATATGCCGTTCATGTCCTACCAGGTCTCGACCGAACAGGCGCTGGCCAACGCCGCACGATTCATCAAGAAGGCCGGCGCCGATGCGGTGAAACTGGAAGGCGGAGCCCTGCGCGCGGACACCATCCGCTCCCTGGTGAAGAACGGCATACCGGTCCTCGGCCACATCGGATTGACCCCGCAAACCGTCCTGCAGACAGGCGGCTACAAGGTGCAGGGCAAGACCGACGCCTCCATCGAGGCCCTCCTTGCGGATGCACGCGCCGTGGAACAGGCCGGCGCTTTCGCGCTCGTTGTGGAATGCGTACCCCGCGCCGTGGGGAAACTGATTTCCGAAACCGTCTCCATCCCCACGATCGGCATCGGCGCCGGCCCGGACTGCGACGGCCAGATCCTGGTGTCGCATGACCTGCTGGGACTCTCCGGCTCCACCGTGCCGCGGTTCGTCAAGCAGTATGCCGACCTCGGATCGCGCATCACCACCGCACTCGACCAATACCGCAGGGAAGTCGAGTCGGGCACCTTCCCGTCCGACGAACATTGCTACGGGTAAGACAGGATCTCCAGCCACCGCTGCCCCTTGGCTCCCATGCGCCATCCGCCACCTTCTCTTTGCACCAGGTGACAGCCATTCCGGCCCAGCACGCCGGCATCCGCCCGAAGGACAACCGCCTTGCGTTCCCCCGCCCGCCTGACCTCCTCCCCGGTCGCCATCCTGCCCCGGAGTGGCGTCCCGTTTTCTGAGCAGGACAGGACAATCCATCCAACACCAGTCCCGCCTTCCTCCCAGAGCGAGGGATACCGGCGGAAATAGTCCAACTCATGGCTGGTCTTCACAAGAATCTCAAACGCGACCGGAACGCGCTGAAGGAAATCCCGGAAAACAAACCCTCTCCGACCGCGCTGCGTGCGGAAGAATTCCACGGGGTCCAGCGCCAGCAGGTTCATGCCGTTGAACCTCCCATGGTCGGGTTTCATCTGTTGCGCCCGGAACCAGTTCCCGAAGCCTGCGTTCGAAAGCAAACCAACCTCGAAATGAAGATGGCTCCGGGATGCCGGGATCACCGCGGCCGGCGTGTTACCCATCCGGCCAAGAACGGCTCCCGCCTCGACCGGGGCCCCCGCACGGATCGCCGGCTCCACCGAAGCCAGATGCGCATACAACGTATATACCTCACCCACCGGATCCTCATGCAGCAGCACCACATAGATCCCGTAGTTGGAGTTGCCGGAAACCCGGTTAACATGCCCCACCGTGCCCTCGGCGACCGCAACCACCCCGTCCAGGGGCAGTCCGCGCGCGTCCCTCCGCACCGGCGCAATGTCGATCCCCTCGTGGAACGACGATGCCAACCCCTTCCCGGATCGCACGGTTCGCACCGAACCGTACAGGGCTGACGCGGGATTGCCGGATGCCGTGGGCTGAAACACCCCCGGCCGGTCCTTCTCAAGCAACGCCTCCTGCTCCGTGGGAAAAACCACCTTGCGGAAAGCCGGATCCTTCGGCCTGGGCTGTTCCGCCGGATGCGAAGCGGCTGGAATCTCCCGAGTGGCGGCATGCCACCAGAGACCAGCCCCCGCGAGTACCGCGATTAAAATGACCACCCGGATACGCATGTTTTTCAAACCTCGGCCATCCCGCCCGCCACCGGAAAAAGCCGCGTGCATACCATAGTCGGAATCCCCGCGCAATGCCTCCTTCGCCGGCCGCCACGGAAATACCCGGATTCTGGGTTTGACTCGCCTGCCTTTTTTTCAGACAAGAATTCCGTGAAATCCAACCGTAAGCGCACATCGGCCCCAGGCATGAAACCTATCGTGGGCCTGACCATGGGAGATCCGGCCGGCATTGGCCCCGAATTATGCCTCGCCATGCTGAACGATCGCACCGTCCGCGCCGCCTGCATTCCCGTCCTGTTCGGCGATGCTCGCCTCCTCGCCCGCGTCGCGAAACAGGTCGGGATCCCTTTCAATACACCGGTCGTACCGGCCGGTGACGGAGAGATCCCTGACCGCTGCTCCCGACTGGTGGTCGATCTCGATTGCCTGCACGGGGCCCCCGTCCGTGCCGGCCGGCTTTCCGCCGCGACCGGCTCCGCCGCCTACCAGTGCGTGGTCACCGCCGCCCGCGCCGCCCTGACCAGGCGGATCGATGCAATTGTCACCGCACCCCTTTGCAAGGAAGCCCTGCACCTGGCGGGCTTATCCTATCCGGGTCATACGGAACTGCTGGCGGAACTCACGCACACCCGCAGGTATTGCATGATGCTGGCCTCCGAAAAAATCACCACGAGCCTCGTGACTACCCATACGGCCCTGAAGAATGTCCCTGCCGGAATCCGCACACCAAGGATCCTCGAGGTCATCCGCCTGACCCGCTCCGCCATGAAATCCATGCGTGGCGGAAACCCCCGTCTGGTGGTTTGCGGCCTGAATCCCCATGGCGGTGAGAATGGGCTCATGGGCACGGAAGACCGCGACATCATCGCACCCGCCGTCGCGCAGGCCCGCAAGGAAGGCTGCGCCGTGGAAGGGCCCGTGCCGCCGGATACGGCGTTCCTGCCCGACCGGATGGCCCGGACCGATGCCTACATCTGCATGTACCACGACCAGGGCCTGATCCCGTTCAAGATGCTGGCTTTTGAAACCGGGGTGAACGTGACCCTCGGATTGCCGATCGTCCGCACCTCACCCGATCACGGCACAGCATTCGATCTGGCCTGGAAAGGACTCGCGAACCCTTCCAGCATGCGGTCCGCCATCCTCTACGCCGCCCGCCTGGCCGGGTCCCGCTGACACCCTCTCACCCGAGCGCCACATCCAGGGTCATCATCACCGCAAAACCGACCATCGTCCCGATCGTGGCAATATCCGTTTCCTTGTCGGCCTGCGATTCGGGAATGAGTTCCTCGACCACCACATAGATCATGGCTCCAGCCGCAAAAGCCAGCGCATAAGGCAATACGGGCCGCATCCACAACACCAGGGCCGCACCAATCACACCCGCAACCGGCTCCACCATGCCCGACAACTGGCCCAGCCAGAAACTCTTCCGGCAGGACATTCCCTCGCGCCGCAACGGGACCGACACAGCCGCCCCTTCGGGAAAGTTCTGGATCCCGATCCCCAGCGCAAGCACCACCGCGCCCGCCAGCGTGGCGGAAGGCAATCCTGCGCCAAGCGCCCCGAAGGCCACGCCCACCGCAAGACCTTCCGGGATGTTGTGCAGGGTAATCGCCAGCACCAGCAGGACACTGCGCTGCCAACTCGTCTTGATCCCCTCCTCTTCTCCCGCAAGCCCCCACATGTGTAAATGCGGAAGAAGCTTGTCCACACCCCACAGGAACGCGCCACCGGCCAGGAAACCGATCAACGGCGCCACCCACGGGCTGCCGCCATCAGCCTCGCTCATCTCGATCGATGGCGCCAGCAAGGACCAGTAACTCGCCGCAATCATCACGCCCGCGGCAAAACCGAGCATGCCGTCCAGGACCTTCCGGTTGATCGTTTTGAAAACAAAAACCGCCGTCGCACCCAGCGCCGTCACCCCCCACGTGAAACACGTGGCAAGCAACGCCTGCAGCACCGGATGCAATCCCTGGAACCATGCCACCATCCCGCTCATATCTTGCCTCCTGACAGATGTGGCACCTTAGCAAATGTTCAAAGGTTTCGCCATAGGCGCCTTTTCATGCTAGTTTGAACGGGTTATGACGCAGTCCGCCGCCGAGCTGTATGAGGCATGGAGCCGGAAAAGCCTGGAACACGCCCTTTCCGAGGTTCCCGGGTACGCATCATGGCGCGCGCTCGACCCCGGTCCGCATACCCCGATCGATGCCCGCTACGCCGCCCTGCCCACCCTCACAAAACAGGCGCTCCGCGATCATTTCCCGCACGGATTCATCCCCGGCAACCGGGATTTCGACCAAGGTATGGCCTCCGGCGAAATCGAACTCGCCCAGACGAGCGGCAGCACCGAGGACCGGGTGACTCTGATCTTCCACTCCCCCTGGTGGGAGGCATCGGAACAAGCCTCATGGCAGTTGAACCGGCACGCCCGCCTCCTGGCAACCGGATCCCATCCGGAAGCTGTCCTCGCATCACCCCTCTGCGTCGGGCCCGGCTACGCCCCGCACCCGCAGGCAATGAAAACCAGGATCCTCGGACGCCACCTTTACTTGAATGAAAAGATCAACCCGGCAACCTGGACCTCCGGGGACATCCGCCGCATGGCGGATGAACTGGCCTCGTACCAGCCCGTCGTGCTGGAGGCCGACCCCGCCTATCTGTCTTTCTTTGCCCGCCGCGCCCTGGCGCTGAATCTCGAGTTGTACCAGCCCCGGCTGATTTTCCTGACCTATTCGTTTCCCTCCCGCCTCTACCATAGACGCATCCGTTCCGCCTTCTCCGCGCCTATCGCCAGTTCCTACGGATCCACCGAAACCGGACACGTCTTCCTGCAGTGCGAAGCCGGGCGACTTCACCAGAATGTCGCGCATTGCCGCGTGGATTTTCAACCGTGGGCTCCCCGATGGAACCGGCCGGACCACGGGCGGATGCTGGTGACCGTTTTCCATAATCCCTGGTTTTCCGTCCTGCGTTTCGATATCGGCGATATCGCCTGCCTGGATACCCGCGGCCCTTGCCCCTGCGGACGTCGGGACGGACTGACCCTCTCGTCAATCGCCGGGCGCACCAAGGATGTAACCTTTACACCGGAAGGACTTCCTGTCACGGTGGATGATCTGGATGACGCCTTGTCCGGAATCGAGGGCCTGGAGGGTTGGCAACTCGACCATCTCCAACCGGCCGCGTATCATCTCCGCCTTCTCCACGAAGGGCAAAAGAACCTGACCTTGCCGCAGCATTGCAGGGAAAGGCTCGCCGCCGTGTACGGGCCTGCGGCGGTCATCACCGTGGAACCGGGCGATGCACTGAAGCATGAACCTTCAGGGAAGTTCCGTTTTGCGCGGACCTTCTTCCCCGTCGATCATGATGCCCTTTGGAGAAACCGCCCGTGAATCCTCCTCCCAACGTTCAGGCGGGAATCTCTTTCCAGCCCATCCACCTTCTTGCGGGCGGGGGACGGAGCCGCCGCAAATCGGGGGATCCGCTGCTGGCTGACTGCCTGGCTCTCGCCGGAAAACCCGCACCCGAAGTCGCCTACGTGGGAGCCGCCAGCGGGGATGACCCCTCGTTCTTTAAATACTTGTCAGGTCTCTTCCGGGAGGCAGGGGCCGACCGCGTACACCTTGTCCCCCTTTCCTCCCCCGGGGCCGACGCCGATGCCGCATGCCACCAGCTTTCCCGCGCGGATCTTGTCTTCATCAGCGGCGGGGATGTGGAGGCCGGCATGCAGTGCCTCCGCAGGCACAGACTGATCCCGTTCCTGCGCCGCCTGCATAGCGGTGGCAAGCCCTTCTTCGGACTTTCCGCAGGCAGCATCATGCTGTGCCACCACTGGGTCCGCTGGACCGATCCGGATGACGACGGGAGCGCCCGCCTTTTCCAGTGCCTGGGATTGGCGCCCCTCGTTTGCGATACCCACGCCGAAAAGGAGGACTGGGTGGAACTCAAGACCCTCTTGCACCTCATGCCGGAGGGAAACGTCGGCTATGGCATTCCTGCGGGCGGCGGGCTCCGCGTGTCCCGTCCGGATTGCATCCTGGCGCTGGGCAAGCCGATATCCAGGTTCCGCCGGGAACGTCAGGGAATCCGCAGGCTCCCGCCGCTGGAACCGGACGGACACCCGGCCCTTCATCCCCCGCTCACGCCCCCGCCGGAACCGCCTTGATCACGTATGCATCATGCGAGGCCGCAATGACCTGCCCCGGTTCGACGACCAGAAACCGCTCTGGATCCCACGGGCCGTTCAGGAAATCAATCACCAGGCGCGCATCGCCGGTCAACTCATCACTCTTCCACCCCAGCCAGGCGGCGCACTCCCGCGTGTACTCCTTGTGCCGGTCGTTGTCCCCGAATCCCAGATCAACATAGGCCGCGTTGTTGTACTCCCTGAGCCAGCCCTGCTCCATCTCCATAAGGTACCGGGCATTGTCTTCCCCGTACTTCTCCACATACTGGCGCATCAGCAGATCGTAACGTTCCTTGCCGGGCTGAACGGAACATTCAATCCAGCCCGGGGTATACCAGTAGGTACCCGGATGACTGTCGAAATACTCACGATACCTCTCTTTGGAACCCAGGAAGAACGTGATACAGTCATGGGCACGCGGGATCACGAGACGGTGCCGCCCGGCCCGGATCCCGGCCAGCCCGTTACTGCACAAGCCGTAACCGAGCAGCACAGCATCGCACGCCGGCTCATCCCACTCGTCCACCGCCGCCTGCAGCCGGTCGCGCAACAGCTCCGGTGTGTTGTGCAACCCCTGCTCCAGGAAATCAAAGGTATAGAAATTCCGCGCCAAGGCTGCGTGGTAGCAAAGCTCCCGCCACAACACCTGGCAGGCTATCAGGTGATAACGAGCCATTTATCCGCCCTTCTTCAGGGCCAGCAGCACGGCCTCATAGTTGGGTTCCTGCGCGATTTCCGGAACCTGCTCCGCGTAGATCACCTTGTTGTCCTTGCCCAGCACCAGCACCGCACGACTCATCAGGCCCGCCAGCGGCCCGGACACAATCGCCACACCGTAGGTCTTCCCGAATTCCGGCGACCGGAAGGTCGAAAGATTAACCACGTTCTGGAGCGAATGGCTCTCGCAAAACCGCTTCTGCGCAAAGGGCAGATCCGCCGAGATGTTCACAATCACGGTGTCCGGAAGAGCCCCCGCCTCGCGGTTGAACCGCTGGGCCGAAAGAGCGCACACCGGAGTGTCCAGACTGGGGACAATGTTCAGCACCTTCTTCCCCTGGAACGCATCGAGCCCCACATCCGCCAGATCGGCGGCTGCCAGCTTGAACGCCGGCGCAACCATCCCTTCCCTGGGCAATGCGCCTGCTGTCTGAACCGGATTCCCCTTGAATGTAATCGTCGCCATGGCTGTTCTCCTCTTGTTACTACAGGTTTTCCCAATCGGTCCGGCATCCTAGCACAATCCGCCGGATCCGTCACCTGCCGCGCCTCTGAATCCCGCACGAAGCAGCCCCCACTCCCGCTTTGACATCCCCCATAACCTCGCCTATTGTATTGGGCTGGAATACACGATTATGACCACGGCACTGCCAACCAGTTTGACCGGCTTGCTGACCCGGACCGGCCTGCTTTCGGAATCCCAGATCGCCTCGGTCCTCCAGCATGCCCAGCAGACCGAGCTGTCCATCACCCGGGCGGTTACCACTCTGGGGTTTGCCGGCGAGGACGCCTTCCTGGAGGCGCTGGCCATGGCCCTGCATCTCCCCTTTGTCCGGCTCGGATCGCAGAACATCGAGGCCGATGTGCTCGCCAAGCTCCCGACCCGTGCCGTCTTCCAGTACAACGTGATCCCCTATGCGATCGAGAACGGCGCCCTGCGCGTCGCCACGAACGACCCCTTCGATGCCGGCCTCGTGGATGCCCTCCGGCTGGCATCCGGGATGCGCGTCCGCCTCGCCCTGGCGATGGAGAACGAGATCGCCGCCGCCATCAAGAAGTTCTACGGCGTCGGCGCCGACACGGTCGAAAAACTGATGCAGGACGGCGACCGGATCGAAGTCGCCCCGGAGGAAACCCTCGGCAAGACGGACCTGAGCGAACTCGACCAGGAAGCCTCCATCGTCCGGTTTGTGAACCAGATCATCTGGGAGGCTTACCAGGAACGCTCCACGGATATCCATCTGGAGCCAATGGAGAACCAGCTCCGGATCCGGTACCGCGTGGACGGCGTCCTGCACCAGACCCCGCTCCCTCCCCAGCTGACCCGCTTCCAGGCCGCCATCATCTCACGTATCAAGGTCATGGCCAACATGGATATCGCCGAGAAACGCCTTCCCCAGGACGGGCGCATCGGCATGCGGATCCAGGGCGAGGATATCGACATCCGCGTCTCGACCATGCCTACCGTCTACGGCGAAAGCGTCAGCCTCCGCCTCCTCATGCGCGGCAAGGAGTTCATCGGGTTCAAGGAACTGGGTATGCGCCCGCGCGACGAAGCCATCCTCCGGAAACTGATTGAAAAGCCGAACGGCATCATCCTCGTCACAGGCCCGACCGGCTCGGGCAAGTCCACCTCACTCTATGCCTACCTGCACGAAATCAACACGATCGACCAGCGGATCATCACCGTCGAGGATCCGATCGAATACGAGATGGCAGGCATCAACCAGATCAGCGTCCGCTCGGAAATCGGATTGACCTTTGCCACCGCCCTGCGCCATATCCTGCGCCAGGACCCGGATATCATCATGATCGGTGAAATCCGCGACTTTGAGACCGCGGAAATCGCCATCCGCGCCTCGCTGACCGGGCATTTGGTCTTCAGCACGCTCCATACCAACGACGCGGCCGGAGCGGTGACCCGCCTCCTCGACATGGGCGTGGAACCCTTCCTGGTCGCGTCATCCCTGGAAGCGGTCGTCGCCCAGCGCCTCATCCGGCGCCTGTGCCCCTTCTGCAAGCGGCCGGCCAAGCCGGATGTCCCGTTCCTCTCCACCATCGGCTTCCCGGTCGACCGCCTTTCCAACACCCCCATCCTGGAGGCGGTCGGATGCGAGAAGTGCCGCATGACCGGGTTCAAGGGCCGCACAGGCCTCTATGAAGTCCTCCAGGTCACCGAGGAAATCGAACCTCTGATCCTCCAGCGTTCCTCCTCCCACGCGATCAAGTTGAAGGGTACCAGCCAGGGCATGATCACCCTCCGGGAAGACGGCTGGATGAAAGTCCTGGAAGGCGTTACCACGATCGAGGAAGTCCTGCGCGTATCGGAGGAAACGGATTGATCTTCTCCTATAAAGCCAAGGAAAAGTCCGGACAAACGGTGACCGGATCCCTCGAGGCCAACGACCGGATCAGCGCCCTGAAACAACTCTCGAAACTGGGACTGACCCCCATCTCGATCGCCGCCTCCGAGTCCGGCACCGCCACTCCCGCCACTCCCGTCGCACAATTCAGGCTCACCCTGCGCCGCAAACCGCGCATGCGCACCGGCGAAGTCCTGAATTTCTCAACCGAACTCAGCGACCTGCTCGCCTCGGGCATGACCCTCGGCCATGCCCTCACGACGCTGAGCAAACGCAGGACCGGCGGCCCCGCCGATGACATCATCCGGGACCTGCGAGACCAGATCGTGCAGGGTACCAACCTCTCCGACGCCATGGCTCGCCATCCGGACAGCTTCGGATCCCTGTATGTCAGCATGGTGCGCGTCGGCGAAGCCAGCGGCGCCCTATCGGAAATCATGCTGCGCCTCGTGGAACACTACGAGCGCCTCCAGGACCTGAAGGAGAAGGTCATCATGGCCCTGGTCTACCCGGCGATCGTCCTCGGCATGGGCTTCGTTACGATGATCTTCTCCATGGTCTATGTTATCCCGAAGTTCTCCGCCATCTTCGAGGAACTCGGCAGCACCCTGCCGCTGCCAACCCGTATGCTGATTGCCATGAGCGGATTCCTCCTGCGCTACGGGTGGCTGCTCCTCGGCCTCGTGGTCGCCGTCGGCGTCCTGCTCTCTCGCGCGCTGAAAACACCGGCCGGCCGCCTGCGATGGCACCGCGCCCAGCTGCGAATCCCGTTCCTGCGCAGCATCATCGCCTCCAGCACCTATGCCAATTTCGCACGGACCCTCAGCACCCTGCTGACCAATGGCGTCCCCGCCCTGCAGGCGCTGGGTATCGTGGAACAGACCATCGGCAACGTCATCATCGCCGGCGAAATCCGCAAGGCAAGGGACCGCGTCACCGATGGAACCACCATCTCGGGCCCGCTGGCCGCCGGCGGCGTCTTCCCGCCCCTGATGACGGATATGCTGGCGATCGGCGAACAAACCGGCGATATGCCGGGCGCCCTGAAGCATATCGCGCATCGCTACGAAACCGAGCTGAGCCGGAATGTGAAACTCTTCACCACCGCACTGGAGCCCATTCTCATCGTCCTGGTCGCCGTTCTCGTGGGTTTCATTGCCGTCAGCATCGTGATGGCAGTGTTCAACGTCACAAACGGCCTTGGAGTCTGACGCCGAACCAGCGCCATGAAATACGGGGCTCACATCTTCCTCTGGACCGAATGCTGGAACAACCGCGAACTCGGCCTGCTGGCCCGGGCGCGCCGGCTGGGGCTGGACACCCTCGAGATCGCCGTCGGAGACGATGTGGAGTTCGACAGCCGCGCCATCCGCAGGGAAGCGGAACAGCAGGGAATGGAGATCGTGACCAGCCCCGGCGGCCACTGGCCGATGCAGGCGGATGTCTCGCACCCGGATCCGTCCTGCAGGGACAATGCCCTGCAATGGCACAGGCAGTGGATCGAAAAAAGCGCCGAAGCCGGCGCCACAGCCTACACCGGCGCACTCTATTCGCACCCGGGCCACATCGAACGACGGAAACCCGATCCCGGGGAATTCCACCGTTCGGCCGGAAACCTGCACGCCCTTGCGGAATATGGACGGGAATGCGGCATCGCCATTGTCCTGGAACCGATGAGCCATTTCCGGGTCAGCCTCGTCAATACACCGGATCAGGTCATGCGCCTCATCGAAGCCGCCGACCACCCGAACCTGAAGGTCCTCCTGGACACCTACCACATGGTCACCGAAATCCGGGATTTCCCGGCCGCCATACACAAGATGGCACCGCACCTCTGGGGCCTTCATGCCTGCGAGAATGACCGCGGCTGCCCGGGTGGCGGACTCATCCCGTGGCCGGCCATTACGCAAGCCCTCAAGGCTACCGGTTTCCACGGACACATCCTGATGGAAACCTATAACTCATCTCTCCGCAACGGCGAATTCGCCTGTTCCCGGGGGATGTTCCATAATGTCTGCCCCGATGGGGACGCTTTCGCCAAGTCAGGCATTGCCTTCCTGCGCGGCCTGATTGAGTAGAAATTCCACTGCCATCCAGAAACGGCAAAATCTTTTCCCCGAATCTTGACTTTTTCCATCAATTTCTTCAACCTGCACCTCTTGAACCACTTCCGGCGAATGGAAAAGGAGAACATCTTCTGGAGAAATACCATTGCCGACAATGGCTCTTTCTGGATTCTAGAATGAAGACAACAACCCTGATTCGAAAGCAAAAAATGGCAAAGAAAACCCGTGTATCGAGCGTCAAAGGAAAACCAGATTTTTCAGCCAAGGCAAAGAAACTGCTCAACGGACGGCTGTTGAGTATCGGCATCCCCCAGGGGCAGGCCGTCCGCTTTTACCCCAAGGAATACGAGAAGATCCTTGCCTTTGCCGCAAAGTACGGAGCCACCGGTGTCGGCATCAGCATCCCGTACGAATACACATGGTTCCTTCCGGACAATACGGACCCGTATGCCTGCTGGTGCAACAATTTCACCCTGTTCCGCATCTTCCCGCCGAAAGCCCTTCAGCGCTGGATCCCGGTGAAGGAATCCCGGCGCCTGCAGGGACTGCTGCGCACCCAGCTCCAGATCGCCCGCAAGTACGGAATCACCCGGGCCTCCACCGGCGGCGCTGAACCGCTCTGGCTGCCGGAAGGGGTTTACGAGGCGCATCCGAACTGGCGCGGGGCCCAGCTCGAACTCGGCCGTATCGCCAAACGCCCCTATTTCGCGCCGGCAATCGATGATCCCGAAGTGCTGCAGCTCTACCATGACGCCATGCATGAACTGTCCACGAAATTCCCGGAGATTGAACATTTCGAGTGGCTGGCCAACGACTCCGGCAGCGGCATTCCCTGGGCGTCCAACCTCTACCCGGGCATGAATGGTCCGATCCGCCACCGCCACAATGACGGCGGCGCACGGCTGACCAACTGGCTCAAGGCCATGCAGGATGGCTCGGCCAAGGCCGGCGCGAAGGTCCGGATCCATTGCTGGTTCCACGGAATGACCCCGGAATTCCATGCGTCCGCTGTTTCGAAACTGCGTTCCGGCCTCTTCGTGCGCTGGACCGGAGTGCCCGGCGAAAATATCGGCGGACCGGGAGCCGGATTCCCCGGCGGCATCTGGAGCACCTGTTATCCCGTGGTGGGCCTCGGTCACGGCGCCAGTTTCATCGGCGGCCTGCAGTCGATCTACAACAACCCGAACGGGGACAATGCACGTTGCGGCCTGGGCGTGGACATCCACCACCTGCCGCTGGCCCAACTGCTGATCGATACGTTCCTCGAAAACCCGGGCACAGGCATGATGCACCGCCTGGCAACCTCCCTCAAGGCGGCCAAGCGGATCACAGGCTCGGACAGCGGCGCCGAAACACTCCTGTCTGTCTGGGATGGCGTTTCGACTGCCGAAACCATCCTCCAGAAGGTGCAGCAAAAGGGATTCGGTCTGATCATGCCCTTCTGCGGCGTCAGTATGCGCTGGTTCACCCGTCCGCTGGTTCCCCAGCCGGAGAAGCTGACGGTTGCGGAAAAGGCGCACTACCGCAAGCACCTCCTGACCGTCGATTCGGAAGAGGACCTGGCCGACTACTGCCGCATCCTCGGGAAGCCGGTGTTCCACGGAGAAGGCGCCATGTGGATGGCTCGCTGGTCGCTGAATGATGTCGCCAACCGCTTCGGCGGCCTGGCCGGCACCGTGCAATCCCTTGCCAAGAATGCCCCGGATGCCGAATGGGCCGAGTGGCTTTCGCTCTACAGCCTGCGTCTGGCCGCCGCCGGATGCCTGGCCCGCACGGCCCGCAACGTCATCATGTACCAGTACGCGCTGGACACCGCGCGCCAGCCCCAGTTCGGACCAAACCCGATGGACTACGACGACAACATCATGTACGACCAGCGCGCGATCGTTATGCGCAAGATCGCCCGCGAAGAGGCCGACAACGTGATGGAACTCATCGGCATCCTCGAGGAGGCCAGGGGACGCGGCATGATCCTTGACCAGGCTACGAAACCGGAAGAGGAAAGCGTGTTCCTCCTCGGCCCGAACCTGATCGGCGACCTGAAGAAGAAACTGAAAATCATGATGGCGCACTGGCAGGAATACGAGACTCTCTATCCGGCCACCAAGGTCTACGACTTCGAGCCGGATCCGAAGGGCAATATCCTCCCGCCGCCCGCGCCGGCAGGCAAATAGTCGCGGCCTTCCCGTGCTGGAAAGAAGTCCACGCCGGGAGATTCATGGGCAATCATGCGTCTCCCGGCTTTTTTTGCCTGCCTTTGGCCTCCGGTCCGCTCTAGACTTTGATCACGGGAATACCGTATCCTCGCGGAATCATGACCGCGACAGTCCAGGACTTCGGACCCGAATTCACCGATTATCTGCGCGATGAATCCCGGCGCACAGGTCGTGCCGCGGCCATTGCCCTGCCAAGGAATGAAGACGAGGTGCGGCACGCCCTCCAGGTAGCCCGCCAGCGGGGTTGGACCGTCACGCCACAGGGCGCCCGTACCGGCATCGCCGCAGGCGCGGTACCGGAAGGCGGACTGATCCTCAACCTGAGCCACATGAACCACATGGGTCCGGTGCAACCGGGCGAGCGTATCACCGTGGAACCCGGTGTCGTGCTCTCCGAATTGCAGACGGCACTCGCCGGCCGAAATCTCTTCTTCCCGCCGGATCCCACCGAACGTTCAGCCTCCATTGGGGGCATGCTTTCGTGCAACGCTTCCGGCGCGCTCTCGTATCATTATGGCCCGACCCGCAACTGGGTCCGGTCGGCCCGGATCATGCTGGCGGATGGCGATACCCTCCATCTTGAGCGGGGAATGAAAGCCAGGGCCCGCCATGTGGACTTGGTTACCGGCGCCGGCCGGCGGATCCGAACGGAACTCCCGCTCCTGGACATGCCATCCGTGAAAAGTGCCGCCGGCTACCACGTGCGACCGGACATGGATCTCCTCGACCTCTTCATCGGCATGGAAGGCACACTCGGCATCATTACCGCCGCCGAGCTCCAACTTCTGCCGCAACCGCATTGCCGGAACGCCCTGACCGCCTTTTTCCCGAATGAGCCCGCGGCTCTTCAGTGCGTCCATTTTCTGCGCGGCGAAACCGGGATCCGGCTCCCGTCCCCTCCCGCCGCCATCGAGTTCTTCGACGCCCACGCCCTGAACCTGCTCCGGCAGGCCAAGGCTGGGAATCCCGCCTTCGCCAAACTGCCGGCGTTGGACAGCCGTTTCCATACCGCCCTGTACGTGGAATTCCACAGCGAGGATCCCGCGCCCGTCGAGGAATCGATCCTGCTGACCGCGGAACACCTGCAGACCGCAGGTGTCGGCGAGAACGACACCTGGTTCGCCGGCAGCGCCCGTGAAATCGAGACCATGAAGGACTTCCGCCATGCCACCCCTGAAGCGGTCAACCTGCTGATCGACCAGCGCAGGAAACAACACCCCACCCTGACCAAGCTGGGCACCGATATGTCGGTTCCCGATCCTGCGCTGGAAAGAGTCATGGCCCTCTACCATCAGGGCCTCGCCGGCGCGGGACTCGAATACGTCATCTTCGGTCACATCGGAAACAACCACGTGCACGTGAACATCCTGCCCCGCGATATGGATGACTTCCAGCGCGGCAAGGCCCTTTACCAGGAATGGGCCCGCGCCGTCGTGGCCCTGGGAGGTTCCGTCTCCGCCGAACACGGCATCGGGAAAATCAAGACGCCTCTCCTCCTCCAGATGTTCGGCGAAAGCGGCATCGCCGCCATGAAACACATCAAGCAGGTTTTCGATCCGGAAGGCCGCATGAACCCCGGCACCCTGTTCTAGGAGCCCCCCATCGGAGACGTCAAAGAGGTCTTCCGCCGTCACAGCCGCTCTGCATGGAATAGCTGTTGTGACACCCCCCTCAAAATGATATAACGAATTCGTAACGAATGACAACCTATGGAGAACGTATGAACAAGATCCAGCGAATCCTTCTCCTTGAACCCGCATCGGAAAACCGCAAGGCCGGCTTCACCCTCGTGGAAATCCTGCTTGTGGTCGCCATACTCGGGATTCTCTCGGGCGTGGCGGTCATCAGCCTGAAGGGCCGCACGAAATCAGCCAGCATTTCGGCCACCCGAACAAGCATCAAGGCAATCCAGACCGCCATCGACACCTACGAGGTCGACAACGGCGCCTATCCCGCCTCTCTGCAGGGCCTGCTGACCAAGACCAGCGAAAACAACTGGAACGGCCCCTACCTCAAGGATGGCCGCACCCCGAAGGATGCATGGGGCACCGAATTCGGCTACAGCCTGAAGGGCGACTCCTACGAAATCCGGTCGGCAGGACCCGACACCCAGATGGGTTCGTCCGATGACATCACCAACTGACGGCCGCGCGAGGCGCCTCCCCGCCCGCTTCGCCTTTACCCTCGTGGAGGTCCTGCTGGTGCTGGCCATCCTCGGCATCACCACCGTCGTGACCATGCCGTACCTTGTCAAGTCCATCCGCGGCAATCGCCTGCGCGTAGCCGCCAACAGCGTCGTACGCGCAGGACGCTACGCCCGGAGCATGGCCATTCTGGGAAATCGCGAAATGGTCCTCTCGTTCGACACCGCTAAAGCGACCCTTCAGGTGGCTCCCTACCGTTCCCCGCAGGCCGCACAGCCGGATGCACGGGCAACCTCACCGCAACCCCCCACACCCTCCACTGATCCCGTATCTCCCCAGGACGGCGCCTCGTCCGCCGCCCCCCCCATCACCATTACGCGCGAACTCGACGGAGTACGGATCGAATCCGTACAGATTGCAAACCGCTCCGGCGCCTCCGGCGGAATCGTGGCAGTCCTCTACCGCAGCAACGGCCGCTGCACGCCTTATGAGGTCAGACTCGTGGATGAGCGCGACGCCGCCATACGGATCACCGTCGATGCGCTCTCCTCCGCCTCCGCCACAAGGGAGGATCGCTGAACCATGAGATCCGCCAGGCACGACAGGAACCGCACGGGACTGACCCTCGTGGAAGTCCTGATGGCCCTGGCCATCCTGGGCATCTCCGCCGCGGTCCTGATGACGGCCACTTCCCGCTGCCTGAGCGTGGTTCGTGTCGCCAACAACTACTATGAGGCCCGCCGCATCCTGGAACTGGCCGAGATCGAATATCCTGTCCTCGTCTTCAAGGAGGACTCAGGACCCGCAGCCAAGGAAAAAATCCTGAATTCAAACGTCGGCCCCATCGAATATCCCGGAGGACTGGTTTTCAACCGCGCCTGCACCCGTTCGGAAAACAACCAGGACCTGGTCGAGGTGAAAACCCGCGTCACCTGGTCGGCACGCGGCCGGTCAGGTTTCGAGGAAGTCTCCTCCTACCTCTATTTCACCAATGAAATCTCGTTGTAACAACATCAGGCCAGGATCCGCGGCAGGCTTTACCCTGCTGGAACTCCTCGTCGGCATCGCCATCTTCGTGCTGGTCGGATCGGTCACGTTCACCCTGATGGCGGCCGTGAGCAAGGCCTGGCAGCGCGGCACGGCCCTGTGCGAGAACCTCCATGCCGGCGACTACGTCATGGACCAGATCGTGGATGGCCTGCTTGCCGCACGCTATCGCGACAACAACGACGGATTCCTGCTGGAGGACCGGGGGGACGGCAGCGGCGCAATGGACTCCATCTCCTGGGTCAAGGAAGGCACCGCCCTCGTCGGCGAGGACTCCAAGATCGCCAGCACCTATCACCACATCCGCTTCTTTGTCGGGCGCGACGAGGAAGGCACGTCCGGCGCCGCCTTCACAGTCTGGGGGGATGATTATCTCCAGCCCGACAACTTCGAACCCGAAGCCCTCCCGGCCGAGGTCCTCAGCGACCGCGTCGTCGGCTTTAACTGCCGCGTGGCCACCAACAATTTCGAAATGAACCGCCTCCAGTGGATGAACTCCTGGGACGAGGATATCGGCCAGGGGGACAACATGACCAACCATATCCCGCGCTTTGTCGAGATCACGCTCTACCTGAAACCCCTGGCCGAAGGGGAACCGCCTGTCGAAATGCGACGCATGGCGGACATCCCCGTGGCCAACAAGGGAATGAAATGAAACGCAGCGGGTCAGCCCTCATCATCGTACTCTGGGTCATCGCCCTGCTGTCCGTCCTGATTGGCGGATTCGCCTACGATATGCATCTGGAATCTCGCGTGGTTTCCTACCAGCGCAAGAAACTGAAGGCCATCTACCTGGCCAAAGGAGGAGTCGAACTCGCCCGCGCCCTGCTCGCCCGCAGCGCCCAGATCCAAGGCGCCACCGACCCCGACACCCTCAAGGCGGAACCCTGGTACCTGAACGCCAAACGCCTCCGCCAGGGGTACGCCGTGGTCGGATTAACCGATTCACTCGGCGAAGGCACCATTATCGTGGATATCGCGCCCGAACCCGCCCTGCGCAATGTGAACACACTCAAGGACGACGACTGGGAGCGCATCCTCGAGGTCGGCGGCGTACCGGAGGAAATGTGGAGCGAACTGGTCGACAGCTTCAACGACTGGCGCGACGCCGACGACCAGCCCAACCTCGACGGCGCGGAAACCGATGACTACTACGCCCGCCTCGACCCCCCCTATAAGGCTCGCGGTCGCAAAGGCAAGTCCGCCTCCCTTGACACAGTCGATGAACTTCTGCTCATCAAGGGTTTCTCCCGCACCATCCTCTACGGAGGCCCCCTGACCGAGGACGACACCAACAGCGTGGCCATTCCGGGCATCGCTGACCTGCTAACCGCGCTGAAGGATTCCGGCGAACAGGTCAATGTGAATGCCGCAGGCAAACGGGTTCTCATGACCCTGCCCGGCATTGACGATACCCTGGCCGACGCCATTATCGACGCGCGGGAAGGGTTGACAGCCGGCACAAAAATGGGCGATGATTATTTTTTCAAGGATGCGAATGACTTTTTCGGGCGGATTCCCGACCTGGGGGGAATCCCTCCGGACGATCAACAGCGGTTGAGATCCCTGGTGGGAACGGTGTCTTCCGTCTACCGTATCACCTCGATCGGTCGGGTTCATGGCGTGGAATACAAAATTGTTTCTGTGGTAACGGCTCAGCGATAAAACCTATGACCGGGAAAACACACTCCAGCCTTGCCCTGACCGCCCGCTCGGCGGAATGGATGGCCATTCCCAAGGCCGGCGAACCATCCACCCCGGGCCACGAAGTCGTTCTTCCCGCCGAATCCCCGCACCGGACCCTCATGGACGCCATAGCAGCCGATCCGGATTCCATGGGTAAGGCCCTCCGGGAGAAGTGCGGCAGGCTTCCGAAACCCCTCACCACCGGAATTCCGGCATCCCATGTGCTCCTCCGCGTCCTGGACCTCCCCGAAGGCAGTCCCCAGGATCTTCGCGGCATGGTGGAACTGCAGGTCGACAAGCTCGCGCCATTCCCGGCTGACGAAGCCACCTTCTCCTACGAGGTACTGGATACCGCCAACGGGCGCTGCCGCCTGTGGCTGGGCGCTATCCCAACGAAAACCGCGGAATCGCTGGGCTCCTGCCTCAGGGCAGCCGCCATGCCGCCCCGGCGGATTGACATCAACCTCCTCGGATGGTGGCAACTCCTGCGCGACGCCGGGAAAACCGGGGATGGTAACGGCTCCCGGGCTTTCCTGATCCTCGAAAACGAATCCTGCGACCTGGTTCTTGCCACAGCCGGAATCCCGGTCTCGGTCCGATCCCTCGACGGCCTCGAGGGTCTTTCGTCCGAGGAACTCGCCGAGGAAATCACCCGGGAATTCCTCTTTACCCTGACGTCTCTCGACCTCGACCGGACAGGGCAGCCGCTTACGGAAATCGCGGTCTGGCATCGCGGCAAGGCTCCGGATCTCACAATCCAGCGCCTGCACGAGCAAATCGGCGTGGCCGTGCATGCCTTCACCCTGGAGACCCTGCCCCCATTGGCTGAAGGCCTGAGCCGCAGGGCGATCGCCGGAACACCGCTGCTGGATCTGGCACCCGCCGCATGGCGCGAAGCCGAAGCCAGTCAACGTGCCAGGCGGCGGCTGGTCAGCGTCGGCGGGACCCTGCTGGGCCTCTGGGCCATCGCCATGGTGATCCTTTTCGGTGGTCTTCAGTATCACAAACAGCGCCTGGGACATCAGGAGACCCTGCTCGCCGGACTCGCTCCGGCCGCTGAAAACGCCCGTGCCGTGCGCGATCGGGTCAAAACCCTTGAACAGTATATCGAGCGGAAGCACTCGGCCTTGGAATGCCTGCGCGAAGTTTCCGACCTGCTCCCGCCGGGCATCGAGCTCAAGTCGTTCAACTACCGCAAGTCCAAGACCCTGGAATTGTCCGGCGAGGCTGACGCCGTCTCTCTCGTCTTCGACTTCAAGAAGGAGATGGAGAAGTCCGAGCTGTTTATCAAGACCGACCTGCCCCGCACCCAGCGGAACGCGCAGGGCAAGGAGGTATTCAAGCTGATCGCCACACTGCCGGGAGGAGAGATACAATGAAAATGTCCTCCCGGGAAATTCTTCTGGCCGGCATCACGGGCATGGTTGCCCTGTTCGGGGTCTCCTACCTCCTGGCTGTTCCGCGGATCAAGGACTGGAGTGTCCTGCGCGATAAGCGCGAGGAAGCGCAACGCCGCATCGACCTGACACAACGACTGATCGAGCAGGCCCCCGCTTGGGACGTCAAGCTCAAGGAGCTACGGCGCAGGCTCCCGCAATATGCACCGGAAAAGGACGTCACGGCCGACCTGATGATCCGGATCGAAAAAATGGCTTCCGCCAGCGGACTGACCCTCGCAAGCCGTGACCTGGAAAAGGAAACGCGCTCCGCCGAAATGTACGAACTGGCTGCCAACTGCAAGTGGGAAGGCAAGCTGGAGCCCTTGGTCCAATTCCTCTTTGCACTCCAGCAGGAGGATGCTATCCTCGACGTCAGCCAACTTACGGTGGCACCAAACGAAAAGCGGATCCTGAAAGGAAGTTTCACCGTTTATTGCTCGTATTCCCGGGCCAAAGCCGGCGGATCCACCGATAAAAACGAACCCAAGGGCCAGCAACCATGAAATCCCCGATCCTGCGTACCTTCGGATGCATCGTAGCCATCCTGGCGGCCGGCCTCGGCGCCCCGCTCCCGGCCCAGATGCCGCCTGCAACGGCCACTCCATCTGCGCCTCCCACCCCACCGGCGATCCCGGGCCTGACCCGCCCCGCACCAACCGTGAATCCTCAAACCGCCCCTTCAACCACCAAGACCGTCGCCCTGAAATTCAACGCCGCCCCCATGGAGCAGGTCCTGCAATTCTACAGCGAACTGACAGGCCGCACCATTCTCCCCGCGCCGGGAATCAATGCAACCGTCACCCTGCGCAGCCAATCCGACCTGACCATCGCCGAAGCCATCCAGGCCATCAAGACCGTTCTCGCCATGAACAATGTCGGACTGGTCGACACCGGCCCCAAGTTCGTCAAGGTCGTCCCCATCGGCTCCGTCCAGCAGGAAGGCCTGCCGATACAGAGCAACATCTGGCAGGAAGTCCGCCACGAGGAAAATGACCAGTTGTTGAGCGAGATCATCCCGCTGAAATACATCGACCCCGCAGAGGCACAGAAAGCGATCAGCGGGCTGATCCATTCCTATGGCAAGATCCTGCCGCTGGAACGAATCAACAGCCTGCTGATCGCCGACAGCTCCATCAATATCAACCGTATCAAGGACGTCCTCATCCAGATCGACCAACCCCTGGAACTGAAGGAAAAACTGCATATCATGACCATCCGGCATGCGAAGGCGTCGGATATCAAGGCCCGCATGGAGGAAATCCTGGCCGACCAGAAGGAGAAGGAAAAACAAACTTCCGGCCGCCGCCTTAAGGAAACCGGATCCCCGGGCGTGGAAACCGCTACGCCGCCCACCATTCCAGGCGTCATCCGTGCACGGCCTGCCGCCACCACCCCGACCTCCACCACCGAACCGGCCGCAGTCGACGAAGGCGAGATGATCCGCGGCACGGTCAAGCTGATTGCCGACGACCGGACCGGTATGCTGATCATCATCACCCGCCCGGAAAATATGCTTTTCTTTGAACAGATCGTCACGGCCCTCGATGTACCCACCGCGCCGGATGTCAGCGTGCAGGTCATCCGCCTCGAATATGCCGACGCCGAAAGCGTCGCGAGCATGCTGAACGCCCTGATCGGAGCGGCCTCATCCACGAAGGACAGCCAACCCGCTAAAGGCGCCACCAGCGGCACCGCCGCCTCTGCCGGGAAGACAGGAGAGTCCACCGAGCCCGCGCGCAGCAGCCAGCTCCAGGAGTTTATCGAACAGCAGCGCACGCTGGCCACCCGCTCCACCAGGGCCGGGGAAGCCAAGTCAAAGATCGGCCAGCTCTCGGCCGAAAATATCCGCATCCTGGCCGATGAACGGACAAACGCTCTCATCATCATGGCCAGCAAGGGTGATATGGCCTCCATCCTCGACCTGCTGAAGGATATGGACATCATGTTGTCCCAGGTGCTGATCGAGGCGGTCATCCTCCAGGTCGCACTGGACAAGACCCTGGAGCGCGGCGTGGACTGGGTCCAGCGCTCCATGGTGGCCTACGACACGGACAACGGCGGCCGCGATCCGCTCTTCGCCTTCGCGGGCGCAGGGGGCGGCGGAACCCTTTCGCCCAAGGATGCCTTGAGCCTCTCCTCCACCTTCTCCGCAGGTGGCGGCTTAACTTACTACTTCACACATTTCGGATTGAACATGGATGCCGTCATAAAGCTCACCCAGACGGACTCCCGCGGAAAAGTTCTTTCCTCCCCGATCATCCTCACGACCGACAACAAGGAAGCCATCATCAAGATCACGGAAAACCGATACTTCTACAAGGGCGTGCGCTACGTGGGTTATTCGGGAACGGAGCAGCAACTGGCCCCCGATGTGGAATCCAAGGACATCGGGCTGACCTTGACCGTCAAACCGCGCATCAACGCGAAGAAGTTCGTCAGCATGGAGATCAAGCAGGAGATCCAGAATATCTCCGGCGAACAGGCAATCGAGGGGCAGGGCAACTGGCCGATCGTTGCCTCCCGCGAAATGACGGCCGCCATCTCCGTCCGCAGCGGCGAAACCATCGTGCTCGGCGGCCTTGTGGAGAAATCCGAGAACAACAGCGGAATCCGCATTCCCCTCCTGGGTAGCATCCCGATCCTGGGCATCCCCTTCCGCTCCACCACCGATAAGGACCTGCGCCGCGAAATCGTCGTGTTTATCACACCCACTGTCCTGGATAACCCCGAGGAAATCGAGGCCGAATCCGCCCGCCGCAAGAGCGCCACCACAATGAACGGGGAGGGTATGTGGGAAAACCGATGGTCGAACAGTAAACTGGCGGAGCCGCCCCGCGGTCGCGTGGGCCAGTGGTGGCGCAACCTCTTGAAATAGCCGGAAAGGAAGAATCATGAAGAAATCATTTACCGTTACCGCCGCGTTGGCTCTTGCAATGCTGGCCGGTTCAGGATGCAGTTCGTTGCGCATCGTGCAGGGTCAGGCCGCACCGCCCAACTGGGTCGCCAACCCCTCCGCCCTGCCGGACGCTGATACCAATGCCTTCGTGTTCGCCAGCGGAATCAGCACCTACAACATGGTTCTCGAGGAGGGCATCAACGATGCCCGGCATGATGCCATCCGGAAAATCGCCGAACGCGTCAGCGTAACCGCCGACGACATCTACCGGACAGACCGGAATGACAAGCTTTCGAATACCCATACCGATATGCCGAATACCCCTCAGACGTTCTTCAACTCGCACAAGGCGGTCAGCACCGGCAGCAAGGTGGAAACAAAGAAAACCCGCAACCCGCAGGCAAACCATGTATCCCAGACCCGCCTGCACGGCATGGATGAGTTCAAGCTGTCGTACACGGTCTGGCAATACGGCCCAAGCCTCTGGGCAAAAATGATCTATGGCGATACCGCCGTCCGCTTCTACGATGTATACGTCCTGATGCGGTGCCCAAAGACAGAATTCACAAGGGCTCTGCGTCTTGAATCGGAGCAGGAAGGCATCCTGCCCGCCGGCGAGGTCAGCCCAACCGAAGGGACCCGCCAGTAATTAGAATATTGACAAGCGGCGCCGTTTGGGATAAACAGCGTCGCTTTTTCACGGTTGGAAAGGTTATAGAATCATGAAGACATCTCTTCCGAAAACAAGCGACATCCAGCGCGCCTGGCATCTGGTGGACGCATCGGGAAAACCGCTGGGCCGATTGGCTGTCAAGGTGGCTAACCTGCTGCGGGGCCGCAACAAGGCTATTTTCACACCCCATATTGACACCGGCGATTTCGTTATCGTCATCAACGCCAAGGACGTCAAGCTGACCGGCAGCAAGGACCAGAAGAAGGTCTACGCGCGCTATTCAGGCTACCGTAGCGGCCATAAGGTCACAACCGTCAAGACCATGCGCGAGCGTCACCCGGAAAGAATCATCCAGAAGGCTGTCGAAGGCATGCTGCCGGACAACAAGATGAGCCGGGTCATCGCCAAGCGCCTGAAGGTCTACGCCAACGGGCATCACCCGCATGCGTCGCAGACCCCCGCACCGATCAAACTGTAAACAGGAAGGAATACTCCCGTGTCCGAAAAAGTCCCCACATTCAGTGCAACCGGCCGCCGCAAGACCGCGGTCGCCCGCGTCAACCTCGTGCCTGGAACCGGCAAGTGGCAGGTCAACAGCAAGGATCCGATGATCTACTTCGGAACCGAAGCTGTCGTGAAATTCATTGAACAGCCGATGAAGCTGACCGAAACCCGCGAGAAATTCGACCTTTGCGCGGATCTGAATGGCGGTGGAATCGTCGGTCAGGCCGGCGCCCTGCGCCACGCCATCGCGCGCGCACTGATTCTTTCCGATGCATCGCTCCGCGAAGTCCTGAAGGGCAGCGGATGCCTGACCCGTGATTCCCGTATGAAGGAACGCAAGAAGTACGGTCAGCCCGGCGCCCGCAAACGCTTCCAGTTCTCGAAGCGTTAAACCAACTGCCCGCGGCAAACGGGCCTGCGTAAACGGAAACCCGCGGCGGATGTCAGAATCCGCGGCGGGTTTTTTATCGCTCCCTGCCGGAGGGAACCGGATCGAGGACCCATCGCTTGTTGTACCAGAACCACTGACCGGGATCCTCACGGATTCCCCGCTCCACAACATCCAGCACCGCCTGGGTCATCCGCTGGATATCGGCCTGTTTCTCCATTCCGGGATCCGCCAGCACCGGCGCATGCATACGCCCCTCATGACGCGCCCAGCCAGTACGCCGCATCAGGATCGGATACACCGGGACGCCGGTATGCCGCGCAAACATCGCCATCCCGGGACCGACATTGGCCTCACCGCCCAGAAAACGCACACGAACCCCCTCCTCCCGCATACGGACATCGGGAAGCATCGCCAGGAAACCACCCTGCTCCAGGCGACGGACAATCTCCCTCAAAGACCCGGCACCCCGCAGAGTGATCGGAATCCCCGCCCGCTCCCGTGCCCGGTTGAGATAACGGTCAAACAGCGGATTGCGCTGCTTGCCGGCCACGGAAAACACCGGCATGCCGAGAAGTTGCATCGCACGCCCGGCTAATTCCCAGGATCCCATGTGGGGCACGGCGATCACCGCACCCTGACCCCTCTCCTTCTGCTCCTTCAACGCCGCCAGGAAATCACAATCGGCAATCGCCTGGAACCGTTCCAAGGTCAGGGAAGGCGACCGGATGATATCCACCGCCGTGAACATCAGGTTGCGCAAGGACTCCCATGCAATCCGCCGCACCTCACGCTCCTCGTAACGATCCCCGAATACGAGGCGGATCCGTCGTTCCGCTTCAGCCCTCCGGAACCGCACCAGATGGAAACCGATGAACGCAAGACCCCAAGCCACGGCAAGTGCAATGCGGTAAGGGAGAACACCTACAACCCAAGCCATTCCCCGCAGAAACCCATACTCCAGCAAATGCTTGACCCGGTATTTCATTCAACCCCTCCCCGCCCCTTGCGCCGCGGCCGCAGGGCCTGGATGACGCGGAACACGGGACCCGGCGCCATTTCAATGGCATGCGCCGGGCAGATTTCATGACAGCAGCAACAGGCAATACAGAGTCCGGAATTGAGTAACGGACTTGAACCGGGCTCCATGTGCAAGGCATTGGCCGGACACGCCCGGACACACTTGCCGCAGGAAATACAGGCCGCACCGAAAACCGGGCGATGCCAGAACGCCGGAGCCACCATCCGGATCAACCAGCCGGGAATCCACGCTGTCGGCACGACCCGCGCCAGACGGAATTCCCGTACCCGCCCGCAATCCGCGCCCCCTTCTACTTCAATGTCCTCCGCATGGGCATTCCCGTGCCCGAGACGTTCCGCCGCCGCAAGGTGGGCAATCCGAGCCGGCTCCATCCCCAGCATCCAGCAGAAAACAGAATCCAGCGCCACCCCGTCCGCCGAAGCTCCCACGATCCCAAGAGGGAAAGGCCGGCCCGCCGATGGCCCATCCCCATCCATCGCCAACACCCCATCCGCAATCGCAAGAACCGGCTTCACCCTGCCATAAACCCGGGCCAGCATCTCGCTGAACTCCGACACACGGGGATACTGCTTGTGCAAGGCCGTCTTCTGGAATCCCGGAACCACGCCATACAGGTTCTTGACCGAAGCTGTGAGTCCCGTAAGCACATGAGTCTTGACCTTTGGCACCGTGATGATGGCGTCCGATTCCAGCACCGGCCGGGCAATCGTAAAGGAGATCCCTCCATCCTCAAACGTTTCCGATCCCGCCTTCTCCAGGTTCACAAGGGGCACAGACTCCTCCCTGCAAACCGCCGCCACGCCGGTCCTGTCCCACACCCTTGCCAGATCCGCGACATTGGCCGGGCTATCCCCCACCCAGGGCGAGGCGCCAGCCCCCTTGACGAGACGGATCACCGCACGAACCATCTCCGGGTGTGTCGTGACCGCCTCTTCCGGTCGCGCGTCGGTGAGAAGATTGGGCTTGATGAGAACCTGCTGACCGGGGCGTACGAATATACCCATTCCGCCAAGACGGGCCATGAGGCCCTCCACGGATCCGGCAACCGCATCGTAACTGTCGCATCGAGCAAGGATCACCCGCGAGGTCATGCGCAGCAAGGTACCGCCCCCTCCCCACCCTCCACAAGAGCAAAACCATCACCAGTAGATGAAACTGGCCAGCAGGTCCCGGTCGGCTTCCGGCAGTTCCGAAAGATCGGGTATGATGTAGCGGTTGTCAAAGGCATCCAGCAGGACCTTGCCCGATGACCCATAGTCTTCCGCGCGATCCCCGCGCCAAGGCATGACAAAGTCGAGTTTGCCACGGGTCGTTTCGACCTTGAAGAACAACAAGCCAAACCGGTTCTCGATCTTGTGGATGCGGATGATCCTCCGCTCGAAATAATGCTTGGCCATGCTCTTGCGAACCATGTCCTGAGCCTCTTGCGAAAAAACCTTCAGGTCGTCAATAATCCCGATCTCCCGCTCCTTCTCATTCCGGTCATTGGTGTCCGTGTACCGCAGGGATATGAACCGGTCCGGCTGGCTGACGGGAAAGAGGACCACGGCATAGACCCCGCGGTACAACGTGTCGCCCTGGACCGCGCAATGCATGAGGGAGAATGAACCCTCGAAAAGGTTGGTGTTCTCCGGCGTCAACAGCCGGACCCCGACTTGTCCCAGCCGGGCGTCATCATAAACCTGGACTCCGGGCGCCTGCATCCTATTGAACCTCCAGCCGTGTCAGCTCCGTCTGAATCTTGACCAGTTTATAGTACACTCCCTGCTTCTCCAGGAGCTGCTCATGGGTGCCGGCCTCAATCACACGACCTTCGTCGATGACAAAAATGTGGTCGGCATTCTTGAGTGTCGAGAGCCTGTGTGCAATGGCAATCGTTGTCCGGCCCCTGCACAGGGTTGTCAGGGCCTTCTGGATTTCCTGTTCCGACTCGGTATCCACCGAGGAGGTCGCCTCGTCGAGGATGAGGATCTTGGGATCGCACAGCAGGGCACGGGCAATGCTGATGCGCTGTCGTTCACCGCCGGAGAGGCCCGCCCCTTGCTCACCGAGCTTGGTGTCATATGCCAGCGGTCGGCGCGCAATGAAATCATGAGCGTTGGCGGCGCGTGCGGCGTTCAGGATGGCCAGTGGGGACGCATCGGGCCGGCCGTAGGCGATGTTCTCGGCAATGCTGGCGCGGAAAAGGAACGGTTCCTGCAGGACCAGGGCCATCTGGCGGCGCAGGTCCTGTTGCTTCATCTCTCGCACATCCACGCCATCCACAAGAATTTTCCCCTCCAGGGGGTCGTAGAACCGGCACAACAGGTTCACCAGCGTTGTCTTGCCAGACCCGCTCTTTCCCACGATCCCGATAAACTGTCCGGGCTCGATGGTCAGCGAAACGTTCTTCAGAACCGGCGCGTAGGGATCGTACCCGAACGTCACATTCCGGAACTCGATCCGCCCTTCCATATGGCTCACCGGGCGCGCATCCTTGGTCTCGACCACCACCACCGTGGCATCCAGCACCTCAAATACCCGCTGCCCGGCCGAGAGAAAACCCGTCACCCAGTTGGAGAACATGCTCAAGGCCGAAATCGGCCCGTAGAACATCCCCATATACCCGAAGAAGGCCATCAGGGTACCCAGGGTGATCTTGTCCTGCAGCACCTCGCGCCCGCCCGCATACCAGATGATCAAGCCGCCTAACCCGAATACAAAACCCATGATCGGGTTGAATGTCGCCACGCTGGTCTCGAGGGAACGACGGCTTTCCTGAAGATACCCCGCCGTTGCGCCGAAACGACGCCGCTCACGGTCCTCCTGGCTGAAGGCCTTCACTAAACGGATACCCGACAGCAGGCCCGATAGCAATTGCGCCGTCTTGGACTGACTGTCCCAGACCTTGTAGTAGCGGGGATAGATATGACGCCAGAAGAACGTGGTACCAACCACCACGAAGGGAATGGGCAGCAATACCAGCAATGCCAGCTTCCAGTTCATGAAGAACAACATGCTGCCGATACCCAGAACCAGCATCATGTTGAGCATGAACCCTTGCGCCACCTGCGTCACAAATCCCTGGAAATAGTCGACGTCCCACAACACCCGGCTCATCAGACTTCCCACGGAATGACGGTTGTAATACTCCACCGCCAGGCTCATGAGTTTCGCCTGCAGCTTTTCCCTCAACTCCTTTGTGATCCGGGTCCCGATCACACTGGTGGTCCGCCCGATGAAGATGTTCAGCAGGCAGCGTCCGCCCGATGCCACCACCAGGCCCAACAGGATCATCAGCAGGATGCGAACACTCTCCGCTCCCGAAAGAGGCTCCGCGCCCGGCTCCGGCTTGAGGACCCTGTCCACCATCGTCTTCTGCAGGAATGGCGGCAGCAGATCCAGGCATACCCCGGCGATCATCACCAGGAACAACAGGAGAATACTCGGCCAATAGGGCCGCATGAGCCCCAGGGTGCGGGCGAAGATTCCACGCCCGCCGCGGCATCGCGGACACTGCGCCTTGCGGCCAGGCAAAGGCAGGCCGCATTGCTCACACCGCATATCACTCTGAGCCGACAACGCGGATTCCGGCAAAGGCTGCCCCTCAATCCGCCTCTGGATGTGGCGGGCCACCCGCCCGAACAACTCGCGCTCGGCATTACTGAATCGCGCCACATCCACGTACAGGCCATCCATCTTGACCTGCAGGAAGGCGCTGCCGACCTTCTGGTACGACCGGACTTTCTGGATATCCTTCAGGAGGAAAGGCCCTACAGGCGACTCCCGGGGCTCACCGGCCTTGAGCGCCGCAATCCGGTCCTCCGCCACCAGAGTCCACACCTCGGCTGGTTCACCTGCCAGATCCAGATCGCTGCGAACGGCAAACAAGAGTGCCTGGTCCGAAAACCCGAGGGAAAAAGCCTGCTCCCGTACCCCATCGGGAATCCGGCGGAAACAAAGCACGGCAGGGATCCCCTGCTCTTTACTTGTCATGATTGTCATCCCCTCCCTGCCTCTCCATGCCACGAACTGCAGGAGGAACGGCCGGAGGTTACAACGGATTACACAGGACCCGGGTTCACTTCGCCGACTTGAGCATCACCCGGACGTCTTCCAACTTGCCGGCGCTGCCGAGCTTGACGTTCTTTTCCGCGATGAACTTGGCGTATTCCTTCATGAACACCTTGCCCGGGGGGCGCAGGTCGAAATTCTTCGGATCGTCACGGAATGACTCGCGATGCACGCGGCACCACACCAGCCGGCCGTCGGTATCGATGTTGATTTTGGTAACGCCCAGCGTCGCCGCGCGCTTGAATTCGTCGGCATTAACACCCTTGGCGCCCTTGAGTTGGCCGCCGGCAGCGTTGATGCGGGCCACTTCGTCCTGCGGAACACTGCTGGAACCGTGCATGACCAGTGGGAATCCGGGCAACCGCTTCTGGATCGCCGCCAGAACATCAAAGTGCAAGCCCTGCGAACCCGAGAACTTGAAGGCTCCATGGCTCGTGCCAATTGCACAGGCCAGGCTGTCGCACCCGCTCTTCTTGACAAACTCCTCCGCCTGCGCCGGATCGGTCAGCTTGGCATCGGCTTCCGCCACGGAAACGTGCTCCTCCACGCCGCCCAGCTTGCCCAACTCGGCCTCCACGCTGATCCCGCGCGCATGCGCCGCATCCACGACCCGCTTGGTAATCTCAATGTTCTTTTCAAACGGCTCGGCGCTGGCATCAATCATCACAGAACTGTAGAACCCGCTCTTGATGCAATCCATGCAGGTTTCCTCGTCACCATGATCCAGATGCACCGCGAAAATCGCATCCGGGAAGATCTCGTCGGCCGTCCGGATCATGGCCTCGAGCATCTTCTTGTTCGTGTAGGAGCGGGCTCCCTTGGACAACTGGATGATGAACGGGGCCTTGCTGTCGATATTCCCCTGGAACAGACCCATCGTCTGCTCCAGGTTGTTGATGTTATAGGCGCCAATCGCATACTTGCCATACGCATGGCTGAACAACTGCTTCGTCGCGACAATCATATTCTCCTGCCTTCCTTGCGTTAAATAAATCGGGTGACCCCGGCGACTCCTTCCGCCGGAGAAGAAACGATACTGTAGAGCATGCCGCCTGTACGTCAACAACATATTCCCGCGCTCCACCAGCCTGCTTTTCCTGTTGCCAATCCTCCGTTTCTCTTGGCACCCTGATCTCCTGACAGGGAGAACCATGAGCACAACCGTTTCCCATCCGATTCCCGCCCGCGGAAACCTGTTCCACAGGACTTCCATGTTGCTCGGCCACCCGGCCATGCAGGCCCTGGCAAAGACCCGCGTGGCGCTCTTTGGGGTTGGCGGCGTCGGCAGCTGGGCCGCCGAGGCGCTGGTCCGGTCCGGCGTGGAACATCTCCTGCTGGTGGATTCGGACTGCATCTGCTCCACCAACGTCAATCGCCAGATCCAGGCGACGGCCCTTAACACCGGCATGTCCAAGGTCGAGGCGTTGCGCCTCCGCCTGCTGGAGATCAACCCCCATGCGGCGATCGCCACACACCATGGCGCCTATAACGAACATACCGCCAACCAGTTCACCCTCGCGGAATTCGATTACGTTCTCGACGCCATCGACAGCCTGAAAAACAAGGTTCTCCTGATCCAGCGCACCCTTGAGGCCGGGGTGCCCTTGTACGCCTCAATGGGTGCCGCCGCCAAACTGGACCCCACCCTGGTCCGGGTCGCCCCCCTTGCAAAAACCCGGATCTGCCCCCTCGCCCGAATGGTCCGGAAACGGCTGCACCGCCTCGGTGTTCCCTGCGATTTCCCCTGCGTCTACAGCGAGGAAATGCCCTTGACCCCGGCCGCCGAGTCGCTCTGCGGAACCGGCCGGTGCGCCTGCTCCCGGAAGCCGACCGGGGCCACGAAAGGCGATGGCGATTCGGCAGATCCCGACTGGTGCGCCTTGAAAAGGCAGATCAACGGAACGGTTGTGCACGTGACCGCTGTTTTCGGGCTGACCCTGGCCAGCCTCGTCATCCGCGATATTGCCGGGAAACACCCGCCCCGCCAGGCGTAATGCCGCGGGGCTGCAACGGTCCCAGGATGGACCGGCTCCTAGACGGCCGGAACCTTCATCGGCGTGCCGCCCGACCGCAGGGACAGTGTGGCCTGGCATCCCGTAGCCACGGCCATCCGGGCCGCCTCCGGAGTGGCGGTCGTCTTACCGCCATGCCGGGCAAACTGCAGGAATTCCTTAACGATGACCGGGTCTGCGCCGCCATGACCCCCATCATCCGCCTTGTCGCCCCGATGCACTTCATCCCCGATGATCCGGTAATGATCCGCACGCTGGTTCCACAGGAAGATGGGGCTGTCAGGCCCGTCCCCGAGGTTCTCCATCCGCCCCTCGGTTCCGATGAGGGTGTAGTTCCGGCAGGAATCCGGAGTAAAATGGCATTGCAGATAAGAGCCGACAATGCCGTTCTCCATTTCCATGATCACGGCACTCTGGTCTTCCACGTCGATCTTCGGGCTGAACCCCTTCTGCTTGAGAGGCGGCCAGTGTGCGCTGTTGAACATCGCATTACCCAGTTCCGACTCCTTCCGCCGCCCGCAGCGGTTATAGACCGAGAGATTCCCGAACGCGGATACGCGCTTGCTGTAAGACCCCGTCAGCCAGTGCATCATGTCGATGTCGTGGGCGCCCTTCTGCAACAACAGGCCCGTGCTGTACCGGCGCTCGGAATGCCAGTCGCGGAAATAGGCGTCCCCGCCGTAGGAAACGAAATGACGGCACCAGATGGTCCTGACTTCGCCGATCGCACCCTTATCAACCAGTTCCTTCATCTTCCGGAAAATAGTCATGTACCGCATGTTGTGCCCGACAAACAGCCGCGCCTTCCTCTCCTTCGCCTTGCGCAGCAGCCGGTCGCAACCCTTGATGGTGATCGCCATGGGCTTTTCCAGGTAGACCGCGATACCCCGTTCCAGCGAAGCCACCCCTTGCTCCTCATGCAGGAAATCCGGGGAGGTGACAAACACCGCATCGAGATCCATAGCCAGCAGGTCCTGATACTTGCGTGTGGCGAAAACATCCTTCCCGTACCATTCCCTCCCGGCTTCCAACGCCTTGGGATTCACATCACAGCATGCCACAACCCGGGAGCCCTGCCCCGGCTTGTGCGCATGACGCGCCAGTTGACCCCGCCCGCCGGTTCCAATGACTCCAATGCGCAGATCCTTCATGATTCTCCTCTGGAATAGGTTCACATAACAAGTGCCGTCATCGAACCACACACACGTCCGGTAATCCAGAAAAAACCTGCTTTCCGCAACGCCTGCGCTCCTTGCCGACTGTCTTCGCACTTGCGCCAAGATCCAGCCGGGTGTACATACAAAGGCACAACCAACGAGGTGTTCCAATGGCATCACGAATTACCCCCACCGGCCACACGGACGGCGAACGGCAGGAGATCGCCGGCTCCACCAAGCCCCTGCTGTTCGAAATCGCCTGGGAAGTCTGCCAGCAGCTGGGCGGCATCTACACCGTGATCCGGTCCAAGGTACCCAGCATTGTCGAGCACTGGGGCAGCCGCTATTGCCTTGTGGGCCCGTATAACCCGCAGACGTCCCCGACCGAATTCGAGGAAGCGCAGCCGACCGGGATCCTGCGCGACACGATGAATATCCTGCGCGAACAGGGCATTGAGGCCCATTACGGCCACTGGCTGATCACCGGACGCCCGCGCGTGATCCTCCTGAACCCGGAATCCGTCCGGCCCGCCATGGGCTGGGTGAAATACCTGCTCTGGGAGCATCACGACATCAGTCTCCCTGCGGACGATGCACTGATCAACCAGGTTGTATCCTTCGGGCACTGCGTGGAACACCTGTTCCGCGCAGTGGCGCGGGTGCAAACGGCCCGCCGCCCGATCATCGCCCACTTCCACGAGTGGATGGGGGCCTCCGCCATTCCGGAAGTCCGCCGCGCGGAAATTCCCGTTTCCATCGTCTTCACCACTCATGCCACCCTTCTCGGCCGTTATCTGGCCATGAATGACCCGTGGTTCTACGACCATGTGCCGTTCGTGGACTGGCTGGCAGACGCGCGGCGCTTCAACATCGAGGCGCAGGTTCGCATCGAACGGGCTGCCGCCCATGGATGTCATATCTTCACCACGGTGAGTGAGATCACAGGCTACGAATGCGAGCACCTGCTGGGACGGAAACCGGATGTCCTGCTGCCGAACGGCTTGAATATCGAGCGGTTCGTCGCCCTGCACGAGTTCCAGAACCTCCACCGGGTCTACAAGGAGAAGATCAACGAGTTCGTGATGGCCCACTTCTTCCCCAGCTACTCGTTCGATCTGGACCGGACTCTCTATTTCTTCACCTCGGGCCGCTTTGAATACCGCAACAAGGGGTTCGACCTGACCCTCGAGGCGCTGGCACGCCTGAACTGGCGCATGAAACAGTCGGGCACCAACAAAACAGTCGTGTTCTTCATCATCACCCGCCAACCAATCCGCTCCATCAACGCCGAAGCCCTCCGCCGCCGTGCCATGATGCAGGAAATGCAGCACGACTGCCGCGCCATCGCCGACCAGATCGGCGAGCGCCTGTTCGTCGCCACATCCACCGGAAAGTTCCCGGCCATGGAGGAACTCGTCGACGACTACTGGCGCCTGCGGCTCCGCCGCCTGATGCACGTCTGGCGTTCCTCCAGCATGCCCACGGTCGTCACGCATGACCTGATGGATGACAGCCGCGACGAAATCCTGAACCAGATCCGCTCCTGTTCCCTCATCAACCTGCCCGGCGACCCCGTGAAGGTGGTCTACCACCCGGATTTCGTCACCACGAACGACCCCCTGTTCGGTATGGACTATGACCAGTTCGTGCGCGGATGCCATCTGGGAATATTCCCCAGCTCCTACGAGCCATGGGGGTACGCTCCTCTGGAATGCGCCGCCCTCGGCCTGCCGTCCATCACCAGCAACCTGGCCGGCTTCGGCAATTACGTGGAGCACAACATTCCCGACAATGTCCGGAACGGGATGCTGGTGCTGAACCGGCGCTTCAGCGCGTTCGACGAATCGGCCAACGCGCTGACCCAGATGATGTTCGACTTCCTGCAGATGGACCGCAGGGAGCGAATTGCCCAGCGGAACCGCGTGCAGAACGTGTCCGAACAGTTCGATTGGCACCAGTTGGGAAGCCATTACGCCGAGGCGTACACTCAGGTGCTCACGCGCAGCGGACAGGACTGAGAAGCTATCGGACCATCAATCATTCCCCATCCTCCCCTCATCTCAGTTCCAAAACAGTTCCCATGGCGGGCGCGAGTTCATACAGCCCCATATCCACCCGCCAGTAAGGACATCAGCCGGAACGACTCAGTTCAAACCACCCTCACCCCAGCCCTCTCCCGTCAAGGGAGAGGGAATTGTGAATCCTTGTGAGGCTCCATCGGTTTCGAGCATTTTCCCCGCTCATTCCCGTTCAGGAATACGCTTTACCTTCCACAAGGCTAACTGGTATAGTTTGCGTCCATTTTTTCAACGAAAAGATTTAATGCCCAACCCCCGGAAAATCACAGTCCTGCTCGTGGACGACCATCAACTGGTCAGGGAGAGCTGCCGGGAAATCCTTTCCAAGGAGCCAGACATGGAGGTCATCGGCGAGGCCTCAGACGGCCTGATGGCCGTCGAATTGGCCCAGGAATTGCAACCCGATGTAGTCGTCATGGATGTAACCATGCCGCATATGGGCGGCATCGAAGCCACACGCCTGATCCGCGAAGCTCTTCGTCACACCATCGTCCTGGCCTTGTCCATGCATACGAATCCGGGCATGATCTGCGCCATCCTTAATGCTGGAGCCGCCGGCTATGTGAGCAAGACCTGCCGATCGAGCGAATTGCCCGCCGCCATCCGCATCGTGACCCAGGGGGGGACCTACGTGGATGATTCCGTCGCAATGGCAGTCGCCACCGAAAAGGAAAGAAAAGGAGGACAAGCCCCCTTCCTCTCCATGCTTACGGAACGCGAAAGGGAAGTCCTGCGGCTGCTTGCCGACGGCAATAGCGCCGAGATGATCGCCCGGAAACTCGATATCAGCGAAAAAACCGTGTTTTCACACAGGAAAAACCTGACACGAAAGCTGGGTATCGAGACGATCGCCGAACTGACGAAATTGGCCATACGGGAAGGCCTGATAACCATCTAAACCGTCACGGGGCCGAAGGCAGAACGGACTTCTCGGGCAGCAAGCCCTCCCGCAGGATGGCAAGATTACGTTCCATGGCCTGTATATAGGCGTCCGCCCGAATCGGTCCCGTCACCACAGGATCCAGCATCAAAACCTTGGCCCCCGTCTCACCCGCAATAACCTTCGCGGATCCGGACGGGAATTGAGGCTCCGCAAAGATCGCCCGTATCCTTTTCGCCCGCACAGTCTGGATGGTCTTCTTCAACTCCTGCGCTCCAGGTTCCGACCCAGGATGCCGCTGAACAACAGCGGCAATCTTGAAACCGAATTCTGCCGCAAAATACGGAAAGGCGTCATGGAAGGTGACAATATTCTTTTGTTGTATCTCATTGACATCCTTTAAGAAACGCTTTCTCAAACTATCCAGTCGTTGCATATAAGCCGTAGCATTTTCCGCATACCGATCCGCATGGTCAGGGTCGGCCGCGGCCAATCCTTCGGCAATCCGCCTTACCTGACGCATATGCAATGCAATCCCAAGCCAAACATGCGGATTGACCTCCCCTTCGCCCATTATCGGCTCGATCCCCTCGCTTGCGTTAATGACCTTCACATTCCCAAGGCGGCTCATCGGCTCATCAAGAAACGAATCCGCACCCATCCCGTTACATATAACGACATCCGCCTTGGATAAACGGACCATATCGTCTGCCGAAAGGCTGAAGTCATGCAAACACCCCCCATCCGGCGGCGCCAAACACTGCACCTTCAAGTCCGGGACCCCTGCGACAACATTAAGGGTGGCAATGTGGATCGGATAAAGGCTTGTGATGACCTGCATCTCCCTCCCTGAGCACTCCACCCCGATAAGAATCATCAGCACCCAAAAGAACCAGTTCCTGAGTCTCTGCATCCTTCACATGCCTTTCCGCTCTCTATCCATTGCCCAAAAGGGCAATCAGCACCAAATCAACGATAAAAAGGGCCACAATCGAAGCTTCCAGAATCAGCATGAGCCTGTTGTTGCTGTCCTGTTGAAGCATCGTATAAAGGCTGTCCAGCGTCCGCAACTTCTGAATCACGCTGTCTTCCCATTTTCCCAGATGAAATCTTTCCGCGCACCCCATGTAGACGCGGGCCAAGTGCCAGTCCCCGAAGAACTTGGAGATATTGGAAAGTTCGTCGGCCATCTTGGTGATGTCCATCCGAATCCCGCGCAGCTCTTTCAAGACACGGCTGCGAGCGCCTAGTGCATGCACTTTCGCAGCCCGCTCCACGTCATCATAGGCCTTGTCGAGTGCACGGTCCAGCATCTGATCGTAGGCGCGCCACTGGCCCAATTGGACACTCGCCAGTTCCATTACGTACAAGGTGTCACTGAACTCGCCCGGTTTGTCCAGAACCAGCGAGGCATCCCAATCCACAACCACCAGGTCATTCCCGTAATAGGCGTAGGAATGCTGCAGTGTCTCCCCAACCTCCTGCAGGCTCAAGATCGAAGCCCTCGCCTCGCCGGCCAGGAGCCCGGCAACCTCACGTCTATGGGACTCCAGCCATGCCCCGCTGTCCTCCTGCTCCAACGGGGTCTCCACACAGTAAACCGTATACACTTCCGGACCGGACAGGGATTCAACGGGGGTGTCCAATCCGGCGCGGATACGCTCAAATACCCGCCTGGCAATCTGATCCGCACGGTCCTGCAACATTCCGCCATCCGCAAACACAAGCCGCCGGTACCGCAGCAACTCCCCCACCGAACCGCAGTTCACAGGAATGCGGATCTTCACCGACAGGGCGCCAACGGAAAAAATTTTCACCGAAGGAAGAAGGCGTATCACTTCCCCATCCGTTTCTTCCGTGATTTCCTGCATCTGGACCGAGAGGGGACGGTAGACAGGAAACCCCATCGGCGAATCCTTGAGCCGCCCGAAACGGAAAGGCTCGAGCGGCTCACGCATGGCGACCTCTATGGATTTGAGATCCGCTTCCTGCGCAATGTCGTAGGCATGGAAATATACAACTTCAGCCTTCATGGGGGGCCCTCCAGCTGAATGATACCGTTTCCCACGAAAAAAACCAATCCCACCGGCCCCACTTCCCCACACCCTGCGTCCAGCAACGGGCGACTGTCAGCCTTCAACAACTTGCATGGCAATCCCGGCCCATTCCGTCAGACGAGCCGGATCATATCGTACCGTGCTGATATCCTTGAGAATGATCTCCAGAGGACACCCGTGCCTTTGACAGATCGTGCGCGTTGCCAGAAGATCGGCTCTCACCTGGTCCCCATGGAACTGGTCCGTAGCGAGAAAGGCAGGACTGGGCTTGCGGGAGTACACGAATTCGTCGCGCATTTCCGCTGCCCCGCGCTCCTGATCGACCCACGGGCTCATGGAAACCTTGCGGACGTTCGGAATCTTACGCACCTGCGCCATCTTCATGTCCAAGGGTTCACAGCAGCCGTAATAGACCAACCCGAAGCGCCTGGCGATCCGGCTGACATATGTTACCTCGAATTCATCGAACATGTCGGGTGAAACCGTACCCAGCATCTGCGCCATGGAGAACATCCAAAGGTCCTTGACCCTCGGGGAATCCGGATTATAGCCGGGCGCCGGCAGGTCATCCGTATAAGCCCCCGTGCAATGCACTTCATCCTGCGGACCGCAAAGCAATCCCTGCGCCTCCAACTGGTCCAGTTGGCTCAAATATCCATCCGTCACACGGGAAAGCAGCTCATGCATCAGTTCCGGGTTGTCTACCATCATGTAAAGGGCATTCTCAACCCCCATCCACATGGAGACGGGGTCCCAGATGGTCTTGTAGGACGGATCCGCCCCGGACGCGCGCACTTCCAGCAAGCCATCGAAAAGCTCATGCGCGACCGCCATCTTCTGCTCCGTTTCAGCGGCCTCATGCCAGATGCGGGGCATCTTGATCTTCTCAAGATCCTCCATGGTGTTGAACTGGTTCTCGTACTTGTGCCCAACGACGCTGTTTGAGGGATCGCCCACCGCAATCTCCTCCTGGATCGAAACGCCAAAACCCGTATTGTGGATAACCTTGTGCACGTCAATATAAGACTCCACGACCTTATCCACCGGGAAATGCCGCCACTGGTAGAGGGTCTTCCGCAGAATGTCCTCGTAGTAGCGGCAGAAGGAATCCGTGCAACGCAAGGTCAACTCATCGTTGACGTTGATCTCGTTCCAGCACACCTGATCGATCATGACCATCGGACGGACCGGCTTGCGTGCGTTGAGCTTACGCCACATGGCGCGCTTCTCTGCCTGGACAGGCAACGCTGCAATTTCCGCAACACGGGCCGCCAAGTCGCGTATGATCTTCTTGTCCTGCGCACATATCTTCATGGTGTCCAAACTCTCTCCCATTGCCTGACCCAAGAGGGCACGGTCTGCCATCGACATGAACCGACGCAAAAACTATGGGGTATCACGTCAGGAGTCAACTTCCATCACAACGGCTGCGGAACAACTGCTTTGGGCTTTCCTCTCAGAGCCGAATGTTCCTATAATGGCCGGGTGAAAGCATTGCGTACCCTTGTCATGCTCTTGCTGGCAACCGCCCTCTATTCGGTCCGGCATACCCTGCAAGGGGATCACACACCCTTATCCCCTACCGCCGGTCCGCATGCCAGTCCCTTGCACGCAGACGCCAGAGGAATCCCAAACGCCCCTCTCCCACCCCCGCAAAACGTAACGGGTACAATACCGGCGGCCATGAGCCCTGGTCCAGACCCCACCTCGCAACTTCCGACAGTTGCATCCCGCTTCACACCCATCTCCCCCGCCGGCCAGTTGACCCGAGTGGTGCGCCTGGTGCGCACGAATACCAAGTACGCCTTCTGGCGTATCGAGGAAATCCGCGGAACGGCATCCGGCCCTACCCCGCCTTCCACCCGCTCCCGTATGATTGCTGTGGCCGACCACGTGATTGTCCGCACCAAGCCGGGCCTACCGCGGAACACCCTCGCGGCTGTTTGTGCCCGCCACGGCGCCACCATACGGAAGTCCCTTCACCTGCCTGATCACTACCTTGTTGCCGTTCCAGAGGCCGATCTGGATACACTCCCCAATCTCATGGCCCGCCTGAACAGCGAAACCTCTTCCATCCTCTACGCCGAACCTGACCATATTGTTTTTGCCACCCAGACCTTTCCCAATGATCCCTCCTTCACCAACCTCTGGGGACTGCATAACACAGGACAATCCGGAGGCAAGACAGATGCCGATATCGACGCTCCGGAAGCCTGGGATATCTCCCAGGGGAGCCCGGAAATGATTGTTGGCGTGATCGATTCCGGCGTGGATCTCTCCCATCCGGACTTGGCCTCGAACATCTGGACTAATCCCATGGAAACGGCGAACGGGCTGGATGATGACGGCAATGGCTATGTCGACGACCTCAACGGATGGGATTTCCTGACGGAGGACAATTCCCCCAGCGACGCCAATTCACACGGGACTCACTGTGCCGGCACCATTGCGGCCATCGGCAACAACGACCTTGGGGTCGCCGGGCTGACCTGGCGATGCAAGATCATGCCCCTGCGTTTCCTGGATGCGAGTGGAAGCGGGACCACTTCCGACGCCATGGAAGCCATTCTCTATGCAACCGACCTGCGGCGCCGCGGCATCCCTATCCGCCTCACCAGCAACAGCTGGGGTGGCGGCGGAGATCTGTCACTTTCCGAAGCCATCCGTGCCAGTGGCGAAGCGGGCATGCTGTTTGTTGCAGCCGCCGGAAACTCCGGATCCAACAACGACCTTCAGCCTTTCTATCCAGCCAGTTATTCCTGGGACAATATCATCTCGGTGGCGGCAACAGACCGCCTGGATGAACGCGCAAGCTTTTCCTGTTATGGCGCAAACTCCGTGGATCTGGCTGCGCCCGGCTCCGACATCTACAGCACGGTACCCGGCGGCTACGGATCGAAGAGCGGCACCTCGATGGCCACCCCGCATGTGGCCGCCCTCGCCGCCCTCCTGTGGAGCGAACGACCCGAAGCCAGTCCTGCCGAAATCCGCACCCTTCTCTTCTCTACCGTGGATCCGCTGCCCTCGCTCGCCGGGAAAATGGTCACAGGCGGAAGAATCAACGCCCGGAAGGCACTCGAGAAGCTTTTCCGGATCACGCATTCCCCCGCCGGAAACCGCATCAATACTGGATCCCCTTACGTCATAACGGCCAGCATAGCCCCGCCAGCCCTGGCGGATACCAATCAGGTGTGGCTGTACTGGAATCAGGATGAATCCACCAATTTCCTGGCAGTCCCGATGGAGCCGGTCCAGTCAAACCTGTTCCAGGCATCCATCCCCACCCAACCGGAAGGGTCCACCATCAGCTACTGGCTGAAGGCTGTATCCCTCTCCGGCTTGACTGCGACGCACCCGTCCAACGCACCCGGCGCCATTCACCGCTTCACCCTGATGCCATCCGTGACCCTGGAGGTCACCGGAACACCGGGAACCAACGGCCCGGCAAGCCCCGATTACGGGCTACACATCCTCCCGTCAAACATGGAAGTAACGGCCACCGCCGTATGGCATACCACCCCACTGCAAGGAGCAAGATGGGCCTGCCTCGGCTGGACCGGTACAGGCGATACGCCCGAGAGCGGTTCCTCCAATTCCCTGGTCTTCACCCTGGATCATCCCTCAACCCTCGAATGGCGCTGGACCAGGGAATTCGGACTGGATCAGACCACCCTGGTGGCAGGCGTCCAGGAAACCACAACCTGGTGGCAGGCCGACTCCACAGCCACAACCCTCACCGCACCGGAAAGCCTTGCACGCCAGGGAACCAACTTCATGTTCGTCTACTGGAATCTGGATGGAGCCCGTCAACCCTCCCCCGAAGAACCAGCCGTGAACCCCATTGCCGGTATCCCAATGGGAGCGCCACGCAAAGCCTCAGCCCTATATGTATCCGCCGACCTTGACGCCGATGCCGACACCATGCCGGACTGGTGGGAACTGCGGTTCTTCGGCACAACCAATGCCGCTCCGGAAAGCGATGACGATGGCGATGGGTTCTCCAACCTGGATGAGTACCGGGATCACACCTCGCCCCGCAGCACCAATGACGCCCCCGTTCTGCCCCTGATTCTTCATACGCCCTTGGAAGACCCGATGCCCCGCCCTGCCCCGTACACGTTGGAAGCCTATGTGGCCGATAATTTCGATGTGGCCGACGTTATGCTGTTCTGGATCCGTTCCGGCAATCCTGTGCAATCCATTCCAATGACAGAAGCCCCGGATATCAACCAATATTCAGCCATAATTCCCGCGCCGGGCACGAACGGAGATGTCCTTGTGTACTGGATCACTGCCAGTGATCCGCTGGGCCAGACCGCCACCAACGGCCCTCACACCGTGCATGTTTCCTATCCCTTGCTGCAAGTCACCCCTCACGCCTTTTCTCCTGTTGTCGAGCCCCAGACAACCACCAATCAACCCCTCTCCATCAAAAATCTCGGGAATGCCGTACTGGATACCGTCATCCAGGCCATCCACGCCGGCTATTCGAACACTTTCGACTCGAGCGCCGGAGAATGGGTCACAAGCGGAACCGGCGGCCCCTGGAACCTTTCCTCCAACCGGTTTATCTCGGCACCCCTCGCGTGGTATTGCGGCAATCCCGTCACGCGCCGCTACTCCAGCAGTATGCACGCCCGCCTGGATTCGCCTCCCTTTTACCTGGGCAGCAATTCTGTCCTCTCCTTCAATCATTGGATCAAGTCGGAACTCGACACTCAGTACGGGCGCTACGGATGGAAACCCAATCATGCATGGGACGGCGGCATCGTCGAGATTTCCACCAACAGCGGCGTCGCCTTCCACCAGATCGCTCCGCTCGGCGGATACTCCCACGCCATAACCGGGTGGAGTCAATCCCCCTGGCCTTCGGAAACCCCATGTTTCGCCGGGTCAGGCGCATGGTCACAGGCGGTCTTCGATCTGGGCGCCTACTCAAGGAAACTCATCATCCTGCGGTTTCACTTCGGAACGGACTCGAACACCGAGGATGAGGGGTGGTATATCGACAACGTGGTCATCTCCCCCTCTCCATCAACCGAACCATGGCTTTCATGGCACCCCACAAACCTCTCGATTCAGGCCTATTCAGGCAGCACTGCCACGATTTCCTTTGCCGCCGGCACGATCCCCACCGGCGACCGCGAGGCCGCACTCGTGGTAACCTGCAATGACCCTGTCACACCGTCGACAGTCATCCCCATCCATCTACGCGTACGTTCAAAACCCCTGCTCGCCCCCCTGACTGCCGCACAGACCTCCACCAATGGCGAAGGATGGGTAACCCTGTCCACCTCCGTTCAGGACAAGGATGGCGACCCTTGCTCCATTGAACTGGAATGGACGACCAATAGCAGTTCATGGGGCAAGGCGTGGATCCGCTCCGCTTCACCCGGCTTCGGATCCGCTTCGACACAAACCTCCACCCCTCCCCAGGTCACCAACATCCTGACGACCGACGCAACCCAGATGATTACCAATTCGATTTCGTTAATCTGGGATACATCCACCAATGGGAACAACCTCGGATACACCTCATCGGCACGCATTCGCGCGCGCCCAATCGACTCCTGGATGTCGGGCACATGGCAGACAAGCGCGCTCCTCACCGTGGATAATGTGGCCCCGCCGGCCGTCCCCCGGTTTACGAATCTCGCGCAATCCGTGGGAACCTGGTCCCCCGACCCTTCCATGAACCTTTTCTGGCGCCGAGTGACAGACATCGGAACCGGTCTGGCAGGATATCGCATCACAATCCGGAACAGCACACTGGCGATCCTGAATCAATACGATACCACCGAAACCTCGCTGCGCACACCTTCCCTCCCCGACGGTTCCAACTGGTGGGCATCCGTCTCCCCGAGGGATCTTCGTGGCAATCTCGGCCCGGCCGTTACGATTGGCCCCTATGCCATGGATACGATGCCGCCATCAGCCACCTCCGCCGTCATCCATCTGGATTTTGGCCCCGGCCGGACCTGCCTTGTGGCCTCCGATCATTTTCCAGCCAGCTGGGCGGGATTTTCCGACTCCGGCTCGGGAATCTCCGGGTATTTCTGCGCTCTGGCCCCAACCCAACCGCTCCCGGCTTCCCCTTGGAACCCTGCGTCAACCGCCATAGTCACCGGCGTTCAAATGGACCTGACCAATGTCGTTCAAGTGTGGGCAATCGACAAGACCGGATGGATCAGCCCGCCGGCAACCCGTGCCTTCCTGGCTCTTAGTGCAGGCGGGGATTGGGACCGCGACGGCATGCCAAACCTGTCCGAAGGCACCGCAGGAACAGACCCCGCCAACTCTTTAAGCCTTCTCCGCCTGGAAACACAGGCTAACCCGGATGGATCCATCACTCTCTCATGGCCGGCATTCACAAACCGGCTTTACACACTTGCCTGGCATGATACGCTGCTCCCCGCGGACGCTAACTGGCTGCCTCTGACGAATTGTCTTCGAATTTCCGGCATGGACGGCAGGATGATGCATACCGATCAGGTTCGGACCAACCCCGCCCGTTTCTACCGGTTAACCGTGGAGGAACCATGATTCGAAAAGCCGCCGAAATGAAAACCGAAGTCCGCTCCGCCATGCGCGGAGGGTCCGGGTCCGTCACCATCCAGCATTTCTTCGAAAAGGAAGAAATCACCGCCAAGTCGCGCCTGTGCGCCCGCCTGACACTTCCGCCTGGATCCAGCATTGGCGTGCATGATCACGTGAACGAGGATGAAGTCTACATCATTACAAAAGGCACCGGGGTCTTGAACGACGGAAAGTCCAACACGCCTGTTTCCGCCGGGGACGCGGTTCTCACGGGCAAAGGGGAATCACACGCCATCACCAATACCGGCTCATCCGATCTGGAAATCATCGCCGTCATCCTGTGCTATGCCTGACCCCGAAGCCATGCTGCCAGATACCCTCCTCCTGCCTGCCCACGTCCTGCACACAAGGGGAGCCATTCGTAAACTGCTTCCGGAATGCCTCCGCTACGGCCGCCGGGGTCTCATCCTTCACGGACGGGCACTGGAAACCCGCGGCACCGTCGCCTCCCTCCTGGGCCCCGCCCCGGACGGCTCTGATCTCGTCATTCTCCGCCATCAAGGCGGGGAACCAACCGTCGCCGAACTCGACGCCCTGATCCAGAAAATCCATGCGCATGGCACCGAATGGGTCGCTGGAATCGGCGGGGGCAGTGTACTGGACCTCGCCAAAGCCGCCGCCGCCCTCGCAAATGCACCCCGCGACCCCTGGCAATACCATGATGGCGCGCCATTGGAAACTCCCGGCATTCCTTTCATCGCCGCCCCCACCACGGCAGGAACCGGCTCGGAGGCCACCGTCAATGCTGTTCTGACGAACGAGCGGACCAACTGCAAGAAATCAATCCGGGATCATTCCATGATGGCGCGCATCGTCATCCTGGATGCCGACCTCCTCACTTCCTGCCCGCATCCCGTCATCGCGGCCTCAGGAATGGACGCCCTCACACAGGCAATCGAGGCCTTCACCAGCCGGCATGCAACCACCTTCAGTGACGCCCTCGCCCTGGAAGGCATCCGCCTCCTGTCCGCCAACCTTCTCCCTGGCTGGGAAAATCCGGAGAGCCCGCATATGGACGCCCTTCTGTCCGGCAGTTTCCTGGCAGGCATCGCCCTGTCTTCCGCCCGGCTGGGCGTCGTTCATGGCATTGCCCACCCCCTGGGTTCCATCTACCATATGCCCCACGGGCAAGTCTGCGCCGCATGCCTGCCGCATGCCATCGACCTAAACCGGGAAGTCATCGGAAGGAAATATGACCGGATGAGTCAGACGATTGGCACCGACCTTCAGACCTTTGTCAGACAACTCGCCTCCGGGCTCGGACTGGGACGCCCTTTCGCCGGTCTGCCTGTGAAAGACCGCGAACGAATCATCGCCGAAACCTTGTCATCCGGCTCCACCAAGGCAAACCCCAAGACCATCGACCGCAAGGATGTGGAATGGATGCTGGACCGCCTTTTCAGAATCTAGGCACAAGCAAACCATCGCAACCACGGATCGAGCAGACATCGGCTTCGCTTCAGGCGTGGCAGCCCTCACAAACACTATTGCTTTCCACAAGTCATTCTGGCATAGGGTCCATTTCGCAGAAACGGGTATCGGCAAGAAGAGCAAACGACAACACCGGGGCCGACAACGCCGGGCATTCAGAAAGTCATAATAGAAACAATCAGGAAAACAGGATAGCCATGCAGAGAAAACAGCAAACTCCCATTCGCGTCGGCGTCATCGGCGTGGGCCGCGGTGAGAGCTTCGCGAACGGCGCCAACGACCTCACCGGCATGAAGCTGGTCGCGCTCTGCGACCAGTGGAAGGAGCGCGTGGAACGATCCGCGAAGAACTACGGCGTAACCGCTTACACCGACTTCGACAAGTTCCTCGAGCATGACATGGATGCCGTGATCCTGGCGAACTACTTCCACGAACATGCCCCCTTCGCCATCAAGGCGCTGGAAGCAGGCAAGCACGTGATGAGCGAGTGCAGCAGCAACGCCACCCTCGCAGAAGGCGTCGCCCTGTGCCGCGCGGTCGAGAAGTCAAAGAAAATCTACATGCTCGCCGAGAACTACCCCTACACGAAGTTCAACATGGAGATGCGCCGCCTGTACGGGACCGGTGAGATCGGACGGGTCATGTTCGCCGAGGGCGAGTACAACCACCCTATGGACATCGAATCCAACGCCTCGATCTCACTGGGCGAGAAGCATTGGCGCAACTGGATTCCCTCCACCTACTACTGCACCCATGCGCTGGCGCCGCTGATGATGATCACCGACACCATGCCCATCTCCGTGAACGCCCATGCCATAGCCGGCCGCGATGTGACCGAGGCGGACTACGCCGGCAAGCGGAACGACCCCGGCAGCTGCATCCTCTGCCGCATGGACAACGGAGCGGTCTTCCACATCTTCGGACTCTGGTGTCCGGGGCACAGCAACTGGTACCGCGTCCACGGCACCAAGGGCGCCATGGAGGTCGTGCGCGGCCACGGTTACTTCGGCACCGAGCAGGTCCGCGTCTGGCACGAGGAATGGCACCGCGGCAAAGGCGTGCCGTCCGAACGGGTCTATGTTCCCGACTGGCCGGAGCACGGCGACCTTGCGAGCCGGGCCGGCCACGGCGGCGGTGACTTCTGGACCAACTTCGAGTTCGTCAATGCCATCCGCACCGGCAAGCAGCCGTACCTCGACGTCTACCGCGGCGTGGCCATGAGCTCGGTCGGCATTCTTGCCTGGAAGAGCGCGTTACAGAACGGCGCGCCATTCGAGATGCCGGACTGGAAGAAGGAATCCAGCCGCAAGAAGTGGGAGAACGACCAGTGGTCGCCGTTCCCGTCGCATGCCAACCGCCAGCCCAACCAGCCGCCGCCCAGCATCCTCGGGATGAACGAGCCCTCGGCCGCGAACATGGCCCGGGCCCGCAAGCTATGGAAGAAGCATGGCTACAAAGGGAAGTGAGCAGAGTTCATAAAATGAACCGCAAAGATGCACCCTCATGAACCCCTGGGATATAGCCCTGATCGCCGTGGTCTCGGTCATGGGAACCGCCGTGGCCTACCTCCGCAATCCGCAACATAAGGCGTTCATGCTGATGCTCCCGGTGCCGTTCTCCCTGGCAACCATGTCAGTGGGGCAACCGGTCGACGCCACAAATGTCGTGGGGATCGCTGTCCTGTTCCTTTTCTCCGCAGGGGTCTGGTTCCTCCATGCCCGCCTCCGCTGGCCCATCGTGCCAGTGATCCTCCTCTGCGCCATCGCCTACTGCCTCATCGGATCTGGACTGGCTCGTCTGCTCCCTAAGGGTAATCTCGCCTTCTGGGCGGCAATCGCCATCGTCGGCCTCATCGCCCTGCTCCTGATACGGAGCCTCCCCCATTTGGAGGAACCCCACTACCGCACACCGCTGCCCGTCTGGATCAAACTTCCGGCCATTGCGCTGATCATTCTTGGCATCGTTGCCATCAAGCAGCAACTCGGCGGGTTCATGACCGCATTCCCGATGGTCGGCACCATCACCGCCTATGAGGCACGGCACAGCCTCTGGACCATCCTCCGGCGCATCCCCTGGATCATGATCCTCATCCTCCCCATGCATAGCGTCATGCGTCTCACCCAGGACCATATCGGGGTGGGCGGGGCGCTGCTGGTCGGCTGGCCGGTTTTCCTGTTTTTCCTCTGGCTCCTGCGCAGAAGCTACACCGTGGCGTCCCACCCTATCGCACAAGGGGAGGCATGATGTTCATGCGTTGGCCAAGATCCTGCCTTGCGCCTGGTCAAAGGTTACTGGCAACAATCGCGGGAGGACTGCTCATGATCGTGAATGCCCATGCCGCCGGGGAAGACGACCCGATCCGCCTGCACGTCGGTAACCGTGTGCTGAACCCGATTGATTCACGTCTCTTCGGGCAGTTCCTCGAACGCCCGAGCTGGGGTGAGACCGGGCCGGAAGCGGCGGTAAACCATGAGGGATCCCTGCCGGGAGACATCACCACGGAACTGCGCGCCATGCGCATCCCCATTGTGCGCTTTCCAGGCGGCACGGATGTCGACTTCACCGACTGGACCGACATGGTTTCAAATGTGCCCGGCCGCGCGGAACCCGGCCGCCCCGTCACCGTGGGACACCAAGGCCACAAGGTGACGAACCGCTTCGGCTACGATGAATACTTCCGCCTCGCCAAGGACCTGGACTGGCAGACCATCCTGGTCGTCAACTTCCTCGACGGCCTGCTGAAGCGCAAGCCGCTTGATGAGGCCGCACGCCACGCGGCCGGCCTCGTCGCCTACGTCACTGCCCGCGAAGGCTCGAAACTCCCCCCGGGAATGCCAGACTGGCCCGCCCTGCGCCGTTCCAACGGGCACGCCGAGCCGCATGGGGTCAGGATCTTCCAGATCGGCAACGAATGGTTCATGGGGCATTACAAGGAGCATGCCCTGAAGACCACCGGCGCCAGGGACATGAAGGAGTTGGCCGCCTGGTACGTCACCTGCATCGCTGCCTACGCGGATGCCATGCGCGCGGTGGATCCAGGCATCGAACTCATCATGGATGCCCAGATGGGCGACGGCGAACTCGAGCGGCTGGTACTCGAGCATCCCGAGGTCCGGCGCCGCGTCCAGTATGTGGCCATGCATCGCTATGCACCGTGGAAGACCGCAGCCGCCGAACGCGACGGCAAGTCCGTCCCCTTGGACAGCCTCGATCCGGCGGAGACCTGGCTCGCCCTGGCCTCCACTCCAGGCTGCTATGAGGACGGGGTGAGTACTGCCTTCGGAACAAGGCACCTCTTTCTTAAGGACCTCGGCTACAAGGTCGCGGCCACCGAATGGAACTGGAACGGATCCGGCCTGCGTGCGCTCAGGCTGCCTGCCGGCCTCCATTACACCCATGCCGCCGCTCTCGGCGCCGCCGGCTTCCTGCAGGGCCTGCTGCGCCTCGGCGACCTGGTCGCCATCGCCAACCAGTCCATGCTGGTTGGCCAGAACTGGCAGATCGCCGCCATCCGCCCGGCCAACCCGGAGAAGGGGTCTCCCCTCCACCTCAACGGCCAGGGGGCCGTGACCACCCTTTACAACCTCCACCACGGCGACCGCCGGCTGGAACTCACCGCGGAGCATGTGCCGACAGTCGTGCAGCATCTGGCACTGGGAGCGGCCTCTCCGATTCCGCAGGTTGCCCTGCTCGACGCAGTGGCCACCCGCTCCGAAAAGTCGCTCTACCTGCACGTAATCAACCGCGCCTGCGACCGGGACCTTGCGGCGGAAATCGACCTGAAAGCACTCGGCGTGGGCGACAGCAGGGCGACACTCCATTCACTCGTCCCCGCACCGATGGAAGCCGATCCGCGGAAGATGCGCGCGATCATGATCAACCAGGACGCAACGGCGACGGTCCGAAACGGGATCGGCGCTGTGGTTTTTCCGCGATGCTCGGTCTCGGTAATGGAAATCAATCTCGAATGAAAGCACTGCAATCAAGGGGACATCCTCAATGAACAACACGCAAGGGTTTACTCAGTTTTCCGGAAAGTGGCAGGAACGCGCACAGCTCACATGGGATACCATTGCGCTGAAGCCCACGAAGGGCATTCCCACCTGGGGCATCAACGACATGCAATGGTCGCACTTGGATGACCTGAGCGGCAACCCGCGCGGCAGCTATGAGAGGGAGCCCGAACGCGTATACCTGGAGTTCCAGCAGAAGGCCGTGGGCTGCTGCGGCGGTGACCAATGGATCCCCACCAACCCGCTCTCCATGAAGGACCAGGGCTATGAGACCGAAGAGCGCAGCGCCACAACCGGATCACACGAGATTGTCTGCGACGGCATGGTGATCGACTCGCCGGAGGCGGTCGTCGAGCATTTGGAGAAACATTGGTTCCCAAACATGGTGTCCTGGGGGCAGAACGTGGAGAAGGACGCGGACGCGTTCGTTGCCAGGCACATCGCCGAGGAAGTGGACATCCAGAAGTTCTTCGGAATGAACATGCTCAAGTGGCCCTACTGGAACATGCATCCCCACTTCCGGTACTACGAATACGGCTACGAGAACTACTTCATGGCCTACGCGCTCTATCCGGAGGTGATCGAGCACGACTTCAAGTTGCAGGCGGACCTTGGCGAGATCCACAACAAGCTGTATGCCCGCGCCATCATCGAGGGCGGGCTCCCGCGCCTGATGCGGCTCGATCACGACATGGCTGACTCGCGCGGCATGCTTGTGGACATCAAGACGCTCGACAAGATCTGGCTCCCCCACTTCGCACGCTCCATCAAGCCGCTGATCGATGCCGGTATTCGCTGCATCTGGCACTGCGACGGTAACCTGATGGACCTCGTGCCGCGCCTGCTGGAGTCCGGGCTCGGCGGCTTCCAGGGGTTCCAGTACGAGGATGGCATGGATTACGAGAAGATCTGCAAGATGAAGACCCGCGACGGCGACGACCTCTTCATCATCGCCGGCGTCTCGGTCACCACCACCATCCCCCTCGGCACACCCGCCGACATCCGCAAGCAGATGAAGTGGCTCGTGGACAACGGCCCGAAGCGCGGCCTCATGCTGGGCGGATCCAGCTCCATCGCGCCCGGTGTGCCGATCGAGAACATCAAGGCCCTGTGCGAGGGTTTTGCGTATTACCGCGAACACGGAAGAGGATAGGAAGAGTCTAGAAGGAATCCAGAAGAGAAAGACAGACAATGAAACAGGTAAAGCTATTCAACACCAACAAGCGCGTCAAACTGGGCATGTGGGGGCTGGGGCGCGGCTTCAGCTTCTTCGACATGTGCAAGCAGCTCAACATCGATGTGGTCGCCGGCTGCGACTACAACGAGCACATGCGCGAGAACTTCCTGCGCCACAACCCCGGCGCCTTCGCCACGGCCGATGCGGATGAGTTCCTGCAACAGGATTTCGACGCGGTGCTGCTGGCCACCTATTGCCCTAACCATGCACCCGATGCCATCCGTTGCCTCAAGGCGGGCAAGCATGTGTTGTCGGAGGTAACCTCTTTCCGCACCATGGCCGAGGGCGTCGAACTGGTCGATGCGGTCGAGAAATACGGGAAGATTTACAACCTGGCCGAAAATTATCCCTTCAGCGCGGCCAATTCATGGCTCACCCGGAAGTGGAAGGAAGGCCTCTTCGGCGAGCTCCAGTACGCCGAGTACGAGTACGTCCACGAGTGCCGCGGCCTCCAGTACACCTACATCGATGGCGTGCCGGTCCAGCCCGGCCACGCCCTGCACAATTGGCGCAGCTGGCAGGCGTACCACTATTACTGCACCCACTCGCTCGGCCCGGTCATGATCATCACCGGCCTGCGGCCGGTCCAGGTCGTGGCGCTCCCTACGGCCCACGCCATCCCGGGCCAGGTCCGGCCCCGCGTTGACGGGCATGATATGGCGGTCGCGCCCTCGCTCATCCGCATGAGCAATGGCGGCGTGGTCCGCAATCTCATGGGCACCACCACAAACGACACCCACCACCAACGCCTCTGGGGCACGCTCGCCTCAGCTGAGGTCGAAGGCGACAGCCTCTCCCTGCGCCTGGGCGGGTCCGGCGGAACCCTCAAGCAGCCCGTCACACCCAGCTGGGACAGCCTCGGAAAACTGGCAGCCAGTACCGGCCACGGCGGCGGCGACTTCTGGGTCCTTTACTACTTCGTCCGCCAAATCCTCACGGGTGAACCGGCCCCGTTCGACATCTACACCGCCGCCGATGTCACCATCCCCGGCATCCTCTCCCTGCGCTCCGCAGTGGAGGGCGGCAAGGCCTACGACGTCCCGGACTTCCGCGATAAGGCCCAACGCGAAGCCTGGCGCAACGACACCTGGGCCCAGGAGCCGATCGACACGCGGACCTACGCATTCGGACCTGGCGCAGATACATCACGCGGCGCGGCCGACTTCTCCCGCACGATGGCCGACCTTACCCGCCACGCCCCGGATGTGCGCGCCTGGCTCGATTGGCAGAAGGTCGAGATCCAGAGCCCCGAGGCCATCGTTCCGGTCGGACAGACCGTCGTGAACAATCATCCGGCCACCGTCGAGATCTACCGGCGCGCCCGCCGTATCGCCGAGGCCTACCCCGGCACCGAAGGCGCACGCGTACTGCTGGAGATGCTCGACCTCGGCTGCGAGAAGGATGTCCTGGACAAGGGGTTCCTGGCCAAGGTCAAGCGGACGCTCGCCGCCATCAAGCGCAAGCACAACCTCTCCGGACTTCGCATCGAGGACGTCAAGGCCACCGGCCTGTTGCCGAAGCCGAAGAAGATCGCCGAGGCGGTCAAGCCCGGCAAAACGGTGCGCTTCTCGCATGACGCCGAGTTCGCAACCCACGGCGGCGGCATGTGGTTCGTCTGCCACATCCACGAGAAGAAGAAGGACGGCCTAATCTACCTGCGCGGCACGATCGATATGGCGAAGGCTGGCAAGGGCACGCTCCTCTACGGCGTGGACGGCCCCGCCAAACTCTGGCTGAACGGCAAGGAAGTGGATTGCCGGCCTGCCGCGAAAAATCCCGTCATTCCCGATCAGTACAAGCTCAACGTGTCCTGGAAGAAAGGCGCAAACGAGGTACTCTTCGCGCTGGATACAAAGAAGGGCCATTCCTGGGGCGTCTGCGCACGGGGCGAGTTGAATTAGACAAAAAGGGAACACCACATGACCGACCTCATCCATATCAAGGACGTTGACCGCAAGTTCTACGCCGAGCGCATCCGGGACTGGCTGCCGGAAAGAATCATCGACGTTCACACCCATATCTGGCGCAAGAGCGACTTTGTCGCGAACGAAAAGGTCAAAGGCGCACAGAACATTGTCAGTTGGCCCGGCCTCGTGGCCGCCGATAACCCGGTCGAGGACCTGGTCGAGACCTACAGGCTCATGTTGCCCGGCAAGAAGGTCACCCCGTTGGTCTTCCCGACCGTGCCGCAGGAGGGCAACCTCGAGGCCCAGAACCGGTACACGTCCGAGGCGTCGAAAAGGGCAAAGCTTCCGGCCCTGATCTGGAGCAGCCCGAAGTGGAGCGCCAGCGAATTCGAGCAGCGCATCCGCAACGGCGGCTTTCTCGGCATCAAGGCCTACCTCACCGACGCCGCCGACTACATTCCGGCCAAGGAGGTGCGGATGTACGACTTCTTCCCGCACCACCAGCTCGAGGTCTGCGACCGCAACAAGTGGATCGTGATGCTGCACATCCCGCGGGATGGCCGTCTTAAGGATCCGGTCAACATCGCACAGATGATTGAGATCGACCGCGACTTCCCGAACGCGCAGGTCATCATCGCCCACGTCGGCCGCGCCTACGTCGACGCCGACATGGAGGGAGCCTTCGAGAAGCTTTCCGTGACGCGAAACATCGTCTTCGACTTCTCGGCCAACACCAACGCCAACGTCTTCACGGCCCTCCTGCGCTGCGTCGGACCGAAGCGGGTCTGCTTCGGCAGCGACATGCCCATCCTGCGCATGCGCATGAAGCGCATCGAGCGCAACGGCCACTACGTCAACCTCGTCCCCAGGGGCCTCTACGGCGACGTCTCGAACGACAAGAACATGGGCGAAGTCGACGGCGCCGAAGCCGACGCCCTCACCTTCTTCCTCTACGAGGAACTCAACGCCTTCCGCACAGCCGCCGAACGCGTCGGCCTCTCCCGCGCCGACCTCGAGGACGTCTTCTACAACAACGCGGCGCACATACTGAAGAAGGCCGGATATGCAAACCTTGGCTAGCGGAGGCTACCCAAAAGAACTGGAGGGCCGGTTTTCACCCCGACCCAAGAGCAGCGGGCGGCGTGGAAGCCGTCCCTCCACAGGTAAGAAACGATAAGGACACAATATGGACACCCTGCTGTACAAGTCCGACTGGAAGGAAACCAAGGAACGCTACAAGGCCTGGTGGAATCATGAGTACATCGGCCGCGCCGCCATCTGGGTGGAGGCGCCGCTGGACAATCCGCCGCCCATTGCCGAACCGCCCCGCCATACCTCGGTGCACCAGAAGTGGTACGATCTCGAACACATCGACCGCTGGAACCGGTACAACATGGCCCGGACGTTCTACGGCGGTGAGGCGGTTCCCCACTGGCACCCCGGCTATCCCGGCAACAACAGCATGTACGCGCTGCTGGGAGGCAAGGTCAACCTGGATGAGGAGACCGGGTGGGCCGACGAACATCACCTGCCGCTGGCTGAGAACACGGATTTCCGCCGCCTCAAAACCAACCTCCAGCACCCCGACTGGCTATGGACTCAGGAGATGCTGCGCTTCGCGGTTGAGCGCTCAGCCGGCAAGTGCCTTGTCGCCACCGGCGCTTTCGGCGGCTCCGGCGACACGCTGGCGGGCCTGCGCGGCAACCAGCAACTTCTCGTCGACTGCATGGACTGCCCCGACTGGGTGCGCGAGGCCGACCTCTATCTGATGGATCTCTGGATCGAGCACTACGAGCGCCTCTACGCCTGCGTGGACCAGCACAATGAGGGCTCGATCGGCTGGTTCCCGCTCTGGGCACCCGGAAAATTCTACGCCGCCCAAAACGACTTCTCCTACATGATCGGGCCCCACACCTTCCGCGAACTGTTCATGCCGGCGCTGCGCAAGCAAATGGACTACCTGGACTATGCCATCTACCATGTGGACGGCAAAGGTGCCTTTGCCCACGTCGAAGCCCTCTGCGAGATCGAACGGCTCCAGGCCATCCAGATCCTGCCCGGCGAGGGGCAGCCCAGTGCACTGCATTTCATGGATGTGCTGCACAAGGTGCAGCGCGCGGGCAAGAACCTCCAATTCTACCTGCCGCCCGATGAAATCGAACAGGCCCTGTCGCAACTGTCTGCACGTGGACTGATCATCCACACCTGGGCGCGCAGCGAGACCGAGGCCAGGGAACTCCTGAGGAATGTGGAGCGGTGGTCCGTCGACAGGGGATAAGGAATTTGTTATAGAGCCCGGCAACAGGAGACAAACGACATGAAATCCACGCTCAATCTCGGAATCGTTGGAGCCTGCGGACGCGGTTCCAGCTTCAAGGCCGCCTGCGACGCCATGCCCAATGTTTCCGTACACGCCGTGTGCGACACGAACGAGGCAGGCCTCGCCGAGGCCCGCGAGCGCCTCGGGGCCCGTGAGCAATACACCAGCTACGAGGCCATGATCGAGAAATCGGACCTCGACGCGGTCATCATCGGCACGCCCATGCATTTCCACGTGCCGCAGGCGCTCGCCGCGCTCCAGCGCAACCTGCACGTGCTTTCTGAAGTGACCGCCGGGATCTCGATCGAGGAATGCCGCGCGCTCGTCGCCGCCTGCAAGGCGAGCAAGGGCGTCTATATGATGGCCGAGAACTACACCTACATGCAGCAGAACGTGATTGTCCGCGAGTTGGTCCGCCGCGGCCTGTTCGGAACGCCGTACTACGCCGAGGGCGAATACATCCACGAGCTCAAGGGCCTGAACGAGGCCACCGTCTGGCGCCGCAAGTGGCAGACCGGCATCAACGGCGTCACCTACGGCACCCACAGCCTCGGCCCCATTCTCCAGTGGATGCCCGGCGAACGCGTGGTCTCCGTTTGCGGCGCCGGCTCAGGCCACCATTACCGCGACGCGCGCGGCGCCCAGTACGAGAACGAGGATTCCTGCATCATGCTCTGCAAAATGACCTCCGGCGGCCTGGTCAAGATCCGTGTGGACATGCTCTCCGACCGCCCGCATGCCTGCACCAACTACCAGCTCCAGGGCACCGATGGCGCCTACGAGTCCGGCCGGGCGCATGGGGAGAAGGACCGCGTCTGGCTGCGTGCGCGCTCCTCGAACTGCGACAACTGGACCGACCTCGCCGATCTCAAGGAGGAATTCCTCCCCGACTTCTGGAAGGAAGGCATGGAGCGCGCCGAGGCAGCCGGCCACGGCGGCGGTGACTACTTCGAAATCCTCGACTTCGTCGACGCCATCCTCGGCCGACGCCCTTGCCCCATCGGCATCCACGAGGCGATGGATATGACCTTGCCGGGGCTGGTCAGCCAGCAGTCCATACTCCGGAGCGGAGCCTGGCTCGATGTCCCCGATTCGCGCACATGGTAAAAAGCCGCCCGCCCAGGAATCGGACGCGGTTGAGTCGATCCGGCGCACGCCCTGCACCATGGAACGGATTGACGAGCACCGGCTTGGAATGCCGAATTCTTCACCCCCCTGACCGGGCAACCGGTGTTTCTCCCAGCAATAGCTGAAGGACAACATCCGCCTGCATGTGCGCCGCAATACCCACTCGCGGCGCCATCAGCCCACGTCCCGGTCGCGCATCCTTCTGCAGGTCTCCGATCACATACACGCGGGCGCCCATCTTCAGCACCCCCAGGCTCTCCAGTGAACCGTAGCCCGCCACCCCGGAAGCCATGACCACCGGTTTCCCGGGAAATGCCTGTCCGAAGCTCTCTACAAGCATCGCCTTGGCCTGCGGGGAATCAAACGCTTCCACCAGAATATCCACCCCTCCAAAAACCACCGGGACATTCCCGGACTCGAGTCGCACACAGTGTGTCACAACCGTCACATAGGGATTCACCCGGCGAAGATTCGACGCCAGCGCCTCCGTCTTTGGCAGCCCCAGCTGATCGACAAAATACTGCTGGCGGTTCAGGTTGGACGGCTCCACAACATCGAAGTCGGCCAGCACAAGGCAGCCCACTCCCGTGCGGGCCAATGCGACGGCAACCGCCGAACCCAGACCTCCGAGCCCCGCAATCCCCACAACGGCGGACTTCACCCGCTCATGCACGCCGGGCGTGTGGCGTGCCACCAGCAGGAACTCCAACTCCTCGCGCGAAGGGATTTCCCCCCTGCGTATAAACACCACGCGGTCGCCCTCCGACAGGGCACAATCCTTCGCCGCAACCGCTCCATTCCGGATGACGACGTCGGCCCCCGGCCTGAGCCGGTCGCGCAGGGAAAAAAGGCTTATGCCTTCCTCCACCTCCACGACCTGCTCCGCCACATGGACATGCATATTCCCACCGCCATTCGCCCTGCAAGAGGATCAGAACGTCGCCGAGAACGACATGGTCGCATGGATCTGGTGCGCGATCTTCGCGACCACCGCTTCCTCCACGCCCTTGTTCACGCGGAAAATCGCAAGCGACTGGTCACTGTTCATGGGATGCGAATGGCGCACATCTTCGATATTCAGCGAAGCCTCCGCCAAGGCCGCGCCAATCAATCCGACCACACCGGGCCGGTCCTTGTACTGGAAGCACACCACATGCCCCTTGGGCTCGAAATAGAGCTTGTCGAAATCATTGATCCTCGAAACCATCACCACGCCTTCGGCCACGGTCCCGCGGACGCTGACCTGCTTCATAGTCTGAGCATCGATGTTTCCGATGAGATCCACTGTGATCGAATTCGCAAAGCCCTTCCGGTCATCCGGCTGGCGGCTTCGGTAGGAAATGCCGCGTTCCTGCAGGAACTTGAGGGCCACCTTCGAGTCCGCCGAACGGTTGAACTCCTCCCACAAGGCGGCCACCGCCGGAACCACCAGGTAATCGGCGAACGGCTGCAGCGAACCGTAGCAGCTCATCTCGATCTCCTTGAGGTTGGCCCCCTTGCCCAGAACCATCCGGCAAACCTTGGCAAGCGTGTTGACCAGAACACAATAGGCTTCATCCAGTCCTTCCGGGATATCCCGGTTGACGATGTAGGACGTCACGCCCTTTTCATCGAACTCAATCAGTTGCTCGGCGGAACGCCGCGCGGCATTCGCGTTGGCCTCCTTGGTGCTGGCCCCCAGGTGCGGCACCATGATATCCGCAATATCCGCGATGCTCTTCGGGCCTGGCTCGTCCTTGGGATACACGTCATTCAGAAGGCGCAGCCCCTTCTCCGCCTTGCTCTTGCGGAACGCGTCCTCGTCCAGCACGCCGGCGCGCGCGCAGTTGATGACCGTGGCGCCTTTCTTCATCAGGCCCAGCAGCTTGGCGCCAATCAGTTTCTTGGTCTCGGCGGTCTCGGGAATGTGGAGACTCACATAGTCGGATTTGGCAAAAATCGTCTCCAGGTCCGTCAATTCCACATCCACTTCCGAGGCGCGTTCGGCCGACACCATGGGATCATATCCCAGCAACCTGCACTCGAACCCGGAAAGCCTCTTTGCGACGAGACGTCCGATGTTCCCCAGTCCGACAATGCCCACGGTCTTGCCGGCCACTTCACGGCCCATGAACGCCTTCTTTTCCCACTCCCCTGCGCGACAGGAGGCATCCGCCTTGATCAGGTGCCGCGCATCGGCCAGCATGAGCGCCACGACTTCCTCGGCCACGCCGTTGGAATTCGCCCCCGGCGTGTTCATCACGTCCACGCCCTTCTTGCGCGCATACTTGGTGTCGATGGTATTGAAACCCGCTCCCGCCCGGATCACAACCTTGAGCGACGGCAGCATATTGATGATATCAGCCGTGACCGGTTCGCTGCGCACGATGAGCGCATAGGCATCGGGATGCTTTCCACACAAGGCCACCACATCACCGCCATCGTCCTGTACGACCTCATAATGACCGTTCGCCTTGAGAATATCCCCTGCCACCTTGTCCAACTTCGTGGGTATCAACACCTTCTTCATGTCATTTCCTCTCCTTCTTGAACGATTCTCCGCCGCCCTGCGTCTTCACCTGGCTTGCGGTTTGAAACACAGCTCCACTACATCCTGGAAAGTCCGCACGAAGTGCGGACGCAACCCCTTGCGTATATGCGCGGGAAGCTCCTGGTAATCCTTCTCGTTTTCCTTCGGGAATATCAGGTCGACCACCTGGGCACGCTTGGCCGCTATGGTCTTCTCCTTGATCCCGCCGATCGGCAACACGAAACCGCTCAGCGAAAGCTCCCCGGTCATCGCGTAATGCGCGCGGATCGGCTGGTTCCGCGCCAGGGAGTAGAGGGCCGTCGCCATCGTGATTCCTGCCGAAGGCCCGTCCTTCGGCGTTGCCCCAGCCGGTACATGCAGGTGGACAAAATGCGTCTCGAAGAACTCCCGGGCCCGGACATCATCGCTCAAGAGCGAGCGCACAAAGGTGTAGGCGATTTCGGAAGATTCAACCATGACGTTGCCCAGCTGTCCGGTCTGCTTGAATCCCGGACTCTTCGCCACCACGCCAGTCGCCTCAATGTACAGCGTGGAACCTCCAAGGCTGGTCCAAGCCAACCCCATCACAACACCCACCCGGGGTTTCTTGAACGGATCACTTTCCGAGTAAATCCGCCGCCCCAGGAAATCGGTCAGGTTCTTGACCCCCACGGTAACGCGGTCCGCCTTGCCTTCCACGATCCGCTTAACCGCCTTGCGGCAGATCTTCTTGACCTGGTTCTCCAGGCCGCGAACACCCGGCTCGCGCGCATACCCGTCGATCGTGGCCTCCAGGGCCGCATCGGTGATCTCCAGGCGGCGTGGCTCAATCCCGTGCGCCTTGAGTTGCTTCGGGAGCAGGAATCGCCGGGCAATCTGGAGCTTCTCCTCCAGGATATACCCCGAAAGCTTGATGATCTCCATGCGGTCCAGCAACGGCGCGGGGATCGTATCCGCCTGATTTGCCGTGCAGATGAACATCACATTGGAAAGATCGAACCGGACATCCAGGTAGTGGTCCAGGAAGTCCTTGTTCTGCTCGGGATCCAGAACCTCCAGAAGCGCCGACGCGGGATCCCCCTGGTAACTGGCGCCGATCTTGTCCACCTCGTCCAGCATGATAACCGGATTCTGGGTCTTGCAGACCTTGATCGCCTGCAGGAATTTCCCCGGCATCGCACCGATATACGTCCTCCGATGCCCCTTGATCTCCGCCTCGTCCCGCATCCCGCCTACCGAAAAACGGTAGAACTTACGTCCCACGCTACGGGCAATCGACTGCCCGATGGAGGTCTTGCCGACCCCCGGAGGCCCGATGAAACAGATGATCGAACCCGATATGTTCCCCTTGAGAATCCCCACCGACAGGAATTCGAGAATACGGTCCTTCACATCCTCCAGCCCGTAGTGATCGCCATTGAGAATCGACGAGGCTTTCCGGATGTCATAACTGTCCTTGCTGAACACGCCCCATGGCAGGGAGGTGAGCCAGTCAACATAATTGCGGCTGACGGAGAACTCCGGCGAGTGCGGCTCGATCACGGCCAGCTTGTTCATCTCCTCGTCGATCCGCTCCTTGGCCTCGTCCGTCAGCGTCAGCTTGGACAAGCGCTCCTTGAACTCGTCGAGCTCGGTCTCCTTCCCCTCCTTGAGCAGTCCCAATTCCTTCTTGATGGCCTTGAGCTGTTCCCGCAGGAAGAAATCCCGCTGCTGCTTGGAAACCTTTTCCTCGATCTGCTTGCTGATCTTGGCCTGCAGCCGCGAGATGTCGATCTCCCGCTTGAGAAGCAGCAGGACCTTCTCGATCCGGACCCGGATGCTGAAGGCCTCGAGCACCTCCTGCAGATCCTTTCCGCTGGCGGTCGTCATCACCGCCGCGAAATCCGCCAGCCGCCCGGGTTCACGGATATTGGACCGGTTCAGGAAGAGATTCAGTTCCTCCTTGAACAGGGGGTTCAGTTGCAGCAGGTCCTTCATGGCAGTCACAATGCTCAGCGAATACGCCTTGAGCTCGTCGTTGTCCGCCATCTCGGTCTCAATCACATAATGCACCCGGACCTTGATGTACGGATCCTCCGAGAGCACATCCAGGATGCGGAACCTTTCCAGGATACCCAGCATGACCTGGATCGCGCCTTCCGCCCCGGCTTGAGAAACCTGTACAATCTCCGCAATGACACCCACCTTGTGAAGATCCTCCGCCTTACGGGGAATCGGACGGTCCTCCACTCCCGGAACCTCGCGGGCCAGGACGAGCCCGACGAACTTGGAGGAAGACTTGGCCGCCGTACTGATCAGTTCCTTGAGCGGCCCGTCATCAATGCTGAGCGGCACCATCATCCGAGGGAAAAGCGGCCTCGACATCAACGGAAGGACCGGTAGCGTTTCCGGGAAAACATACCGCGCAGGGATAATGTTCTTTTCCGAAGACTTCTCTCCCTGCTCCTTTTCCACAACTTCCGCTTCGACTGCCTTCGTATCGGCCATACCTCGCCTCCGTACTACCCTCGGATATTTCCAGTATGAAACGATTGGAGAAAAATTCAATCAATAAGCCAAGGAAACCCGAATTCTTCCGGAACCGGACCGGACAGGGATCCTGGCTTCCTCGTAGCGCGGAGCCCGCCATGTCCGCCGGGCCCCGCCGGACACCCCATACCCTTCACGCGGCCGACCCAGGATGTCGAAGTCCAGATGCCCATCCCCATCCTGGTCATGGTACACAAGCACCGCGTACTCCCCCGGGGAAACTCCACCAACCGTGACAACCGTGACCGCACCGGTTACACCAGCAACCGCGCCTGTCACAGCCCTTGATTCGTCCCGCGGGAAGCCGGCCTCCATGAACAATCCCACCCGCAGGGAGCCGTTGGTCCCGCGCAGGCCGGAAACCTCGACTTCCACACGCACAAGCTCCTCCGCACACAACCTTGCTGCACAGGTCGCCAAAAGCCAACCCCACCAGATGCATCGCGTCACCATGCCCGTCATCCCCGGAAAAACCGGTTGTGCCAGATCGCCACGTTCATCAACGCCCATAATACATGGTTATGGTTGTGTTTCATCGCCAGATGCTCACCGATAAGGGCATTGACGTGATCCACGCTCATGTTCTCCCGGATCACAGGCGACTCGTTGAGCAGCGAGGTCATGTAGTCCCGGAGCCGGTCCCGCAGGAGATGCTTCACCGGGAGGCTGTACCCCTGCTTGCCTCTGTATACGATCGAATCCGGCAGGATCCCCTTCAAGGCGGAGCGGAAAACATACTTGGTGGTCATACGGCGCAGTTTCCAGTCGCCGGGCAGTCCCGCCATGTATTCCACGAAGACATGATCGATCAGCGGCACACGGATCTCAAGCGAACTGGCCATGCTCATCTTGTCAACCTTCATCAGCACGCTGTCCGTCATCATGAAACGCATATCCAGGTAGACTTCCCGGTTGACGCGGTCTGTCGTGGCGCAATGGGCCATGTGGTCACGGATCAGCCGGAACCGGTCGAATACCGCCTTCTCGCGGAAACCGCGGGAGAAAAGCTTGAGATCCTGTTCCAGCCCGGAGAAATACTGCCACCGCAAGTGTTCCCCCTCGGGCGGGAGGCTGGCCCCCTCCACGAAACGCTTGAGCATGTTGACCGCCCCCTTTTTCTGAGGCTGGTCGGGCAAACCCGCAACAAGGGGCCCCACCACATAACGCCGCACCGGCGCGGGGATAAAGCGGAAATACTGGTTAAGCCGGCTGGCCTTGAACCGGTCATACCCCGCGAAACTCTCGTCGCCCCCCTCGCCGCTCAGGCAGACGGTGATGAATTCGCGCGCCTTGCGGCATACCAGCATCAGTGGAACCGCCGAAAGGTCCGTCATAGGCTCATCGAGGTGCCACACGGACTGCTCGATGTTCTCCGCGTTCAGATCATCAATCATGAGCACGTGATGCTCCGTACCGAAGGCGTCGGCCACGATCCTGGCATATTCCAGTTCGCTGAAGGTCTTGTCGTGGTAGCCAATGGTAAAAGTCCGGAGCGGACCGCTGATGTGGCGGCGCATCATCGCCACCAGCGCGCTGGAATCGAGGCCGCCGGAAAGGAAAACCCCGAGAGGAACATCACTAATCAGGTGGCTCTTTACGCAGGAGTCGAGATGGAACCGGAGGGTTTCCACGGCGTCCTCGAACCGGATGTCCTGCTTCGGCGCCATGTCCAGGTCCCAGTATGCCTTCACCTCAGCCTGCCCGTCACGCCACAGCAATTGGTGTCCGGCAGGCAGCTTCCAGATGTTCCGGAACATGGTCTCGGGAGCCGGCACGAACTCGAATCCAAGGTAATCGTACAATGCCTGGTGATTGACTTCACGGGGAATCGACCGGTCCTCGAGAATGGCCTTGATTTCAGAGGCAAAGACCAGTTTTCCACCCGCCTGATGATAGTAGAGCGGCTTGATTCCGATCCTGTCCCGCACGAGCCATAACCAACGGCGGCGGCTGTCCCAAAGCGCAAACGCAAACATTCCCCGGAGCTTGTGAACCGCCTCGGTTCCATACTCCTCGTATGCATGCAGGATGACCTCGGTGTCGGTCCGGCTGGCGAAGGTATGCCCCCGCCGGATCAGATCGTCGCGCAATTCCTTGAAATTATAGATCTCCCCATTGAAGACCAGCCTGAGGGAGCCATCCTCATTCGCCATCGGCTGGCGGCCATGGTCGCTCAAATCGATGATACTGAGCCGGCGATGCCCGAGGGAAACCCCTTCGTCGCAATACAAACCCTCCTGGTCAGGGCCGCGATGACGGATCGTATCCGCCATCCGCTTGACCAGTTTCTCGTCCCTCCAGCTGAACCCTACGATTCCACACATGCATCACCCCATCCTTCTCCAATCCCTGCATCCTCAGTGGTTCAGAGGCCTGCGCATCTCGACAATGACCGGCGAGCCCCAGCGCCGGGTCAGGCCAAGCAGCCGGCAACAGGCTTCAAGTCCGGCTGAGAAAGGCCGACAGCGCAACATCCTGTGCAAGACCATGGGCAGGAAGAACTGCGGTGCACGGCGCGCCTCCCTGTACCCGTGGCGGGCAAACTCCGTCCGCACCTCCTCATGCACGAAAAGACGCCAGTGCCGGGTATTGCCTTCCATCTTCTTCTTGGCATTGAACAATGCAGGGGCAAAGGCATTGATCCCCTGGCTGGTCGGATAGTCCACAATCACAGTCCCCCGCGAAACCCGGCACAGTTCCCGGATCAGATCCGGCCAGGCCTGGCAATGGGTCAGCAGTCGGAAACAAATGACAGCGTCGAACGAATGGTCCGGGAACGGCAGTTGGATCATATTGCCCCTGACGAACACACAGGAGCCCTCATCCAAGACCGCCGCAATCCGCTTGCGGCAGCTCTCGGCACTCCCGAGTACCGTCACACGATATCCCCGCCGGCATAACGGCACCGCCAGTTGGCCATGGCCGCCGCCAACATCCAGGATGGTAATACCCGGCCGGTTCTCCAGCATACGAATCGTCAACCGTTCCTGAACCGCAAGCATCCACTCCCCCGCAGGACCGGAAAAACGCGTGGCATAGGCATCCGAGGAGGTCTCGATGTCTGCCGTTTCCGGATACGGGGCAGTGGCCCCTGTTTGCGTCTCGTTCATGGCCCTGCACCATAACACATACAGGCGGTCCTGTCGCATCCTGATTTCACGCGCCGTGCCTTGACATATCCGCCTGCTATTGCGATAGTTCCCGTACGGGCACAAGGTTGTACAACACACAGGAGCACCGGTCACATGAATCACCTGCAGATGGTGTACAAGTTCCTGGAGGAGCGCAGAGACTTCGAGGACCTACCGGACCTCGGGTTTCCCTTCGTCACCATCTCCCGCCAAGCCGGCGCCGGCGGACACCTGCTGTCCTATGTGATCCTGAGCGAATTCCTGAAACACAAGGAGTCCGAACGGTTCGAGGGCTGGCATGTCTTTGACAAGGACCTCTGTGAAGTCGTCGCCAAGGATCCGAAACTCCAGGGAACGATGGAAGTGCTCGTGGCCGAGAAATACCGTTCCGAATTCCGGGAGTTCATCGAAAGCCTCTTCACCGGGCAGTCCAAGCAATACCTGCTCTACAAGACAACCTTCAAGGTCGTGCGGATGCTGGCCATGATCGGCAAGGTGATCATCGTCGGCCGCGGCAGCGCACTGGTGACCGCCGACCTTCCACAGGGAATCCACATCCGGCTCGTGGCACCCCGCTCCAACCGCATCATATGGATGATGAAGCGCTTCAAGTTGAGCAAAGAGGAGGCCGCCAACGCGGTCGACAAGCAGGACTCCGACCGGCGGAAGCTCATCAAGCTTTTCTTCCACCGCGACATCGAGGATCCCCTGCTGTATGATGCTGTCTGGAACACAGGCAAGGTCGGGCTGGAAGTCATTACCCGCGCAACCCTCGACCTGATCCAGGAACGGGCGAAAGGCAAGACCCGGACAGGCACCCGTCCATCCTGAGTCCCCGCGAAAGACAAGGCGCCTTGCCACGGGATCCCCGATCCGCATTCCCCATGCCTCATCGGACAGTCCATGACACAAGATGCACAATTGACTTCACCCGCACACATTGATATTCATTCGCCTTTTTAGCCGGCCCCGGCGAGGACATCCGGGAACAGCCCGGGAGGGCGGCACGGCCCATACGGTGTTATTGCAAACAACAACGGCAGAAAACAAGACCAGGAGATACGGCGCATGAGCGAATTGAAGGACATCAAGCATTTGCTTCACACAGCGGCTTACCACCCCATCGAAATCAACCGGTACATGGATCCCAGGAATCCGGCCATCCTTGAGTTCGACGCTGAACTGGGATACCTCCACCGCAATCATTGCATGCAGGATGGCATGGAAGGCACCATCACATCCGGCACCTACGACCCGAAGGGCAAGAACCGATCAATGGTCCATTACGCGGACCAGCCGTGCCGCATCAACACATACGGCGACAGTTACACCCAGGGCGCACAGGTCAGTGATGGCGAAACCTGGCAGGAAGTGCTCGCCGCGAATTTCCGCGAGCCCATCCGCAACTTCGGCGTGGGCGGCTACGGAGTCTACCAGGCGTACCGGCGTGCCATGCGCATGGAAGCCCAGAAGAATTTCGCTTCCGAATACATCATCCTGAACGTCTGGGATGACGACTATATGCGCAATATCGACGCCGCCCGATGGATCCGTGTCGCCTGGATGTGCCGGACCCTTCCGCGCGGGCGCAAGGACGGTTACCCCGTCCACGGCTTCCCCTGGGTACACCTGCGCTACAACGTGAAGACAGCCAAGTGGGAGGAACGCCCGGGCATGTGCAAGAAGGCCAAGGACCTGCTCAAACTGGTCGGCGCCGACAACTATTACAACGCCTTCAAGGATGACCCTGTGGCGCACTTGTACTGCTTGCGCGAAGGCGGCGAGGCCCCCATCAAGGAATCCGAGGAAATCGCCGAGGCCTTTGGCATCAAGGTCAACCTGCGCAACCCGAGGACCCGGCAGGCCGACGCCAAGAAACTCCACATCGCGTACGGCATCCGCTCGACCATGTACACGGTGGACAAGTTCCGGAAATGGACCAAGGCCAACAAACGCAAGTTCATGATCCTGCTCAGCTACGACGCGCCCACGATCCAGAAGTATATCAAGACCGGTGAACGGTTCGACGCGGAGTTCGTGCGCTTCCTGGACAAGGAGAAATACCTCTACATCGACACCCTCCCCAAGGTGCATGCGGAGTACAAGCTGTTCCGCGGTTCCGTGAACGAATTCTGCGAGAGGATGTTCGTTGCACGCGCCGGGGCTCAGGTATTCGGGCACCACAACCCGTGCGGGAACTTCTGGTTTGCCTACGCAATCCGCAAGGAACTTCTCAACTGGCTGAATCCCAAACCGCCGGCGTACCGGTCCTAAGCCGGCTCCGAGCCAATGGAAAGCTCCCCAAAGTCAGGCACTGGATCAGGGGTAAGACAGGTCCACCGCGACCTCTACCGCAGCGACCGGGAAATGGTGGTCGTCGCACTGGGCGGCAATGCCCTGATCCATGCCGGGCAAACGGGAACAGTGGCGGAACAGGCACGGAATGCCGAGACGATCTGCGGCTGCCTGATGACCCTGGTGGATCGGGATTACAATATAATCCTGACCCACGGTAACGGTCCGCAAGTGGGCCAGCAACTGATCCGGCATGAACGCGCCCGGGATCTCGCGCCGTCCATGCCTCTCGACGTACTGGTCGCGGAAACCCAGGGCAGCATGGGGTACTTCCTCCAGCAAACCATGCTGAACCACCTGAAACGACGGGACATCTACCGGTATGTGGTCACCGTCATCAGCCAGGTCATAGTCGAGCGGGACGATCCCGCCTTCCAGAACCCTTCAAAGCCCGTCGGGACGTTTATGCAGCGGGAGCAGGCCCTGACCATGGCCGCGCAGAATGGATGGAAGGTGGTTGAGGATTCCGGCCGGGGCTACCGGCGGGTGGTTCCGAGCCCGAAACCCGTCAAGGTCGTCCAGCGGCATATGATCCGCCATGCCGCCCGCGAAGGAAATATCGTGATCGCAGGAGGCGGCGGCGGCATACCGATCCGGATCACCGACAGCGGGGATTTCGAAGGGGTGGAAGCCGTGATTGACAAGGATCTGACCTCTGCCTTGTTGGCCACAGAAACGGAAGCCAACCTGCTGATCATCCTCATGCCGCATCCGAAGGTTTCCCTGCATTTCGGAACGAAACGACAGGTTGATCTCACCCGTGTCAGCCTGGAGGAGGCCAGGCAGTATCTGGCTGAAGGCCACTTCCCGCCCGGCAGCATCGGGCCTAAAGTCCAGGGAGCCGTGAATTTCCTCGAGGAAAGCGGCAAGGGCCGCCGCGCCATCATCACCTCTCCAGATCGCCTGGATGCCGCACTGGACGGAAAGGACGGCACGGAGTTCTACCGCTAAAGAGCTCCACCCACCCGAAAACCGGACAACCCATGACAAAAAAGGTGTTGTGGAACCCCGGGAATATGGTATGTTTTTCTGCGATTTTTCCGCGAGCGTAACTCAGTTGGTAGAGTGTCACCTTGCCAAGGTGATTGTCGAGGGTTCGAATCCCTTCGCTCGCTCCAATTTCCGGGCCGGAATGATCGGCCGGTTTTAAGCGTGGAAGTGTAGCTCAGTTGGTAGAGCAGCTGACTCTTAATCAGCGGGTCGTGGGTTCGAGTCCCTCCACTTCTACCAGTTCTCCCGGCTGTCGGCTCTCGGTCATTAACGGGGGCACCAACCGTTTCCTAGGCAACCCATGCTTGAAAAGCAGGCCTTATCCGTCTACAGTTCGTGTCCATGCGAGTACGGGATACCATGGATGCCCTTGCCAGCGGCATGGCTGTGGCCGCGGACGCACTGGCCATCTTCGGAGGGTTCAGCGTAGCGATCTGGCTGCGGTTCTACAGCGGGTTGATCCCGCTGGCCAGCCACCCCCCACACCTCCTGTTCATGTACGGCTGGGGCGCATTCGTCGCCACCATTCTTTTCTTGATCCTCTTCCGCCAGTTGGGCCTCTACATCCGTCCCCAGCTGGGCGGATTCGCCAGCAAGATCCCGCGCCTCGTCCGCGCCTCCGCCCTCGGCATCCTGGTTGCCACCGCCCTCGCATTCGCAGTCCAGCACGATCCTCCATTCTCCCGACTGACCGTCCTGCTCTCCTTCCCGCTCGTGATCTTCTTTGTCACCCTTGAGCGTTACCTGCTCTTCCGGTATGAAATCCATCTGGCCCGACGGACCAACGCGGTCAACCGGGTGCTCATCGTGGGAACCGACGAAGTAGCCGCACACCTCCAGCGCAGCCTGGAGCACGAACCCCGCCTCCGCTCGAAAGTCATCGGTTTCCTCCGGGTGAACGGCAATGACCCCCTGGCCGTCCCGGCTGAACTGGTTTGCGGCTCGGCAGACGATATCGAGGCCCGAATCGAAAACGACCCGCCGAACCAGTTGATCCTAACCGACAGCCGGATCGAGCATCACCGAATCATCGGGATCATCCTTTCCTGTGAACGGAACATGATCACTTTCAACATGGTCCCCGACATGTTCCGAATCATGACCGGAAGCATGGATATGCGCGTGGTCGACGATATCCCTCTGCTTGGGATCAGCCGGTGGCCTCTGGACTACTTCTGGAACCGCGTGTTGAAGCGCATGGAGGACATTGCGGGTGCCGTTATCGGCCTGCTCGTTGCAGCGCCCATTCTGGCTATTTCAGCTATATTGATCAAGCGCTCCTCCCCCGGCCCAGTGTTCTACCGGCAGGAACGGTGCGGCGAGAACGGCAGGCCGTTCACCATCTACAAGCTGCGCACAATGAACCAGGACGCTGAGCGGGAGACAGGCCCCGTCTGGGCTACCGATGGCGACCCACGCCGGACGGCCATAGGCGCCTTCCTGCGGCGCCATAACCTTGATGAACTGCCCCAACTCTGGAACGTGCTGACCGGCGATATGAGCCTTTGCGGCCCGCGGCCCGAACGTCCGCATTTTGTCGAGAAATTCAAGGATGATATCAGCCGCTACATGTGGCGCCATGTTTCCAAGCCAGGCATGACAGGATGGGCACAGGTGAACGGTCTGCGAGGCAATACCAGCATCGAGGAGCGCATCAAGTACGACTTGTACTACCTGGAAAACTGGTCGCTTGCCTTTGACTTCAAGATCCTGCTGCGCACTTTCTCTGCCAGCAAGAACGCGTATTAGGGCCTGCCACGAGCAGGCGGCCTACCGGCCGCGCGTCGGATGGCGGGAGCGACGGGACTCGAACCCGCAACAACCAGATCGACAGTCTGGGACTCTAACCAATTGAGCTACGCCCCCGAAACGGATGCGAATACTGCATGATTGCGCAAAGGAATTCAACCAGAAAAAACAACTCCGCGACAACAGGGAAAGAACCTCACCCGAAGGGTATTCCGGGCACCCAGACAACACTATCCGGGATGCCCCGAAAGACTCACGGACCAATCAAACATCAATGATCGGACCTTTGCCCGGCGGCGGCATTCTGGCGCCGGAACGGCTCTCATAGCCCGGGGCAGGCGGCCGAGGATTCCTACGCACCCCGAAGAAGAGGCTGACCAGGCTGACAATGAGGGCGGCTCCCATCGCTGGCCAGAATCCCGAAACATGAAAACCCGGCACTAACTTTGCCGCCAGCAGGAGCAGAAACGCATTGATAATAAGAACGAAGAACCCAAACGTCAGGATTACAAACGGCAGGGAAATCAGTAGCAACAGCGGCTTGACCAGACTGTTCAGCAAACCCAGAACCAGGGCGGCAGCCAGCAAGCTGGCCCCGTCATCATATCCGACCCCCGGAACAATCACCGCCGCCAGCCATACCGCCAACGTCAGCGTCAACCAACGCCCGAGCAAGGCCGATATCCTTGTCCAACCGCTTTGTCCATTACTACGATTCATGTTCCACACGCCTTCTGCCAGCCTTTTTTTCGCCCTGCCGCCGCTTGCCTTCCAGCATCCGTTCCTTCTGCCGGCGCGAGCGCCTTCGCTTCTGCCGCCGCAATTTCTCGATGGCCTGCTGCCGCGCACTGCGCGCCCCAAGCACCCGCTCCTCCACCCGTTCGCACAACTCCCTGCGGGCCAAAAAACGGTTCAGCTCCCGCGAACGCTCCTGCTGGCACTTGATCTCAATCCCGCTCGGACGGTGCAACAGGTGAACGCACGAGGAAGTCTTGTTGATCTTTTGACCACCACTTCCTCCCCCCAGGACGAACTTCTCCTCCAGATCCCCCTCGCGAATTCCAAGCCGGTCCATGCGCTGTTTCAACGCGTCCCGCTTTTCCGTTGTGACGTAGGTATCCGACATGCGGGTCTATCTACCAAAAACAGGTCCAACCGTCATCTCCAGGCTAGATCCCCAGTCCCGACCTCTACAGGAAGGACTCCAGGATGGAACGGCTCACCAGGTCCAATCCCACCAGGCTCCGTATATCGTAGTGATTTCCTGCTAGATCCGTCAGGCGGATCCGGTCATGTCCCAGGTATCGCACTGACTCACGAGGGCTCTCAGTAAAGAATGTCCCGCTTCCGCGGTCCGTTTCCACACGCCACTTCAACACAAAGGGTGAAACCTCCGCCACCTCCACGATTCGGGAAACATGGGGAATCATATACCTCCCCTTAAGGGCCTCACGCAGGGCCCGTCGACTTCCCTCATCCAGACCTTCCAGCGTCTTGAGAATCCCAAGGGATTCCCCCTTCCCGCCCGAAAGTTCCACATATCCCTCCGGCTCTGTCACAGGGAACGCAAGAGTCACGCCTGCGTCCAGAAATTCAGGCCCATCCCCCACGCAAAGCGTAAGCCGAACCGCATCGGCATCCCATCGGGCGCGCACCTGCTCCGGCTGCAACCATCGCACCGTCAGATCCGGGTTATGAACCGTTTCCTCCATATCAACCCCTATACTCCCACCGCAATGGCAGATGTCATTTCCGCCTGAGTCTTGACCAGCTCGTGATAAATTCCTTCCTTCCGCGCAACCAGTTCCTCATGGGATCCCATCTCCCGGATTTCCCCTTTCTCCATCACCACAAGCCGGGTAGCCCCGCGCAACGTGGACAGTCGATGCGCGATGGCAATGGTGGTCCGGCCACGGGTGAGCCGGCCTATGGCCTCCTGGATCTGTTTCTCGGTCTTGGTATCCACCGAACTTGTCGCCTCATCGAGGATCAGGATCCGCGGGTCATGGAGAATCGCCCGGGCAATGGCAAGCCGCTGCTTTTCCCCGATGGAGAAATTATTCCCCCCCTCCTCCACTTCGGAATCATAACCATCCGCCCTCTCCATGATGAATCCATGTGCGTTGGCCATCTTCGCCGCGTTGATGACCTCCGCTCGCGACGCGCCCGGCCGGCTGTACGCGATGTTCTCATACACGGAGCCGGAGAAAAGGAAAGTCTCCTGCAATACAACCCCCGTCTGGCGTCTCAAGTCGGAGATGCGAATCTTCCGGATATCGACCCCATCAATGAGGATCTGCCCTTCGTCCGCATCATACAGCCGCGTGGCCAGGTTAATCGTTGTACTCTTGCCCGCACCGGAATGCCCGACCAGCCCGATGATCTCACCCGGTTCAATCGTCAGGCTGAGCCGCTTGATGACCGGCGTATGCTTCTCGTAGCCAAAGGATACATTCCGCATCTCGATCCGGCCGCGGATTTCCGGCAGGGGAACCGCATCCGGCGCCTCCGGAACCTCCGACTCCGTGTCCAGAATCTCGAATATGCGCTCGGCAGCAGTCATGGAACGTGTGAACCACTGGTTCACCCGGGTCAGGACGCCCAAGGGGCCGTACAGCATCGGAGTGTACCCCATAAAAGTCACCAGCGTGCCGGGCGTCTCGAAGCCGTTGATCACCATGAACCCGCCCGCGACCCAGACCAGGTACCCGCCGAGCCCCATGACAAACTGGAGCAGCGGCATCAGCGAAGCCCACGTTTGCTCAGCCGTCACGAGGGTTGCGCGAACATTCCGGTTATGCCGGTCGAACCGCGCGACTTCCTGCTCCTCCCGGCCAAAGGATTTCACCACCCGCACACCGCGGAGTGAATCGTTCAGGGCTGCGCTGAGCCGACTCAAGGCTTCCCACAGCCGTCGGAACCGTCCCATAACCTTTCGCCAGGCGGCCCGGGTGAAAAGCACCACAAAGGGAGCCGGAATCAGGACCAGCAGGCCCAGTTTCCAGTTGAGCAGAAACAGCATCACAGCAACCATGAGCGCCTGCAGGATGCTGATGACACTCCAGACCACACCATCAACCAGAAACCCCTCCAGATGCTGGCTGTCCCCGCTGACCCGGCTCATCAGCGCGCCGGTCTTGTGCCGGTCAAAGTAACACAAGGAAAGAGATTGCAGGTGGTTGAACACACGGGATCGCAGATCCTGGCTGACCCCGGAACCGATCACCACCGAAAGACGTCCCTGCAGGACTCGCAAGCCAACCAGGACCAGTTCAATCGCAACCCAGACGCCGACAAGCATCAGGAGCATGCGGGCACGCATACCCTGCGTCATCTCCGCCGCCGGAAGCAGCGCCTTGTCAAATATCATCCCGTACAGAAGAGGCGGCAGAAGGCTCGCCAATGTAATCAGGGCTAGCACCCCGCAAAGCGCGATAAGGTGGACACGGTACGGAAGGGCCAGCTTCAGCACCCGGATCAGGGTCCGGCCTGGATTGACGCACACCGGACAAACTGAACAATCCTGCTTCAGCGGAAGGCCACAGGTGACGCAGTGCCTCTGCTCATCCATCTCCGCAAGCTGCTGAATAAAGATGGCAATCCTGTCCGCCGGAAGCTCAGGAATGGCGATCGGCGGCGGGGATTCAGGCTCCTCTTCCCTGCCCTGCATCTCGCCGCGGCTCTTGTGCATCTTCTCTGGCCTGTCGAGCTCGATATGAACCCTTAGTTTCGCCAGAGCCGCCTGTATCGCACGATCGACAGCCCGGGAACAACGGATCACCTCCCGCTGTTCGTCTTTCCTTTTGACAAGGATGTAACCGCCTCCCACAAGGCGCCGATACTCCAAACCTGTCATTCCCCGGAACGGCTCCTGCGTGGTTACCCGGTGCCCGTCGTGATCCATGGCGGCAATCCGGTCCCTGGCGATTACCAGCCATCGTTCGGCAAAGCGGCCATCCGCGGAAAGATCGGCAGGTAAGACAGCGACAACATCCGCAGGCTGCATGCCTGCCTTTGCAAGAGCGTCACGAATGGGAACGGGGATCTTGTCCCCGCGCAATACGCGGCTGATTCCGGGCTTGTCCAACCTGCCGTTGTCCCTATTCATCTGACAGGCAGTCTAACAAACAGGCTCCGCTCAACAAGGTCAATGAGCCACAACCCAAAACCCGCCTTAAGTCAGAACGGCATCCCCCTGCCGGCCTCCTCCTCCGGAAACGGCTCATCGTCCAAGGAAACCTCGTCGTCGGGGACATCAACGGCACCGCTCTTGGCAACCGGCTCGATCTTCCACGCCGAGAGACTCACAAAATACTTTCCCTTGAACTCATTTCCCCGGATGTCAAAGGAAACCGTCACACGCTGTCCGGGCTTCACACGCTCCAACAGCGCACACCTCTCCTTGACACACTCGAACTTTATGTTCTGCGGATACTTGTCATCCGGGGTCGTCACCACAAATTCCCGCTTGGTGAAACCGCTGTCAAATTTCACCGTATCCATCACCACCTTGATCGTCCCGCTCAATTCATACGCTGCCATTCCAACTTCTCCTTCATCTGTTGTCATCCGTCTTCAGCCCGTCATCTGCTGCCTGCAGACTGCACCGTATACCGTCATCCATAGTCCTTCCGCATCACAAGGCCGCCCGCACTCTCCAGCAAACCCGGCAGCACCATTTGACCCACGACGCATGCACCCGCCACATCGCCTCCCGAATCCGCGGCCCGCCGACTACCCCCCGACTGCAGCGGCAAGCGCTTCGGAAGCAACTGCAGCACTAATCCAGGCGTGTTGCAAAGTCGCACAGTCCACCGCTCCTGTCTGTCCTTATACAGATCCATCCCGTTCATGAAATCACCTTCCTCTCCTATCATTCATGCCGTCACCTTAACACGGGGGGTAGGACAGATACCGTCCGACCCGCAGAATTTGCTTTTCTATTTTCCACGACCCATCACCTCCCGGGCCCCATCAAAGGTTTACATCCGCAGGTTCAGGCAGGACTCACAGGTTGGAAAGCATGAGGCGTTAGCATTCGGCGGGGACCAATATGGCGGCCCTGCCGTGGTTGAAGCCGACCCGTCCGCTTCCGAACACAGTGAACGACGCCCCACAGTCCTTTCAGGCGTCGGAGTCCTCGATGGCTGGATCGTCTTTCGATGGACGCAGTTGCCAGTGTTTACATCCCAAATCGACCACTGCCGGGGGGATTTCCTTGTTATCCTTCCCGACGGTCGCAAAAAACGTGCAAAGACCCAGAAAGGTCTTCCCTCCGATCTTCTGATAACGGCAGTTCCAGCAGGACTTGGCTGGGGCAGTCATTGGATAGTCACCTCCGGGATGGGGCCCCGGCTTCCTGCCGGAATCCCGTGTGGGATGTATCCGGCGAACCGATGAAGCGACTATACTGTTCATACGTCCACCCGGGTACCGCCTTCACTCCATCGCACGGCTGGCGTGGAGGGGCTCAACAGCAACGCAACCCCACGCTTCCTTGACCGATCATTTCGTTCCAGTTCGAATTACACTGGGCGCCAGAAGTCACTGCATGCTTGTAGCGGAGCGGCTGCGCAGTTCCGTCGGGATCGCATAGCCATTCCGCCACCGGGCGACGCTGACTTCTGCCGTCATGTACAGACTCTGGCTATGCGGGACAGTAGCGGACCCTAGATGAAAATGTCAACGCTCGCTTCGCTGAAAACATCCGTTTTCGAGCGTATCCCTCTACGGAGCGATTCAGTTTCCGGGAAACCGAACCCCGCCTCGATCCTCTCCCGCAAGGAGAGAGGAAGCACCTGCAAGCATCCATATCTCCCTCTCCGTGGACGGCATAGGGTCGGGGTGAGGGTGCCTTGAAATGCATCGTTTCAGCTCATGAATGCCATGACCATGAAGCTGGCTCCTTGTCGCCTCTGCGGCAGGTGGTCGCCTGAAATGCTCGCAGTCTGTTACGGGAGTCGAGGCCATAGGGTAATTCAAGGGTAATTCACCGCTTGCAAAGTTCCCGCCCTTCCCGGAATATTCCGAATCAGGCGAGGTCGCTGCCATGCAAAAGTTCAAACCTCAATACCGGCGCTTGCTGTTCATCGAAAGGAAGATCAAGGAAGACCGCTATCCCAATTGCGCGAAACTTGCCCACGAGTGGGAAGTCAGCCCGAAAACCATCCAGCGCGACATTGACTACCTGCGCGATGAACTCGGGGCGCCCATAGCCTATGACCCCCTGAGGCACGGCTATTACTTCACCGAAAAGAACTTCTCGCTGCCGGCCATGCACATCAGCGAGAGCGACCTCTTCACGGTCTGCATCGCCCAGAATGTCCTGCGACAGTTCCGGAATACCCCCTTGTTCCAGAAATTATCTTCGGTCTTTGAGAAACTCCGGGACTCCCTTTCAGGCAAGGCCACTATTGATCCCTCGTGGATGCACGAACGGATCCTGGTTTTCCCGGATCCTTCCACATCCGTGCAATCTGAGATATGGGACGCCATCGCCCATGGCATACGGGATAATCACTGTCTTGCAATCCGACATTGCGCACCCGGGACCAGCGAACCAGACGGAATCACCGAGCGCGTCGTGGATCCTTATTACCTGGTCAGTTACAAGGGCGAATGGTACCTCAGCGCCTTCTGCCATCACCGGGACTCCATCCGGACCTTTGCCGTTTCCCGCATCAACCGGGTCAGGATCCTGGATGAAAACTTCAATATGGATTCGGGAATGACAGTCGAACGCATGTTCGGGGATCAATTCGGCATCATCTGGAAGGAGAAATTCCACAAGGTCCGCATCCGCTTCGCCCCGGAAGTCGCCCCCTACATCCGGGAACGGCAATGGCATGTGACACAACGATTGACCAAGCGTCCCGACGGTAGCCTGATTCTGGAGTTCACCACCAACCACATCAACGAAGTCAAGGACTGGATCCTGTCCTGGGGCGGCGGCGCGACCGCCCTGGCCCCCAGAATCCTGGTGGAGAAAACCAAACAAAGCCTGCTACAGGCGGCCGCAAACTACCGCTAGACGGCCTCGCCACCACCCCTTCCCCCTTGCTTTCGCTTCAGGCCCATGGCACCATCCCGGCATCATACGACCCTGCCACCGCAACGGCGGGCCGACGGGCCGCACCATACCAGCGGCTCACAAGGAGTACCATGTCGAAACGCAATGTTCAGAGCGTCATCCGTGTCGCTATCGGCGGTCAGGGGCGAAGCGGATACGGCATTCATGCGGATTGGCTCAAAAAGGCCCCGGATCAATACCGGATCGTCGCTGTCGCCGACCAGATGGCGGATCGCCGGCGGGATGCGGAACAGGAATTCGGCGCCAGGACCTTCAGCGATTGGCGACCGATGATCAAGGCCGGCGGCTTTGATCTATTCGTCAACGCCCTGCCAACCCCTCTTCACACGGCGGCCACCATCGCCGCATTCGAAGCCGGCCATGACGTCGTCTGCGAAAAGCCGCTGGCCAGATCCGTCGCTGCCTTCGACCGCATGACAGCCGCCGCCCGCAAGGCCCGGCGCATCCTCGCCCCTTTCCAGAACAACCGCCTCCAGCCCTTCTTTCTCAAGATCATGGAGGTCGTCCAAAGCGGAAAACTGGGCGAGATCCTCCACGTACGCAGTCACTGGGGCGATTTCCGCCGTCGCTGGGACTGGCAGACCCTGCAGAGGAATTGCGGTGGAGTCCTCTTTAACACGGGCCCGCATGCGATCGATCATGCGCTCTGCTTCTTCGATCCGGATGACGATCCCGAGGTCTTCTGCCGTATGCGTTTCCGCCACAAACTTGGCGGCGATGCGGAGGATTTGTGCGATGTGACGCTGAACGCCTCACGCGGACCGATCGTCGAGATCCATCTGACAAGCTATCAGGCCTACCCGCCGTCCGACATGTACACCATTGCCGGTACACTGGGCTCCCTGGCAGGAAACGCACATGCCCTGCGCTGGAAGTACTACGACCCTCGCAAGGCGCCCAGACAAAAGATGTGGCGCTGGTCGGTCAATCGCCAGTACCCCGCTGAAACCCTCCCGTGGGTTGAGGAACAATGGAGTGTCGACGAGGGCATCTCGACGGGTGCGAAAAGCGGCTACACACTCCCCTCGTTCCAGGCTGGTGTGGCGCTGTTCTACCAGAACATCCGTTCCGCCATGCTGCACAAAACGCCGTTGCTGATCACCCCCGCACAGGTCCGACGCCAGATCGCTGTCATCGAGGAGTGCCACCGGCAGAACCGGCCTGCAGCGCTTCGCGCACGACGCTGACACACCAACCCAAGTCCCCCTGCAACAGTCTCATGCTGTATCCAGACCAGCGTGCGACACGGCAATAACCAACGCTCACCTCCCCTCAAACCCTCTTACAACAGGGCAGGAAGGGCGCATCTCGACCCTCCACCTGCATACAATCCAGCTTTATTGCGAATCCAACAGATCAAGCCTTTCCACAATCCATTACATTCTGCTGTTGAGATCGTTATAAGCATAACACAGAGGAATTTCCCCCTCATTTCCCGGGAAACTCGCGGAACCACCCGGCGTATCTGAAGTGAACGGCATTTCAACGATGCGGATCACAAGATCACGCTCCAAACCAGAATGGGAGTGAATGGCACGCATAATGCTGGTAAACTACGGGACTGTGTGGAGGCAGTATGATCAGAAAAACTTTGGCTGGTGGTTTTGTAATGATCGTTCTGGTAGCAGGCCATCCCCGAAAAGCCAAGGCAGAAGATGCAATTGCATCCAAGGTTCTTTATTACATGGAGGATAACGAACGCATCAAGGTCGTGGCGCCAACCTTCCTCTTCCAGAGGGAGACTGCCGATGGATGGACGATCAAGATAGACGGAATCTACAATTCCATCTCCGGAGCAACCCCCACCGGAGCGCCCGCCATCCAGACGGCTCTGCCAGCCGCTAGGCCTGCCATACGATACTCCCCACCTTCTTCAGGAGACGACGATGAGGAAGAGGATGGAGGAGAGGATGAGTTGGAGGACCGGATGTCGGCCCGCTTATCAAGCACCGCTGGACCCGCCCGTGTCAGCAACTCTCAACCTGCCCTGCAATTTAACGCCATCAGCGGCGCCACCTCAGCTCCGAGCCGACCACCAAGCTCGGGCAGTTCAGCACCATCCGGCACCAGCACTTCATCCGCTTCGACGACATCCCCGTCTTCCGGAGCAACGGATATACCGATGGCAGACTTCTCCGATGACCGCATAGGTTTGAACCTGGGGATATCACGGAAAATCGGGCGACATACCCCGGGCGCTCAGCTTTCCTATAGCACTGAAACGGATTATGTTTCCACAGGACTGAGCCTGCAGGATCTGATCGATTTCAACCGGAAAAACACGACCGTCCTCATTGGAACGGCCTATACCCACGACTCCATCAAACCGGCAAACCAAACACCCGAAGACACAAAACGCACGGTCGACCTGATCCTTGGAATCACGCAAGTACTCTCCCCGACAACACTTTTCACCATCAATCTCTCACTTGGGCAGACATCCGGCCTTCTATCCGATCCGTACAAGGTTGTCGAGTTGAACAGAATACTCGTTCCTGAAGTCAGGCCGGACTCAAAGGACAGACAGATCCTTTTCCTGGAGCTGAACCAGTTCTTCAAGCCTCTGAATGGCGCTCTTGATTTAAGCCTCAGGCACTACCAGGACAGCTTCGGAATTAATGCGGAAACCATCACGGCCGAATGGCAACAGAAGATGGGAGAGCACGTTATCCTGGCACCCATGATAAGATACTACGATCAGACCGAGGCCGATTTCTATGCTGTGAGGTTCTCGGGATCACCGGACTCCTACAGTTCGGACTACCGGGTTTCCGCTTTCAATGCCCTTGGTTATGGCCTGAAACTGGTCTGGCTCCCTTCGTCCAGGGTTACTATGGATATCGGAATGGAACTGTATGAACAGAAAGGGTCTGACGGCGTAACCCCGGCTGAAGTATACCCTTCAGCCACCCTCATCACCGCAGGAATCAAATGGACGTTATGACTGGATGAACCCCCCTGTATACAAGCAATTCACCTTCCGCGCCATGGGGACTGAATGCTCGGTTATGTTCGAGGCCCCTACCCACGCGGAAGCCGATTCGTTCAAGGTCCAGGCCATCGATTGGGTTCATACTTTCGAAAAGGAATTTTCCCGTTTCTCCCCGGACAGCCTGATTTCGCGTATCAATGAGGCGGCAGGCCGGGATTGGGTCGAGTTGACACCGGAGGCGGAAAGCTTGTTCGCCCTTTGCGACTGGTTCCACTGGGCCACCCAGGGTGTCTTCGATCCCGCGATTTCTCCTCTTCTTCAGCTATGGGACTATCACGAACCCAGGCAATCCACGCCGGATCAAACCGCCGTTGTGGATGCACTTTCCCTATGCGGCTGGCACCACGTGCAGAGACGGCCCGGCCAGGTCTATCTCCCTGAATCCGGCATGGGAATTGATGTCGGCGGTATTGGAAAGGAATACGCGGTTGACCGCGTGTTCGAAATGGCCCAGAAACGCGGCATACGCAACCTTCTGATTGATTTCGGGCATGACTTGCGGGCCGGCGGTGAACCGCCCGAAGGGGGGCCCTGGAAAATCGGCCTTGAGAATCCCCAGGAGCCGGGACGATGCTGGGGAGGGATATGCCTGCGCGACCGCGCCGTGGCAACTTCCGGAAATTACTTGCGGAATTTCACCATTGACGGTGTGCAGTACGGCCATATTCTCGACCCTCGCAACGGTCAGCCGGTACAGAATCAAACAACTTCTGTCAGCGTCATCAGCGGAACCTGCACCGAGGCCGGCATCCTGTCAACCTCCGCTTTCATACTGGGCGGCGATGAAGGCCTGAAACTCATTCATTCAACCTATTCTGCCGAAGGATGTATTACAGAGGAAAAACGACAAATCTACTCACGGAGGTTCCATGAATTCATTCTATCCTAACGATGGCCATCCCCTGCACCCATCACCCCAGTCATACACAGGCAGGAGAGCACGAATCGCGGCGCTCTGCATCCTTGTCATCCTGAACGGCATCCTGCTGGCCGCTGCCGGATGGAAGACCGGATCCAATTTACCCGATTTGCGGAAAGCCGGACTGGACGGAGGAACAGCCGAACGATTGGCCGGGAAAGTGGTTCTGCTGGACTTCTGGGCCTCCTGGTGCTCCCCTTGCAAGGCGTCGTTCCCCGCCCTGGACAGTCTGCAGAAGAAGTTCAGCGACAAGGAATTTGTGATCCTGGCGATCAACGAGGATGAAAATCCCGCCACCATGCAGGCCTTTCTCAAGGAACATCCCGTAAACTTCACGACCGTACACGATCCAGGTCATAAACTGGTCGAACTTGCCGCGGTCGATTCCATGCCAACCTCTTTCCTGATCGACACGAACGGAAAAATACGTTTTGTGCACAAAGGATTCCATGGCGAAAAGACAACCGCTCTCTATGAACGGGAAATCGAAATGTTGTTACAGGAGATACGCCAACCATGAAAACTCGGCTCCACTTACCGCCATTGCTCCCAACGATTGCGATCCTTGGCACTATAGCAGCAGCCTCGTGCGGGACGGGCTGCACAGCGGTTCAACCGTGGGAACGCGGAACACTTTCGGACTACACCATGCGCCAGGATCGTGACCCACTGACCGACACTCTGAAGGAACACGTCTATTTCACCCGCGAAGCCGCCGCAGGCGGTAGAGGCGTCGGCGGAGGCGGCTGCGGATGCAACTGACAGCGTTGCCTTTCCCTTCGAGAATACACCCCGCCATGAGGCAGCGATTGGCGCAAGTGTGGTGGAACAGTAAAAGCATACCCCCGTACGCCGAACGGAAAACGGACTATGCGGAAAACTCAAGATTCTCGGCAAACGGCTCCGCTTGACGACGGCTGTCACCGCGGCCGACCCCCAGCGTACGGCCCAGTCGAGCCACTCGACCGCGAACACACCGCGAACACTGCCCGCTGTCCTCATCCACACAGGGCTTGTTGGGATACAACTGATAATGTACCCGGTACCTCTGCGGCGTGACATTGGGCATGAAGACGTTTGCCCCGCGCTGCAGTACCAGGTCACGGCCATTCTCCTGCAGGGCGTCGAACGCCGTCGTCGCCGGGATATGCGCCCTGGGGTTGAGAAGCCGCAGTATGGCTATGGTCTTGAAATACAGATCAAGATCCTCGAAGACCGCCCCGCTCCGTCCCGCAGCCCCCTCCGGTGCATGCGCCGACAACGGGGTGCCTGGATGCGCCAGGTACGGACCACAACCGATCATGTCCAAGTCCAGGGTTGTGGCGAACAGAATATCATCCACCAGCGTCTCGATTGTGCCGCCCGGCAATCCAATCATGAATCCGCTGCCCAACTGGATACCGGCCGCCCTTATATCCCGCAGGCAGCGGATGCGGGCGTCATAATCATCGTCCGGATGCACCCGCCGGAAAAGGTCACGATTCGAGGTTTCAAAACGCAACAGGAAACGGTCACACCCGGCCGCACGGAAACCCTGCAACTCCTCCAGCGGCCGCTCCCCGATGGACAACGTTACCGCCAGACTGGTCGCATCCTTGATCCGCCGGATCACCTCGCACATCCGGTCGCCAGTGTACCAGGGATCCTCTCCGGACTGTAAAACGACCGTGGTATTCCCCAGTTTCTCCGCATCCACGGCAACCGCCACGATCTCCTCAACCGGCATCCGATAACGCTTGATCTCACGGTTCGGGCCACGGATCCCGCAGTAATCACAACTCCTCCGGCAATAGTTGGAAAACTCGATGATCCCCCGCAGGAAAACCTCGTCCCCCATATGGGCCTGCCGCACACGGTCGGCCGCGACGTATAACCCCTGCACAGCATATCCCGTGCAAGTCAACAACTGGCGCACCACATCCCGCCCGGCGCGATGCGTAACTTCCACCTCTTCCACCAAAGGGTCCGATGCTTGCATTTCCTTCTTCCCCTCGAAAATCCTCGCCAAGGCCAACTCCCCTCGCCTACCCGTTATGCCGTATCCCTTCCTTCGCCTGCTCGTACTCGCGCAGGACTTCAGGAAAAGGACTTAATGCCCGCTGCAACACACCCAGACTGTGCGCGATGGCCAGGCCATAATTGGTAATCGGCACCCCGCATGCGCGCGCTTGTTCCAGCCGTGATAACACCTGCCGGCGGTTCCACATGCAGGCCCCGCAATGGATGATCAGCTTGTAGGCGCCGATATCCTGCGGATATTCATTGCCGGACCGGACCGTGATATCCAGTTTTCCTCCCGCCTTTCGCTCCAGCCAGCGGGGAATCTTCATCCGGCCGATATCATCCTTCGTAGGATGATGCGTACACGCTTCAGCCACAAGAACACGATCACCCGGCCGCAACTGGTCGATCGCCGCCGCACCACGGACAAACTCCCCAAGATCCCCCTTGAAACGGGCGTACAGGATACTGAATCCCGTCAGGGGAATCTCCGGCGGAGTCACCGCCATGACCTTCTCGAACGCCTGGCTGTCCGTGACGACAATCGCCGGCGGCTTGGAAAGACCGGCCAAGGCCTGGGCCAGTTGGTGCTCCTTGACCACCACCGCTAAAGCGTCATGATCCAGAATGTCCCGCAGGGTCTGCACCTGCGGAAGAATCAGTCGCCCCTTGGGCGCCTCAATGTCAATCGGCACGACCAGAACCGCCAAATCTCCCGGCCGAACCAGCTGATGCACCACACTGGGCGCGGACAGATACTCCTCCGGCGCCGCGGCAATGATCGCCAGGCGGATCTCTTCCAGGCCCGTACCCGTGATCGCACTCGCGGAAACAACCGTGTGAGCCCCGGATTCGCGCGCCCGCGCCTCCACCTCGCCGGGCAGACGCACATCGTTCTTGTTGGCTACAACCACGACAGGTGTCTTGCGAAGACGGAACGTATCCATCAACCGCTGTTCGTATTCCTGCCACGCATCCGTGACGAGAATCGCCAGATCAGTCCGCTCCACCACGCGCAGGGTCTTGGCTACGCGCAACTCGCCCAAAGCCCCCACATCGTCCACACCCGCTGTATCCACGAATAGCACCGGCCCCAACGGCAACAGTTCCATGGCCTTTTCCACCGGATCCGTCGTCGTGCCCGCCGTGTCCGAAACAATCGAGACCGGCTGTCGTGTAATGGCATTGAGAATCGAGGACTTTCCGACGTTCCGGCGTCCAAAAATCCCGATTTGCAGGCGCAATCCCTTTGGTGTCTCTTGCATGTGCTCTCCCCCCCAAAAAAACACTGGCCGAATAATGTACGACATGCCCCGCATCCACTCAACCGCAAACGCAGCCGCGCGAAAACATCTTGCATTGGCACCGGATTAGCAACAGTCTAACGCCTGCGGTCTCGGGAGTGGCTTCGCGGAAGACTGTCGTATAATCTTGTCAGGAGTTCATATGGAAACGATCTTGCTGGTAATCTTGTGCGTACTAGCCGTTGTCATCCTGCTGAAACTGATCGACATCCGGAATACTTTGACCCGCCTGCCCTCCATCGAGGATAGGCTGAAAACCATCGAACGGCAATCCCGGTCGAAGCCGGCGGAAAAGGACGCCGCCGCTGCCCTGGCTACCTCACCAGTTCCGGTTGCAGCGCCCTTGCCGCTGACTCCGCCTCCCGTACCCTGCGAAACCGCCCGGCAAACCACGGCCCCGGCCGCCACCCCCTTGCCACGACCTGTCCAACCCCCTTCACCCGCCACTCCCCCAGCCGCACCCGCACCAACTCCCGCATGGGTGGAAAACGCAACCGGCATCCTGAAACGGATCTGGCAGTGGATCTTGGTCGGCGAGGAATTTCGCCCGCGCGGAGTCGCCATGGAATATGCCATTGCCACCACATGGCTCGTCCGCGTCGGGATCGTGGCGCTCGTGGGTTGTGTGGCTTACTTCCTGAAATGGTCGATCCAGAGGGAACTGATCGGCCCCGCTGCGCGCGTGACTATCAGTATCTTCTTCGGCCTGGGAATCCTGGGCGGCGGACGCCGCCTGCTGGGCAAACGTTACCACATCCTGGGCCAGGCCTTTGTGGGAGGCGGCCTCGCAACCCTGTATTTCAGCATGTATGCCCTTGGCCCGCTCTATCACCTGCTGGATTCCCGTGCCATGGTCTTCGGCCTGATGGTGCTGGTCACCTTGTCCGCGGGAATCCTGGCGCTAGAGGCGCAGTCCATGCTGATTGCCATCTTCGGCATCATCGGCGGCTTCTGTACGCCAATCCTCCTGCGCACGGGTACCCCGAACTTCCCCGCCCTTTACAGCTACCTCCTGGTCTTGAACCTCGGCATTTTCGCCATCAGCCTCCTGCGCCCGTGGCGCCTGCTGAACTATCTCGGGTTCCTCTTTACCTACGGCATTTTCCTGGGCTCCCAAGCCCAGTACCGGCGCGAGGACTTCCCCGTAGTCATGACGTTCCTCTCACTCTTCTTTGTCGTGCAGTCGACCCTGGTGTTCATCCATAACCTCCGCCGGCGCCTGCCTTGCACGGTCCTCGAAATCATCCATCTGGTCCTTAACGCCGGAGTCTTCTCCCTGGCCGGCTACTACCTGATCCGCGACGCATTCGGCCGTCCCTTCCCGGCTCTCCTCACCCTGACGATCGGCATCTACTTTGTCCTCCACGTGGCCCTCTTCCTGCGGGCGCGCCTGACAGATCGACCGCTTATTCTCTCAGCTATCTCCCTCGCGGTCTTCTATGTGGCAATGACCATGCCGCTGGTCATGGAGCAGGAATCGCTCACGATCGCCTGGGCCCTTCAGTCCTATCTCTTCCTGCGCCTGGGGCGCTGCATGGACAACCGCTTCCTGCGGCACCTCGGTTACGCCCTCTACATCCTTACGGCAATCCGCCTTTCCGTCTTCGAGTTCCCGCGATTCGACCTGCCCGGGGTTTCGACGCCGGCAAACTGGACCGTGTACGGCAAGTCACTGACCACCCGCCTCTGGACCTTCGGATCGGCCGTTGCCTCGCTGTTCGCCGCCTTCCGTTTGGAGCGGCGCTATCTGATGCCCGCTGCGCAGTCAACAACAGCAAGCGATATTCCGGAAACCATCCCGGCGACGATGGCCCGCCATGCATTCTTCTGGGGCATAACCGCGGCTCTCTTCCTGTACCTGCAGTTCGAATTGAACGTGTTGTTTGCCCTTTTGCCACCGTGGCGTATGCCGGCCCTGACAGCCCTCTGGTGTGTGGCCGCTGTGTTCTTCATCCTGTTGCACCGCGCCACCCGAACCATTGCCTCCCTCGTCGCGGGCCTTTTCTTTGCCGCCGGGGCGGTGCTCAAGACCCTGCTTTTCGACTTTTCATTCTGGCATCTGTCCCACCACGGCTATTTCGGTTCCCCCTACCTGTGGCCGGCACCGTGTGCGCGGATCCTGGACTTCACATTCGTGATCTCTATCCTTGTGCTTGGCGCCGTATGGTTCCGCGCAGCCTCGAGCCCGCGCACCGTCCCCGCCGTCTTCGGATATACCACTTTGGCCCTGCTCTGGCTTTACGGCACGCTCGAAATCGCCACCCTGCTGCACTGGAAACTGCCCGCCTTCCAGAAAGGCGGTGTCTCGGTCTGGTGGACGGCATTCGCCTTCAGCATGCTGGCCGGCGGGATCTGGAAGAATATCCGCCCGATCCGGTACGCCGCACTCCTCCTCTTTAGCATTGTCATCCTGAAAATCTTCTTCCGGGACCTCGCGGGAATGCCGATCATCTTCCGGGTGGCCGCACTCATGGCGCTGGGCGTGCTGCTCCTCCTGGGCGCTTTTGCCTACCTGCGGGCCGGCAAGCGGTTCATCTCCACCGCCGCTGTCCTGGCCGTACTGGGCTCCACTACAGCCCTTGCCGCCATGCCGCCTGACCGGTTTCCCAGCGAGAAAACCCTTTCCCCATCGGCGGGTCATCCGGCGGATGTGGGCCAGTGGCGGATCGACGATGAACTGTTCGATGCCGCCGATGCCGGGTTCGGCAACGTGCGCCTCTACGCGCCCAACGGGAAGGAAACACCGTTCCTGATCAAGAACAAGGCCCAATCGCGCGCCGTGGAGAACTTCGTCCCGGTTTCCGTATCTTCATCGGTCGAATCACTCCGCCAGCTGGAGACGAATCGAGTGGAACTGATCGTGGTCCGCAAGGCGACCGAGCCGGAAGTCGCCGGCATCCAGCTTGAATCCAGCATCCGGAATTTTGAAAAGCGGGTCACAGTGAGCGGAAGCCAGGACCGGTCAAACTGGACCCCGCTGGTTGAATCGGCGCCGATCTATGATTACTCGCGTTTCATTGACCTGCGCCACGACCGGATCTCGTTCCCGCCTTCCCGCTTCACGGTCTACCGGATCGAGATTTCCAACATGACCGAGCAACAGGATTCCCCTCTCGTGGAAATTATCCGCCAGACCCGGGGCACCGCAGCCCCCACGGAGACGGAGGCCACCGCCTTCCGCAGAGAACCATTCCGCATCGACCAGATCCGCTTCCTGGAACGCCGCGAGAGCATCGTATCGGACAGCGTCGAACAAACGGAAACCGGCGTCCAGGACTTCCGCATGGAACACGACACCAAGGCACGCACAACCATCCTCTCGTTCTCCACGCACGGCCAGCCTGTCACCGCGTTCCTTCTGGTGACAGAGGAGAACAACTTCAGCCGGACCGCCTGCGTGGAAGCGGAAACCGAGCAGGCGCCTCGTTCGTGGCAGAGGCTGACCTGCGGCACGCTCAGCCGTATCCGGATCGGCGGCCTGCGACAGGAACAACTGACCCTCCCCGCGCCGGCCGTCCGCTACCGCAAGTACCGGATCATCATCCAGGACATGGATAATCCGCCGCTGGACATCTCGGCCATCCGCATACGGCACAACGAAATGGTCGGCCTGTTCTTCCCGAAAGTCCGCCAGACGCACCGGCTCTGCTATGGCGGGCAGGACGTCCCGGCCCCAGCCTATGATGTGGCCTCCGTCCTCGCAAAGGTCGTACCGGATACAGTGCAGACGTGGACCGCGGACAATGGACGGCCGAACCCGGACTATGCGTCCAGTTGCGCGTTCCGGCTTTGCTCGGGCAAGACAGGCATGACCCTGGCGCTTCTCCTGATGGCCGGTGTGCTGTTGATCCTTATTGCCAGGCTGGCCCGGAAGGTCAACCTGCAACAGCCACCCTGAGCCGGAACGCACCGTCGGCAGGCAGGGGCCATGGGTGCCCCATTGCACGGCAAAGGCAGGTTTCATCTTTCCCGCTTTGCGCCGGAATGATATTCTTCCCGCGCATTCAGGAGATGAAGTTATGCCGATCTACGAATTCTATTGCCGCAAGTGCAATACCCTCTTCAATTTCCTTTCGCGCACGCTCCAGCCGGACAAACGACCCAAATGTCCGATCTGCCGGAAGATCACCCTGGAGAAGCAGGTTTCCGCCTTCGCCCAGACCGGCCGCGCCAAGGAGGCGCCCGCAGGCGGCACCGAGCCGGAACTCCCGATCAACGAAGCGAAAATGGAGCGGGCCATGGATGCCCTTGCGCGCGAAGCCGACAGCATCAGCGAGGAGGACCCCCGCCAGGCGGCTGGCCTTATGCGCAAGTTTTCCAAGATGACCGGCATGGAACTTGGCGCCGGCATGCAGGAAGCCCTTAACCGACTCGAGGCAGGCGAGGATCCCGAGCAGATTGAAGCCGAACTCGGCGACCGGCTGGAAAAGGAGGACCCCTTCGTGTTGCCCGAACGGGAAGGTAAGGGACGCGCCCGGCAGAGAACCAGGCCGGCCCCGAGACGCGACAAGACCCTTTATGAGATGTGAACGTATCCAGCAAGGGATACCTGACGAATTATGAAAAACCGAAAACAGGCCCTGCCAGCACTCCCCCGCACAGGGAATCTGCATGTGATCGGCATCGAGCCGCTGATCACGCCCAAGGCGCTGCTGAAGAGGATTCCCGCACCCGCCGCAGCCCTGAAAACCGTCGTCAAGACACGCAATGCCGTGCGTCGCATCCTTGCCGGACGGGATTCCCGCCTGCTGGTTGTGGTGGGCCCCTGCTCCATCCATGATCCCATCGCCGCCATGGAATACGCGCGTCGACTGCTTGCGCTCGCCCGGGAACTGGAGGACTCTCTCCTTCTACTGATGCGAACCTATTTCGAAAAACCCCGCACGACCACCGGCTGGAAGGGGCTGATCTACGATCCCCACATGAACAGCTCCGCTGACATCGCCTCGGGGTTGCAGACCGCCCGGCAGCTCCTGGTTGACATCAACGCCCTCGGCCTTCCCGCCGCAACCGAGATGCTGGATCCCATTGTACCCCAATACATCGCCGACCTCATTTCATGGGTGGCCATCGGCGCCCGCACGACGGAGTCCCAGACACACCGCCAGATGGCCAGCGGCCTGTCCATGCCCGTGGGATTCAAGAATCGCACGGACGGGAACGTGCAGATCGCCGTGGACGCCATGATCGCCGCACGAAGCCCCCACACGTTTCTTGGCATTGACGAGAATGGCCACATCGCTACCGTCCGGACATCCGGAAATCCGGAGGGTCACCTGATCCTGCGGGGCTCGCGCGGCGGCCCGAATTACGATGCCGCCAGCATTTCCGATGCCGGCCAGCGAATGGTGGAACGAGGTCTCCCGCCCGCCATCATGATCGACTGCAGCCACGGCAATGCCGGTAAGCGGCATGAGATGGAGGAAACGGTGTGGAAGGCCGTGCTGCGGCAACGCGTACGCGGAAACCGCGCCATCATCGGCATGCTGGTTGAAAGCAACCTGGAAGCGGGGAGCCAGACGCCGGACCCTGATCTGTCCCGGCTGCGATATGGCGTATCCGTCACGGACGCCTGCGTGGATTGGCCCACTACCGAACGCATGTTGCGTGCCGCCGCCCGCCAACTGCGCTCAGGGCAAACCCGCTGACGGGCAACCGTACACACGGCTCCGGCCAAGCCCCAGGGATGCGCCCCATACCGCCCACCTGAAAAAATAGCT
>CAIVSY010000112.1 GCA_903908715.1 uncultured bacterium
GGATTGAGTTCACTGGCGGCGGCTGAGGCGAAGAGGGATGCCTCGAGAAAGAAGGGTCGGTTGGACATTCATTTGGTTATGGAATAGGCGGTGCGTTTCAATTCTCGTGCAGGCTCTATCCGCACATGGATCAAAGGGTTGCGTGGATAAATGCGCGGTCCGTATTGTCCTTGACCCAGTCCCGATTCAGGGGTAGGTTAAGCCCGTAATTAAGGGCAGGAATGCGGCGAAAGAGGAGTCGTGTCTCTTTCATCCGGGATGGAGCTCTGCCTTATGAAATGTTGGGGTTTTCCGGAAAAAGGAACTGGCGCCCCATTATATGTTCGGCAAATGAATTGACATGGATACACTCGTTTTAATGATGGTGCTTCTGATCGCGGTGGCAATGTATTTCTGGTACATCATGTTACCGTTATATGGATTGCTAATCTGGTGGCAGTTTGCCTTGGCGAAGCGGATACAAACCCGTGGTGGCAGAACACGGCTGATTCGAGCAATGGCAATCTGCCAGATTGCATTCCTCGGTCTGCCACCCGCGCTATATCCCTTTATGCCTGGCCGCACGCACACGAATGAACCTCTTGGGCTCAACGAAAAAGCGGCTTGGGCCGCTCTTATCACCATCGGGTTGATCGTGGTCAGTGTCGCGGTGAGCCTTTGCGCGACCATTGCCCACTGGATCCGGACACGACAAGAGAAGCACCGAACCACGGGTCGCACTGTACCACCGGAAGATGTCGCTTCCGGCGTCCAGTGAATCCGAACGTTCGGCCAGAAAGATCATGTTATCGCTTGCAGGCATAGGACGGGAAGTGTATCTTCATAGTAGATACATAAGGAGATGAATAACATGATCACAAAAGTCCAAAAATGGGGAAATAGTTTGGCGGTTCGGATTCCGCGGTCCGTTGCGCAGGATACGCATTTAAGTTCAGGACATTCGGTGGATGTGGCTGTTCAGGATGGCCAGATTGTGATTGCCCCGGCCAGACGGCCACGTTTTCGTCTCGATGAACTGCTCAAAGGCGTCACGACGCAGAATCGACATCTTGAATCTGACTCGGGAATTGCCGTCGGGCGGGAGGCTTGGTAATGGCTGCCTATTGCCCTAAGCGTGGTGACATCGTCTGGCTTTCTTTTACCCCACAGGCGGGCCATGAGCAGGCGGGTCATCGGCCCGCGTTGGTTCTTTCCCCAGAGTCCTACAATCGCAAGGTGGGCCTTGCCTTGTTCTGCCAGATAACCAGCCAAGTTAAGGGGTATCCGTTTGAGGTTCGCATACCACAAGGATGCCAGGTTTCAGGTGTTGTCTTGGCTGATCAAGTCAAGAGTTTGGATTGGAAAGCTCGACGGGCAAAGTTTTGCTGTGAACTTCCGGCGGAGGCTGTTCACGATGTCCTCAATAAACTAGGCACATTGACTGATGAATGAGATCAATTGCCGAACCAGAAAGTCCAGGTTACCTCGCATTCCGCTCGGAACCTGACTTTCGGCGTGTGCGCCCGGCATGGCGCACGACTTGTGGGGTGAGAGTCCCCATAACCACCTGACAGGAGGAAGGTTTAGCGGAAGGCAAGGGCGTCGTCGTGAGGCGGGGTCTGAAGGAAGCCGGAAGCAAAGCGCTGGCCCGACGAACAGGAAGTGCATCAGAGGCAAGCTGGCTGGATGAGGCGGCACGTCACGCTTAAGTCCGAAGCCTGTACGGGAAGCCGGTTTGTTCTGCCGGAGGCAGATCCGCCTTTGGCGGAAAATGCGGCAACGGGCATAAGCGTGAAAGTCGTGAGTCTTACCCGGGGAGATCCCGGCGCGGGAGCGTGCCGGGAAGTCAGCAGAAGGCGTAGTAATCGGAGATCAGGCGAAGCTAGTGAGGCACTCCAAGGCCGAAGAGGTGGAGCAACGGATAGGCCGAGCCGCAGGGATACCGACGAAGGCCCGAACCTGAGTTAAGGGAGGATGTCGTCATTGTGCGTGCTGACCATACAGCAGAAGATCCCTCACAGAGGGATGCTCAGGCAGAGGGGGCTGGACGGAATCCGGCTGAGTACGCCATGAGTGCTGGGTTCAGTCCATGGGTGATGGGAGCGTCCAACCCGCGAGAGGCTTGAGGCGCGAAAGCGCGTCTGGTAGTCTCGTGACCAGCATTAACTTGGGAACCGCCGAATACGGAGCCGTACGTTCGGTGGTGTGAGAGCTGGGGGAGGGCAACCTCCCCCGGCTACTCGATTCGGCAACGCGAATTGATTTGACCGGCATTATGACAATACATACACTGTAAATACATGATGGGCATTCAATTCAAATGGGACGAAAACAAGAACCGCAAGAACAAGCGGGAGCATGGGGTCTCTTTTGAGGAAGCCCAGACCGTGTTCCTGGACGAGAACGCCATCCGGTTCTTCGATCCGGATCACTCGGAAGAGGAGGACCGCTTCATCATGCTGGGCATCAGCTTCAAGCTCAGGGTGCTTGTGGTTTGCCACTGCTATCGGGAAAATGATGAGGTCATCAGATTGATTTCGGCCAGGAAAGCCGACAAGGACGAGATTCGAGATTACAGGAGGTGACACCATGAGAGCGCATTATGACTTTTCGCAGATGAAGGGGGTGAAGAACCCTTACATCAAGCAGCTTAAGCAACCCATTACCATCCGGTTGGATAAGATGACGGTTTCCTATTTCAAAAACCTCGCCACCGAATTGGGAATGCCGTATCAGAACCTGATTAACCTTTACCTTCGCGACTGTGCCGCTGAGCATCGCAAGCTGGCGCTCAAATGGGCATCATAGATTTTCCGAACCAGCCCTCCGAGCACGACGGCGCTCCCGCGCCGCGGCTCAAGGGCACGTTCGGTGTAAAAAATGAACAGATCTCATAATAGTATGTTGTCAGTCATCATTGGTGTTTGCCTGCTTCTTTCAGGTGGGTGCGTCTCGGTGACGAACATTACAAATCAACCCGACCATCAAGCAGTAAAAGGGAATCCTTATTGCCAAGTGGGCGCTGTATTTACCGTCCAAGTTCCACTTCTTGTCAGTACCTATAAATCTCGAGCCGGAGGGTATACATTGTTTGAGGATCCACTTCCGGTAGGACAGGAGAGGACAATATTTGGGCCGGACGAAAGATATGACGCGAAGGGATTCTTGCGGCCAAATGACACCGTAATCATCGATAGGTTATACTGGGTCGAGCATTTCGACGTCGGCAATCATGTCTCAATACTAGCCAAAGTGCTGAGCGGTTCAATGAAGAGTACTATTGTTGATATTCGTTTGGTTCAGAACGATATGTTTCTAAAGGAAAC
>CAIVSY010000113.1 GCA_903908715.1 uncultured bacterium
ATCCAGTTCGGCCATCTGCGGCGCCCGAACCACAGTTCCCGCCCGTTCGACGCCGACCGTTTCGAGGTGGCCAACCAGAAGTGGACCGCCGTGACCGAATCAAACCGCGGATTCGCCGTCCTGAACGACTGCAAGTATGGCGTGGATGTCGAGGGTGGCAGCATCAACCTGACGCTCCTCCGCGCACCGCACGCCCCCGACATGCACGCCGACCGCGGCGAACAGATCTTCTCCTATGCCCTGCATTTCTGGAACGGCCCGTTCATGGACTGCGACGTCGTGCGCGAAGGGTATGAACTCAACGTCCAGCCCACACTCCTGCCCGGCGCCGCCGGAACCGCGTCGCTGATGTCGGTGAACGCCCCGAACATCGTGATCGAAACGGTGAAGCCGGCTGCGGACGGCTCCGGCGACGTCGTGGTGCGCCTGTACGAGTCCAAGCGCGCGGCAACCACCTGCGAATTAAAAACCTCCCTGCCCGTGAAGAAGGCCTATGTCACTGACATGCTGGAGGAACATCCCGCGAATCTGCCGGTCCGCCGGGGAACTTTGCGCCTGTCCTTCCGGCCCTTCGAGATCAAAACTGTCCGGCTGTCCTGCTGAACCGGCAGGCCGGCGCGGGTTTCAGGGTTGTTGTGCCGCCTGTTGCGCGGCCAGTTCCTCGAATACCTCGAGGATTGTATTGGCCTCGTGTTCGTTCATGCGCTCGATCGCGAACCCGGCGTGGACAATCACATAACTGCCAACGCCGGCATCCGGCACCAGGGCCAGGTTGACCTCCTGGCGACTGCCGTCCAACTCGGCAACCCCCATCCGGTCCGGTCTGACTTCCACGATTTTCATCGGCACGGCAAGACACATGGCTATTCCTGATTCCTTTCCCCCGCAGCAATCACCGCCTGCCCGAACGCAATACAACCATCCCCGGGCGGCGTCTGTGAATGGAACAAAGGCCTTATCCCGCGCTCCTCCAGCATCGGAGCCAGCAGTCCACACAGGACCCGGTTCATGAATACACCACCGCTTAACGCAACGCAGGACGTCGGCGCCTGTTGGGCCCCATACTCTATCATCCCGAATGCCGCCCGCGCAACCGCATGGTGAAAAGCCATCGCCCACGCATCCCGATCCTCCCCCCTTGCCCGCCCGCCAGCCAGCAGGCAAAACGCCGGACCCCAGTCCACCCGGAACATCCCATCCCGTTCTGCGGAGGACCACGGAATCACAGGAAGCGCCCCGCTGCCCTGCCACCTGCGCGCCGCGGCTTCCAGCCGGATCGCAGGCTGGCCCTCGTAAGTGAGTGTGGCCGGCGCATATCCCAATGCCACCGAAAACGCGTCAAAAACCCGCCCCGCCGCATGGCTCAATGGAGCGTTGACTCCCTGCCGGCTTTGCTGTTCCCAGACCGTGGCATCCTCCCGCGTAATCCCCAGCACCGCCAGCCATTCATCGGACACTTCAACCCCGGCGGCAACCCAGCGTCCAACCAGTTGCCGCACCGGACAGCGCACTGCCATGTCACCGCCGGGCAACGGCACCGGCTGGAACGTGGCGAGTCGCCGGAATCCGTTCCGGTCCACCCTCAGCACTTCAGCTCCCCACACCGTCCCATCCGTCCCAAGCCCCGTGCCGTCCATAATCAGGGCCAGCCCCTCCCGCAAACCATGCTCAGCCAGGCACGCCACCGCATGGGCGTGATGGTGCTGGACTGCCTTCACCTCCAATCCCGCCTTGGCGGCCAGCCGCCGGCCCATCCGGGCCGATTGCATGTCGGGATGCAGGTCGACCGCCACCACATCGGGCACACGCTCCAGGAATTCGGGCAGTGCCGTAACCACCTGCTCAAAACCTTCAACCGCCTCAGGCGTATCCAGGTCGCCCACATGCGGGGAAAGCACCACCCGGTCACCATACGCCAGCGCAACGGTGTTCTTCATGTCCGCACCCGTCGCAAGTACGCATCGGGCGAGAGGACGGGCAAGCCGGATGGGGATCGGCGCATATCCCCTTGCACGTCGCCAGACCTGGGGGACCCCGTCATGCCGCAAGACACAAAGGGAATCGTCGTTGCGCAGGTTGATCCCCCGGTCATGCGTAAGAAGGAGGTCGGCAATCCCGCCCAGCCGGCTGCGCGCCTCGGCCGCCGTGAGGCAGATGGGCTCCCCGCCCCGGTTTCCACTGGTCATGACCAGCAGATCAAACGGAGGAAGCGGATCATCCTTTAACGGATGGAACAAGAGATGGTGCAGGGGGGTCGAGGGCAGCATGATACCCAGCGTTCCGGTATCCGGATTGACCCGGTCCATCGGAACCAGCCGACCGTCCGGAGAATCCGCACGCAGCTCGACAATCACGATGGGCGCCTCCGGCGATGCCAGCAGCGCCGCAGCGGCCTCGGGTATCCGGGCATAGCGCCGCGCTGTATCGAGATCCCGGGCCATCACGGCCAGCGGCTTGTCGGGGCGGTGCTTGCTCTCGCGCAACCGCGTGACGGCCGCGGGCTGGAAAACATCCACAGCCAGCCCGAACCCGCCCATCCCGAGAACCCCCAGGATCCGGCCTTGCGCCAGTTCATGCCGCGCAACCCGCAATACATCCCCCGGGAGAACCTGCCCGCCCGTCGTCTCGAGGCTGAGCCGCGGTCCGCAGGCCGGACATGCCATGCTCTCCGCATGGAACCGGCGGTCAGCCGGATTCTCATACTCCGCTCGGCATGCATCACAGAGGGGAAAGGCGGACATCGTGGTTCGCTCCCGATCATAAGGCATCGCACGCAAGACCGTATACCGCGGCCCGCAGGCCGTGCAGGTGGTAAAGGCATACCCGTACCGGCGGCAGGCAGGATCCAGAACCTCGGCCGCACACGCGGGACACATCGCAAGATCGGCTGGAATCAGGATTTCATGCCCTGCCCCGTTCTCGCTCTCGAGAATCGTGAACCCGGGAGCAGGGGCCCCATCCAGGAATTCCTCCGCCACCGGCGTAATGCTCTCCAGCCGGCTGTTGGATGGCAGACGGGACGGCAACAGTTCAAGAAAGGAGTCGACCGCGGAAACGCCGCCCGCCAGAACCAACCGGACCGAACCGCGTCGGTTCTGCACATATCCCGACAAACCGGAATCGCAGGCAAGACGGCAGATCGCGGGACGGAACCCGACGCCCTGCACCACACCCTTGAAATCCATGGTCTTTTGAATCCACTGGCTCATCCGGACTGCGGAGTCTGTCGCATGGACCGCTATTCCAGCGGCGGCAACAACCCCTCCTCCACTAGCTCCCTGTCAGTCTCCGGCGTCAACGGAATGGGCAGGGGCTTCATGCCCTTTCGAATCAGTTCCTTCTGGTATTCCTGAAGAAGATTGTCAACCTCCTCCCGGCTCAGTTCAATGTTTTCGGCCTGCGCCAGACTCTCCACCCTCGCCCGGCCGGATCCACCGGTGCCCGCGGGCGGACGCCCCGCCCTCATCACTCCCGCCCCGCCCGCCGACTCGTCGGTTTTGGCCCGCTCCGCCTCCTGTGCACGCATACGCTCGAGTTCCCTCCGAAGCCGTGTCTCCTCGCGCTGCTGGCGCCGCAATGCGTAGGAACGCCTCTGATCAACCCCGTTTGGCAGCACCCGCTCCCTTGGCCCGCCTGCCGAACCTGATTCCGGCGCCACGACCGCCCGTTCAGCACCGGGGAGAATCCGTTCAAACCGGTTGGAGCCCCCCTGCATGGAAACCCAGTATTCCTCGGGACCGCGCCGCAGATGGGCACGCTCAGCCGCATAGTCCGCACTGATCACCTCAACCCCGTCCACCGAACCGCCAATATCCAGGACGAAATTCCGGCTGGACTTGATCTCCACCAACCCGACCTTGATCACACCGTCATTGTCACGCACAACCGCGGAAAGGCGGAACTGGTTGATCATGGATTGATCGGGCGGAACAGGGGGCGGCAGGTTGACAGCCGGCACAGCCTCGGGACCGAAGGGCTTGCGCTCCGTGATAATGGAATAACGTTCCATCCCCCGCTCGTCGGCCGCCCACGCAAGGCCGGCCCGCAACGCTACCGGAATCACACACGCCGCAAGTACCCGTTTGGCCGTCCGTCGTTTCATCGCATTCCCATTATTCCCCGCTGGTCGGGGAAATGTCACGCCCAGAATGCCCATCACTCCTGCCGGAGCACATCCCATGGCTGGCCGCGCATGACCCATGCCGCCGCCAAAATACTGGCCGCCATCGCAACCAGCATCGTGATCGCGATCCCGATTCCCGGGACAACCCAACCTGCCGCCTCCCAGCGGGGACCGGTCATCAAGGGCCAAACCGCCACCACAGCCGCGATCCCGCCGACAAGAGTTCCCAATCCTGTCAGCCACACCGGTTCCGCCGCCAGCAGGATCACAAGATCGCGCTGCAGGAAACCCGTCGCCCGCATCAGCGCCAGTTCCCCGGCCCGCTCGATCCCGTTGCGGATCACCACCACGGCAACCCCCGCCACGCCGAGAAGAAGGCCAAGCCCGCCGAGAACCTGGAACAGGCGGATATAAAGAACCGTCAAGGCATTCAACTGGCGGAATCGGTCGCCGCATGAAACCACCTCCGCGCCATGATCGGCCAGGCTTCGCCCGATTCTCCCGGCAACCTCACGCTCCAAACCCGGGGGAACATCCACCAGCATCCGACGGACCCCCGCCTGCGCAGGGAAATGTTCTTGCAGCATTGCGTCCGGCACAAGAATCAACCCCTGTAGGAGCGAGTTGGCCAGCATCCCCACAAAGCGAACCCGGAACGGGCGCCCGTTCTCATCCTCATAAAGGACCTCGTCGCCCACCCGTTTCTGAAGGCCCCACATCAGGGTCGTTTCATCCGCCACGGCCGGCACAACCCCTTCACCCCAATCCTCCTCCAGCAAACACCACGGATCCCCCGCACCGTCGGCTTGTATGAAGCGGAACGCTCCGCGCCGGGACAGTTCAGAGGGAACCACGCCCGCAAAACGGGGCCGCTGGGCACGGTTGAGATTCCCGCATCCAGAATCATCCCCCTCCGTCACACGCAATCCGACGAAACGAACCCTGTCAAAGGCCGTCCCTGTAAAGCCCAACCTCTGACGTTCGCCGACGGCATTCAGGTCCGATGCCACGGGGGATGCCGTCTGCACGAGAAGCCCGAACCCGCCGGTGCCCGAAGCCCGGCTGCTCCCATCCCCGCCGGCAGGCTCAAACAAAGCCACCGCCACCAGCAGGAACACCGCGCAAGCCGTCAAACCCGCGATCACAAAACTCATCCGGGAGCCGCGCCCCGCGTTCCGGGCGGCCAGGGCCATAAGGCTCCCGGGCGGCACACGGCTCCGGCATCCTCGGTTCTCGATCCACCGCCGGATTCCCGCCGCACCGGCAACGAGGAGGCACAGGCCGGATACAAAAAAGTTCTCAACATCCACCCCGTACCCGCCCCTGCGTGCCCGCCAGAACGAAACAACCGCCACAAACAGGGTCAGAACGCCCATTCCAGACCATAACACACCCGACACCCGGCGCCTGCGGGGAGAGTCCTCCTCCCTCAACCCATCCAACAGATCGCGGGCCGGTGTACGGCTGGTACGGCGGGAAACCGCAAGACGGATTGCGATCACCAGCAGGATCACCAGCCCGGCCGCCACAAGCAGGGATGACGGCGAAACACAAATCCTGATGCGCAACGGATTCGCGCCGCCGATGCCGCTGTCCAGCATCCACAGCAACCCCCTTGCATAACCGATGCCCGCAAGACACCCCAGGATCACACCCGGCACCGCAATGCATAGGCTCTCGCCAACCGCCCACCGCCAGAGGACACGCTGGTCGTAACCAAGTGCCAGCAAAAGCCCCGTCTGCCCCCGTCGCTGCTCTGCCGCCACCCCGAAAAGAAGCGCCAGCATCAGGATCGCGGCGACCATCAGGAACAGGCTGAGCCCGAGGAACAACTGCCCGAAATCCATCGCCTGGGCCCCCGACCGCTCCGCCTCCTCCAGCAGGGGACGCAGGATCGGCCGCAAAGTCCCCTCCGCCAGCCGGTCACGGATGCGGCGCCGCACCGTTTCACGATCCTCCTTCGAGCCCGCATATCGGAGGGCTGTCAGACTCCCCCAGCGGTTGCCCCACAAGCGCCGGGCATCCCCCAGACCGACGAACGCCTTCGGCGCACCCCGCCATTGATCCCAGTAGGCTTCGTCCTTCGGCCGCACTCGCCCCATATCAACGGGAAAACCCGTATCCCAGCCGGCACAATCCCCCGCATCGGTGAGCCCCGGAATGGAGGGCATCAGGTTGGTGTCCGCCACGCTCGCAAGAGGGACCACTTGCTTGACACGGAAAACAGCGCCGGTTTCCCGAAGGGTTCGCAACGCGCCCATGGTCAAGTACCGGAATTCCAGTGTGTTGCCGGGCACCACCCCCAGATCCTCCGCGAGCCAGTCGGTGATCACAACCTCGCCCGGACCAATCGCCGGCACGCCGGCCAGCGACTCGACTCCCGCAACAAACGCATACGGCGCGGACCGGTTCTCCGAATGGATCGCATCAACCAGATACGTCAATACCCCGCGACCGCCCGGCGCCGCGGCCATGGCGTCACGAGCCACCTCATCCATGATAAAGATCGCTTCGCTTCTCAATTCACTGGTATCCGCGCCCGGCAGATCACGCCACTCAAGGCCGCCGTCCGCGAAGTCCCATGCCTGCCGGATCGCGGTTCCAGCCTGCTCCGCATCGACCGTTCCGCCGATCAACAGCAGATTGATCCGGGACCCCAGTCCAATGCTCTTTTGCAGGAAACCGAGTCCGACAAACACATTCAGCGGCGGCACCTGCGTGTTCTCCAGGCCAAAACCTCCGAATTCATTCTCTCCGACAATGGACGCGACGGTCACACGGAACGCCACGGTCGCCCGCTCACCCGGAGCCAGCGCCAGTTCCCGCATCGCGTCAGGCCGTTCCACCCGAAGCACTACTTCGTCACCCGCCTTCAGGGATAACGCTTCCGCCAGGCGAACGCTGACAACCACCGTCCCCTCCGCGGGAACAGAGACCCCCCCTTCATGGAGACCGGCAAACGAAGAGTCCACACCAAACACCCGCACACCTCCCGCACGGCGGGACCCGTCACCCGCCGACGCCAGTGCCGTCAGCGAAAGCACCCCCGCCACCGGGCTCTGCGGCGGAAACGCGGCCCGGGTACCCGATGCCAGCGCCTGCCGGAAATGCCCCTCGCCACCCGCCAACCCGGCATAAACAATCCGGCCCAGGCGCCGCTCCTTCGCACTGCGCAGGGTTGCCCGGACCGAATCCCCCACCACCAGCGCACCCGCCACCACCGCAACACAAACCACTACCGCAAGAGCCAGGAGCACATGACTGATCCAGTAGAAGCGAAAGGTCCGGAGGGTCATTCCGGTCAGGCCAAGCCGGGATGGAGGAGTCGCACGCATTTCATGCCACCGGGGAAAGCCGGCCATTGCGGAGTTCCAACACGCGGTTCATCCGGCGCGCCAGTTCGTTCGCGTGCGTGACCACCACGATTGCCACACCGTCCCGCCGATTGAGTTCCAACAGCAGATCCACAATGCCCGCCGCCGTTGTGGCGTCAAGGGACCCCGTGGGTTCATCCGCCAATAGCAAACGGGGGTTGTTGATCAGCGCGCGAACCACCGCGACGCGCTGGCGTTCCCCGCCGGAGAGTTCGCCCGGCATGGCGCCGGCCCGGGGCCCCAGTCCCGCCCGCTCCAGCAATTGCAGCCCGCGGTCAAGAGCCGCTGCATCCCGTCCGGCGCGCCTCGCAAGCGCGGGCATCAGGACATTCTCCAGCGCCGTCAATTGAGGCAGGAGATGATGCCGCTGGAAAACAAAACCCACCTTGTCCCTGCGGAACCCAGCCCGGGCGCGATCGTCCATCGATGAAACATCCAGCCCGGCAAACGAGAGGGTTCCGCCGGTCGGGACATCCAGACCGCCCATGAGGTTCAGAAGCGTGCTCTTGCCCGAGCCGGAAGGGCCGACAATGGCCACAGTCCCCCCTTCCGATACGGAGAGCGACACCTCTTGCAGGACCGGATTCTCCCGGCCATAACGCTTGCTGACGCGGTCCAGTTCGTACAACGCCTGTGTCATCGCCACCTCCCGGAATCCGCACGGGATCCCCAGGAACCGAGAATAATCCGGGCAGACGCCGGCAACAATCCCGAACTTTCCCGGCTCAAACAGCCTGGCCGGCGCAAATGGCGGCGACAATTTTCTCCATAGCCTCAGCCTGCTCCTCCATGCTCATGACCATCCTGAACTGCATGCGGCAGCGGTCGAGGTTCTGCCCGGGCCGGTGGGTCTTGAAGTACACGTCGCCCTGCAGGTAATCCGTAAGGAACCGCATACCGATCATCAGCGTGATGAGCCGCCCGGAAAAAACCAGTTCCTCACGCTCGGCGGCGTTCAGGAAGGCGGCCTCGGCGAGATACCCGCGGGCTAGCGCCTCGAACATCTCAATCCGCATCCGCACCTTGGAAAGATCCCGTTCATCCTCGGGGGTCGAGGCCGTGGCGCTGCGCACCATGTCGCCGAAATCATACAGCGCCAGGCCCGGCATGACAGTATCAAGGTCAATCACGCACACACCCTCGCCTGTGACATCGTCGAGCATGACGTTATTGATCTTGGTGTCGTTGTGCGTGATGCGCTCGGGGATTTCGCCCCGGGCGTTGCGGTCCAGGAGCCGCGCGCAAAGGGCCGCGCGCTTCTCGACAAACTCGATTTCCGCCCGAGCCCCAGCCGCACGGTTGCAGGCATCGGCCTTCACGGCTTCCCGCAGGGCAGCCAGGCGGATGGGCGTGTTGTGGAAATTGGGAATGGTCTCGTGAAGCCGCGGAGCGGGCAGGTCGGCCAGCAGGTTCTGGAAACGCGCATAAGCCCGTGCGGCCTCCTCCGCCTGACCCTCGCTCTGGATCGTATCGAAGGTCCGCGCTCCCTCGATGAACAGGTACATCCGCCACCAGTTCCCTTCGCCATCCTGGTAGCAGGGTTGTGCATCGCCACGCGTCAGCACCACGCAAAGGGAATGCCGGGTCACATTCCCCACTCCGGCGGAGGCCAGCCTGGCCCGGACATGGTCGGTCACCCGCATGATGTTCTCCATCACCGCCGCCGGGTTCTTGAAGATCTTGTGGTTGATCCTCTGCAGCAGGTAATGGACGTGCGCCCCCGCCATGCTGAAGGTAACCTTATAGGTGTCGTTGATATGGCCGGAACCGTACGGAACCGCCTCCACGAAATCACCCCAAGCCCGGAACCGACGCACCACATCCTGGAACTTGAAACCCGCCACGGCTGAACTCATTCGTCTTCTCCCCCGTCCTTTTATCCGCGATACGGCGCCCATTCGGGCTCGTTTTCGAAAATCCACCGATAATAGGACTTTTCTTGCAGGCCGGAGGCGGCGGCCTCGTCCAGGATCACACGGCACGCAGGGTGCAACTGGAGGGCAGACGCTGTCACCATCGAGGTGACCGGCCCCTCCAGCGCCTTGGCCAGGATTACCGCCTTGCGCGGCCCCGTGGCCAGCAGCAGGATGAACCGCGCATCCAAAATCGTGCCCACGCCCATTGTAATGGCGCGGTGCGGAACCTGTTCCACATCCCCGCCGAACAGGGCGGAATTCACGGCCAGGGTCTCCGGCATGAGCGACTTGTCCCGCGTCCGGGACCGGAGCGATGACAACGGCTCGTTGAAGCCGATATGACCGGATTCGCCAATGCCCAGCAACTGCAGGTCAATCCCTCCGGTGCTGCGGATCAATTCCTCGTACCGCTCACATTCCGCCCCCAGGTCGGTCGCCATACCGTCGGGCAGGTGCGTGTTGCGCAGGTCGATGTTTACCCGGCGGAACAGCTGTTCATTCATGTAATGCCGGTAGGAGTGCGGGTCCGTCACGGGCAGGCCGATGTATTCATCCAGGTTGAAAGTACGGCAAAGCGAAAAGTCCAGCCCCTCCTCGCGATGCATCCGGACCAGTTCCGCATAGAGGCGTTCCATCGTGCGTCCGGTCGCAAGACCGAGCACGGAGTCGGGCTTGCGCCGCAACTGCCGTGCCACCAGCTTCGCCGCCAGCTTGGCCGCGGCTTCCGCATCCGGTCGCAGGATGACTTCCATGCAGACGACTCCTTCCTACAGGCCGAATTCGGCCTTGTGGTCCGGCGAGGCAAGGATCACCGGCTTGTCCGCCAGCTTCCGGCGCAATTCCTCGATCTCCAGCCTGCTGTCCGTCAGCGGCATCGCCACCTGACCGCCGTCGGTCACCGAACGGCAAAGTCCCATCATGACATCAAAACCCTTGCAGGCGCTTTCAAAGTTGCAGCTGTGGACCTTGCGGTCATCCTTCAGCCAATCGGCCATCTCCTGCACGTAGGGCGGCATATCGACCGCGTAATTCATCGCGCCTTCACCCGACAGGGCGCCGGCCTTGGTGACCGCGCGCCATCCGCCGTTGGTCAGGACCTCGGCGAATCCCTCGTCGCCCATGACGCGGATGCGGTTCCGTCCCCACCACTTCGCCACCTCAGGGATGTTCGGCGCGCCCGCCCCGGTCTCGACGATCCCGCGAACGCCGTTGGCGAAATGGATGAAGCCCGCCAGGTAATCCGGCGAGGGGTGGTTATCGGAGAGCTTATGCCGGCCCGCCGCCTGGGCCATGACCCATTCGGCGTCCACATCGTTGTTGTACCAGCGCATATAGTCGATCAGGTGCGAGACCATGTGCATCATCCAGCCCGGGCTGGTGGCGTAGATCGTATGCACCTTACCCAGCGCGCCGCTGGCGGCGATTTCCTTGACCTTGCGGTAGTGTACTCCATAGCGGTGCTGGTGGCTGACCACCGTCTTGATGCCGGTACCCGCCAGAATGGCTTTCATCTCCAGGCCCGCCTTGGTGGAATCCGCCACGGGCTTCTCGAACGCGATCATCCTGACGCCGCTTTCCACGCCGATCCGGATCATCGGCACACGGAGATTCGGCATCGTGCAGAAGCAGAACACGTCCGGCTTCAGCGCTGCCGTGAGCTTGGCGGCGTCCGTCGAAGTCTCCGGGTTCCCAAGTTCCGCGGCGGCGGCCGAAAGCCGGGCCTGGTCAATGTCGCAAATGCCCACAACCTTGAAATTCGGGTTCGCCTGGAACGCGCTGGCGTGATGCTTGCCGCGCTTGCCCATTCCCACCACCACCACCCTGTACGGACCGCTCATCCTTTTCTCCTTGCCATGTTCTCTTCCGCGACACACAACCAGACCCGCCCATCGGAATCCCCACGGATTCTGGCGCAATCTTGGTCTTTTGCAGCGGCATTCGTTGGAATGCCGCCCGCTGCGACACCCAAGCGACTAGCTGTTCTGCTTGTCCCACTCCAAGCACTTCTGCACAACGTAGTCCACTTCCCCGGCCGTCAGTTCCGGGAACATCGGCAGACTGATGCAGCACGCCGCGTTCTTCTCGGCATTGGCGAGTGAACCGACAATCCGCGCATCCTTGCCCCAGGGATAGCCCGCCTGCTGGTGAATGGCGATCGAGTAGTGCGTCTTGGCATCCACACCGTTCTTGACCAGGAAATCCAGCATCTTGTCGCGCTTGGCCGCATCCTTGACCTCGATGACGTAGAGGTGCCACACGTGGCGGTAGCCGGGCTTGTGGTAGGGCAGGTCGAAGGATTTCGCGCCCTTGAGCCCCGCCGTATAGCGCTCGGCCCACTGGATGCGCTGGTTGTTCCACTCGTGGATGTGCTTCAGCTTGGCGCTCAGCACACCGGCCTGGATATCGTCCAGGCGGCTGTTGAAGCCGAAGCTGTGGACATTGCGGGCCGGGGACCCATGCGCGCGGAGCAGCTTGGTGACGCGGTTGATGTGCTCGTTGTTGGTGACAATCGCACCGCCATCGCCGAAGCAGCCGAGATTCTTCTGGATGATGAAGCTCGTGGCCACGGCGTCGGACAGCTCGCCGATCTTAAAGGTGTCGCCGGCGGCATCAATGGCCTGGGCGTTGTCCTCAAGAATCCACAGCTTGTACTTGTCGGCGATCTTC
>CAIVSY010000114.1 GCA_903908715.1 uncultured bacterium
ACCGGGAGCGTGGTTCAGCGGACCGGATCTGGCAGTTGCCGCGGATGATTGCCTGCAAGGACGGTTCGGATTGGCGCGTTGACGGGCAGGGGCAGTTCTGGCGGGCGATCACCCTGATTGACAGCGCCATGGCCTTCGACCAGGCGCAGGGGTTGGAGCATGCCCGGGAGGCGGGGACGGTGCTGGGACAGTTCCATTGCCTGGTCATGGATATGGATCCATCCAGCCTGGCGGTCACGATTCCGGGGTTCCATCACACGCCGGGCTATCTGGCGGCGTTTGATAAGGTCCTCGCGACGGAGTCGGTCCGCGACTTGATCCGCGGGGATGGAATGGTTGGTGAATTGTGCCGGTTTGTCGAGGAGCGTCGCGCCCTGTGCGAGGTGCTGGAGGCGGCGAAGGCGCGGGGCGAAGTGGCGGTGCGGATCATGCACGGGGATCCCAAGATCAGCAACATCCTCATGGATCGAATCACGGGCCGTGGAACAAGCATCATTGATCTGGATACGGTTGGGGCGGGGTTGGTGCATTGGGACTACGGGGATGCCGTGCGATCGCTCTGCAATCCGGCGGGCGAGGATGCGCCGGATCTGGCCAGTGTGGAGTTCAGCGTGGAACTATGCCATGCGTTCACGGAGGGATATCTGCGGCAGGCTGGTTTCCTGTCCGAGGCGGACAAGGCGCACTTATACGACGCTGTCCGGTTGATCGCGTTCGAATTGGGGCTGCGGTTCCTGCAGGACTATCTGGCGGGGAACGTCTACTTCAAGGTGCGACACCGGGGACACAACCTGCACCGCGCGGCGGTGCAATTCAGCTTGTGCAAGCAAGTGGAAGCGCATGAGAAAGCCATCCGCCGCCTCTGCGATGCGACATGACCTATTCAGTTCCCATCACCCATTGACATCAACCATTCACCATGACACCACGCATCACCATCATCGGGCTCGGCTATGTCGGACTTCCCCTGGCCGTCGAATTCGGCAAGAAATTCCCCGTCGTTGGATTCGACATCCATGAGCGGCGGCTGGCCGAACTGCGTGCGGGGCATGACCGCACGCTTGAAGTGGACGCAGCCGAATTGCAGGCGGCTTCCAACCTGTCCTTTTCCAGCCGGATCGAGGACATCAGGGGGAGCGACTTCTTCATCGTCACCGTGCCGACGCCGATCGACGGGTACAACCGGCCGGACCTCACGCCGCTCATCAAGGCCAGCGAGACGGTTGGCAAGGCGCTCAGGTCGGGCGGCATCGTGGTGTACGAGAGCACGGTCTATCCGGGCTGCACCGAGGAAGACTGCGTGCCCATTCTGGAGAAGTTCAGCGGGTTGAAGTTCAACAAGGACTTCTTCTGCGGCTACAGCCCCGAGCGGATCAATCCCGGCGACAAGGTCCACACGGTCACGAAGATCCGGAAGATCACCTCCGGGTCCACCCCCGAGGTGGCGGAGAAGGTGGACTCGCTTTACCGAACGATCGTCACCGCAGGCACCCACAAGGCGCCGAGCATCAAGGTGGCCGAGGCGGCGAAAGTCATCGAAAATTCCCAGCGCGACATCAACATCGCCTTCGTCAACGAGCTTTCGCTGATCTTCGAGCGCATGGGGATCGACACGCAGGAGGTCCTGGAGGCGGCGGGGACGAAATGGAACTTTCTGCCCTTCCGGCCCGGTCTGGTGGGCGGGCATTGCATCGGGGTGGACCCCTACTACCTGACCCACAAGGCGGAGTCGCTGGGGTATCACCCCGAGATCATCCTGGCGGGGCGGCGGCTGAACGACAACATGGGCGCGCATGTGGCCAACCGGGTGGTCAAGCTGATGATCCAGAAGGGCCACAAGGTGCAGGGCGCCAACGTGCTGGTGCTCGGCCTGACCTTCAAGGAGAATTGCCCGGATATCCGCAACAGCAAAGTGATTGACGTCATCCGCGAGTTGCAGGACTTTGGCTGCAATGTCAGCGTCTATGACCCTTGGGCTGACGCGGACGAGGTGCGGCACGAGTACGGGCTGGAGTTGAGTCCCCGTCCCAACGGCGAGCAGGAGGGGGCTACCGACGCCGTGGTGTTAGCGGTGGCGCACGACCGGTTCCGGGAATTGGACATGGGCCGGTTCAGCAAGGACAACGTGGTGATCTTCGACATCAAAGGGTTCCTAGCCAAGGCGGCGGTGGATGGGCGGCTATAAGCAGCGGATGGCGCCATCAAACCCTATTGGCTGCCTCTTGTGCCATCGCACTATGCCGCCAAATACCGCAAGCCCCTGCATCACGACACGATTATGACAAAGGACTACCACATCCCCTCTGCCGCCTCAACGCCCGCGCCCGTCTCGATGCCGGCCAGGACCGGCACGGTGAACGAATTGCGCCAGACGCTCGTGGCACCCCTCGAGGCTGCGCCGGTCGCCCCGGGCCGGTGTGTTCATGAGGATCAGATAGTATGGGCGCGATCCCCCGTGCGGTTGGATCTGGCTGGTGGCTGGACTGACACCCCGCCCTACTGCCTCGACCATGGCGGTTGCGTGTTGAACATGGCGGTTGACTTGAACGGGCAGCCCCCGATCCAGGTCTTCATCCGCCCCCTCGCCGCGCCGCAGCTCGCGTTGCGATCCATTGACCTTGGTGTGGGCGAGACTCTGGCGACCTACGCCGACGTGGCGAACGTCCAGGCGTTGGGAAGCCCCTTCGCGATCCCGCGGGCCGCGTTGGCGCTGGCGGGATTTCACCCGCGCTTCAACGGAGCGCGCCACGGGTCGCTGGCGGACCAGTTACGAGCCCTGGGCGGGGGCTTCGAGATCAGCACCCTGGCGGCGGTGCCTAAAGGGTCCGGTCTGGGCACCAGCAGCATTCTCGCCGCCACCCTCCTGGGCGCGCTCGCCGACTGTTGCGGGCTCGGCTGGACGCATAACGACGTATTCAGGCGGACCTTGGCCCTTGAGCAATTGGTCACGAGCGGAGGCGGGTGGCAGGATCAGATCGGCGGGCTGCTGCACGGCGTCAAGCTCATTGAGACGGCGCCTGGCCTGGAGCAGAAACCCATTGTGTACTGGCTGCCCGAACACATTTTCGCCGGCGCTGATACCCGCGATGTGCTCTTGCTGTATTACACCGGAATTACCCGCGTCGCACACGACATTCTGGGCGGGGTTGTCCATCGTATGTTGGAAGGCGATGCGGGAACCCTGGAATGCCTGAAAGCCATCCGGAGCAATGCCGTGGTCCTGCAGGACGCGATCCGGCGTCAGGACCAGGCTGGATTGGCGGAATCCCTGCGGCGCAGTTGGGACCTCAACCAGCGCATCGATCCGGGGTCCAACCCGCCGGCCGTACGCGCGATTCTCGAGCAGGTGGCGCCCCACGTGGCCGCCGCGAAACTGACCGGGGCGGGTGGTGGCGGATACCTGTTGATGCTCGCCCGCGACCCGGCGTCGGCCCGCGCGATCCGCGACGAACTGGGCGCCAATCCCCCCAATCCCCGCGCCCGTTTTGTGGAAGTTAGCCTGTCACACACCGGCATGCAGATCACCCGGAGTTGAGGGCCGAACATCGCCTAATAGGGTCAAGAGGGCGTCACTGTGCGATGTCGACTCACCTCATGAAACTCCTTGTTGCTGGTTTCATTGTCTCCAGCACCGCATCAATTGTGCTGGGGCAGGGGGTGCGGTCTTTGTGGAGGTTAATCTCAAGACTCATGGCCATAGATCACAATAGTCTTGCCGACTCCAACGAGGCCGGCTCCTTGCGCCGAGCCTGCCGGAGTTCCTCCTGTCACGCTCTAAATGTCGAGAAGAGGATGGTGTTGAAGCAGTATGAAGTACCTCATCGCAGGTGCCTCTGGCCAACTTGCCAAGGCTTTTATTGAACGCTTCGAGCGGTGTGGGGTGAGTTATGCGGCACCGCCGGAGAACGGTTTTGACATCACGGATCCGATTGCTGTCGATGCAGTTGTCGCGAGCGCTGCGCCGGGCGTCCTCATCAACTGCGCTGCCTACAACAACGTCGATGGTGCCGAGACAGATCCGCAGTCGGCGTTCAGAGTGAACGCAGTTGCTGTCGGAATACTGGCGGCTGCCGCACGGCGATGTGGTGCCACCATGGTTCACTACGGAAGCGACTACGTGTTCGACGGCAATACTGAGCGTCCCTATGTCGAGGATGATCCTACAACGCCGCTGAACGAGTACGGCAGGAGTAAACTGGCTGGAGAAGAGTCGCTACTGGGAAGCGGAGCCGACTACCTTCTATTGCGCCTCAGTTGGGTGTATGGAAACGGCAGTCAGAACTTTTTTCACAAAATGCTCCAGTGGACGGAATGCAGCAATATCCTGAGAGTGGTCTGGGATCAGCTCTCGGTACCGACATATACCGAGGATATCGTAACCTACACACTGGCAGCACTTGATGCCGGACTCCGCGGGCGCTACCACCTGACCAACACAGGCTATGCGTCCCGGTACGAGGTCGCGCGGCATTTCTTCCGCTGCATGAATCGTGACGTGACAGTGATCCCGGCAGGATCTGCCGCTTTTCCATCACCAGCGGCCCGGCCGTTCTTCTCTGCCATGAGTAATGCAAGGCTTTCGTCATTCCTGGGCCAGCCCATCCCAGCCTGGGAGGATGCTGTCGAACGTTTCGCAACACAATTAGCCTCATCGAAATAGAGCAGAGCATGAACGCAATACCCTCAGAGATACCTGACGTCATGATTCTTGAGCCGCGCATCTTTGTCGACGAGCGAGGTTTTTTCATGGAGACATGGAATCAAAAGATATTTAGCAGAATAGGGATCCCAGGCACCTTTGTTCAGGATAATCACTCGAAGTCGGCGCAGGGAACACTGCGTGGTCTCCACTACCAGATCCAGCAGCCTCAGGGGAAACTTGTGCGCGTCACCAACGGGGCAGTCTACGACGTGGCAGTCGACATCCGCCGTTCCTCACCTACATTTGGCAGATGGGTGGCGCGAACTCTCACCGCGGAGAACAAACTCATGATGTGGGTGCCTCCCGGATTTGCCCACGGCTTTTACGTGCTGTCTACCGAAGCCGAGTTCACCTACAAGTGCACTGATTTCTATGCACCCAAATACGAACGTACCATTCGCTGGAGCGATGAAGATATCGGCATTGACTGGCCAATCCCGAACGGCTCGGCTCCGCTGCTTTCACCAAAGGATGCCGGAGGGGTTGCAATAGGGGCGGCTGAGGTCTTCGATTGAGTTATGAACCAGGACAGGAGCGGCAGGCATACCATGAGAATTATCGTCACCGGGGGAGCTGGATTCATCGGATCCGCGGTTATCCGCCATCTGATCACGAGGACCAACCACGAAGTGCTAAACCTCGACAAACTGACCTACGCAGGCAACCTTTCTTCGCTCAGGGCACTAGAGGGCTGCCCGAGATACGAGTTTGCCAACGTTGACATCTGTGACAAGAGAAGCGTAGCCGCCGTCATGCAAGCTGTCAAGCCCGATGCCATCATGCACCTGGCGGCCGAATCCCACGTGGATCGTTCCATCGATGGCCCTTCAGCCTTTCTTGAGACCAATGTGGTCGGGACCTTCAATATGCTTACATCCGCGCAATCCTATTGGGAATCGCTTCCGAAAGGACCGCGGGCGAGGTTCCGTTTCCTGCACATCTCGACGGACGAAGTGTATGGCTCGCTGGCTGAGACCGGTTATTTCACCGAGAGCACCCCCTACGACCCGCGGTCGCCCTATTCCGCGAGCAAGGCAGCTTCCGACCATTTCGTGCAGGCATGGTGGCATACCTACGGACTTCCGGTCCTCCTGACCAACTGCTCCAACAACTACGGACCGTACCACTTTCCCGAAAAGCTGATTCCACTAGTGATCCTGAACGCACGGGAAGAGAAACTGCTCCCGATCTACGGGAAAGGGGACAATGTCCGTGACTGGCTCTATGTGGATGATCACGCCCATGCCTTGAACCTGGTGCTTGAGAACGGCAGACCAGGCAACAAATACAACGTCGGGGGAAGCAATGAGAGAACCAACCTGCAGGTTGTCGAGACCATCTGCAGCATCCTCGATGAACTGCACCCACGTTCACAAGGCACATCGTATCGTGACCTGATCACGTTCGTAAAAGACCGTCCAGGACATGACAGGCGCTATGCAATCGACGCATCCAAGATCAGGCGGGATCTCGGATGGACACCTGGGCATACGTTTGAGACCGGTATCCGCGACACAGTCCGGTGGTACCTTGACAACGAATGGTGGTGGCGCCCCATCCGCGAGGGCAAGTACGCGGGCGAGCGGCTAGGCAACATGAAGCGTTGACCCTCGCAACTTCGCAGCCTTCACCGTGAGGTGTGGAAGCAGGAAGGCGGGTACTCAACTGGACAGGCGACAGGACAAGAAGATGGCACGCAAAGGCATCATACTGGCGGGTGGAGCGGGCACCCGCCTGCACCCCATTACGCTTTCGGTGAGCAAGCAACTTTTGCCGATCTACGACAAGCCGATGATCTACTATCCGCTCAGCGTGCTCATGCTGGCGGGAATACGCGATATCCTTGTGATCAGCACTCCGCACGATACACCGATGTTTCAAGAACTTCTACGGGACGGCAGTCAATGGGGTCTGAATCTGGAATACGCCATTCAGCCCACGCCTGATGGGTTGGCACAGGCCTTCATCATTGGCGATCGCTTCATCGGTCATGACAACGCGGCACTGATCCTCGGAGACAATATCTTCTACGGTAATAACCTGAAAACACTTCTGGGCGAAGCCGTTGCGCAAACATCAGGAGCAACAGTATTTGCGTACCCTGTCCGCGATCCCGACCGTTATGGAGTAGTTGCATTCGACTCTGAAGGTCGCGCGACGCACATAGAGGAGAAACCGGAAAAGCCAAAATCGAATTATGCGGTTACCGGCTTGTACTTTTATGATAACCGCGTGGTAGAGATCGCCAAGGACATCACACCCTCGGCGCGCGGCGAACTCGAAATCACGACCGTCAACGAAGTGTATCTGAAAGACGGCGCCCTTGACGTCAAGGTCATGGGCCGAGGGATGGCCTGGCTCGACACTGGCACCCACGATTCGTTCCTGGAAGCCAGCACGTTCGTCGCCGCGATTGAGCGGCGCCAGGGCCTCAAGATATCCTGTCCCGAGGAGATCGCCTGGCGTCAAGGGTGGATCGATGATGACGCCATGTTTCGTGCCGCACGCGCCCTCGGCAAGAGCCAGTACGGACACTATCTCCTCAACCAAGTGACGCATCGGATGGTGCCCGCCTGTAGTTCGGAACCATGTTCATGAACCTGGTCCATCGCGTCTTCAACAGATTGAGCACAAACCAGCAAAAGGTCGTATCCAACGTCTATTGGGCGACACTGGGTCATGCGGTCCGAATGCTCTCCGAGCTGTTTGTCGGCATTCTCGTAGCACGATATCTCGGTCCTGAACAATATGGCTTAATGAATTATGTCATCACCTTCGTAACCATCTTTTCGACACTGGCCGCCTTTGGCCTGGACCACATAGAGGTGCGTGAACTCGCAGGAGACAAAGCGCCGAAAGAAGCCGTACTTGGAACGGCGTTCCTGCTGCGACTTGTCTTTGCGCTTGTCACGGTAGTGATTATCACCCTGACCGCGCATGCATTCGAAGCTGACGCTTCTGCCAGAACGATGATCCTGGTGTATTCTTTTTCCATCATCTTCAACAGTTTCTACATCATCCGGAATTACTTTGCCGCCATAGTGAAGAACAAGTTCGTTGTCAGGGCGGAAATCGGGAGAATTTTCGTCGGCGCAATCCTGAAAGTCGTTCTACTGCTGCTGCGCGCGCCTCTCCACTGGTTTGTAATTGCAGTGACCTTCGACTTTGTGTTGCTCGCCAGTGGATACGTGTACGCGTACTATTCACAAGTCGGACCACTCCGCGAGTGGAGATTCGACAGAAACATATCCTCGTATCTGATTCGCCAATCCTTTCCGCTGCTGCTCTCCGGAGCGGCTGTCATCGTCTACCAGCGCATTGACCAGATTATGCTACGCAATATGTTGAGCAATGCGTCGGCAGCCTACTTCTCGATAGCGGATAAATTTGCAACTCTCATCATGTTTCTTCCTGTAATCCTCTCTCAGACAATCACTCCATTGCTTGTAAGAATGAGAGCTGGCAACCCTGAACTGTACCGCGAGCGCCGGAGGCAATTCGTCAGCACGATCTTCTGGTTGACCATGGGATTATCGATTTTGACCTGTATCTTTTCACACACGCTGGTCATGCTAACGTTCGGCCAGAACTATTCGGCCGCCATACCCGTTCTGCAAGTGCTGGCCTTCAGGGCTGTGGGCATGGCACTGTCCGCAACCTCCGGTCAGCTGATCATCATCGAAAGCCTGCAGAAATGGGCTTTTGCGCGGAATCTGCTGGGTTGTGTCGCGTGTATAGCCCTGAACCTGGTCCTGATTCCTCGGTTCGGGGCCGTCGGTTCAGCATGGGCTTCCATCATCACGGTCGCCTTCACAGGCTGCCTGGCCAATGTTCTTATCCCTTCATATCACGAGGTATTCCGATTGCAACTACAGGCGGTGGCGACCGGTTGGCGCGAAATCTTCTGCTTGCGCAGGCTGTTGTCTTGCCCCCCCCTGGCAACACCTTCGCGAAGCGCCCCGGTTAACGCATGGAAGGACACACTATGATTCAACGCATTGACGCATGGACACAGTTCAAGCTCCGGTGCCGGCTTGCACGCGAGATATTCGCCTTCTGGAGCTTATCGCTACGACACAATGCATCGATAGCAACTGACCGGAGCCTTAACAAGACTCAGAACACGCTCCTGAGGGAAGCGCACGTCATCGAGAAAGGTCTGTCGCTTCGCCACCCCCGCCGGGGCTTTGGGCAGGGGAAGATCCTTGCCTTGCTCAGAAATATCGATCGCTACCTGGCGACATACCCAGAGGCAGATAAGGATTTTATCCTCTATCCTCTGTCCGTGGTAGGAAGTTATATCGCGCATTCCACGAAAACAGGAAGCTTCAACGCAGATATTGCTACTCATTTCAAGCAGTTAGTTGCACGCATAGACGCTGACTTCAGCGCGATACAAAGCGGCGTCAAGGAGGTGACCAGGGACCAACTCCATGCGAACTGCAATTCCGGCTTCGAGTCCCTGCTCTTCAGCAGACACTCAATTAGATATTTCGCGGCGGCAACACCGGCGCGCGACCTGATCCAAAAGGCACTGCGCTTGGCACAGCAGACCCCTTCAGCCTGCAACCGCCAAGGGTGGCGAACACACGTCTTCCACGGGGAGTCGTGCAACCGGATGGCAATATGGCATGGGGGGGCATCTGGCTTTGAAGACGAGGTTCGTTGCTGCATACTCGTCACAGGTGACATGAACGCCTTCCTCCTGCATGAGATTCATCAGGTCTACATTGATGGCGGCATGTATGCCATGAACCTGGTCAACGCATTGCACTCGACCGGGCTGGGAACAATACCCCTATCTTGTGGTTTTTTTCACGACAAGTTATCCGCCTTGAAGACGGTGTTTGATATCCCGAGCAATGAAGTACCCATCCTGATAGTCGGAGTTGGCTACCTCGAAGACCGTTTCCGGGTAGCAGTATCCGCCAGGAAACCTATTCACGTCACAAACACGTATCACTAGGAAAGGCATGACCCTGAAGACATGAAACTGTTAATTATCAACCAGCCGGTCGAGAACCGAGGCGATGAATCGGCCCATCGCGGCTTGGTCCGAGCCCTTGTCAGCACCTTCCCCGACGCCCGCATCACGTGCGCATTCATCGGCGAGAATGAGGCGAGCGTCGAGCAGTTGCGTGTCCAGTCATCACGGGTCGAATACATCTCCATACCGATGCAGCGGGGAACTCAGCGGATTCCTGCACTCGCATTGCAGTGGGGTCTCGGCGGGCTTGTATCCAAGGTTCACCCTGCCTACCGGCATTTCGACCGCCTCGTACGCTCTGCCGACTATATCATAAACGCGCCTGGCGGCATTTGCATGGGCGGATTCCAGAGCTGGAGGCATGTTCACAGCTTGAAGATGGCTCATGATGCAGGGAAGCCGATTGCCTATTATTCAAGATCCTTCGGCCCCTTCGCGACAGCCACAAGAAAGGACCGCTTGTTTCTGCAGATCAGTTCAAGACTGTTGAGGTCTTTCGATTTTCTCTCGATTCGTGATCGCCGGACGATGAACTTGGCTGAGCAGATGGGGCTTCGCTATGTAGCCGCCAGCGACACCGCATTCCTTGATGTACCCAGAGCAACCCTTCCCCGCGAAGTCGATGCGATGATTGGAATGACTGACTATTCCGTGTTTGTTCCAAATTCACTTGTATGGCACGTGAACTATCGGACCACAGATGCCGAACGCATCGACCTCTTCTTCATCGCGCTGATCGCTCGCCTGCGGGCTCGTTATCCCGATCGAAAAGTCGTTATGCTCCCCCAACTGTATAATTTGGCTGAACGGGGCGACTTCCGCTACTTTGAACGCCTCCGACAGCGAAGCCCGCATAAGCAACACATCGTTGTGATGCCGGAAACATATGGATCGGACATTCAGCAGGCGATCATAGCCCGCTCAAGCCTCGTCGTTGGTGCACGCTACCACTCCATCGTTTTCGCCATAAACAACAAAGTCCCTTTCGTGGCTCTTTCTTACGAGCACAAGGTTTCCGGTTTACTATCCCTCCTCGGCCTTGAAGCCCGTGGCTACGACATATCAGGCCTGGGCGCGGACGGCTTCCGGCACGAGGAGGCCCTGACCCGGTTCGAGGGTATTCTTGACCACCCCTGTGACTCGACGGATGCGTCTGCCCGTGCACACGCCCTTGCCCGTGAGTGCTTCCAATCCCTCGTCAGGCGCATTACCGCAGGGGGGCGATGTGCCTGCTGATCTCTTCCCCATCATCCTCGCGACGCTGCTATTTGGCTGCACTGCAGTTCTATTCTGGCAGCCTGCGCAGGGTCGCAGGATGGCCTCTCTTGTATTCTCGATCTATACCACTGTGTGCGGAGCAGGTGTATTGGCACTGGTTTACCTCCCCGGGACCTTCCGCCCTCCCGAACTACTACCTCTCCTGCACGTCTATGCAGCGGTCCTCCTCCTTGCCCTTCCTCTCCACCGGTTCGCCGAAGGCCGGACCAGGAGGATTCTTTTTCCTGCAGAAAGGCCATTCCTTTGCGTCGCGTATGGGATTGGCGTCATATCCCTCGCGGGCAACCTGACCTATCTCGGGGGAAAGATCTCCGACTTGTCAGCAACTTTTGGGAATCTATCCTTTGGCGACGCCTACGCAGAACAAAGCCTGGTCTCGTCCCACAAGACAACCCTCAGCATCGCCAATCTCCCTGTCGTACTTGCGGGTGCATCACAAGACATGGTCCCCTTCCTGCTGCTATGCCTGCTCACACTCCGAAAACATCTTATCCTGAAAGGTGTTCTTGCCACTTGCAGCGTCTTGCCTTTGCTGGCTGGCCTCGCACAAGGAGCACGGAACAAACTTGTGTTCTTCTGTATTGCCGCATGCGGCGCCGTGACACTGTTCTGGTCGATGCTGGAAACGGGGACGCGCAAGCGAATCCTCGTGGCGGCCGCAGTCACCTTCACTCTCCTGACTATCATGCTGCTCATGGTCACTGCCAGCCGTTTCGGAACATCAGGAGACACAACACCCGGCGAGTCCATCCTCGAGTATGCAGGGCAGCCATTGCTTGAGTTTGCAGAATACATATATACGGCTGGCACCACCTGCTACGGCGATATGAATTTCCCGTTGTTCCGGGCGATATTGGGACAGGAGTACTCGGCAAGCCTCCCAATACGAAATCACACCTGGGAAACAGCACTCGGAGTCCCGCTTGGTGTTTTCTACACATTTCTTGGCGACTTGATTCTTGATTTCGGCAGCCTGGCGACCTCTCTTCTTGTCCTTGTAATCTTCGTGACCGCAATGTCGCTTACTCGCCGCCGGCATGGCATCGCCAGCTTGCACCAGATACTGCTGATCTATCTGCTATTCATCACTGCAGGTCAGGGAGCGTTCTATTATCAGCACAAGTCGGTCGGCGGTAATCTGCAATTGTTGTTCAATCTGTTCTGCTACCTGTTGTTCTGGCTCACGACTGTTGATCAAGTTGATGCAATACGGGAAAGAGGTTGATATGTCCGCACGTGTGATCGCCCTGTACCTTCCGCAGTTTCACCCGATTCCGGAGAATGACCAATGGTGGGGGAAAGGGTTCACGGAATGGACGAATGTTGCCAGGGCAAAACCTTTGTTTCGCAAGCATGATCAACCGCGAATCCCCGCCGACCTCGGCTTCTACGACCTGCGCATGCCAGAGATCCGCGAGCAGCAGGCCTGTCTTGCACGTGATGCAGGAATTGAAGGCTTCTGTTATTGGCACTATTGGTTCGGCAGTGGGCGGCGGATTCTTGAGCGACCCTTCAATGAGGTGCTCGCCTCGGGCAAACCCGACTTTCCGTTCTGCCTGGCGTGGGCTAACCACTCCTGGAGCAGCCGGACCTGGCAGAAGTCCGGAAAAAGGGCTGAAATCCTGATTGAGCAGCGTTATGAATGTGAACCGGACTACCGTTCACACTTCCAGGCTGTTCTTCCTGCGTTCCGGGATCCGCGTTATATACGCGTCGATGGCAAGCCGCTGTTCGTGATCTACGACGTGCGCGCTATTCCCGATGCCAGGGCATTCCTGCAATCATGGCGCGAGGCGGCGCTGGCCAACGGACTTCCTGGAATTCACTTCGTGGCCTATAGCGAGTCAACCTCAAGCTGGAGCATATCACCGGAGGGCGAGAAGAAACGCGTCGTCCCTGATCCCAACATGGCAGCAGATGTATATCGGAGCCTCCTCGCCCTCGGGGTAGATGCGATCGCTAGTTCAGGAAAAAACCGGGCCGAGATGCTCGCGAAGGGACGTCTTGCCAGACTTATCGGTATCGCGCTGCATCTCGCGGGATTAAATCGGACACAAAAGCCATACGCCTACCGGGATATCATCAGGAACCTATTCGTCCCCGAGGACGCATGGGAAAACGTGTATCCGATGATTATCCCGCAATGGGACCGGAGCCCAAGGACGGGAAGTTGCTACGACGTCTACTTCGGAAGCACCCCTGAACTGTTTCGCGAGTCAGTCCTTGAGGCGCTCTCCATTATCCGGAGGAAAAAACCAGAGCACCAGTTAATCCTTCTGCGTTCATGGAATGAGTGGGCGGAAGGGAACTATATGGAACCCGATGTTACATATGGCCGAGGATATGTTGATGCCCTGAAATCAGCGTTGACCCAGCCATTCAGGACCTAAGCCTTCGCATCGAACGTGTATAGAGGCGATATCCGTGGTCGCAACCCAACCTGTCTATTAGAACTGATTGACAATGAGTACTGCTCATATCCTCATGCTTGCTCCCGCGTTGCCCTGGCCGGCCAATACGGGCGGGGCAGTTCGTATCGCCGAGATATTCAAGGGTCTGAACCGGCATTTCCGCGTGACATTCATGGCCCCGTCTTCAGGCATGACGCCTCCGGATGTTCCTTCCTTCGCTGACATCAAGGCGGTGCGAACACCCGCGCCAAACAGGTTTAGAGCGCTTGGCGAGATGGCGCTCCGCCGTTATCCTTATCATGCCGCGCTCTATCGATCGGCCAAAGTCAAAAGGGAGGTCAGTAAATTTCTTGCCTATGAGCAAGTACATCTCATCTACTGCCATTTCATGTATGCATCCGAGTTTCTCCCCCCACATACACAGGTTCCTGTCTGCCTTGATTCCCACAACGTGGACCGGGAGTACTGGGTCAGCAAGATCGACGCTTCCAAGGGACTCAAGCGCTGGCTGGCTCGCATCAACGCGCAATGCGTGTTGCGTTACGAGGAATCACTATTGCATCGAATGAGCGCTTATATATGCGTCTCCGCGGAAGACAGCATCGCCTCCAGGCAGTACGCGTGTCCGCCGGTCAAACATATCCTTACCGCCCCGAACGGAGTCGACCTTGACCACTACAACCCCAGCAGCTTTTCAGCGGCGGAACCTCTTACACTTGGGTTCCTAGGCAGCCTCGATGTGGGAATGAATGTCTCTAGCATCAGGCATTTCTACATGAATACATGGCAGTTAGTACGCAAATTACTCGACCCAATGCCACGCCTGATGCTTATCGGCCGCAATCCAGCCCCTTCCCTCATACGTCTCATGGGAAAGGATCCCTCTGTCCACTTCACTGGAACAGTTGACGATGTCAAGCCGTGGCTCGGACAGACTGACATCTTTATAGCGCCGCTAATTGAGGGTGCCGGGACAAAACTCAAGACGCTTGAAGCGATGGCCATGGGACTGCCCATTGTAGGCACTCCTCTCGCCTTCCAGGGATTAGGCGGGATAAACGGCCGCGAATACCTTGTTGCGAAGAATGACGAGGAGTTTGCGCAGAGCATTGCGATGCTAGCCAAAGCCCCTGCCCAACGCCTTGCGCTGGGCCATGCCGCACGCGCATTTGTGGAACAGCGTTTTGGATGGAATATCATTACAGACAGGCTTGCCATGGACTTGTCTGCCTGTTTCCAATTACAAAGTCGCATCGACTCATAACAAGTACTTGATTCATGCCGCGGATCAACCACATCATTTTAGTTTTGGCCGTCTATCCACCCGAGCCCGTGGTCTCGGCCCAAAACGGCCGCGACCTCGCCATGCATCTTGCCAGGGAGGGAGCATGCGTCACCGTGCTCTGCCCCTCTCCTTCGCGGCCGATTGGCACGGATTATTCCAGACTCAAGGCCGATCGGCTGCCGAAGGTATCACGCGAGGACGGTGTCGACGTCGTGCGATTGCCGTCGTTCACCGCGCCACAGTCACGCCTGCTCCCGCGACTGCGGGAAAGCTGGAGTTTCGGACGACACGCCTGCCGATATTTAAAGGTGCTGCCGACCCCTCCTGATGTGGTCTACATGAACGCGTGGCCTCTCTTCAGCCAGGCCTTCGTAGCCCGCTATTGCAGGGCACGGAAGATACCGCTGGTCATGCAGGTCATGGATGTTTACCCGGAATCATTGCTGGAGAAGTTGCCAAGACCCCTGCGTTGGCCAATCCAGTGGCCACTCTTGACCCTTGATCGCTGGATAGCCAGGCAAGCCGCACGTGTGGTTGTGATATCCGAGTCCATGCGGCTGCGCTACCAGGATACCCGACGATTGCCGCCGGAGAAGGTCGCCCTGGTTCACACGTGGATTGATGATGCAATGTTCCAGGCCATGCCCGACAGGAAACAAAGCGCCGCCCATTATGGCGTCCCCCACGACCTCCTGACATTTATCTTCCTCGGCAATATCGGTCCGGTCGCCGGCGTGGAGTTGATGATTGAGGCGTTCCACAAGGCCGCATTGCCGACATCGCAACTGCTCATCATCGGCGACGGCTCGTCGAAGGCCCGTTGCATCCGGCTGGCGCAGGAACTGGGCGCAACAGACCGTGTCAGGTTCATATCAGACCCTGCCGCTTCCAATGTTCCTGGCTTGCTCAGCTTGGCTGACGTCTGTTTGCTACCGATGCGCAAGGGGGCGGGCGCGAGTTCGCTCCCATCCAAGATGATGGCCTATATGCTGGCAGGGAAGCCTATCCTGGCATCCGTGGATGAGGATGGCGATGCCGCACGTTGCATCCGTGAGGCCGGATGCGGCTGGATCGTGCAGCCGGACAACGCCCAAGCCCTTGCCGAAGGGTTTCTTGCTGTCCATGCGATTGACTGGCCCGCATTGGCCAAGATGGGCAATGCCGGAGCGGTATACGGAGTAGTGCAGTTTTCAAAGGCAACAGGCCTTGCCCGGATGTCTGACGTGATTGCATCGGTCAGGGGGCAGCGGCGCAACGGACGAGGAGGCGCTGCGTGATCCCACTGATCCGTACCACAACGAACGGGGACTTGAGTCATCTGTGCTCCATTCATGGGGAATCCTTCCCCGGTTTCTTTCTCACCTCCCTCGGCCCCCGTTTCCTGCGCCTGCTCTACGCGGGGTTTGCATGCGAGCCGGACGGGATTTGCGTCGCGGCGGAAGATAATGGCGTGATCGTCGGTTTCGCCGCCGGCACGACGGCCCCGGATGTCTTCTTCGGCCGGTTGCTGCGCCGGCAGGGATGGCGTTTCGCGCTGGCCGCCATTCCCGGGCTGTTGCGAAATCCCGGCTTCGTGGCGCGCAAGTGCTTCGGGGCCTTGTTCTACCGCGGCGAACAGCCGGCAGGGCTTGCGCACGCCGCCTTGTTGAGCAGTCTGGCCGTGTCGCCAGACTGCGCAGGTCAAGGCATCGGCCAGAAACTCGTTCAGGCATTTGCGGACGAATCACGACGCCAAGGGTGCTCGGCTATCTACCTGACCACCGACGAGGCCGACAATGCCCGCGTCAACCGATTTTATGCCAAGTGCGGATTCGTTCTCCGCGACACCTTCAAGCGGCCGGGCAAGCGGGTAATGAACCGGTGGGTGATGGAGTTCAGGAGGCAGTAGCAGCATGAAACGGTTCATGGATGTCGTGGGGGCCTGGGTCGGATTGGTCGTGTTATGCCCCCTCCTGGGCCTGCTGTGGCTGGCCGTTGTTGCCGAATCCGGTATGCCCGGTTTCTTCCGCCAGCAGCGGGCGGGCCGTCGCGGCCGCTATTTCGCGTTGCTCAAGTTCCGCAGCATGACCGTCCGGCGCGGCACGGAACAGGGTTCGTTCGATGTTGGCTCCGCCGCGCGCGTCACCCGCGTCGGCGCGTTCCTCCGCAAAACGAAGCTCGATGAACTGCCGCAGCTCTGGAACGTGCTCAAGGGCGATATGTCGCTCGTCGGCCCAAGACCGGAAGTGCGCAAGTGGGTGGAGGCGTATCCGGAACGCTGGGCGAAGGTGCTGACCGTCCGTCCGGGCATCACGGACCCGGCCTCGATCGAGTTCCGGAACGAGGAGGACATTCTGGCCCGCTCGCCAGATCCGGAACGGACCTACCGGAAGGAGATTCTGCCGCGGAAACTGGACCTTTATGAGCAGTATGTGGCGACACGCAGCTTCTGGGGGGATGTGGGACTTCTCATAAAGACACTTCTGGTCGTGGTGGGGAAGTAACAGCAGGCAATGTGGATGAGCGTATCTGACACGCCCGTGCGGGTAAGAGGTTCTTGGCTCATGTCGGCGCGCGAAGATCCAACACCCCCACGTAAGTTGTTACCCGAAGCGAAACGCCCTTTGCCCCATTGTGCTCAGCGATCATAGCGGCATGCTCGTGTTATGTTGACAGCCGTCTTCTTGCTGATCTCGTTATGTTGCATCTGCGGTATGCCCGCTGAGGTCTAAATTCTGAATTACCGATATCACAGCATGAACACAACAGTTAGCAGGAGCACACCATGAATATCTCTTTTGCCAAAGTCGATTGCTCGGGAAACGAATTGAAATACCTTTCGGACGTTGTCCGTAGCGGTTGGCTGACCACTGCCGGTAAGTGCGCTGAACTAGAGAAGCGCTTCGCCGAAACCGTGGGTGGCGCCTATGCTTGTTCCGTCAATTCTGCCACCGCGGCCCTCCACCTCGCCGCCGAGGCCCTTGGCATCGGCCCAGGCGGCAAGGTTCTGGTCCCGACCATGACTTTCACGGCATCCGCTGAGGTGATCCGTTATCTGGGGGCTGATCCGGTATTCCTGGATGTTGAGTACGGTACAAATCTTATTACCCCCGCCATCATGGAGGATGCGGTTGCCCGGCATCCCGGCGCCAAAGCCCTGGTCCTTGTCCATTTCGGCGGCCAGGCTGCCGAAATGGATGGGGTTCTGAGCGTTTGCCGGCGACATGGAGTCAGGATTATCGAGGATGCAGCCCATGCGTTCCCGACACGCTACAAGGGCGACATGGTCGGATCATTCGGTGACGTGACCTGCTTCAGCTTTTATGCCAACAAGACCATTACCACGGGCGAGGGCGGGATGCTTGTTACGGATGACGAGACCATTTTCAGGCGGGTCAAGACCATGCGCCTGCATGGCATCAACCGCGATATCTGGGACCGTTTCACCGCCAAGAAGGCAAATTGGGAGTACGATGTGGTTGCCCCTGGCTTCAAGTATAACATGCCGGACTTGAACGCTGCCATCGGCTTGGCGCAGATGGAGCGGGCCGAAGAATTCCGCGTTGGCCGCCAGCGGTGCGCCGACTTCTACTACGAGAATCTGGTGGGCATTCCAGGAATTGATCTGCCCTGCTGCAAGGGTCCCATGGAGGATCATTCATGGCACTTGTTCTGGATCGTCCTGAACGGCGAGCGGGAGATCGAGCGAAATACCTTCATCGAACGCCTGAATGAGGCGGGGGTTGGAACGTCCGTTCATTACAAGCCTCTTCACAGGATGACGTACTATCGTGAACGGTATGGCTTGAAGCCCGCTGATTATCCCAACGCCGAGCGTCATTGGAAGGGATGCGTGTCGTTACCCATCTATCCGGGGCTTGCTGAAGATGAACTCCGGTACGTTTGCAAGACAATCAGGAATGTGCTGGCCGGACCGTAACAAGGCGCCGCATGGCGCAGTACAGCCGGATTCTGGGGTCAGATATGGGAATGGGGGAGCAGATTGCCCTGTTGAATGCCTCGTGGCGGAACCTTAGCACCTGTCCACGGTATGACGCTACATGCAGCATTACGCGCCCAACCCAACCGCATGCGGTGGGCATGGATGAACTGGCCACTGCCGTTGCGGCGAGCGACGGCTCTCGCCTTTTTCATGTTCGTGAACTGGCTCATGCTTGCGCCAGGTGCTGCGTTTGAGAATGTCCATATGTTATTCTCCCAGCAGGACAAGATTGCACATCTCGGTATTTTCGGTGGGTTGACAGAACTGACCCTCTGGTCATTGCCTGCGCAATGGACCTTGCGCGGCAGGTTTCTCATGCTCCTGACCGTGATGCTTGTCTATGGTGCCGGCATTGAACTCGTCCAGCCTTTATTGCCCGATTCGGGCCGATCGGCTGAATGGATGGACCTTGTGGCGGACGCAATTGGTATTGCGGTGGGGGGTGGTCTATTCCGGGCGTTGGCAGACACGCAGGCACCGCCGGATAATAACGATGGGAACTGACCATGCATAATCAACTTCGTAATTTCAATTTCTACATGCTTCTCCTCGCCGACATCGTAATGTTTGTGGCAGCGCTGCTTCTTGCCTACTCCGTCCGCTTCTCCCTTGAGATCCCCCTTTCGGAATATCAGCGAGTTCTTGTCATCCTGCCATGGCTCATCGTGGTCAAAGCCTGTACCTTTTTTCTGCTCGGAGCCTATCGAGGGATGTGGCGATATACCAGCCTGCCAGATATCCAGCGCCTGTTCGAGGCATCCCTGGTCGCCTCACTCGTCCTCATAACCGGCCTTACGTTTGTCACCCGCTTCCAAGGTTATCCCCGCTCGGTCTTCATTGCTGATTGTATCTTCACTTTCTTCCTTTGCGGTGGTATTCGGACAGTGATCCGACTTTGGCACTCGCCATGTGCCCAGATCGCTGGATTCAGGGTAAGGGATGAGGCACCATCCCTCCGCCGTTCGCGGCTTCTGATTATTGGCGCCGGCGATGCGGCTGACAAGATCATTCGTGAAGTGCAGGGGAACCCGAGGTCTCCTTATGATGTCGTTTGCTGCCTTGACGACGATAATACAAAACACCATCGCTCCCTTCTCGGGGTCCCCGTCCATGGCCCAGTCGGACGGTTGCGCCACTATGTCAGGCGATTCGACGCTCAGGAGGTGCTCATCGCCATGCCGTCGGTCGAGGGGGATCAGATGCGCGCGGTTATTGCTGTCTGCAAGCAGGTTGGCAAGCCATTCAAGACCCTGCCGTCCCTGACATCCCTGATTGACGGCAATGTCACGATCAATAACCTGCGCCCCGTCAATTTCGAGGACCTCCTGGGACGCCCGCCGGTGAAACTCGATCTCGCGGGTATTGGTCATTACCTGAGCGGCAATGTCGTTGCCGTCACTGGCGCCGGTGGATCAATCGGCTCGGAACTGTGCCGCCAGATCATCCGGTTCAGACCATTGGCCCTGGTCCTCATTGAAGCTTCCGAATACAACCTCTACCGCATGGAGATGGAACTGCGCACAGAGCGCAAGTTCCAGGCTGTATACCCCATAATGGGCCGCGTGCAGGACCAGGCTCTCATTGACCGGATCTTTGCGTGTTACCAGCCCCAGGTTGTGTTTCATGCTGCTGCCTGCAAGCACGTTCCCATGGTGGAGATGAATCCGTGGGAAGCCATCTTCAACAACGTAGTCGGCAGCCAGACTGTTATGGATATGGCGGAGAAGCACGGTGTGGAGCGCTGCGTGATAATTTCCACGGACAAGGCTGTGCGGCCGACGAATGTCATGGGCGCCAGTAAACGCGCGGTGGAGATCCTCATGCAGTCGCGACCGCAGGGCAAGACTCGCTACATGGCCGTGCGGTTCGGCAACGTCGTGGGATCCTCGGGTTCAGCAATCCCGCTATTCCAGACCCAAATCAAGGCCGGCGGCCCGGTGACGGTGACGGATCCGGACATGACCCGGTACTTCATGACGATCCCCGAAGCCTGCCAACTGGTCCTGCAGGCCGGTTCATTGGGAGAAGGCGGCGAAATCTTCATCCTGGAAATGGGCACTCCAGTGAGGATTGCCGACATGGCCCGCGATCTCATCCGCCTTTCAGGCAAGGAACCGGACCGGGATATCCAGATCGTGTACACTGGCTTGCGCCCTGGCGAGAAACTCTACGAGGAGTTGATCACCCTTGGGGAGGGCATCGTGAATACGCCCCACGAGAAAATCATGGTGTTGCGTCGCAATGGTGAAGTGGCACACCGAGCAGAGGCGATGGCCCGACTCGATGAACTGGTGCAGGATGCGTGTGCCCACAATGCGGCCCGCATCAAGGCTACCCTGAACCGCTGGATAACGGAGTACACCCCCGACGACACCGCCAGCGTGCTCTGCGTGACAATTCCCTCCCAGGCGGTTCGTTGAAGCCCGTAACCCAATGAGGCAAGGCAAAGCAATCCCTCCGTCCTGAAATGCAGGATTTTCTGGAATCTTCTGGCGGGCGTACTGCCATGCGCTGATGTTGTGAATGGACTGTAAACGGCGCGCCAGCCCTGCTGCAGTCTGCCATCGCTTAGTTCCGCCTTCCGAGTCTTGGCATCGCCCTTACATCACCCCCTTTCCCTTATCCCTGCTAGCGCCATCGGTATTGCCCGTTACTGACCTTGGCGCGTGTGCAGCGGCTTGTAACCGCTGGCAATCACGACGGATCCGTTCCTCCTGGTAATTGACGTGGCGTGAGCCATTTGGATCACGTTGCGCATGGGATAGGGCAGGGCCTCAGCATCCGGCGGCCTTCCGTTAACAGTCCCTTCGGAGTCGATCGATTCCTGCAGGTCTCGCAACATAATTAGAATCAACGGATATCTGAATCAGAATCATGCGGACGCATGTGAGTCGCATGAAGTGAGCGCCTGCCGTTTAACGGGTAAACGCAATCCTTGCTCGTTGAAGTAGCGTTGGCTGACACTTGCGAGCAATCAAGGAGGCGGGTGGCGATGCGATGGTTGTTTCTTGCGGTTCCGGTGCCCATTCTGGGGTGCATGATGATCCTGATGGCCATCGGTTTTGCCGTCGGGGGGACGCTGCTGGTCCGGCGCCTGTGCCCGGTCCGTGTGCTCAAGGCGCACCATGATATCACGGGGCCTATGTTCGGCACGGTCGGCGTATTGTACGCGGTTCTCCTGGCCTTCATTGTGATCGTCGCCTGGCAGAGCTTCGACAAGGCAGCGGGCGACGTGGTCCGCGAGGCAAACTACTACGGGGATGTCTACAGGAATTCCGTCGGGCTGGACGCGGCCTTCAGGAGCAAGCTCCGAACCGCCATGGACGTTTATCTCAACAGTGTGATCGAGGATGAATGGCCGCGGCTGGCGACAGGCGGCATGAGCAAGTCCGCCCAGCAGAACGCCTTGGAGGTTTGGGCCCTGGTTGGAGCATGCCAGCCACAGTCGGAAGCGTCCAGGATCTTCCTGGCCGAGACCGTGCACCGAATGAACCTGGCCGGGGAGATGCGGCGGCAGCGGTTGATGAATGCGCGTAACGGCATCCACCCGGTGCTCTGGCTCGTGCTCTACATGGGGGCCGCGATCACGATGGGGTTCGCGTTCTGTTTCGGTGCTGAATCGCGGCGGACGCATTTGGCCATGAATGCCATGTTGGCGCTGCTAATCACGCTGATTCTCTTCACGGTCCACGTGTTGGACACCCCGTTCGGGGGGACGATGGGCATCACGGCGGAACCGTTTTGCCAAGTGCTTGCCGTGGCGCGCGCCATGCTTTGATGCCACAGGGGGCGGGCCGGACCAGGGGGAACGGCTCGCCCCCCCCCACTGTGGTATGAGTCTGCTGCTGAACATGGATCGCTGGGGATTGTGTCCCCGCCCCGCGGTGCGAAAGCGCCAACGCAAAATATCGTGCCGGTCTTCGTCTTCAGCTTTGCTGCCCGCAGCGGCATGAATACAGTATCTGTATGATATCCATGGAACAGGCATTGATGGCCGGGAAAGCATCAGGCGCGCAATCTACCATTCAGAAGGCACATTCTTGGCTTTGCGAAGGTCGCAACGGTTGCCTACCTTTCCTCTGTGCAAAAAAGGCAAACACAGTTGTGTACAGAGGCTTCCGTTTCCGGGGTTTTGTGGCGGAAGCGCAACTCTCTTTCTATGACTGTCCGCGGTGCATGGGGGCAGCTTGCTGTTGCCGCCATGTTGATCACGGTTCTTCCGGGCATGCTCCTGTCCTGGCTGTTCTTGCGGATGCAGTGGGGTGAACGCGTGGAAGGGCTCGTCATCTTGTTTGGCGGCGGAGTGTGCTTCATGCTCATCGCGCTTGGATATGTCCTGCTCTTCAAGTATCCCGTCAATATAGTGAGATTGCGATTATATCTCCAGACGCTTGCCAATAACCGTCTCCCGAGACAGGTCTTATTGACGGAAGACGAGGATGATATGGCCGCGGTTCGCTATTACCTTGAGCAGATCGTGCACCAGGCGGAGGAGAGGCTCAAGCTTCTGGAAAAGAGCCATCAAGTCGCTTTGGAGGGCGAGCGGCATCGAATCATGGTGGAAAGCATCGGGGCCTTGTGCCATCATGTTGGACAACCTGCAACCGTGCTGGGTCTCCTGTTGCACAGGATGAGGCAGAAGGCATGTGATCCACCCGTCGCAGGACTTGTGGCGGAATGCGAGATCGCGTTGGGTGACATTGCGACGACGCTTGATCGTTTGAGGGATCTGACGCAGTATCGAACAGAACCGTATCTAATGGCTGAGGCGGGTGGTGTCAGAATCATTCACCTGAACCGGTCGCAAGAGACTCCTGCCGGTGGAGGGAAGACATGAAGCCAACATCTGTGGTGATCATTGATGACGAAGAAATGCTCGTTACCATGCTTAAGGAGTGGGTGAACGGCATGCCATCCTTCAAAGTTGTCGGATCGGCGAATGAGGGGTTGGATGGATTGGAGGTCTGCCGGAGGCACAAACCTGATATTGTCCTTCTGGACATCGAAATGCCCGGGATGGACGGCTTGGCTGTGGCGCGGCAATTACGCCGGGATGTTCCGGATGCGAGCATTCTGGTCCTTACGTCGCATCTCAATGCCTATTGTGTCTATGAGGTTGCGCAGTTGGGCGCGCATGGTTATGTGAACAAGACCAGTTCGCTGAAGGATCTTGAGGATGCTCTTCATCAAGTGGCGGCGGGAGGGCAGTATTTCTCCCCTCTGTACCATCTGTTCAGGACGAAGAGGATGAGTGATGCGAATGCCTTCCAGAAGATACTGACGCCAAAGGAAACCGCGATTCTTATACTTCTCTCGCAGGGAATTAGCGACGCTGAGATTGGGCAGCGCCTGAAGATCACGCCGATGACCGTTGCCACGCATCGCCGTAATGTCAGGGCCAAACTGAATGTCCACAGCGACCGGGACTTGATTCGGTACGCGCAGTCATGGGGGTTGTTTCCGCTTCATTCAATGGATGCATAGATAGTGGCAGACGGACGACGTTGTGGAGAGTGGGTGCGCGAAGCAAGCATGATATGAACAACAGAGAGTCGATCCAAGGCTTGCGAACCTGTTGCATGTTTATACGGCCGATCGTTCGGGTTCCTGGAGGATGCTTGCCTGCCTTACTGCTTGCTGCCGCTTTGCTGCAGGGATGCCGTCCACAGCCTGTACCGCTCCTGCGTGTCGCGGCGAATCCATGGCCGGGATATGAGTTTCTTTTCCTGGCGGAATCCAAGGGGTTCTTCGTGGACGAAGGAGTGCAAGTCCAGCTTTTGGAAACACTTTCGCTCGCGGATACACGCAGGGCCTTTGAGCGTAACCAGGTGGATGTGTTCGCCGGCACTGTAGTCGAAGTCCTCTTGAGTGCGGATTTCTCGGACCGGAAGCCACGTGTATTCCATGTGTGTGATTATTCCGCAGGCGCCGATGTCATCCTTGCCAGACCGCCGGTCGATTCCGTGCCTGCCTTGAAGGGGAAAAGAATTGGCATTGAACCGGCTTCTGTCAATGTCACGCTCCTGCAATTGGCTTTGGTTAAGAACGGTTTGCGGCTGGAGGATGTGGTGGCGGTGCCGCTGGCGCAGAATGCCATGCCGGATGCGGTGGCCCGGAATAACGTGGATGCAGTGGTGAGCTATCCGCCGGTTTCGATGCGACTTCTGGCTGCAGGAATGACGCTGGTATTTGATAGCACTTCGGTGCCTGGGGAGGTTGTGGATGTTCTCGCGGCCGATGCCAGTGTCCTTGAATCCCGCAGAAAGGATATCGAGGCCTTGGTGCGGGCCTACGGTCGCGCTCAGCAGTTTGCCGATGCACATCCGGAAGAGGCGTATGCCATCATGGCGCGGAGAGAGGGCATCAGTGTGGACGAGTTCAAAGCGGCTCTCCAGGGAATCCGGCTTGTCCGGGTCGATGAGCAGGCCGTGGAACTTGGACAGGGTGCAGCAGTGGAGCGTGCCTTGCAGTTGACGGCCAAAGGGTTGCTGAGCATCAAGCTTCTGGGAGGGGCGCCTGACCTTCCCGGTCTCATTGACTATGCTGGGGTTTCGGGTGTGCGTGGCAATCACGGGAGCCTATGAGCCTTTATTCCTCATCCTCCCATTCGCGATCCCTTCGCTGGCGGTTTGTTAAGGCCCTTGTGCTGGTGACAGGTGCGATGGTCGGGGGCGGGCTGTTGTGGTTGCGCAGCGTCATGCTTGCCGATTATCACGAGGAGATTATCAAGCATGTAGCCGTGATCTCGGATTCGATCGTTTATGCGGTGGAAACGGCGGAGCGCGAGGACGATCTTCAGAGGTTTGTCGCCGCCAGCGGAGGTATCCGGGATGTGAGGAGAATCCTGGTGGTTGTCGGGATCCCGGCGCGAGTGATAGCAGCCACACGCCAGGAGTGGGTGGGGCTGCCTCTGGACCTGTTGCCGGATTCTGTCCTCAGGGATGTAATCTCTTCCGCGATGCGCCGGAAAAGCGGCCCGGGTGTGGCGGTAAAAAGTGAAGGATCACTTCGTCTTGTTTCCTCCTTGCGTACGGCAGTTGGTTCAGCAGTTCTCGGCGGGCTGGAGCCTGGCGCGGTCTTTGTTGAGTTTTCCACAGGGAGGTATGACGCGGCACAGAATCGGATCCGCTGGCTCGTGGGCGTGATCCTGGTGTTGTCGGTACTGGTTGTCGCCGTAGCGGCTTGGATGCTCTTCTGGTTTCTCGTTGTACACCCGTTAGTGGAGATCCGCCAACGCATGGTGTGTTGCGCCATGGGACATAAAGCCTCGTTTGCTCCATCCAAGTGGGAGGGGGAGGTCGGTGATTTGGCGCGTACCTATAACAAGATGCTGCTTGTCCTCCAGGAGAGTGAGCGGCACGCTATGGAAAGCGAGAGCAGGCAGCGCGCGGCCAGGGCCAACTTGACGGCTTTTTTTGATCTGTCGGTGGATTTGCTCTGCGTGCTGGACAGTCAGGGGGCCTTTGTCCTGGCGAACAAGACCTTGTTGCACCGTCTTGGATACAAGGCCGAAGAACTGGCGGGCCGCTCTGTCCTGACCGTTCATCCTCCAGATCGGCACGCCGAGGCAGAAGACATTGTCCGGGAAATGATTGCGGGCCGCCGGGATACCTGCCGGATTCCGCTGCAAGCCAAGAATGGGCAGCTGATTCCAGTGGAAACACGGATTGTCCAAGGTATATGGGACGGGAAGCCTGCCCTGTTCGGCATCTGTAAAGACCTGACGGAACTGGTACGGTCCGAGGAAAAATTTGCCAAGGCCTTCCATGCCGTACCGGTTATGATGGCGGTGTCGACACTCAAGGATGGACGGTTCATCGACGTGAACGAAGCGTTCCTTGCCGGGCTTGGCTTTGCACGTGACGAGGTCATCGGTCGCACAAGCATGGAACTGGGCGCCTTTCAGGATCCTGCTATTCGACGGAGGGTAATCGAGCGGTTCGAGCAGACCGGACGGATTCATGGCGAGGAGGTGGAGTTCATGACCAAGACCAGGGCGATCCGGCACGGGCTTTTCTCCATGGAGACGATCCATGTAATGGATGAGACGTGCATCCTGTCCGCCATGATGGATATCACCGACCGGAAACGATCCGAGCAGATCCTCGAGACTGAACGAGTCGCCCTGGTGCAGCGGGTTCAGGACCAGACGATCGCCCTCCGTGCCAGCGAAGAACTCTATCGTGAGCTTTTCCATCATATGGCGCAGGGGGTGCTCTACCTGGCGCCGGATGGGAGTGCATTGATGGCGAACCCAGCGGCGGAGAGTATTCTGGGGCTGGATGTCGCTACCTTGCGTACTGTGCGGTTTCAGGATGCCCGCTGGCAGATGGTTCGTGAGAATGGGGCGCCCATGGCGCCGCATGATCATCCCGCAGCCGTTGCGTTCCGCACAGGGCATCCTGTCCACGGTGTGGTCGTTGGTGTCTGCAACCAGCGGGACAGCAACCAGCGGTGGGTATGGATGGATGCCGTGCCAGAGTTTCGCGCCGGGGAGAGCATGCCGTGGCGGGCATTCACGACTTTCACGGATATTACAGCGCAGATGCATGCACAGAAACAACTCTTCCTGGCCCAGAAACTCGAGTGCGTCGGGCGCCTTGCGGGGGGTGTCGCCCATGATTTCAACAACTGCATGGCTTGCGTGCTTGGATTCGCGGAAATGCTTGAGGAGGCGATGCCCAGAGATGACCGGAACCTGAGCTACCTGGGGCAGATCCAGCGCGCCGCGCAACAGGCTGCGGATGTGACGAAGCAGCTTCTTGCTTTTAGCCGGCAGCAGGTGTTGACGCCTAAGCCGGAGGAAATCAACCAACTGGTGGAAGGCCAGATGAAAATGCTGCACCGGTTGATCGGTGAGGATATCCGTATTGAACTTGACCTGCAGCCGGGCGGGGTAGTTGCTATTGTGGATCCTGCCCAGTTCCAGCAAGTGGTTATGAATCTTTGCATCAATGCCCGAGATGCCATGCCGGGTGGTGGAGTCTTGCGGATTCAAACCAGGACTTGTGAACATGTTGTACTCCCTGATGAGGCGAAACAATCGGAGGCGGGATATGTTCAAATGTCGTTTGCCGATACGGGCGTGGGAATGCGGCCGGAGGTCCTGTCCCGCATCTTTGAACCATTTTTCACAACCAAGGAGGTAGGTCGAGGAACAGGACTGGGGCTTGCGGTGATCCACGGCATCGTCCGCCAGCATGGAGGATGGATCGATGTGGAAAGCCGCGAAGGCCAAGGAACGAGGTTTGACGTCTATTGGCCGTCCGCGATCAGCGGTGCCGAGGCAAGGGGAGGGGTGGCTGGCGCAGTCTTGATGCATGGTCATGGTGAGGTTGTCCTGCTGGTTGAGGATAATGTGGCTGTCCGTGAAATCGTGGCGGGGCGCTTGCGAAAGCTTGGCTACCAGGTATTGGAGGCCGCCACAAAGGCTGAGGGAATTGCGATATTCAGAGCGGCAAAGCCATCGGTCAGCGTTTTGCTCAGCGATGTGGTTCTTACTGATGGTACTGGTGTGGCGCTTGCGGAAACAATTCTTGCGGAGAGTGCCTCCGTCAAGATCATTCTGACCAGTGGCTATGCTGATGAGCGGTCCCGCATTTCGCATATCGAGGCGTGCGGGTGGAGTTTTATCGCTAAGCCGTACACCAAGGAGGCGATTGGGAAAGCGTTGCATTCCCTGCTGCATCCATCGCCACTGGTGTCCTGCCCTTAGTCTGTCATGGGCGCATCATCAGTTCCTGTGCGCACTGTCATGCTTGCTACAGCGAGGAATTTCCTTTGCCGTAGCTTCCCCGCTACCTGGAGCGCCTTTTGCATCCACTTCCTTTGGTTGCGGATGTCTTCCGCCCGCACTGATGGTACCTCCCTGATGGTAAAATCAGTGCATAACCGCCATGATCGGGAAGAGTATGATTCTCTTCGATATACGCATGCAACAGTTCTTGGCGGCGTGAGGGGTTATGGCAAGGTCGACTCAATACTGGTGGCGGCGATGGGGGTTCAGGCTTGCCGGCGGCGCTCTCTTGGCTGTCGCGTTATGCTTGTTGCTGGTGTTGAACTTTGCAGTGTCCGCAAGTCGAAAGTTTTGGTGGGATCTGGCATTTGGACTGGTGGTTCTTGGCGGCGGTCTCGTGTTGCTGGAGAACTTCTTCTTAGCCGGTTCCAGGCGAAGGTAGACACTGCGTTCCGGGTTGGCGTGCTTACGTTGTGAGGAACTTACTGGGCTTGATCCATCAAGCACGCGCCTTGCGTCATGGTATCTCCATGCGCTCATATGATTCTCCGTGCAATCCTCTGATCATCCAATATAATTGTGGTGAAACATGAACCCGGCTTCCCCATCTCAGGATTCTTGTGTGGCTTCTCCCGAAAATGCTCGAGATGGGGAATGCGGCCAGATCCAGCGCTCCATCCTTACCGCTGTGCCGAGTCCCAGGAGAAAGCACGGGGTCGTTCTTGGTTCGGTTGTGGTAGCCCTGCTGGTTGCCTGCTGGGTCAGCCGTGAGAACTACCTGCTTTTCCACGGGTTCGTCGAGTTGATCAGCGTGGCTGTGGCATGGGGGGTGTTCCTGCTGGTATGGAACGCGATGCGCTTCATTGCGCACGATGCGTTCGCCTTTCTGGGGTTATCCTTGTTTTTCGCCGGATGGCTGGACCTGCTCCATACGCTGGCCTACAAGGGAATGGGTGTTCTTGCCGCGGTGCATGATGCCAACCCGGCCACGCAACTGTGGATCGCTGCGCGGATCTTGGCGACCAGCGGGTTTCTCCTCTTCCCATTTCTGCTCGGACGCCGTCTACGCCTGCCGCTCCTGGCTGCTGGCTATGGCTGTGTAGCGCTCTTGGCGGCTGTGTCCATCCTGGCGTGGGAGGTTTTCCCGGATTGTTTTATCGAAGGGCATGGGCTGACCCTGTTCAAGCGTGTCGCTGAGTATGCGCTCTGTATGGCCCTGGCCATCGGTCTTGTTCTGCTATGGCGGCGGCGGATCCATCTTGAGCTTCGGGTTTTCCGCGGCATAGCTGGCGTCTATCTTGTTTCCATGGCGGCGGAATTGTGTTTTACGCTGTATTCCGACGTGTACGGGGTGTTGAACTTCACGGGGCACATCCTGAAGCTCCTGGCCGCTTACCTCCTTTACCGGTCGCTGATCCAGGCGAGCCTTACCCAGCCGTATGCGACGCTGTTCCGTGAGTTGGATCAGGATCACCGGGAGTTGAGGAGGGTAGAGGCTGAATTGCGGCAGAGCATCATCGAGAGGGAGTCGGATATCTTATGCCGCAAGCAGGTGGAGAAAAACTTGCGGTTCACGCAGTTCGTGGTGGATCATCTGGCGGATGCCGCGTTCTGGATGGACTCGGAGGGGCGCTTCATCTATGTCAATCAGGCCAGTTGCGACAAACTGGGCTACTCCCGCGAGGAACTCCTGAAGATGACGGTGGCCGATATTGACCCGCTCTTTCCGCGCGATGCCTGGCCGGCAAACTGGAACAAGCTGCGGGAGATGAAGCACCATGTTTTCGAGTCCCTGCACAAGACCCGGGATGGCCGGATCTTCCCGGTCGAAATACAGGATAATCTCATCGAGATTGATGGGCGGGAATTTAATTGCGCCCTGGTCCGTGACATTACCGACCGTAAGCTCACGGCTGATGAATTGCGCAAGAGCGAGACACTCTTCCGGAATCTGTTCGACCTCCATGCCGCCGTCAAGCTCCTGATCGACCCGGAAACCGGGGCGATTGTGGATGCCAACCTGGCGGCTGTGACGTATTACGGATGGTCGCGTGACGAGATGCGGGGAATGCGGATCCAGGAAATCAACACGCTGTCGCCGGGCGAAGTTGCCGCGGAAATGCAAAGGGCGAAGGATGCGCATCGCAGCTATTTCGAGTTCCGGCACCGGCGGGCGGATGGCTCGATCCGTGACGTGGCGGTGTTCAGCAGCAATGTTTCCGGAGTGGGCAAGCCGCTGCTGCATTCGATTATCCATGACATCACCGAGCGGAAACAGGCCGATGCCGCACTCCATGCCGCTCTCTGCGAAAAGACCGCACTCCTTAAGGAGGTCCACCACCGGGTCAAGAACAACCTTCAGATTGTGGCCAGCCTGCTCAGCCTGCAGGAGCGCCGCCAGCATATCCCTGAGGCACAGGACGTGCTCCATGACACCCGGGCCCGTGTCATGGCGATGGCCCTTCTGCACGAGGTGCTCTATCGTTCCGGGAACCTGGCCACGGTCGATGTGGCCGTTTATGTCGAACGCTTGTGCGTGAGCTTGCTGCGCACGGTTGGGCCCGTGGCATCACGTGTGGCGGTTACGCGTGATATTACCCCGGTCCGGTTGCCGCTGGAACAGGCCGTACCATGCGGATTAATCATCAACGAACTGGTGGTGAATGCATTGAAGCATGGATATCCCGATGAGCGACACGGGCAGGTACGGATCGAAATATGGACGGAAAACTCAACGATCGGGATGCGGGTGAGCGATGATGGTGCGGGCCTGCCGGACCCCTTGGATATAGCCACGCTGCCGACACTCGGACTGCGGCTGGTGCAGGATCTCGCGAGACAACTGCAGGGTGTCTGCCGTATGGAGCGGCGGGGGGGTGGTGTGGGTGGAACGGAAGTGACCGTTGTATTCCCCGCGGCGGGGAAGCAGGATGCGGGAGGAGCGCCATGAACAAGGGCCGGATTCTGATCGTCGAGGACGAGGTCATTGTCGCGCGTGATATCGAGGAGCGCTTACTGGCCCTCGGGTACGAGTCCGCGGGGATCGCGAACACAGCCGAGGAGGCTCTGGCTGCCGCCGCGCGCGGGAATCCGGCCCTGGCCCTCATGGATATCCGCATCCAGGGCTCCATGGATGGGATTGCGACGGCGCAGGAATTGAGCAGCCGCTTCGGGATCCCGTCCGTTTTCCTCACGGCTTATTCCGATGACGACACCCTCCAGCGCGTCACGGCGGTGAATCCCTATGGCTACATCCTCAAGCCGTTTGACGACCGTGATCTCAAGTCGGGCATTGAGCTGGCGCTGTTCCGGAGAGAGTCGGAGGCGCGGGTACGCGAAAGCGAATTGCGCTTCACCTCGGCCTTCGAGCATGCCGCGATCGGCATGGCCCTGGTTTCACCCAAGGGCCAGTGGCTCAAGGTTAACCGGTCACTATGCGAGATGCTTGGATATGCGGAGCGGGATCTGTTGGCTGGAAGGTTCCAGGACATCACCTTGCCGGAGGACTTGCCGGTGGATCTGGAATATGTCCGCCAGATGCTGGCGGGGGAAATTGTCACCTACCAGATGGAAAAGCGTTACCGGCACCGGGACGGGCATGTTGTGTGGGCTTTGTTAAGCGTATCGCTTGTGCGCGATCCCGAAGGGAAGCCGGTTCATTTCATTTCCCAAGTCCAGGACATTACCGCGAGAAAGGAGGCGGAGGGCCAACGGACCGCGATGCTGGAAGTATTGGAGATCCTGAACAAGACCCAGGACCTGCGCGATGCGGCGATGCGGCTGATTGATGTGATCCAGCGCGAGACAGGTATCGAAGCGATCGCGATCCGGACCGCCAAAGGGGGGGACTTCACCTATTTGGCCCAGAGCGGGTTTCCGAAGACGTTCGTGGATGCGGAAGACCATCTTTGTGCCCTGGCCCGCGATGGCTCCCTGCTCATCGGTCCGGATGGAAGGCCGAGGCTGGAGTGCACGTGCGGGCTCATCCTGGAAGGGCGCTCGCCGAAGGGAGTCGCGGTGTCGCCGGGCGGCAGCGCCTGGACAAATGATCCGGATTCCATCGCGCCCCTGCCCAATGGCGGGGATCCCCGCCTCAATCCGCGCAACCTGTGTGTCAAGGAAGGCTACAAGTCAATCGCCCTGATTCCCATCCGATCCGGGTCGGGAATCTTGGGGCTTCTGCAATTGAACGACCGCAGGCCGGGGCGGTTCTCGGAAAGCAGGATTGCATATCTGGAACGTCTGGCATCAAGTATGGGCATTGCCCTTGACCGGAGGCAGGCGGAGGAACGCCTGCGGCTTAGCCTCGCACACTTGGACCTTACGCTGGATGCCGCCAAGGCGGGAACATGGGAATGGGACCTGCAGACCAACGAGAATGCATGGTCTCAATCGCTTTGGAAACTGTACGGACTGGATCCCGCCACTGAAAAGGCGTCGTACGATTCATGGCGCAAGGTGATTCACCCGGAGGATCGCGACAGGGCGGAGCAAACGGTACAGAAGGCGGCACGCGATGGAACCGAATTGAATGCCGAGTGGCGGGTCCGGTTGCCGGGTGGGAAAGAACGCTGGCTGGTGTCCCGAGGGATGCCATTGAAGGGTTTGAGCGGGAGGGTGGAGCGGTATCTGGGAATGGTTATGGATGTGACCGAGCACCGGGAGGCGGAAAGCAAGCTGATTGAACTCAAGGTCGCCATTGAGCAGGCCACGGACGGGATGGCGATCTCGGATATGGAAGGGGTCATCCGGTTTGTAAACAGGGCGTGGGCGGATATGCACGGTTTATCCCCTGAAGCGTCCCTGGGCAAGCCCCTGTCGGTCTTCCATACCATGGAGCAGTGGAGGAACGAAGTTCATCCACATCTTTTAATGCTGAAACAGCGGGGACACCATACCGGAGAAGTCCGTCACGTGAGGGTGGATGGATTGGAGTTCCCGACATGGATGAGCACGTCGGTCCTGAAAACTCCGTCGGGCGTCCCGTACGGGATGCTCGCCATTGCCCGCGACATAACGGAGCGAAACAAGGCGGAGGCGGAGCAACGAAGCCTGCAGGCGCAACTGGTGGAGGCGCAGAAAATGGAATCCATCGGGCGGCTGGCGGGTGGCGTGGCGCATGATTTCAACAACCTCCTGTTTTGCATACTAGGGTATTCGGAACTGTTGCTGGACGGGATTGGATTGCCGGAAGCCGCCCGTCAGCAGCTGGAGCAAATCCGGAACTCCGCTCAGCAGGCGGCCGACCTGACCAAGCAACTCCTTGCTTTTAGCCGTAAGCAGGTCATCCAGCCGCATCCCATGGATGTGGATGCGGCCATTGTCAAGCAGCAGAAGATCCTTTGGCGCCTCCTTGGGGAAGATATCCGTATAGGGCTTGGATTGGGTGCCAGTCCAACGCTTGCCCTGCTGGATGCCTCGCAGTTTCAGCAGGTGTTGATGAACCTCTGCGTTAATGCCCGCGATGCGATGCCGGATGGTGGGGATTTGCGGATTGAGACGTCTGTTGTCAGGGCTCCGGAATCGCCGCACCACGAGGAGATTAAACCATGTGCGACCTTTGTGCGTATTACGGTGATTGACCATGGTGTCGGCATGACCCCAGAAGTCGTTGGCCGGATTTTCGAGCCGTTCTTCACGACCAAGGAGATGGGGAAGGGTACGGGGCTCGGACTTTCGGTTGTTTTCGGTATCGTGAAGCAACATGGTGGATGGATTGATGTGGCCAGTCGACCTGGAGAGGGGACGCGCTTCGATGTTCATTTCCCAGCCATACAAGAGGCGGTCGCGAGCGTGATGGCAGAAACGGCGGCTGCGCCGATTGGGGATGGATCCCTGATCCTGCTGGTCGAAGATTCGGCTGCGGTCCGTGAAGTCTCGGTTATCCGGTTGCGCAACCTGGGATACCGTGTGATCGAGGCGGCAAGTGTCGAAAGCGGTTGGCATGCATTTCGGGCGGCAAAAGGCACGATCAGGATCCTGTTCAGTGATGTTGTGTTAACGGACGGCAGCGGAGTGCATCTGGCGCAGAGGGTTGTGGCAGAGGATCCGTCGGTGCATATCGTCCTGGTCAGCGGATATGCCGATGAGCGGTCCCGCATTCAGGATATTCACGGTCACGGGTGGACATTCGTTGCCAAGCCCTACACCAGGATGCAAATCGGCAGGATCCTGCACAATCTTCTGCACCCCGAGGAAATGCTTCCAGACTGATCCGTGTGGAGCATCTTCGCTTTCAGGGTTGCCTTGGGCGTCTCCCAGTCCTGGCCCATTTCTTTGCTTTGTACGACAGTGCCGTTACATCCGTCGGTTGTTCATTCTGGGCAGTCTGTGTTCTTCCATGACTCCAGGACCAGGCGTTCCGTAGAGGCACCAGGCATCCCTTCGCTGTTGTTCCGCCCTGCGCGGTGTCGGGTGTGCAAATTCTGATGACCGGTTCTGCCTGGAATGCTATCGTGCACGGCAGGAATTGGGTGAGGAGAACAGGCGATGCGGCAGGAAGCGTTGACGCGTTGGACGGCGGAACATTCGGCGGAACTCTACGGGATCCGGAACTGGGGTGGCGGCTACTTTGATGTCTCGCCCGGCGGCGAGGTCATCGTGCGGCCCAACGGTCCGCGGAGCTCAACGGAGGTCAGCCTGACCCACCTGGTGGCGGAGTGCCATGAGCGCGGCCTGAACATGCCCGTCCTGATCCGCTTCTCCAACATCCTTGCCTCCCGGATCAAGGAGATCAACGAGAGTTTCCGCAACGCCATCGCGGAGGCCGGCTACCAGGGCGAGTACCGCGGGGTGTTCCCGATCAAGGTCAACCAGCAGTGCGAGGTTGTGGCCGACATCCTGGAGGCGGGCCGCGCCTATCACCATGGCATCGAGGCCGGCAGCAAGGCCGAGCTTCTGGTGGCCATCACCATGATGCGGGATCCGGACGCCTTCATCATCTGCAACGGGTACAAGGACGAGGAGTATATCGACACGGCGCTCCATTCGGTGAAGATGGGCACCCGGACCGTCCTTGTGATCGAGATGCCCAGCGAGCTGGATCTGATTCTTGAACGCGCGGAGCGGATGAAGGTGCGCCCGATCCTGGGTGTGCGGGCCAAGCTGTCCAGCCGCGCCGGCGGGCACTGGGATTCATCCGGAGGGGACCGCAGCAAGTTCGGGCTGGACGCCTCCCAGATCATCGGGCTGGTGGATTCCCTGCGTCGCAAGGGGATGCTCGACTGCCTGAGGATGCTGCATTACCACCTGGGCAGCCAGGTTTCCGATATCCGCAAGGTGCGGATCGCCCTGCAGGAGGCGTGCCGGTTCTATGTTGAGCTGGTGCGCGAAGGCGCCGGCATGGGCCTGCTGAACCTTGGCGGCGGGTTGGCCGTGGATTATGACGGCTCGCACACGAATTTCGAGTGCAGCACCAACTACACGACCTCGGAGTACGCGTCCGACGTGGTGGAAGTGGTCATGAAGACCCTCGACGCCTGCGGTGTGCCGCACCCGACCCTGGTCAGCGAGTCGGGCCGGGCCACGGTGGCCCATCATGCGGTGCTGGTCTTCAACGTGCTGCACGTCCGGCGCTTCGAGCCGCTCGAGACGCCGGAACGGCTGCCCGCGCACGCGAGCGTGGCCCTGGAGAACATGAAGGAGGTCTGCGATTCGCTTTCGCCCCGCAACGTGCAGGAGTCCTACCACGATGCGGTCTATTACCGCGACGAGGTCCGCACGATGTTCCTGCAGGGGAATGTCTCGCTACGGGAGCGCGCCATGGCGGAAACGCTGTTCTGGCGGACGATCTGCCGGATCCAGGCGCTGACCAAGGGGCGCAAGTATATTCCCGACGAGCTGGAGGGGCTGGAGCCGGTCATCGCGGACGTGTACTACGGGAACTTCAGCGTATTCCAGTCGATCCCGGATTTCTGGGCCATCGACCAGCTCTTTCCGATCATCCCGATCCACCGGCTCAACCAGCGTCCGTCGCGCAAGGCCGTGCTGGCGGACATCACGTGCGATTCGGACGGCAAGGTCGACCGGTTCATCGACCTGCATGACGTGAAGCATGTCCTGCCCCTGCACGAGTGGGACGGGCGCGAATACTACCTGGGGATCTTCCTGGTGGGTGCGTATCAGGAAACCATCGGCGACATGCACAACCTGCTGGGCAACACCAATGTTCTGCATGTGAGCATTGACGACAAGGGGCAGGTCGAATGGGCGCGCCAGACGACCGGGGACCGTGTGGACGAGATCCTCCAGTACATGGAATACAATCCGGAGGACATGGTGGGGCAGATGAAGGCGCGGATCGACAAGGCGGCGAAGGCCAAGCTGATCACGCCGAAAGACAAGAGCGCGATCCTCAAGGCCTACAAGGTGGGCATGCGCGGCTACACCTATTTCGAGCAGTAGCCGCCTGGCCGGGGTGGAGGATCAGCGCCGGATATCCAGCACTTCGCTGCGCTCGCTTTCAAGGCCGTCGTTGTCCACGGCTGTGACCTGGATGGCCATCCTGGATCCGGCGCCGACGCCATCCAGCGTGAAGGTGAGTCCGTCGGTTTCGCCGATCCGGGCGCTGTTCATCCCCAGCAGTCCCTTCTTCCAGAGGCGGTACTGTTGGATGCCGGCGCCTTCCGGCGCCTGCCACGAGACAACGGCCTGATCGCCCTCCCACGCGATCTTCAGCCCTGCGGGGGCGGCTGGAAGGGCCTTGGTTGTGCCTTGCGCGTTCGCCGACCATTCGCTTTCCAGCCGTTCCTTGTCCAGCGCCTTGATCCTGTACTCGTACGTTGTGTTGTCGGCCAGTCCCTCCTGCACGGCCTCCAGGGGTTCCCCGCCGCCGGCTTTCACCCGCGCCACTTCCCGGAAACGCCACGCGCCCTTCTCGCGCCCCTCGACGAGATATCCCGTGATATCGGACTCCGGGTTCGGTTCCCACCGGACACGGGTCTTGCGGGGGAGCCCGGATGCAATGGTTATGCCCGCAGGAGTCTGCGGGGCGGGCTTGGTTGTTGCTCCGACTTCC
>CAIVSY010000115.1 GCA_903908715.1 uncultured bacterium
AAACTGCACAGGAGCGCATGAAAACCCAAGCCCAGCCCCAAGTGAAGGACACTGTCGGATCCGTGAAATCCGTGGCGATCACCGGGACTGGATCCTATGTTCCGGAACGCGTCCTGACGAATGCCGATCTCGAGAAGATGGTGGAGACCACGGACGAATGGATTGTGACCCGCAGCGGGATCCGTGAGCGGCATATCGCACGTCCCGATGAGGCGACTTCGGACATGGCGGCGGAGGCTTCGCGCCGTGCCCTGGCGAACGCCGGCGTGGCGGCCGAGGATGTCGACCTGATCATCGTGGCCACGATCACGCCCGACATGGTCTTCCCGAGTACGGCCTGCTTTGTGCAGAACCTGATCGGTGCGAAGAACGCCACGTGCTTTGATCTGGAAGCCGCCTGCTCGGGCTTCCTGTATGCGATGAACGTCGCCAGCCAGTTTATCCGCACCGGAGCGGCCCGTACGGCTCTGGTGATCGGGGCTGAAAAGCTCAGTTGTGTGACCGATTGGCAGGACCGCACAACCTGCGTGCTTTTCGGGGATGGCGCGGGCGCGGTGGTCATACAGGCCAGTGATGCCCCCCGCGGGTTCCTTGCCACGGTGACCGGCTCGGATGGCGCTTTAACGGATCTACTCAAGATTCCTGGCGGCGGAAGCCGGAACCCGACCTCCCTCGAAACGATCGAGAAACGCATGCATTACATGCAGATGGTCGGCAAGGAAGTCTTCAAGAACGCGGTGCGCAGCATGGGTGATGCGGCTCGTAAAGCATTGGAACAGAGCGGATTGACGTTGAATGACGTGGCATGCGTGGTGCCGCACCAGGCGAACATCCGCATTGTCGAGGCCATTCGCGAACGCCTGGAGGTGGGGCCGGACAAGTTTTACGTCAATCTGGACCGTTTCGGGAACATGTCGGCAGCCTCAATCCCGGTGGCCTTGGATGAAGCCATCCGTGTCGGCAGGATCAAGCGGGGCGACGTGGTTGTGATGGTGGCCTTCGGGGGTGGATTCACCTGGGGGGCTTCCGTGGTACGCATGTAGGGAGGACGTAAGAAGGCCGGTAAGGTGTAGGGGAATAGAGGAATAGGGTTCAGGTGTCAGGTTTCAGGAGAATAACTGACACCTGAAAGCTGAAACCCGAAACCTGGAATCTGAACCCTGGAAGCTGAAATTGGATCAGGAGGACAAAGCATGAAGAAAACAGCCGTTGTATTTGCCGGACAAGGTGCGCAGGCGGTTGGAATGGGTAAGGACCTTGTGGCGGCCCATGCCGAATGCAAGGATCTGTTTGACCGCGCGAGTGCGGTGCTGGGATTCGATCTTGCCCGTCTTTGCGCCGAGGGTCCCATCGAGGAGATCACGCGGTCCGACAATTGCCAGCCGGCAATTTTCGTGACGAGTGCGGCCTGTTTCACCGCTTTGAGGAAATTGCACCCCGGTTTCGCAGCTTCCGGATTTGCCGGGTTGAGCCTTGGGGAGTGGACGGCGTTGTGGGCGGGCGGCGTGCTGTCGTTCGAGGACGCGGTCAAGGTGTTGAAGGTGCGCGGCAAGGCCATGCAGGAAGCCTGCGAGGAGCGGCAGGGCGGGATGGTCAGCGTGATGGGGCTGGCGTTGCCTGAACTGGAGAAGGTGTGCGCGGCGGCGGGCGTGCAGATGGCCAACATCAATTCGCCCGAGCAGATCGTGCTTTCGGGTGACAAGGCGAAGATTGCCGAGGCCGAGAAGCTGGCACAGGCGGCGGGTGCGAAGAAGACGGTGGTGCTGCCCGTGGCCGGGGCGTTCCATTCCCCCCTGATGGCGTCGGCGGGCGCGAAACTGGAGCAGGTTCTCAAGGAAGTGTCCATCCAGGCGCCGGCGGTGCCTGTGGTCTCGAACGTGACCGGCAAGCCGCACGGGACGCCGGACGAGATCAGGGCGTTGATGGTGCGCCAGGTGACCTCCTCGGTGCAGTGGGTGGCCAGCATCGAGTGGTTCCGGCAGAATGGTGTTACGGACTATGTCGAATGCGGGCCGGGCAAGGTCCTGGCCGGCCTGATCAAGCGGATTGACAAGGATGCCGCGGCCGTGAGCATCGGGGATGTGGCGACCCTCGACAAGGCGGTGGCTGGGTTGAAGGGATAACAAGGGTTCTACAAGGAGGCGCAAGATGGGACAGATGGATGGGAAGGTGGCACTGGTAACGGGGGCGGCACGAGGGATCGGGCAGTCCATTGCCAGGAAGCTGGCGGAGGCGGGTTGTGATGTGGCGCTTTGCGATCTCAAGGCCGAGTGGCTGGCCGAGACGGCGGGACTGGTCGAGGCGGCGGGCCGCAAGGTGAAGTGCTTCGAGGCGGATGTGAGCCAGGCGGCGGCGGTGGATGCCGTGGTCAATGGCGTCATGGAAGCCTTCGGGAAGCTGGATGTCCTGGTCAACAACGCCGGGATCACCAAGGACACACTGATGATCCGCATGTCCGAGCAGGACTGGGATGCGGTCCTGGATGTGAACCTCAAAGGTACGTTCCTGTTTACCAAGGCGGCGGCCCGGCCGATGATGAAGCAGCGGTCCGGCGCGATCGTCAACGTGGCCTCAATTATTGGCTTGATCGGAAACGCCGGGCAGTGTAATTACGCTGCCTCAAAGGCCGGAGTGATTGCCGTGACCAAGTCGGCGGCGAAGGAACTGGCCTCGCGTAACGTGAGGGTTAACGCGGTGGCGCCGGGATTCATCCAGACCCGGATGACCGACGCGTTGCCTGAAGAGGTGCGTAAGAAGATGTTGGATGCCATTCCGATGGGGCGGTTTGGGCAGCCTGATGACGTGGCCGACGTGGTGTTGTTCCTGGCGGGCAATGCTTCCTCGTACATGACAGGGCAGGTGCTGACGGTCTGCGGTGGCATGGTGATGCAGTAAGCAACAGCGTAAAGGAGGATAGGAAAATGGCATTGGAAGATAAAGTCAGGGATATCATTGTCGAGCAGTTGGGCGTGAACGCGGAGCAGGTGACCCGTGAGGCGTCCTTCATCGAGGATTTGGGCGCTGATTCGCTGGATACAGTGGAACTGGTCATGGCGTTTGAAGAGGAATTCGGCGCCGAGATTCCGGACGAGGATGCCGAGAAGCTGACGAACGTCGGCGCGGTGATCGATTATCTGAAGAGCAAGGGCTTGGGAGCCTGAGTTCGGAAGGTTTCTTGAAGCGGGGAGATGGCAACATCTCCCCGCGTTTGTATTGACTTCGTCGCATTATACCTGGAAACGAGGAAATGAGCATGAGCAGACGCAGAGTGGTAGTCACCGGTTTAGGGGTTGTTTCGCCTCTCGGATGCGATATCAACGTTTTCTGGCAGCGACTTTGCGCGGGCACATCGGGGATCGGCAGGATCACCCGGTTTGATGCGTCGGCCATGGCTACGCAGATCGCGGCTGAAGTCAAGGAATTCGAAATCGACAAGTTTATTCCCAAGAAGGAACAGCGGCGCATGGACCCGTTCTGCCACTATGCGGTGGCTGCGGGCAAGCTGGCCATGCAGGATTCCGGGATCCAGATGAGCGCCGAGAATCCCGAGCGCGTCGGATGTATGGTGGGCTCGGGTGTGGGCGGCTTGATTACAATGGAAGATCAGCATTCCGTGCTGATCCAGAAGGGCCCGGATCGCTGTTCTCCTTTCATGATTCCCCAGATGATCGTCAACATGGCGTCCGGGCTGATTGCCATCGAACACGGGATGAAGGGACCGAATTACTGCGTGGTTTCGGCCTGCGCGAGCGGTGCCCATTCGATTGGCGAGGCGATCCGCCAGATCCAGTACGGGGAGGCGGATGTGATGGTGGCGGGCGGGACCGAAGCGGTGGTATGCCCCCTCGGCATCGCGGGCTTCTCGGCCATGCGGGCGATGAGTACCCGTAATGACGACCCCGCACGCGCAAGCCGTCCGTTTGACAAGGATCGGGATGGTTTTGTCATGGGTGAAGGCGCGGGGATCATTGTCATGGAGGAATATGATCGCGCGGTCAAGCGCGGGGCCCGGATCTATTGTGAACTGGCCGGTTATGGCGCGACCTGTGATGCCAATCACATCACGGCTCCGGCGCCGGGCGGCGAAGGCGCGGCCCGGGCCATGTCCAAGGCGATCCGTGATGCCGGCCTGACCCCTGACGTCATCGACTACGTCAATGCCCACGGAACCAGCACGCCGTTGAACGACAAGAACGAGACGGCGGCCATCAAGGCGGCGTTGGGCGAGCAAGCCAGGAAGGTGATGGTCAGCTCGACCAAATCCATGACGGGACATCTTCTCGGGGCGGCGGGCGGCATTGAGACGGTCATTTGCGCCCTGGCGATCAGCAGGGGCGTGGTGCCGGGTACAATGAACTACACGACTCCGGACCCGGATTGCGATCTGGATTATATTCCGAACGCGGCACGGGAGGTTAAGATACGCGCGTGCCTGAACAATTCGCTGGGCTTTGGCGGGCATAACTGCTCGCTCCTGATCAAGGCGGTCTGATTCGGGCAAATCGGTCGGGGATGCGACAGCAAGCGGCAGGGTCCTGTTGGACCGTGCCGCTTTTTTTACCGGTATACTTGACCGATCCCCCCTTGTTTGGCAGTCTCGACCTTTCTATGAAGCTCTTTTCCGGGTGGCTGCCAGTGCTGGGGTATCCCTTTCGTTTCGTGGGCTACTGCGGCTGGGGTGATTCGGAAGAGGCCGTTGGTTTGAACACCCAAGGGGAATAACCATGCAGTGTGTCGCAAGAAAGTCCGCATTCCTGTCACTTGTCCTGATCCTTGCCGCTTGTCTGCCGCTTGCGGTCGGGGCCGGCGCCAATGATGCCAAGGCGCTGGACGACTATAACTTCGCGGTTTGGCTTTACAACAGCGGCAAGTATGCTTTGGCGGCGGAGTCGTATGCCGCATTTCTCCGGAACTATCCGGATCATGATCGCAAGTTTGAAGCGCATTTCGGTCTGGCTCAGTCGTGGTTCCATGCGGATGCATTTGAGAAGGCGGCGGGTGAATATGAAAAGGTGCGGACGGGCAAGCCGGATTTTACGCAGTCCGCCGAAGTCTGGTTCCAGCTTGGGCAGAGCTATGTGGCTCTCGGCCGGTTCCAGGAGGCCCTGGATCTGTTTGCGCAAATGCGCGAGAAATACGCAGGGCACTACCTGGCTGACTGGGCGCTGGCCCGTCAGGCGGCTTGCCAGGTCAGCCTGGAGAAATACCCGGAGGCCGAAGCCCTGCTGAAGCCGTTTGTGGAGAAGTATCCCGACCCGAAAGCGGCGGAGACCAAGGCCATGCTCCGGAAACTCGAGGAGGCCGGAATCAAGGCGGGGGATGCCTTCCTGGGCCTGATGGAAAGAAGCGCTTTCCATCTGGCTTTTGCGCAGTTCAACCAGAACCGGTTTGGGGATGCGCAGAAGTCCTTTGAGCGATTCCTGGACAAGTATCCACGCAGTGATCTGGCGGAAGAGGCGGGGTTCCGTCTGGCGCAGGCCCTCTACCGGCAGGGTGCCTATGCCAAGGCGGCAGCCGGCTACGAGGCGGTGGCCGCAGGCAGCGGAGCGTTTGCGGAGCCTGCCGCCTATGAACGCGGACTGGCCTTCTACAAGGCGGGGAACCTGAAGGAAGCCTCGGCGGCTTTCGGGCAGATGGCAGAGCGCTTTCCGCAGAGTGCGCAATCCGGAAAGGCTCGTCTATATGCCGGAACAGCCCTGTTCGAGGCGGGAGATTTCGCGGCAGCCATCGCGCTTCTGGGGCCCTTGGCGAAGGAAGCGAAGGAGCCTTCCGGCGAGGCGGCCTACTGGGTTGCCATGAGTTTACTCAGGCTGAACAAGGCCGAGGAGGCGGAAGCAGCTTTTCAGGCGGCTCTGCGTGATTTTCCGAAATCCGGTGTGGCGGGTGACATGCGTCTGGGCCTGGCGGATGCCTGCCTGGCGCGGGACAAGTTTCAGGAGGCCGCCGCGGCGTTCCAGGCGTATGCCGCGGACTACCCCGAGAGCGAGCCGGCGGCCCGCGCCCTGTATTCCGCGTGTGCCGCCCTGCACCGGGCGGACAAGTTTACCGAGTCCGAAACCGCTTGCCGGCGTTTTCTCGACAAGTACAAGGGGCATGAACTGCTGCCCCAGGTTCTTTTCCTCAGCGGGGAGAACCGGTTCCTCCTGAAGCAATACTCTGAAGCGGCGGAGCGATACGAGGCTTTCCTTGCCCTGGCTGGACAGGCGGCGGACCGGGTGGCCCGCACCCAATACCGGATGGCATGGGTACATCACTACGCCAAGAAGAACCTGGAGGCGTTGAATCGCCTCCAGAAGGTTGACCGCAAGGCGGCCGGGGCCGCGATCGCAGCGGAATCGGAGTATCTGGCGGGGATTTGCCGATTCGGAATGGAGCAGTATGATGAGGCCGTACAGTCCCTGCGCGCCTACCTTGATTCGCCTGACCACGGGCGGTTCGGCGATGATGCCCTGCTGAAGATTGCCCTGGCGTTCATGCGGCTCAACCGGAAGGTCGATGCGGCGAAGCATCTGGAGCGCTTTCTCCGCGAATATCCGAAGAGTGAGCTTCTGCCGCAGGTCCAGTACCAGATAGCCGAGTGCTATTACGACCAGAAGGCGTACGAAAAGGCCGCGGAGGCCTACTCGCGGTTGACCGGGTTGGCGGAGACCAACACGCTGGTTCCCTATGCCCTGTTCGGGATCGGGATGTGCCATCTTGAACGGGAGCAGTGGGCTGCAGCGGTCGCCGCGTTTGAACAGGTTGTCCGCCAGTATCCGCAATCCGAGGTGGCTGCCCAGTCGTATTATCGCAAGGCTTGGAGCCTGATCCAACTCCGGAAGTGGGTGGAAGCCGAGGAGGCCGCGATGAAAGTCCGCACATTGTTCCCCCGGCATGAGCTTGCGCGGGCCGCCCTGATGGCGGCCGGCACTTGCCGTCAGGAACAGAAAAAATGGGAGGAAGCCGCGGCGGCCTTCAAGGCTGTGGCGGAAGAGTATCCCGCAGCGGAGGATCTGGCGCGGGTGCTGTATGAGCAGGCGTGGTCCTGGAGGCAGGCCGGCAAGGATGAACAGGCCCTTCAGTCGTTCCGTGTCCTCGCGGAAAAATGTCCCGCGGACCCGCTGGCAGCCGATGCCTGCTTCTATCTTGGGGAGGCCCGCTACAAGATCGCGCTGGAAGCGGCGGCGGCGGAAAAGCCGGAAGGACGAAATCGCCGGCTTCGCGATGCCCTGGAACTGTATGGCAAGGCGTTGGCGGTTACCAAGGATCAGCGCCTGGGCGACAAGGTTCTCTTCCGCATGGGGTGGAGCCACTGGCTGATGGACGAGTATGGCAAGGCGGCGGAAATGTTTGACCGGATGACCCGGGAATTTCCGGACAGCGAACTCCATCTGGATGCCTTGTTGCAGGCGGGTCAGGCGTACGCCAAGGAAGGGCGCACCGAGGAGGCTGTCGAACGGTTCCGCCGGTTCAGCACGGACAAGCGGGCGGCGTCCCACGAACTCCTGCCGGATGCCTGCCTGGGTCTGGCCAACTGCCTGATCATCCTCGACCGGCATGCGGAGGCGGTGGAGCCGCTGGAGACGGTTCTCAAGAGCAGCCAGGAAGACCCCGTGCTGATCCAGGCGAACTTCCTGCTGGGGAAAGCCCGCTTCAACTTGCGGAAATATGATGCGGCGGAAGCCTGTTTCCAGGAGGTTACCCGGCGGACCAAATCGGAAACGGGGGCGGAGGCGCAGTTCTTCATCGGACAGGTTGCGCAGGCGAAGAATGACTTCCGGGCCGCCATCCTGGCGTACCTGAGGGTGATTGCCCTGTATGGCGCCTATCCCGAATGGGTCGCGGGAGCGCTGTTCGAGACCGGCAAGTGCCAGGAGGCGCTGGGCGAAAAGGCCGAGGCCGGAAAGTCGTACGACGAGATACTTCGGAACTTCAAGGGGACGAAGTGGGCCAAACCTGCGGCGGAACGGCGTGGAAAAATATGAGACCGTACTCTGCATCCGGATCCTGTAACGAGATTAAGGGAAGGGCAAAGGAATGAGTAAACTCTGTGTGATGGTGTTGTGTATCTTGGGAATTCTGATCCCGGTTCTGGCGGAGGGACAGGCGGTTGTTCCTTCTGTTGCACCGGAACGAGGGCATTCGCAACAGGCTGGGGCTGTTGCCGGGTCTACGGCTGCGGAACGGGATCAGCCGGTTCTGCCGGGCGGCGGTTTGACTCTGATTCAACTTCTGCAAAAAGGCGGCGTGGTGATGTATCCCCTTTATCTCTGCAGCATCCTTGTTCTTGGTTTTGCGGTGGAGCGGCTCCTGACCCTGCGGCGCCGGAACGTGGCACCCGAGGGACTTCTCGGGGAATTGAGATCGATCCTGGATCGGCCGGAACGGACTGTGGACGCTGGCCAGGTGATGGCCCTGTGTGAAGGCCAGCGCAACCCGCTGGCCCGGATCGTATCCGCAGGAGCGCGCCGGGCGAACCGGACCATTCTGGAGGTGGAAAAGGCCATGGAGGACACCTCCGCCCGGGAAGTGGTCCGGCTCCAGCGCAATAACCGGGTTTTCTCGGGCGTTGCCAGTGTGGCGCCGCTTCTTGGATTGCTGGGAACCGCCACTGGGATCATCCGTGCGTTCATGACTGTGGCGGCCATGCAGGATGCCTTGGGAAAGAGCGAGTTGCTCGCGGGAGGTATCTACGAAGCCCTGGTCTCGACCGCCGCCGGGCTCAGCATCGCCATTGTCGCCCTCGTGCTCTACCTGTTCTTTCAGGAGCGGGTGGAGAAGCTGGTGTCGGAAATGGATGATGCCGCAACCGAATTGTCAGAACGGTTGGCGGTCAGGACCTGAGGGAAACGTTCCATGAGAACCAAGACCCTTGCCCACGATTTTTATGGCATCAACGTGATCCCGATGATCGACACGATGATGTTCCTGCTTGTCTTTTTCCTGATGGCCACGAAATTCGCGGATATTGAACGGGATGTCCAGGTCAAGCCGCCGGACAGTCATAATGCCCGGCCCGTGATGGCCATACCTCGCGAGTTGATCATCAATGTGGGGCAGGATGGACGGCTTTCGATTGCCGGCCAGCCGCGGCAGCCCGCGGATGTCGAGCGGCTGATTGCCCAGGCCAGGGAGGGCAATCCCGACCAGGCGGTGATTATCCGGGGGGATCGGCGTGCAGTCCTGCAACATGCCGTGGACGTGCTGGATCTCTGCGAGAAGCACGGGGTCAGGCATACCTTCCTCACGACCCGGCAGGAGGACCTGTAAGGCGTCCGGCGGAATACTCGAGGGAATGCATTGAACGATCATTCGCGAGCAGTGAGGCATCGTCTGTGGCTCTGGTTCCCGTTCGCCGTGGGACTCATGGCGGCCGTGGCGGTCAGCCTGCTGGCGCCTGTCAGCTGGACCGGATACTGGCGTTATCTCACGCTGCGTTTCGGCTGGCAGATCGTGGCGGCTATCCTGACGGCGGCAGTTCTGCTTCTGTTTTCCATGCTGGTGGCCGGACGGCGGAAGGAATCGGGGTTCCTTGCGCTGGGGATGTTCATCAGCATTCTGATTCACATGATGATGGCTTCCATGTTTGGCGGCTATATCCTCCAGGACGGGGCGGCCCCCAGTGACGGCGATGAAAACGCGTTGGCCGTTTCCTCCGGTGTACCGCAATGGACCGAGAGTCAGCTGAGCGAGGAGGTCCGGAGCGAGTTCACCGCGGTAACGCCGCCCGATTTGCGCGAGATGGATGCCGGGCGGAATGATCAGGCGGGTTCTGCCGCAGGCGGGTTCCGTCGCTTCCGCGCGAATCCGGAGGCCCTGCAGTCCCATGACCCGGATCCCGGTGAACGGGTGCAGGCCGTAATGGCCTCCGCGGGCAAGGCGAAAATTGAGGATCGTCTGGCTGCCTCCGGGGAGCGGCAGGCGGAGGTCGAGCGGGCGGTGGTGGTGAAACTGAAGCAGGGCTCATTACCGTCCGGAGCCCGGCCGACTCAAGAGGTTCCGCGTGAGTTGCCGGATGCGGAGCCGTTACGCGGGGAGGACAGGATTCCTTCCCTGGACCGGGAGCGGCCCCAGGTGGCCGGAGGGATGGATGTGCAAAGGGCGCCAGTCCGCACAGAGGCATCCGTGGATGGCAGCCGGCGGATGATACAGCGTGAGGACGAAATCCTCCGTGCGGTTCCCGGAAGACAAACGATCGAAGCCCTGGATGTGCGCGCGGAGGCGATGACTGCGGAATGGAAGGAAGCGCAGCGGAGCGGACGTGCCGCGCCTGCGTTGGAGGCCGCCTACCAGAAGGGCGAAGGGCCCGATGTGTCCGCGCCGGAGCGGGCGGTTGGCGAATTCAATCCGGATGTTTCCGCTGTGTCTGTCGCCCGCCTGGCGGATCAGGCTCCGGCATCGGGCGAGCGCCGTGTTTCTCTCGAAGGGGCTGCCGCGAAAGTGCGCGAGATCCGTGCAAGGAGCGGGGATCCGGCGGTTGTGCTGGAGGTTGCCTTGCAGCCGTTGGCCCGCGAATCGGGCCCGTCTGTTCCTGTGGCGGAAAAAACTTCCGCCGTGGCGCGCGACGTCGGGCCCGGTCGGGCCGGGCAGGGAATGGGAATGGTGGCGGGCCCCGCAGGATCCGTTCGTGCCCAGGTGTCCTTGCAGGGGAGGGCGGCCGGGGAAAGGAAACTCACAGGAACCTCTTCTTTATCCGGCACCACCTCTGCCAGGGAATGGGCCGGGGTCGAAGATCGTTTACAGGCCGCGGGTCGCCGCACAACTCAAGGCGCAATGACGGCGGTTGGTGGCCGTGCCGAGGCGGTTGCATCCGTTGCCGGTCAGGGCATGGACGGGATATCTGGCGTCTCCGCCCGTCCTATTGCGGATGTCAAAGTCGACAAGCGCGGAATGGCCCCGGAAGGGATCGATTCCGGTTCAGGACGGGTTATGGCTGGAGGCGCATCGATGGAATGGGCGCTTGGGAATGCGGGCATCGGCGAGGAGACAGGGAGTGATGCCGGACTGGATATTGCTTCCGTTCAGGCCGTGTTTGCCCCGGTTCCGGAGGACCGCCAGGGCGAAGCCGGAATGCCGGCGGGGCGTGGGAGTTCGAAGGGATTAACGGGATTCGGGAGCGTGATGTCGGCGGATGCGCCAGTTCGGGTTTCGGATCGGGCGACAACAGGAACTGTTCAGTCAGCCAGTGCCGGGGCCTGGCAGGAATGGGGTACGGGGGAAGAAAAGGCTGGCGGAAGTTTCGGAAGCCATGAGGCGGGGAGCGCCTTTGCGCGGCAGGATGTTGAAGGCGCCTTCCTGGGAGTAACGGATCCGGGCGGATCCCTTGCGGGTGGATTCGAGCGGAGCGAGGTCAAGGGTCTTGCGGGAGGCCGGATGTTTGTCGAGGAGGCTGTCGCGGGCTCGGCGGTCAGCGTGGTGACGCGCGAAAAGGCAGGACACGGCACTGCGGCGCTGGCGGGCTCTATGCGGGGGATCACGTCCACGGATTCAGGCGCTGCCGAGGCGGGACGTGTGGGGGCAACCGGTGCAAGAGAGGCTGTGCCGATGTCGGTTGGCAAGGCTGCTTCGGGTTTCCCGGGTTCAGCGGATCACGGCAAGCCGGGTGGTGGCGGGAAAGGGGCGACCGAAATGCCGGTTACTGGAACGACGGATAGACGGGGCGTCAGTCTTGCGGATGGGACCGGGGTGGCGATTCCGCATCGTGCGGTGCGGGGTGATGGGGTGGTGCCTGAAGGGGCTCTCGATGGGAGGACATTCGGATTGCACGGCCAGGATCAGGGAACAGCATTTGGCACGGTGACGAAGAGTGAGGCGGCGGCTGGGGGAGCCTTGGCTGGAACGGGAAATTCCGGGTCCCGTACCGTGAGGGCTCCGGGCGATTTTCGGGTCGACAAGGCGGGCGGCGGCATGGGCGGCGCAGGGAGTTCCCCGCGACCCGACTGGCGCGATGTGGGGTCGGCCGGCCTTTCGCTCGCGGGCGGTAAGTCACACGGGCGGTTGGATGGGGGGGGTGCCGCAAGCGGGGTGGCGGACCGGATCGCGGCATCCGGCCGGGGTTCAGGAGGCGCGGGCACAGCCAGGGTGCTCATCACGGATGAGCTTTCCTCGGTCCCCGCGAAAGTGATCCAGAAGGCGATATACACCCTGCGTGCGCCGGAACGCCGCAAGGAGATTGCGCGTGAATTCGGCGGGTCGGAAAAGACCGAGCAGGCTGTGGAATCGGCGCTGGTATGGCTCGCGCAGTCGCAGAGCGAGGACGGGCGCTGGGATGTGGATGGTTTCAGGACCTTATCGCGATGCGGCGGACCTGGGGACCGGGCTGATGAAGATGTGGCCCTGACGGGACTGTGCCTGCTTTCGTATCTTGGCGCCGGGTACACGCACGTCAAAGGGGAGCACAAGGAAACTGTTCGCAAGGCCCTCAACTGGTTGATCGACGGGCAGAAGCCGGACGGAGACCTGCAGCGGGACGGCCAGATGTACGGGCAGGCGATGGCCACGGCCGCGCTGTGCGAATCCTACTCCATGACGGGCGACAAACGGTTGCTCGGGCCGATTGAGAGGGCGGTGGCGTTCATTGCGCGGGCGCAGAATCCGGGTGCCGGCTGGCGATACGAGCCGCGGAAGGATTCGGATACATCCGTGACCGGGTGGCAGGTCCTGGCATTGAAGAGCGCGATGATTGCCGGCGTCCGGATTGATCCGGAGCATTTCCAGTGGGTTGAGGAATGGTTGGATGCGGTGCGGCGCGGCAGGGAAGGCGGACTTTATGCCTACATGCCCGGCCAGGGGGCCACGCCCACCATGACAGCGGAAGGCTGGTTCTGCCAGTTGATGATGCAGGAGAAGACCCGCATGCGGGGGCAGGGGGAAACCATTCCGTATCTCATGGAACATCTGCCGGAGTGGTCCTCCCAGGAGAACGGTGTGAATCTGTATTTCTGGTACTACAGCACGCTGGCCCTGTATATGTCCGGTGCGCCGGAATTCTCGGTGTGGAACAAGGCGCTGGTGGAGGCCCTGTTATCCGGGCAGGTCCAGCGGGGACCCGCCAAAGGCAGTTGGGATCCGGTGTGCGTGCTGGGCGCCCGAGGGGGCCGGATCTACATGACAGCCACGGCAGCGCTTTGCCTCGAGGTGTACTATCGCTATCTGCCCTTCTATAAGCAGAGGTAGATGGTGTGGGATCTTGTCGGCGGGTGCGAAATGACGGTATGTCTGGTCACTCCCGTATGATCTTTCATTGATCCACTGGGGGGCGATAATCTACACTGACCTGCAATCATTTTGCTGCATTCTCGTCCGGCAGGAAGGACACACAATCGGATATGACCTGTTCACAGAAAGACAAGGATCGCATTCGGGCTCTCGCGGAAAAGGTTGCGGCAATGGCCAGGGAACCCAGAATGGCCGCCATCAAGAAGCGTTGGGCGGATGTCAATGCCCTGCGCAAGCCCGACCGGGCACCGGTCTGGTGCAGGCCGGTGGGATGCTGGAAGGAGATCATTACAGACGATAGGCTCGAGTGCACGGATCCGTCATTGCGGCCGCTTGAGTATCGGTTCCTGCAGACGATTCACAAGAGGGATATCGACGATGATGAGCCCGTCGAGGATTATCTGGATATCGGGGCGGTTTTCAAGGTGGACCCCGAGAATGTCTGGGGCGTCACGGTCGGCCGGCACACCACCAGCGAGAAAGGCGGCGCGTGGGGGTATGACCCGCCGCTGAAGACGGTGGACGACCTGAGCAAGCTGCGGATCCCCGCGTTCGTCTATTGCAAAGACGAGACGCAGGCGCTCAAGACCCGTCTGGAGGATCTGCTGGGCGACATCCTGCCGGTGAAAGTGACGGTGGGTCCGCTTCTCGGTGCGACGCTGGGAATGGCCGCGGCGGACTTGCGCGGGCTGGAGCAGATGATGATGGACATGATTGCCGAACCCGAGCGGATGCACCGTTTAATGGCTTATTTGCGCGACTCGACACTGGCTTCGATGGACTATATCGAAAGTACCGGGTTGATCACGCCGGGCAACAGCGGTCCCATGACCTGCAGTGATCCCATCGGCGAAACCGGAGTGAATGCGCGCCTGACCTGCAGAAATCTCTGGTGCATGGCGAATTCGCAGGAATTCGACCAGGTCTCGCCCGCCATGTGGGAGGAATTCTGTCTGAACTACCAGAGGCCGATCTTCGCGAGATTCGGGCTTGTTGGATACGGGTGTTGTGAGAACCTGACCCACAAGATCGACGGGGTGCTATCGATCCCCAACCTGCGGATCTTTGTCTGCAGTGCGTGGACGGATCTGGACACCGTCCTGGAAAAAGCAGGCCGGGGCTACTGTATCATGTGGCGCCAGAAGGCCAGCGATGTGGTCTTCCCCGACTCTGCCACCCAGATCAAGGAGGACTTGATGAAAGGCGCCCGGAAGCTTCAGGGATACCGCTACCAGATTGTACTCCGGGAGCTGGAGACCCTTGCCGGGCACCCGAACCGCTTGCACGAATGGACTCGCTACGCCAAGGAGGCGGCCGCCCAATACTCGTAAAGCCGTGGTCCGCATGCCGCACAGGTTTCTGTGCGCTAACTTTATGTGGGAATCAGGAAACTGCATGACTCAACGTGAGAATATTCTCAAGGCGATCCGGTTTGAAAAGCCCGACTTTATCCCCATGTCCTTCCAAATCAGTGCGGCATCCTGGAATCATTATGATCCGCAGGCGCTGCAGGACCTGATGGAAGCGCATCGTCTCCTCTTTCCGGATTTCATTCGTCAGGCAACCGTTACCCCGTATTACGGTCTCAATCAGCGCAAGGATGAGCCTTATACCGACGCATGGGGATGCGTGTGGTCCACCAGCGAGGATGGGATTACAGGGTCGGTCCATGGACATCCGTTGTCCTCCTGGGATTCGTTTTCCAGCTACACGCCGCCCGATCCGGAAAAGACGGATGGAACCTATCCGGTCGACTGGCAGGGTCTTGGGTCCCATGTTCGTCAACAGAAGGTGGCGGGGCAGCTGGTCTGCGGCGGGCTTCCTCACGGGCATACGTTTCTCCGCCTCCAGGATATTCGCGGATACGAAAATCTGATCCTCGACATGATGGATGAAAGGCCTGAATTGTGGAAACTCGTCAGCATGGTCGAGGAATTCAACCACCACTTCGTGCTCAAGTGGCTGGAACTGGAGCCGGACATGATGAGTTATCCGGAGGACCTGGGCATGCAGGTCGGTCCCATGCTCAGCCCGGAAAGCTTCCGCAGGTTCATCCGGCCGGTTTATGAGAAACTGATGAAGCCAGCCCGTGAACGCGGCTGCATTGTCCATATGCATTCCGACGGTGACATCCGCACGCTGGTCGATGACCTCATCGGAGGGGGTGTGGAGGTCATCAACCTGCAGGACCTTGTCAATGGGATCGATTGGATTGAAAAGAAGTTTGCGGGGCGCACCTGCATTGACCTGGATATTGACCGGCAGGCCATCACGGCGCGGGGCACGCCTCAACAGATCGACCGTCTGATCCGCGAGGAAGTCACGAGGCTGGGGAGCCGGGAGGGCGGCCTGATGATGGTCTACGGGTTGTATCCGGGCGTGCCTCTGGAGAACGTGGAAGCTCTCATGGACGCCATGGAGAAGTACGCAGGGCATTTTGCCTGAAGGATGACCATGGTTCGGCCGGATCCCTCAGGGACCTGCCTCGAGGCAAGACCCGGGAATTGGTCCTGTTGTGGCGGACTACTCCCGTTCTACCGGAATGGCGGGGCGGCGTATGGAGATGACGATCCGCCGGTTTGCTGTATTGCCGTTATCCAGGTCGGCTTTTTCCTTGGGCTGACTAAACCCGAGGCCTGCGGTTTCCATGCGGTTTCTGGAGATCTTCCATTTCCCGCCGGCGAGGTAGTCCCGTACGGCTTCCGCCCGTTTACGGGTGAGTTCGAGGGCTTCCTTCTCGCTGTCATTCCGGCGCTGGTCGCAATGACCCTCGATCAGGGCTGTTGAGGCGGGGTGATCCTTCAGCATCCTGCCGATTACATCAAGCTGTTCAAAATACTGGGCCTCGACAGCGGTATTCCTGCCGGTGAACTCGATGTACAATTCGTGCCGATCCACAATCTGGGCGGGTGGCGTTTCGGGTGCGGCAAGGGGTTCCGCCCGGGGGGTGCCGGCAGACGGCGGTTCAGGTGCGGCGACAGGGATGATGGTCACGGGCACTTGCGCTGTCCCGCGGTGGCCGGGAGTCCAGGCAAGTCCGCAGTCGATTCGCGAGTTGGACTCGCTTTTTGTCACGGTGCCCGCCGCGAAATAACGGAAATCCACACGAAGCGACAGGGAGTCGGTCAGCCTTTGCAGGAGGCCGGCACCGGCGCGGGGGGTGAAGTCGAGCCCGTCGTTTTCGCCGATTTCCTCGCTGTAACGGAGAAAGCCCACGCCAGCCGACAGGTACGGATTCAGGGATTTCCCCGGCGCCAGGTAGTACAGGGCATCCACGGCGGCTCCTGCTGCCGAGGTTTCATCCTCGCCTGTGGCTTCCTGAAGGCGGTTGACCTGCAAAGGGGCCCCGGAGGAATAGTCGGTGTAGTAGTTTCCTTCCAGTGTGGGCACAAACGTGAGTGAAGCTTCAATGGAAAGCGAAGGCGACAGGGCATAATCCAGCAGAAGGCTGGCGGTATAGGCGTCGTCCACATCCGCATCCCCTTCGGTGTCCAGCTTGCCGATTGCGGCGCTGAACCGCCAGGGGGACAGGCCGTCCCCTGCCGTGACAACGGTCGGCGCGGCCAGGATCAGGAACATGGCGATGAAAACGGTGATAGAGCGGAACAAGTTCATAAGCGGCTCCTTGTTTCAGACGATCTTGCAAGGGACATGACGAAAACTAGCACACGGCGATGCGAATGCAAATCCAACTTTCCGGTTACCCGCACCAGGGCTTCAGGAGCCTGTCGAGCTGCCGGAAAGGCAGGCCGATCACGGTGGCAAGATCGCCATGGATCCGTTCAACGAGAACGGCGGAACGCGGATCCTGCACGGCGTAGGAACCGGCCCATGCAAGGGGCCGGGTCAGGCGAACGTGGCGGCGCAGTCGTTCCTGCGGCCAGCGGCGCAGGGTTACCCAGGCTGTATCGATCATCCGGACGGTCTTCCGGTGCTTGCTTGGCCCCGAGGCGGGGAAGATGACGCAGGCCGCACTGCTGATCCGGTGGGTTCGCCCGCCGAGGCTCATCAGCATGCGGGTGGCGTCGGCAAGATTGATGGGCTTGCCCAAGATGTTTCGCCCGAGGATGAGCGCGGTATCCGCTCCGATCACAACAGCCTGCGGATAAAGTTTCGCCACGGCTGCCGCCTTTGCCTCAGCCAGTTGCTCCACATGGTCTTCCAGGTGGGTGCCTTTGGGCGGGTCCGGCTCATCGAGATTCGATGGGACCCGTTCAAACACATAGCCGGCGGCTTTGAGCAGTGCGGCGCGTCCTTGCGAATGGGAAGCCAGGATGAGTTTCATAGTCCAGATGCTCCTTGCGAATCCGTACAGCGGCGGTTATAAGGACAAAGACGCCGCAAGAGAAGAGGAAAAACCATGGCTTCGTTTAATCGTGCGATGTTGATCGGGAACCTGACTCGTGATCCGGAGGTACGCGCCACGCCCACAGGAATCAGCGTGGCGGACCTGCGTCTGGCCGTCAATGAGGACTACAAGGACAAGAACGGGCAGGTCGTCAAGCGTACGTGCTTTGTCGATGTCGTGGTGTGGGACAAGCAGGCGGAACTATGCAGGAAGTACCTGACCAGGGGAAGCACGGTGTATATCGAGGGCCGCCTCCAGATGGATGAATGGACGACCCAGGACGGACAGAAGCGAAGCAAGATTCGGGTCCGCGCGGACCGTGTCCAGTTCCTGGGCTCCCCGAAGGGGGCCGGAAGTGCGCCGCAAGGTTCAAGGGATGAGGATTTCCCGTTGCCGGCGGAGGATCTTGAGGAGGCCGCTCCGGTGGATGAGGCGGGCTAAGCGGCGGACAAGCGGGGTTCAACCAGGGGCGGGACAAGCATGACCAGATGGCATCAATGGAGCGGACGGGTTCTCTCGGGTGAGCCGATCGGGCGGGATCAGGCGTTGGAACTGCTGCGGTCCGGCGATGATGAATTGCTGCCGTTGCTGGATGCGGCGTTTGCGATCCGGAAGCATTACTTCGGGCGCGATGTGACCCTGCACGTCATCCGTAACGCCAAGAGCGGGGCGTGCAGTGAGGATTGCGCGTATTGCAGCCAGTCGGCCTCGGCCAGTTCCGGAGTGGCCTGTTATTCCATGCAGACGGTAGAAAAGATTGTGGAAGGAGCCCGCGCCGCCAAGGCGATTGGCGCGTACCGGTACTGTGTTGTGGCCAGCGGTCGGGCCCCCGCCGGGCAGGAGTTGGACACGATTTGCGAGGCGGCCCGCAGGATCAAGAAGGAGATCCCCATCCAGCTATGCACATCCCTCGGATTGCTCGCGCCAGACCAGGCGCGGCGGCTCAAGGCGGCGGGAGTGGATCGGTACAACCATAACCTGGAGACTTCCGAGCGGCATTACGCGGCGATTTGCACCACCCATAGTTACGGGGATCGTGTGGATACGGCCCGGGCGGTCAAGGACGCAGGCCTGGAGTTGTGCAGTGGAGGGCTGATCGGCATGGGCGAGACGCTGGAAGATCGTGTGGATTTGGCTTTCGGTTTACGGCGGACCGGTGCGGATTCCATTCCGGTCAATTTCCTGGACCCCAGGCCGGGGACGGCTCTCCACTCACTGCCCCGGATCGGCGCAAGGGACGCCCTGCGCACTCTGGCCATGTTCCGTTTTGTGAACCCCGACCGGGAAATCCGGATTGCCGGCGGGCGCGAGGCGTGCCTTGGCTCGATGCAAGTGCTCAGCCTCTATCCTGCCAACTCGATGTTCACGGAAGGCTATCTGACAACGGGTGGCCAGGGGAACGAGCACGACCGCAGGATGATTGAGGCGGCCGGATTCCGGATCGCCGGGATTACGGATACCGGGGAGTGACCCTGATGAATGGACACGGTGGTGGAGCCCGCGAGGATGGGTGCAAGGCAGGCAGTCGGGTCGGCTGGCTTTTCCTGCTTTGCTGGCTCGTAGTCTCCTGTCTCATGGTCGGGTGCCGTACCGTACGCCACGATGAAGTCTTCCAGAATTCCACGATTGATGCGTTGCTCGCGGGTGTGTTTGACGGAGACCTGACCTGCGGGGAATTGCTTCAGCATGGGGATTTCGGCATTGGGACCTTCGACGCACTGGATGGGGAGATGATCCTCGTTGACGGCAGGCTGCGTCAGGTGAAGGCCGATGGCAGAGTCTATGCGCCTTCGCACAAGGTGAAAACGCCGTTTGCCACCGTCTGTCATTTCCGGCCTGACGCGACATTCGACATGTCCGGCCCCATGGATTTTGGCGCCGTCGGGAAGGCGGTGGACCGCGTGGTGCCCAATTTGAACGTTTTCTGCGCGATCCGCATTGAGGGGCGCTTCAGGATGATGCGGACCCGGAGTGTCCCCAGGCAGCAGAAACCTTATCCCGCTCTGCCGGAGGTCGCACGCGTGCAGCCGGAGTTTCCGATGGAGAATGTCGAGGGAACCATTGTCGGGTTCCGTTGTCCTTCCTTTGTCAAAGGCGTGAATGTTCCCGGATACCACCTGCATTTCCTGTCTGCGGATGAGTCGCGGGGCGGGCATATCCTGGCGCTTGAACTCGAGGCCGGGCGATGTTCTGTGGATAGGCTCGACCGGTTCTGTCTGCGGTTGCCCGGAACGGTGACGGATTTTGCCACGACGGATCTGGCAAAGGACCGGGTCAAGGAACTTGAGTCTGTCGAGCGGTAAGCGCTTCAGGTGCGGCGGCGCTCGCGGCACCTGCGGCCGGGATTTCCTGCAACAGCGTCTTATGTTCCGAGGATAGCCAGGATGATCCCGGCCGCCACAACCGAACCCACCTGGCCGGCCACATTCGCCCCGAGCGCGTGCATCAGTAGGAAGTTGTGCGGATCGGCTTCCAATCCGAGCTTGTTCGAGACTCGCGCCGCCATCGGGAACGCCGAGACGCCCGCCGAACCGATCAGCGGGTTCACCGGATTCCGGGGTGAAACCCAGTTCATGACCTTCGCGAAAAGCACCCCGCCCGCCGTGCCCAGCGAGAAGGCAAGCAGCCCGAGCAACAGGATGCCGAGCGTGTCAAGCCGGACAAACTTGTCGCCTGACATCTGCATTCCCACTCCCAACCCCAGGAAGACCGTGGCGATATTCATCAGTTCGTTCTGCAAGGTCCTGGATATGCGTTCGATCACTCCGCTTTCCTTGATGAAATTCCCGAACGCGAAACAGCCCATCAGCGGCAGGGCCGAGGGCAGCAGCAGGGCGCACAACGCCAGCACCAGCAACGGGAAGAGGGCTCTTTCGAGCTTGCTGACCGGGCGCACCTGCTTCATGACGATCCGGCGCTCCGCCTTTGTGGTCAGGAGTTTCATGATGGGCGGCTGAATCAGCGGCACGAGGGCCATGTAGGAGTATGCGGCCACGGCAATGGACCCCAGAAGATGCGGGGCAAACCGGGCTGACACATAGATCGAGGTTGGCCCGTCGGCTCCCCCGATGATCGCGATCGAACAGGCTTCCTTAAGACTGAAGTCGAACCAGGGCAGGGCATTCAGGGCCACGACGCCCATAAGCGTGCCGAACACGCCGAACTGCGCCGCCGCCCCCAGGATTGCCACACGCGGGCTGGCCAGCAGCGGACCGAAGTCGGACAGCGCCCCGATCCCCATGAAAACGATCAGGGGCAACAGCTCGTTCTCAATGCCATGCCGGAAGATGAGGCCGAGCAGTCCGTGCTCCGATCCCATTCCGGCGAAAGGTACGTTTACGAAAATCGTGCCGAAGCCGATCGGGACCAGCAACAGAGGCTCGAAGTCCTTGACGACTCCGAGGTATAACAATACCCCGCCGGCGATGATCATCAGCAACGCCTTCCAGCCACCCGCCAGGAGGAACCCGTAGAGCCCCGTGCTTTTCGATACGCTCGCCAGTCCCTTGACGAACGAGACGGTTTCCCCCGCCGCCCCGGCGGCCACTGGCGTACCCGCTTCAGGACCGGCGGCGAAGGCCGTCTGCAAAGCTCCGAGTCCGCCCAGCAGCAACAGGCCCGCGGCCATGCATAACACCGTTTTCCGCAATGTCAGCTTTGTATTCATGCCGTCATCACCCTACGATTGCCAGGACTTGATCGGCCTTCACGGCAGTTCCAGCCTGCACCTTGAAGGTGACTGTGCCGGCCGCCCGACATTTGACCTCGAGTTGCATCTTCATGGCCTCCATGACCAGCAACGTCGCCCCCGCTTGCACACGTTCCCCTTCTTCGCAGGTCAGGCGCAAAACGTCCCCGGGCATGGGGGCCAGAACCTTTTCGGAGGCTGCCGAAGCCGCCGTTGCCGTCGGTGCGGAAGGGGTGGATTCGCCGGCAGCCGGCTCAACGGCCACCTCGTAAGCCAGGCCATCGACCTCGAGGACGGCTGTGCCGCCTTCCTTGCCGGCCTTGCGGGCCACGGAATAGGTCTTCCCGTTGACGGCAACCTTGAAGCGACCGCTCCCCCCTGCGGCTGCGGGTTTTGCGGCCGGCTCAGGCGCCTCGAACGTGACAGGGCCCTTGTGGCGGCGCCCGAAAAACTGCAACGCCACCTGCGGGAACATGGCGTAGGTCAACACATCCTCCACCGGCACATGTGCGGCCTGGAGCTTGTGTTTCAATTCATCCTCGATCCTGCCCAGCTCGTTGGGGATCTCGTCCGCGGGCCGCCGGGTTACCGGCGCGTCCAGTTTCAGTTCAACCAGAGCCTGCCGGACCAGCTTTGGATCCGGCTCCGCGGGAGTGCGCCCGTAGCGGCCGGCGAGCAGGTCGCGCGACTCGGCCGTGAGGCGGGAATACCGCCCGAACAGTACGTTGAACAACGCCTGGGTCCCGACGATCTGCGAAGTGGGCGTGACCAGAGGAGGGTATCCGAAATCCCGCTGCACGACTGCGACCTCGTCGAGTACGGCGTCGAGCTTGTCTTCGGCTTTCTGCTCGCGCAACTGGTTCTCCAGGTTGGAGAGCATTCCTCCAGGCACCTGCGCCGTCAGGATGCGGGTATCGGCTCCGAGAAACGAGGACTCGAACTGGCGGTATTTCCTGCGCACGGTCCGGAAACAGGCGGCCAGTTCGGCCAGCACTTTGAGGTCCAATCCCGTGTCATATTCCGTGCCGCACAGGATCTCGACCATCGTCTCGGTCGGCGAGTGGCTGGTGCCCATGGCAAGCGAGGAGATGGCTGTATCGATGCGGTCGGCACCCGCCTCGATTCCCTTAAGAAGTGTGCCGACAGACATCCCCGTGGTGGCGTGCGTATGCAACTGGACCGGGAGGCCAACAATCTTCTTGAGGGTTGTCACCAGAGTGAAGGCGTCGTATGGCTTGAGCAGGCCGGCCATATCCTTGATGCACAATGAATCGGCGCCCATGGCTTTGAACTCCGCCGCCAGCCCCACATAGGCGTCCAGTGTATGCACGGGACTGGTGGCATAGCTGATTGTCGCCTGTGCGTGCTTGCCGGCCTTTTTCACCGCCCGGATCGAGGTCTCCAGGTTACGGGGGTCGTTCAGTGCGTCGAAAATGCGGAAAACATCCACGCCATGCCGGGCGGCGCAGGCGACAAATGCCTCCACCACGTCGTCGGCGTAATGACGGTAACCCAGCAGGTTCTGGCCGCGCAGGAGCATCTGTTGCGGTGTGTTGGGCATGACTGCCTTGAGCTGCTGCAAACGGTCCCATGGATCCTCGTTCAGGAAACGGATGCAGGTGTCATACGTGGCGCCGCCCCAGGTCTCGACCGACCAGAAACCGGCCTGATCCATCCGGCTGCCCACCGGGATCATGTCCGCCGTCAGCATGCGTGTGGCAAACAAGGACTGATGAGCATCCCGCAGTGCCACATCTGTGATTCCCACTTTTCCCATGGATTACTCCTTGCGGCTGGCTGCCGCAGTTTCCGCATGCAGCGCCACGGCGATCGCCGCGAGCGCCTCCGGATTGATTTCTTCGCTTTCTTCCGCCGATTCCAGCCCGCGGGCCAGCCGGGCCGCTCCCTGTACGCAAAAAATCACAACCGCCAGGAACGCAAACACGAGGCCCATGCCCAGGGTCATGATGGTAAATGCCTGCCTGAATAGTTCCATGATACCCTCCGCCCGATTTTCAAAGGAGCGCTAATTATGACGGAGACCATTCCGCCCCGCAAGCAGAACCGGAAAAAACCGACTCGCCCGGTCCCCGGAGGCGCATTCCCTGCAGGGATGGATCACGGGACGCGGCGGCGCTCGCGGGCCCAGACGAGCCAGATGCAGAGCTCGTGCAGGGCGATGAGCGGAATGGCCAGCAGGAGCTGGCTGAACGGGTCCTGAGTCGGAGTGATGACCATGGCCAGGATCAGGATCAGGACAATGGCGTGACGCCGTGTGCGTCGGAGCTGGGCTGATGTAACCAATCCCAGATGTCCGAGCACGAGCAGGACCACGGGCAATTCAAATGTCAGGCCGAAGCTCAGCAGGAGCTTCAGCACAAATCCGACATAGCTGGTCACCAGGAAGTATTCCACCTTGAATCCGAGCCATTCATTGAACCAGAGCATGATCCGCAGGGCCGGTGTGAGGGCCAGGAAGTAGCCCATCAGGACTCCGCCGATGAACAGTGCAAGGGCGAACAGGATTCCACCCAGAACTGTTCTCCGCTCGCGCGGGGTAAGGCCGGGAAAGACAAACCAGGCGATCGCGGCCAGAATGACCGGGGCGCTGAAGAGCAGGCCGCCCCAGAAAACCGTCTGCATCGCCACGGAAACCCCGCCGGTGACGTCGATGTTGCGCAGAAAGGTTTCGGGATCCTCCACCACGCCCCGGAGCGGCGCCTTGATCAGGCGGAAAATCGCGGGAGCGAACCGGAGGGCGACGAGCATGCCCGCCAGCAAGGCGGCCAGGGACCAGATGAATGCGCGGCGCAGGTCGTCGAGGTGTTCCAGGATCGGTTTGACCGGCCATTCCCGGCCTTCGGTTTCATCCGGCAAAGTCACGGGGCGGTGGCTCCTTCGGTGGCTGTTTGGAATCCGGAGATTCCGGTTCCTCGGGATGGGTTTCATCGGCGTGGAGGACCTGATCCTTGAAGTCCTGGGAAGCCTTGCGCAAATCGGAAACCGTCCGGCTCACGGTCCGTGCAATTGATGGCAGGCGTTTACCTCCGAACAGGAGCAGGATCGCGGCAAAGACGACCAGGAGTTCGCCGCCGCCGACATCGCCGAACAGGCCTAGGGGAAGCAGGTTCATTCCTGGTACAAGGTAGCGATTCCCGCGTGGATATTCACGCTATTTCGCACAGTGTTGCGGCATCGGGGTGAGTGGGCGGGCCGCCCGACACATCCGCCGGGCTGTCCGCGGACATAAAAAAAGCCCCGGTTTCCCGGGGCTTCGCTGTACCGACACTCTGCGTTTACTTCACCACGACGAACTCGACGCGGCGGTTCACACTCCAGGCCGCTTCGTCATGTCCCTGATCCTTGGGCTGCTCTTCGCCAAGGCTCTTAGTCTGGACACGGGCGCCATCGATGCCGAGGCTCATGAGGTAGGCGCGCACGGACAGGGCGCGGCGCTCGCCGAGCGACATATTGTACTCGTTGCTTCCGCGCTCATCGCAATGGCCTTCGAGGGTCACCATGCTGGAGGCGTTGCCCTTCAGGAATTCGGCTACGGCTTCGACCTTGGCGCGTTCAGTGTCGTCCACCTGGGCGCTGTCGTAGGCGAAGCGGACGGATTCAAACTGGCCGGCAACCAGGCTCTTGTCGTCGAATGCGCCGCGATCGGGCAGGGTGCTGCCTTCACCCAGGAGGCCGGGTCCGCTAACCATGTCGGACGGGGGCAGGCCGGAGGTTGAGCTCTTCTTGCCGAACCAACGCTTGCAGCCGGTAGATGCGACCGCCATTGCACAAACCAGGATTGCCACGCAGATTGTACGAATATTCATCTTCATTCCGCCTTGTTATTAAAAGATCTTTGTTACTGAGCCGACCATGCCGGGGAAAACCAATTCCCATCATTGGGGGTCAAACATACGGGCGGGTCTCCCATGGTGTCAAGCATATATATTCGGCTTGAACGTCCGTCCTGCCGTGTGCAGACAATATGGCGCCCGTCGGAAGCCCAGGCGGGATCCTCGTAGTGAGTGTCGTCGGGACTGATCTGCCGTTCCTCGAGGGTGGAGGGGTGGATGATGTAGATGCCGTAGCGACCTCCGCGGCGGCTGCAGAAGGTAATCCAACCGTTGGCTCCCCAGTCGGGCGCCACATTTTCGCGGCCGCGTGCGGTCAGCCGCCTGCCGTTGCCGGAACGATTCATTACGTAGACCTGGGGGGACCCCGGGCCTGCGAGGTCGGAAACGTAGGCGATCTGGGAGCCGTCGGGGGACCAGACCGGGCTGGCTTCCCCGGCGCGTGGCGTATGGGTCAGCCTGTTGAGCCGTCCGGAAGCGAGATCCTTCAGGTACACTTCCGGGTTGCCGTCCTTTGAAAGGATCATGAGCGCCTCATTACCGCGCGGGGAAAGGCCGCCGGCCATGTTGATCCCCGGGTAATTGGCGATGCAGTTGCGCGCGCCGGACCGGAGGTCGATAAGGTAGATGTCGGGATAGCCGCGGCGGAAGGAGGTGTAGGCCACATGCGTGCCCGAAGCCGACCAATAGGGGGAAAGGCTGATGGACTTGTCTGCCGTGATCTGCCGGAGGTTACCTCCGTCAAAGTCGCACAGGTACACTTCCTTGTTGCCGGTCCGGTTGCCGACCATGACGATGCGTCCTGAACAGATGCCCCGGAATCCCTTAATGGCCATGATGATGTCATCGGCCGCCTTATGGGCCATCCGGCGGACGTTGGCCGCAGTATCGCTGTAGGTCTTGTTCATCACGACCTGTGACTGTGAGAGACTGGCAACCTGGCACTGGGCCGAAAGGGATCCGCCGCGGTCGTTGCAGGTGCCTGTGACTGCATAACTGGCGGGCCGTGACAGGGAAAACCAGCCGGAGCGGCGAAGATCCGATTCGAGGGTCTGGCGGAAAAGAGCGCCTGCGGATCCGGGGGCGCTGATGCCGGAGAGGTCCAGGCTGATCTTGGCGCCGCCGTCCTTTGACACCACGATTTCCTGCGCGGTGATGGGAAGGGCGAGCAGGGTGAGGAGGGCGAGTCCCGGCAGAAACCGGCGGAAGCGGTGCGGGAATGCCGTGCGTGAGAAGAGAGGCCTGCCTGTCGTTTTCATTCGTGATGGCTCCTGGATTCTGTTTGATTCGCCGTGCATTGTGCGGATCAGCGGCCGCCTGTCAATTCAAACGCCACGGTGATCCGCCGGTGCGAAAGGAAGAACTCGGCCGGAACGCCGCTGATGCGGCGGACCGATCGGGCGGCCCGCAGTACGGATTCGTCCATCGTTGAATTGCCGGATGGGCCGGTCAGCCGGCTGCTGCTGATGCCGCCATCCGGGCTGAAGGAAAACTCCACCCGTGTCACAAGTCCGGCGATTCCGAGGGAAGTCGGCTGATCCCAGGCGCGGTACATGGCCTGCTTGACGACGTCCAGGTAGACCAGTTCCCGGGTTGCTGGGTTTCCGTTCCCGAACCTGGAGTCGGAATTCAACAGGCGGCGCACGTCGGCGTCCGAGAGAGAGGCCTTGTTGCCGATCTTCGTGCCACGGTCGAGGAGGCGCTGGATCTCGGCCGCGGTCAGTTTCGTCTTGGAGGTCTTGTTGCGCCGGACCAGTTTCTTGCTGACCTCGATCTTGGGCTTCGGCGGTTTCTTGACTTCCGGTTTTGGGACGGGCTTCTTGACTTCCGGTTTCTTCTCCGGTTTCTTATCCGGCTCGGGGATGTCATCCTTGTCCGGCTCCGGTTCCGGCGGGGTGGTTTCCTCCTCTTTCGGCTCCGGCTTGTCGTCCTCCAGGTCGGAGGGGGCTTCGACGATCAGTTCCATCGGCATGGTGATGTCCGACGGCCGGCTGCATCCCTTGAACAGGGCGACCACAAGAATGGCGGAAATCAGGATGCCATGGACGGTGGTGGCCAGCAGCAGGTGGCCGCTGTATCCTGGTGGACGGGCGCTCATCGCTTGCGGGTATCGGGTTGCGTGACGAGGGCCATGCGTGCCAGTTTGGCCTCATGGAGAACCTGGAGCACCGCGACGAGGCGGCCGTAGGGGATGGTCTCGTCGGCGCGGACGAGGATGACGGTGTTGGGCGCCTTGCTGCCGAGTGCCTTCATATCGGCGGTGAACTTCTCCATGGAGCAGGCGAGGTCATCCACATAGATGGTGCCCCGCGCATCCAGGGAGATCGTGTGCTTGTCCTTGGTGGGGAGATCGGCGGCCTTCTTTCCGCGCGGCAGGTTCACGGGAATGCCGGTCTGGACCAGCGGGAATGTGATCACGAAGGTGATCAGAAGCAGGAAGGTCAGGTCGATCAGCGGGGTCAGGTTGATCTCGCCGATCGGATGCTGCAGACGTGCGGTTGCCTTGCGTGCCACGGGCGTTCCTTGTTATTCGGGCCGGCTGATGAAGGCCCGCTCGATGTCGTTGGTGAATTCCTCGGCGAAGTTATCCATCGCCAGGCAGATGCGTTTCATCTGGTTGGTCAGCAGGTTGTAGCCGATCAGCGAAGGCAGGGCGACGAGCAGGCCGACGACGGTCGTCAGGAGCGCGCCGGAAATGCCGGGGGCCACTTCCGAGAGGGTCACGGTTCCGCTGGCGGCCATGGCCTTGAAGGCGTCCATGACGCCCCAGACGGTGCCCAGGAGGCCGAGGAACGGGGCGGCGGTGACGGCGGTGGCCAGCAGGCCCATATCCTCCTCCAGGATGGCACCCAGATCCATGGCGGTGCGCTCCGCCAGTTTGCGGGCGGTATTGATCTCGAACGGGCTGATCTTCAGGGAGCCGAGGCTTGACGAGGTCCCGGCCAGCAGATCGCTTGCGCGGGTTCGCGAACTCGCGTCGGTCATGACCGCCTCGCAGGCTTGGACGTAGATGGCGGCGAGCGGCCCCTCATACTTTCGTCCCTGCAAGTATAGCGCGAAGGGGTGGTTTTCGCGGCGGTAAGCGGCAAGGAACCGGCGGGCATCCTCGCGGGCTTTCCGGAACTCGCGGGTCTTCGCCATCATGATTGACCAGGCGAAGATCGATCCGACGACGAGCAGGATGACGACTGCCTTTCCGAACCAGTCGGAAGTGGAGAATGAATAGATGACGGTCGAGGCGAAGTTCGCCTGGATCAGGCCGGGAACGGGTATCATGGGTACTCCTCAAACGCTTGCATCATTGCGTGTGGAAGACTACCGTAAGGCAGGATACGGGTCAAAAAAATTGATGCAGGCCGTAAGCGCAGGCGGGCGGACCTGTTGCCGGCCCCTCCTTGCAGGTGCCCGTTGTCCGGACCAAAAAATAATCTATTGACATATTACGATAACACAATATATTCTCCGTTCGAGAATGGTGGAGGAAGGAGGCTGGCATGAAGGCAGGAGCAGGCGGTTGGTTGCGGTTGTGGGTGGTGGCTGCGGGGTTGGGCTGGTCGGCGCAGGGCGGGGAAGTGAACCTGGATGGTTGCATCCGGGCCGCACTGGCAGGCAACCCGGATCTTGCGGTGGTGGTGGCGCGTGCGGAGGCCGGTCGGGCGGCTGTGGGCGAGGCGCGGTCGGCATATGCCCCGCAGTTGACCCTTGGGGCCAACTGGACGCGCACGGATAATCCGCCTCAGGCGTTTTTCCTGCGATTGAACCAGAAGACGGCTTCCCTGCAGGAGGATTTCAACCGGCCGGAGGACACGGAGAATGTCCGGGGCAGTGTTGGCGCCCAATGGCGCTTGTACGACGGCGGTCGCCGTTCAGCGGGTTTGCGCGCGGCGGGATATTCCAGCGAGGCGGCGGGCTGGATGGCCGAGGCGGCGCGGAATGACCTTGTCTTCCAGGTTACCCGGGCCTACTACTCGGTTCTGCAGGCCTCGGCGCTTCTGGAAGTGCAGCGGGAAGCCGTCGGGAGCATTGAGGGAAGCCTGCGGGTGGCGCAGGAACGGCTGAAGGTGGGCAATGCCATACGGACCGACGTGATGAACCTGGAAGTGCAGTTGTCCCAGGCGAAGGAGGACCTGATCCGGGCCGCGAACGGCCGGAAGCTGGCGATTGCGGCGTTGAACACAGTTGTCGGCCGCGAGATGTGGGACGGGGAGACCGTGGCTCCGGCCGCCTTTCCGCTGCCGGAACTTCCGCCGCCCGCGGGCTGCCCGGGAAGCATTGAAGGGAGGCCGGAACTGGCGTCGGTGCGGATGCAGGAGAAGGCCGCGGAGGCGATGGTGCGGAGGGCCCGAAGGGATTATTACCCGGTGGTGAACCTTTTCGGATCGGCGGACTGGGACAGTGAGGCGCTGGACGATTTCGAGCAGAGCTATCTGGTGGGGGCATCGGCGGAACTGAACCTGTTCGACGGTTCCCGGACACGCAGCGCACTGGCCGGCGCACGGGCGATGTGGAGGTCGGCGTGCGCCATGGCGGAAAAGGTTCGCAACGAATTGAAGCTGGATCTCCAGCAGTCCCTGCTGCGGGAATCGGAGTCGCGGGAGCGGCTGGGGGTATCCGAGAAGGCGGTGGGAAGCGCGGTGGAATCCCTGCGGATCACGAGGGAACGATATCAGCAGGGGTCGGCGGATATCACGGAGCTGATGACCGCCCAGGTCGGGGATACGGCAACCCGGGCGAGGTGGGTGGCGGCGCATTATGATTGCCGGGTGGCGCAGGCGGATGTGGCCCGGGCGTGCGGATCCGCCGGGGAGGAGTGGAAGGCCCGCCCTGCGGAGGATGGGAAGCGCTGATCGAAGGTCAAATAGGAGATATGAGCATGAACGCGAAGAAATGGTTCGGTATCCTTTGGAAACCCGTGGCGGGGCTGGCTGGCCTGGCCGCGCTGGTCGTATGGTCGGTGGGAGCGCTGGAGTCGAAGGTGGCGCCCGGGAGCGTGGAGTATGCGCCGGGAATTCCGGTTCCGGCAGGGGCCAGCCCGGTTGTGGTGCGTGTGGCGGAGACCGCGGCACGGGTGGAGGTGGCGGGGACGCTGGCTTCCGAGCAGAAGATCCACCTGAGTGCACGTCTTCCCGCGTATGTGCAGGAGGTGCACGTGTCGGCCGGTGATGCCGTGACCCGCGGCCAGATCCTGGTGGTGTTGGATGACCGCGAACTGCGTGAACAACTTGCCGCGGCGGAGTCCCAGTACCGGCAGGCGGAAGCCGAATACGCCCGGGCGACGCAGTTGTTCCAGAAGGCGGCGACGACCGAGCAGGCCCGCATGGCCGCTGAGGCGGGTTATGAGGCAGCCAAGGCGCGGTTGCAGCAGGCGAAGGTCATGCTCGGCTATGCGCGGATTGTGTCTCCGATCGACGGAGTGGTGACCGACCGGAGGATTGAGGCCGGGGATCTGGCAGGGCCCGGGCAGGTTCTTCTTTCGGTGTATGACACGCGGCGTATGCGGCTGGAGATTCCCGTGCCGGTGCGGCTGGTTCCGCGTTTCTCGCTTGGAGGGGAGATGGATCTCCGCCTTGAGGGGGTGTCCGGAACGGTGAAGGGAAGCGTGCAGGAAATTGTCAGCGAGGTCGATCCCCAGACCCGGACCCAGAAGGTCAAGATCCGGATTGCGGACCCGGGCTTGCGCCTGATGCCCGGCGGATATGGCGTTGTCTGGGTGGATGGGGAAGTGCGCAAGACCCTTTGGGCGCCTTGTTCTGCGGTGTACCGGCTGGGGCAGCAGGAACTCGTGCAGGTGGTGGCGGGGGGGCGGGCGATCCGCCGTGCGGTCAAGACCGGCGTCACGCGGGACGGGCAGGTGGAAATCCTGTCGGGTCTGGATGATGGTGATTCTGTTCTGACGGAACCGGTGATGAAGGAGGACTGAGCCATGGAAGAGCAAGAATCATGGATTTCGAGTATGGTCGGCGGTTTCCTGCGGGGCAACCTGGCGGTTCTGCTGATGATCATAGCCATTGCGGCCGGGGCTGTGGCGTTACTGGTCACGCCTCGCGAGGAGGAGCCGCAGATTGTGGTGCCCCTTGCGGATGTGATGGTGTCGTATCCCGGCGGCAGCGCCGAGGAGGTCGAGCGGCTGGTGGCGTCGAGGCTGGAACGCCTGCTCTACCAGATTGACGGTGTGGAGTACGTTTATTCCATGTCGCGGCCGGGCATGGCGGTGGTTACGGTACGGTTCCATGTGGGGCAGGACCGTGAAGCCAGTCTGATCAAGCTGTATAACAAGGTGTTCCAGAATATCGACAAGACGACGCCCGGGATAGCGGGCTGGATCCTCAAGCCGGTCGAGATCGATGATGTCCCGATTGTCAGCGCGGCGTTGTACAGCGATCGCTACGGCGAGCACGAACTGTACCGGGTGGCGGAGGAGGTGGCGGCCCGTTTGCAGCACATTCCCGACAGTGCGCGCATTACCCTGCATGGCGGACGCCCGCGGACCGTCCAGGTCTTTCTCGACCCCGAGCGATTGTCGGCCTACAACATCAGCCCGATGGAAATTGCCGGAGCGCTCAAGGTCTCCAATGCCCAGATGGAGAGCGGGACATTCCAGCAGGCGAACCGTACCCTTCTGGTCGAGACCGGGCCGTTCCTGCGGGACGTGAACGAGACGGCTAATATCATGGTCGGCATGCAGGGGGACCGCCCGGTGTATCTGAGGGATGTAGCGCGCGTGGTCGACGGTCCGGACGAGGTCAATACCTATTCGAGGATCGGGTTTGGGCCCGGGGAGAAACGGGACCCAGCGCTCCGGGGGCTGACGAAGGCCTCCGGGGCATCGTATCCGGTTGTCACCGTGGCGGTGGCCAAGAAGAAGGGCAGCAACGCGGTCTGGGTGTCCCGGGAGGTGGAGAGGACTCTGGAGGGTTTGCGCGGCAGTGTGATTCCGGACGAGGTGGAGGTCCGGATCACCCGCAACTACGGGGAGACGGCCAATGAGAAGGTCAACAACCTCGTGGAAAGCCTGGTAATCGCCATTGTGACCGTGATCGGCCTGATTGCTCTTGCGATGAACTGGCGGGTGGGGGCCATCGTGGTGCTGGCGGTGCCGATCACCTATTCCCTGACCCTGCTGGTTAACTACCTGGCGGGTTACACCATCAACCGGGTGACCTTGTTTGCCTTGATCCTGGCGCTGGGCCTTCTGGTGGACGACCCTATTGTGGGGGTGGAGAACATCTGGCGTCATCTGGCCATGGGGCGCCAGCCCCGCCTGCAGGCGATCATGACGGCGATGAATGAGGTGATGCCGCCGGTGGTGCTGGCGACCCTTTCCGTGATTGTGGCGTTCCTGCCGATGTTCTTCATCACCGGCATGATGGGACCCTACATGCGGCCGATGGCGCTGAATGTTCCGCTGGCAATGCTCAGTTCAATGATTGTGGCCTTTGCCATCACGCCCTGGGTTTCCAGCAAGCTGCTGAAGGTCAAGGGCACGCATACCGAGGAGGTGGACATACGGGGTACGGCGACCTATCGCCTTTATGCGCGGATCATGGGTCCGCTGGTTGCCTCCAGGGGGCGCACGGTCCTTCTGCTTCTGGCGATCGTCGCCTTGTTCGCGGGTTCGCTGTTCCTGGCGGCAACAGGGCGTGTGCCGCTGAAGATGCTGCCGTTTGACAACAAGAACGAGTTCCAGGTTGTCGTAGACCTGCCCGAGTCGGCCACCCTTGAGCGGACGGATGCGGTGGTCCGCGAGGTGGAGGATTATTTGCGGACGCTGCCGGAAGTGACGGATTTCACGTCGGCTGTGGGGTTTGCCTCGCCTATGGATTTCAACGGACTGGTGCGTCATTACTACCTGCGGCAGGGGTCCCATGTCGCGGATATCCGTGTCAACCTTCTGCCCCGCAAACAGCGGGCGATGGACAGCCATGCCCTGGTGCTGCGGATCCGGAAGGATATCGAGGCAATTGCCCGCAGGACAGGGGCTTCTTTGAAGCTCGTCGAGGTGCCGCCCGGGCCGCCGGTGCTTTCCACGGTGGTGGCCGAGATATACGGACAGCCGCACCACAAGTACACAGACCTTGTGGCCGCCGCGAAAACGGTCAGGGGTCGGATGGAGCAGGAGGAAGGCTTGGTGGATGTGGATGACTCCGTTGAGGCGCCGCAGGAGAAGTACTTTTTCCGTGTGGATCGCGAGAAGGCGGCGCGCAGTGGTATTGCGGTCGAGGATGTTGTGCAGACGCTCCGCATGGCTTTGAGCGGGATGCCGGCGGGCATCGTGCATGCGCCCGCTGAGCAGAATGAACTGCCGATCCTGCTTAAGGTGCCGCGTGAGCGGCGTTCCGATCCGGAGTGGCTCAAGACCCTGGTGGTCAAGGGGAGCATGGGGGGGAATGCGGTGCCGCTGGGCGAACTGGGTCGTTTCGAGGAGCAGGGGAATGAAACGGCCATTTACCACAAGAACCAGGAGCGGGTGGTTTATGTGACCGGTGAAATGGCGGGCAAGGGCCCGGCCTATGCGGTTCTCAGTCTCCAGTCCTGGTTCCGCAAGAACCCCCTGCCGTCCGGGATCCGGGCGGAATGGGCCGGGGAAGGCGAATGGAAGATCACAGTGGATGTGTTCCGTGATCTGGGGATCGCCTTCTCGGCTGCATTGATCGGGATCTATATTCTTCTTGTGTACGAGACCAAGTCGTATGCGCTGCCGGTGGTCATCATGATGTCCATTCCTTTGACTCTCATCGGGATCATGCCCGGCTTCTGGCTGTTGAATCTTGTGGTGAACCGGCCGGTCGGGGGATATGAGAATCCTGTGTTCTTTACCGCGACGGCGATGATCGGCATGATTGCGCTGGCCGGGATTGTGGTGCGGAACGGGATCATCCTGATCGATTTCGTCAGAACGTCCGTGGAGCGGGGTATGGCGATACGGGATGCGATCCTCGAGTCCGGCGCAGTCCGGTTCCGTCCGATCTTCCTGACGGCCGGAACCACGCTGCTCGGAGCCTGGCCGATCACGCTGGATCCCATTTTCAGCGGGCTGGCCTGGTCGATCATATTCGGTTTGTTCGTGTCCACGGCATTCACGCTTGTGGTGATTCCGCTGGTGTACTACTGGCTGTTCGGGGGTGGGGCCGCAACGAGGGAGGAACCGCAGGTATGACGCAGGCGGGATGGGACAACTGGGTCCGGATGGCGGACCAGGAGGTGTCCCGTACGTTGGGAAGTCTGCCGCGGCAGTTGCGGGTCGAGGCGTCTGCCGTTCCGGTCCTTTTCCAACGACGCCCCTCCCGGGCCATGGAGCGCGATGGTGTCGATCCCGATACAATGGGACTGTTTGTCGGCGTGCCGTTCGCGGAGGAAATGCGATCCGGGGAGGATATTCCGGCGCAGGTGATTCTTTTCCTCGAGGTGATCCTCGACGAGGTGAACGGGGACGAGGCCGTGTTCCGGCGCGAAGTCCGGCAGACCTACCTTCACGAACTGGGCCATTTCCTCGGTCTGGATGAATCCGGTCTGGAGGAGCGGGACCTGGGATAGGGGTGGGGCGCGCGATTTGAGGACCGGATGAATCGCGAATTGACAAGGGGTGTGTGGTGTGGTTCTTATGGGCAAATTTTCCGGGAGAGGGATCATGGTTCAGACATCACATGGATTGCTGTTGCAGGGGGATGCCTCCCTTCTCGACAACGAGATGAGGAAATTCCTTGCCCAGCCGGTCGACATGGAGTGGGTGCCTGAACAGGATACGGCGGGGCGTTTCCTGACCACGTTGAAGGATCCGGTTTCGGTTTCAGGGCCCGGCACGTTTTTCGGGAAGGCCCGGCGGACTCTCCGGTTCGAGCCCTGCGAGACGGAGGGCTGGTGGCTGGACCGCACCGACCTGCCCGATTCCATGCCGATCCGCGTGGCGGCCAACAACATCTGGACGACGCAGCGCAATATTGTGCTCTGCAGCGGTTCCCCTCACAATTATGTCCGCATGGTCGAGCATATCGTTGCGTTGCGCCTGGGTTTGCGCCTGGACAATGTGAGAATCAGGATGGATTCCGGCGATCCGCCGCTTTTCGATCGGGGCAGCATGGATTTGGTGGAAGCCCTGGATCGTGCGGGGATTTGTGAAACCACCCGGCCGGTTACGTATGTTACCGTGCGCGAGCCGGTGGCCATCCTGGGGCCGGGCGGAAGTTTCCTGACGGTCCAGCCCTGTGCCGCGGGACGGCCGGTCCTGGACCTGGACTGCGCGGTTGATTTCAAGACTGCGATCGGTCGTCAGCGGATCCGGATGCGGTTGACGCCGGAGACTGCCCGTCACGGAGCGCTGGCGCGCACCAATTGCTCCTTTGCGCAGATGGCGTTCGTCAAGACCATCGGCCGTTTTTTTGCCGACATGCGCAACCTGGGTTACACGACGCGGAACATCCTCATCGCCGGGCGCTGGGGATACTACAACACGCCCCTGCTGCTGAATGATGGCAAATCGCTCGAGGCGGTCTGGCATCGAGCGATCCTCGACCTTGTGGCGGCCCTGTCCCTGGTGCATACGGGCCGCTTTGTCGGCACGGTGCAGTCCTATAAGGCCGGCCACGCGCTGGATTGCACGCTGGTCCGCCTGTTGTACGAGCGTGACCTGCTTTGTCCTGTGTCCGCCGGCTGATTCCGCGCCAAGCCTTGTGCGCCGGGCCGGGTTCGCTTTACGCTTGATCCTCCGCTCCTCTCTGCTTTAATGCCGCACCTGTGAGTTAGATATCTACTATTAGGAGACATGTAGTATATGAGGCGGTTGGGGTTGTGGCTGGGCTGGCTGGTTTGCGCGGTTGCCGCGGAAGCGCAATGGAAGGCGGGGGATATCGCCTTCGTGGCTTATAATACGGATGACACGGATGATTTCGCCTGGGTAACCCTGCGGAGCATTCCGGCCAACACGACCCTTTGCTTTACCGACGCATCCGTCAGCAATGCCTTCTATCGCTGGACGGAACATCTGGGGGATATCGTGGCGCCGGGTCCGCTGCAGTGGACACACACGAATGTCGTTGCGGCCGGAACCGTGATCCGCTGGTGCGGGGGGACACCGGGGGCATGGTCCCTTGGACAGTCCGCGGGCGGCCGGATGAACCTGAGCAGTGACGGAGATCAGGTTATAGCTTACCGGGGTACGATAGCCCGGGATACTGCGCTGCCGTCGCCGTGGCAGGGGAATCCCTCGAATGCCATACCGTTGTATGCCTTGAATTTCGCCAATGGCGGATGGGATAATGTCCTGGGGGGTGACAGCCAGACCAGTTTTGTTCCCCCGGGTCTTGTGGAGGCCCGGACGGCCCTGCACGTCAGCGGCCTGGACAACGCCTATTATGATGGTCCGACGGAGGGGAGTGCGGAGACGCTCCTCAGGGCCATAGCCGATCCTGCAAACTGGAAGGGTTCCAATGAGGTGTTCCGCGTTTTTGCCTGGAGCGGCGACAAGGCGTTCCGGGTCCAGCCGGCCGGGACAGTGCTGTCGATCCAGTAAGAAGAAGGGCTCCCGCGGCCGTTTGACCGGGGAGCCCTGTTCATCCTCTGTGTGTCTTCAACCCTGGATGGCGGCCTGTGCGGCTGCCAGCCGTGCGATCGGCACGCGGTAAGGGCTGCACGAGACGTAGTTCAGGCCTGACTTGAAGCAGAAGCGGACCGAGTCCGGATCGCCGCCCTGTTCGCCGCAGATGCCGACCTTCAGCGCCGAGTTGGTCTTGCGACCATTGGTCACAGCGCACTTGATCAGCTGTCCCACGCCATCCTGATCGATGGTTTGGAACGGATCCGCCGCGATAATTTTCTTATCCAGGTAGTCCTGCATGAATCCGCCGATATCGTCGCGGCTGAAACCGAAGGTCATCTGGGTCAGGTCGTTCGTGCCGAACGAGAAGAACTGCGCCTCCTGGGCCATGCGGTCCGCCAGCAGGGCCGCGCGGGGGATCTCGATCATGGTTCCGAAGAGGTGCGGGATCTCGTCGATCTTCTTGCGGGCGATCACATCCTCGTAGATGCGGCGGCAGATGGCCTTCTGGTGTTTCAGTTCGTTCATGTCGCAGGTCACGGGAATCATGATTTCCGGATGGCACTTCTTGCCGCTCTTGATGAGTTCCGCCGCCGCCTCGAAGATGGCGCGGATCTGCATCTCGGTGATTTCCGGATAGGTGATGCCGAGGCGCACGCCGCGGTGTCCCATCATGGGGTTCGACTCGTGCAGAGAGTCGCCGCGGGCCTTGACCTCCTTGGCGGTGATGCCGAGGCTGGCGGCCAGTTCCTGCTGCTTGGCCGGGTTTTGGGGCACGAACTCATGCAGGGGCGGATCGAGCAGGCGCACGGTGACCGGCAGGCCGTCCATGGCCGCAAGGGTTGCCTTGATGTCGCTCTTCACGAAGCGGAAGAGTTTCTTCAAGGACGCCTGGCGTTCCTCAGGGGTCTTGCTGAGGATCATCTTGCGGAGCAGGAAGAGGGGTTCATCGCTGCCCTTGCCGTAGAACATGTGCTCGGTACGGAACAGGCCGATACCCTCGGCGCCGAAGGCGCGGGCCTTGCGGGCGTCCTCGGCCGTGTCGGCGTTGGCGCGCACACCCATCGTGCGGTACTTGTCCACCAGCGTCATGAAATGCTGGAACCGCGGGTTCTCCGAGGCGTCCATCAGGGCGATCTGTCCGGCGTAGACATGGCCGCGTGTGCCGTTCAGGGTTACCAGGGCGCCTTCCTTCAGCGTCTGGCTTCCGACCTTCAGTTCCTTCTTGTGGGCGTTGACATGCATCGCGCCGGCGCCGACGATGCAGCACTTGCCCCAGCCGCGGGCCACAAGGGCCGCATGGCTGGTCATGCCGCCGCGGGCGGTCAGGATGCCTTCGGCGGCGCGCATGCCTTCGACATCTTCGGGATTCGTTTCTTCGCGGACGAGGATGACGGTCTTGCCGGCCTTGGCCCATTTCACCGCGTCATTGGCGGTGAAAACGATCTGGCCGCAGGCGCCGCCGGGCCCTGCGGGCAGGCCCTTGCAGAGCAGCTTGGCCATGATTTCCGCCTTCGGGTCCACGATCGGGTGCAGCAGTTCATCCAGCTGGGAGGGCTTCACGCGCAGGACGGCGGTCTTCTCGTTGATCAGCTGTTCCTCGAGCATGTCCATGGCCATGTTCAGGGCCGCTGTGCCGGTGCGTTTTCCGCTGCGGCACTGGAGCATGTAGAGCTTACCTTCCTGGATGGTGAACTCGATGTCCTGCATGTCCTTGTAATGCTTCTCGAGTGTTGCGCGGATGCCCAGGAGCTGCTTGTAGGTCTGGGGCATCTGTTCCTCGAGCGACAGCAGGTGCTTGTTCTGGTCGTTCTTGGTGTCGTTGTTCAGGGGGCTTGGGGTACGGATGCCCGCCACCACATCCTCGCCCTGCGCATTGATCAGCCATTCGCCGTAGAACTTGTTCTCGCCGGTGGCCGGGTTGCGCGTGAACGCCACGCCGGTGGCTGAGGAATCCCCCATGTTGCCGAATACCATGGCCTGCACGTTCACTGCGGTTCCCCATGAATCCGGGATGTTCTCGATCCGGCGGTAGGAAATCGCGCGCTTGCCGTTCCAGCTCTTGAAGACGGCGCCGATGCCGCCCCACAACTGCTCCATCGGATCATCCGGGAAGGGCTTGCCGAGGACCTTCTTGACGCGTTCCTTGAACTTCTCGCAGAGGGTTTTCAGGTCCGCGGTGGTCATATCCGTGTCGGACTTGTAGCCCTTCTTGCTCTTGAGCTCGTGCATGATGCCTTCCAACTGCATACGGATGCCCTTGCCCTCGGCGGGTTCGATCCCCTCGGACTTTTCCATGACGACGTCGGAGTACATCATGATCAGTCGGCGGTAGGAGTCATACACGAAACGCTCGTTGCCGGTTTTCTCGATCAGGCCGGGGATGGTGCGGGTACACAGGCCGACATTCAGGACGGTTTCCATTATGCCGGGCATCGAGGTGCGGGCTCCCGAGCGGCAGGAAACCAGCAGGGCGTTCCGGGTGTCGCCGAACTTCATGTTCATATCCGATTCCATGCGGCGCAGGGCGGCTTCCACCTGGCCGGTCAGGTTCGCCGGGAACCGGGAATCGTTCTCGAAATAATCCGCACAGCATTCGGTTGAAACGGTGAAACCGGCCGGCACGGGCAGGCCGAGTCGGCACATTTCCGCCAGGTTGGCGCCCTTGCCGCCCAGCAGGTTCTTCTGGTCGGCGTTGCCGTCCGTCTTGCTGGGTCCGAAACTGTACACATACTGCTTGCCGCTCTTCGTCGTCATGTTGCGATGCTCCTCTGCTCCCTTGCTGGTGTCTCGCGGACATGCGGACACCGGTTGTTAAAAAAACCTGCAGGCGGATCCGCGCCGGGTCCGGACGCAAAAGATCCCGCTTTCCGCCCAATCAAGGCACGAAGAAACCTCGTGACATATAATCAGGGGCCGCGGGAATTGCGGACTGGACAACCGTACACGAATCGCTACGATTAACCGCCTCAATATAGGAAAAGAAGCGCAGGGGCGCAAGGTGTTTCGATAATTTTTAAACGAAAAGTTACAGACAACAAGGAGACACAGGGTGAGCAAGCAGATGATCATGGCGGCCAACACGATTCGCGGGTTGGCCATGGATGGTGTGCAGAAGGCGAATTCAGGGCATCCGGGAATGCCGATGGGAATGGCGGATGTCGCGGCGGTCCTGTTCCTCAAGTATTTGAATCATTGCCCGTCCCGGCCGGACTGGGCGAACCGCGATCGTTTTGTTTTGTCCGGCGGGCACGGTTCGATGCTGCTGTACAGCCTGCTGCATCTGACAGGGTACGGTTTGCCGATCGACGAGTTGAAGCGTTTCCGCCAGTGGGGCAGCAAGACGCCCGGTCATCCCGAGTATGGACACACGGTCGGTGTGGAGACGACATCCGGCCCGCTGGGCCAGGGTTGCGGGAATGGTGTCGGGATGGCGCTGGCCGAGCGGATGATGGCGGCGCGGTTCAATTCCGGCGTGTTCACGCCGGTGGATCATTACACCTATGTCTTTTGCGGGGATGGCGACATGATGGAGGGGATTTCGCATGAAGCCTTCTCGCTCGCCGGTCATCTCGGCTTGAACAAGCTGATCGTCTTCTACGATTACAACAACATCACGATCGAGGGGGACACCCGGTTGGCCTACTCGGATGATGTGCGGAAGCGTTTCCTGGGTTACAGGTGGAACGTGCTGGAGATCGACGGTCACGACATGGGCGAGATCGAGAAGGCGATCGAGGCGGCCAGGCAGGAGAAGGAACGTCCGACGCTCGTCATTACGAGGACCCATATCGCGCAGGGGTCCCCGAACCTGCATGATTCCCACAAGGCGCATGGTGAGCCCCTGGGGGCCGAAGAGGTCAAGGCTACAAAGCGCAATATCGGGCTTCCGGAAGGCGAGGACTTCCACGTGCCGGAGGCGGTTCGCGATCTCTTCGCGGCGCGGGCGCGTGAAATGGATGCGAGGGCGGCAGCCTGGGATGCCGAATTCCGGAAATATGCGGCGGCGCATCCGGATCTGGCGGGATTGTGGCATGCCTGCGCGAAGCAGGAACTGCCCGCGGATCTGCAGAAGCAGTTGCCGGTTTTTGATGTGGCCAAGCCTGAGGCGACGCGTGTTTCGTCCGGCAAGGTGATGCAGAAGCTTGCCAAAGCTATGCCCTGGTTCGTCGGTGGTGCGGCGGACCTGGCGCCGAGCACCAAGACGTTCCTGGAAGGCCTGCCTTCGGTCGGTCCCGGCGCCTTCGAGGGGCGGAACCTGCACTTTGGTATCCGTGAGCACGGCATGGCGGCGATCCTGAACGGCATGCAGCTCCACGGCGGATTCCGGGTGTTCGGGGCGACGTTCTTCGTGTTCGCCGATTATTGCCGGCCGACGATCCGCCTGTCGGCGCTGATGCAACTGCCGGTTGTCTATGTGTTCACGCATGACAGTTTCTATGTGGGCGAGGATGGTCCGACCCATGAGCCGGTGGAGCACATAGCCAGCTTCCGCTGTATGCCGAATGTATCGGTCATCCGTCCTGCGGATGCCACGGAGACCGCGGCGGCCTGGGTGGCGGCTCTCAGGAATACGACTGGGCCGACGCTGCTGCTGCTGACCCGGCACAATCTTCCGGTGCTGGACCGATCAGTCTATCCGGCGGCCTCGAACCTGGAGAAGGGCGCCTATGTGCTCTGGCAGAGCGCGGCGGGAGTTCCTGATCTGATCCTGATCGCCAGCGGTTCGGAAGTGAGCCTGGCGCTTGATTCCGGAAAGGAACTGGCGAAGGAAGGAAAGATCATCCGTGTGGTGAGCATGCCCTCGTGGGATCTCTTCGAAAAGCAGGCTCCGGAATACCGCGCCGAAGTCCTCCCTCCCGACTGCAAGAAGCGGGTGGCCGTCGAGGCGGGGTCCGGCATGGGCTGGCAGAAGTACGTGGGTTGCAAAGGCCGCCTCATATCACTGGATCGTTTCGGAGCGTCGGCTCCGTTCAAGGCGCTGGCCGAAGAGTTCGGTTTCACGACCGCGAATGTCGTCAAGGTGGCCCGGGAGATCCTGTAAGGAGATGAATATGCAGTTCCGGGTTCCCGCGGGTGAGGTCACGTTCGACCGCAAGTCTTTCCGGGTGGGTGGCCGGCGCGTCTGGCTGCATGCCGGGGACTTGCATTACTTCCGTCACCCTTGCGAGTTGTGGGAGGAAGCGCTGCGGCGGGTCAAGGCGGCGGGACTGAACACCATCAGCACCTACGTGGCGTGGAACTTCCATGCGCCCCGGGAGGACCAGGTGGATTTCACGGGTGACCGTGACCTGGGCCGGTTCCTGGACCTGGTGCAGAGTCTGGGGATGTTCGCCGTGGTCCGTCCGGGTCCCTACATCTGCAGCGAGTGGGATGGCGGCGGGCTTCCGGCCTGGCTGCTGGGGAAACCCGGGATCCAGACCCGTGATGATGATCCGGTCTACATGAAATATGTGGAACGATGGTTTCAGCAGGTCCTGCCCCATGTGGCGCCGCGCCAGACTTCCCGCGGCGGGCCGGTCATCCTGGTGCAAAACGAGAACGAGTATAACGGCGGCTGGAACGAATCGACCCGCAGCTACATGCGCAAGATTAACGCCATGTTCCGCGCCGGCGATATCGACGTGCCGATCATCGCCTGCAACTGCCATGGCCGCCCGCCCTATGACATCGTGATCAACGGGACCGCTGACCCGGCGGACCAGTTTGTATCGCCGGACATGATCTTGACCTACAACTGGGGGCCGGGCGCCGAACCGGTCCGCAAGTTGCAGGCGCGGCAGCCGGACAAGCCCCTTTTCATGACGGAGTATTGGTCCGGTCCGCAGGTCTACTGGGGGAAACCCATCGGCGATTATTGTGCGGCGCCGGAATATGCCCGCTCCATGCTGGAGTTCGCGTCGCTGGGCTGCCAGATCACCTATTACATGTTCGATGGCGGCACCAATTTCGAGTACTGGTCGGGACGCAACATCGCCACCTCCTACCAGTCGAACTATCCGGTGCGCGAAGGGGGCGCCCTCGGGGACAAGTATTACCGGCTGAACCCGGTGAACCATTTCATCACGCAGTTCGCGGACGAGCTGGCGGAAAGTGACGAGGTGGTTGACCGGCTGGGCCTCTCCGTGTCCGACGGTGTACGCCTGGTGGTTCGCAAGACACCGGCCGGTCATCTGCTGTTTGTTTCCCATGAGGGGGTGCGGCCCCGGGTGAATATCGGGCTACCCGGCGGGGAGTCGCTGGAGGTGGCCTGGCCGTCCATCCGCGCGTTTGCCTTGCCGCTGGACTTGGAGGTGCTGCCGGGACTGCGTCTGGAATCCTCGAACCTCGGACTGCTGGGGAGGAGTGCCGGGATGCGTGCCGTGGTGCTTTGGGGGCGTGCCGGCACGGAGGGCTGTTTCCGCGTCAACGGGCGGCAGGAGAAATTCACGATTCCCGCGGATCGCGTGCTGGATATCCCGGCGGGTGACGCAAGGATCCTGGTGGTGGATGAGGGCATGGCGGGCCGGACCTGGTTTCCGGGCGACGGCCGGATTGTTTTCGGATCCGATTTTGCGGAGCTTTCAGGGAAGGGTTCGCTGGTGATCCGTCATAGCGACGTGACATCCCGCATCTGTGTGCTGGATCGCGATGGGCTTTCGCCGGTTGCATGTCCTGCGGTCGCGCCCCTGCCTGGACTGCCTGCCCTGACCGACTGGCGCAGGCAGGAATGCCCCGAACGGATGGCGGAAGGCGAAGGTTGGCAGCCGCTCCCGGACGGGCCGAAATCGCACGAGGACCTGGGGCGCCTGTACGGATATGTCTGGTACCGGGCGGAATACGAGGCGAAGGAGGACGGCTTTGTCCCGCTTTTTGCGCCGATGCGTTCGACGCGGCTGAGCGTGTATGTCAACGGGGTGTACAGCGGCACCAGCGGGGAGCTCTCGCGGTTCGTGGAGTTCTGCGGGTACCGGCATCCGGCCGATGCGTGGCAACAGGATCAGGTTGAAGTGCCGATCCGGAAAGGCATCAACCGGTTCGTGTTCCTTTCTGACCATCTCGGGCGTTGGTTCAACGGAAAGCCGGACATCCAGGGTTTGCGCGGGCCCGTGTATCTCGGGGCCCGGCGCGTGAGCCTGGCCGGCGCGAAGACGTTTGCGCCGGCTCCGATCCTGGAGGAGGCATTTCCCTCCTTGTACCACCGGGAATTCCGCACGCCCCAGCCGCTGCCGGGCGTGGAGATGACGGTGGACGTGCCGCGCGGAACGGATGGATGCCTGATCCTGCCTTCCGGTCTGGTCAACATTGCCGTGAGCGTGGATGGCCGGCATGTCGCGGCCATGCCCAAGGCCAAATTCCCTTCCAGTTTCGTGCGGTTGCCGGAGTGGATATCGGGCAGGCGGATCGTGTTGCGCATCCAGAGCGAGGCCGTTGGCGGCTTTGCCCCTTGTCTGGAACACGTGGGATTGTTCCTGTTTTCGCGCCGCAACACCTTGCGCGGATGGGCATGGAAGGCGGGCGGCGAGTGGCCCGTGGACGGGATGACCGGTTCTTCGGCGAATGCCGTTTCCACCCGTGGCGAAGCGGAAGCGTGGGAAGGGCTGATGCCCGACCAGAAGAATCCGGCCGGCACGGGCGCCAAGCCCGCCTATTACATCACTTCGTTTGAAAGGCCGGCCGGCGATCTTCCGCTGTTCCTGAACATCGGCAAACTGCACAAGGGTCAGCTTTTCCTGAACGGAAGGAACCTCGGGCGATTCTGGCAGGTTGGCGGATTCGCAGGCGGGAACGGGGTCCAGAGCCGTTATTATCTTCCGCGCCCGTGGTTGCGCAAGCAGAACGTCCTGGTGGTGTTCGAGGAGTACGGCTTACCTCCGCAGGAAGTTTCCCTTTGCTGGGGAGTCGGGTCCAATCCGGCGGACCTGAGCCGGTAACCGTGTATCCTGCTTACCGGAGGAGTGATGGCATGGAAGAAATGAACAGCTCCCGATGGGTTCTGGAAAGCTTGATGGAGCCGGGTGCGTTTGGCGGGAAACCGGAGCACTGGGAAGAGGCGATGGCGGCCCTGCCGGCGGGCCTTCCTCCGTTTCTGGATCCGGCGGCCTTGCCCGGTCGACGGGCCGCGGTCGGCCTGCCGTCTGCGCGCGATTCGGTTTTGCTCGAGATGGCCGAACGGGTGGCGAAGGATCCGGCCCTCCTGCGGTATGCGTGGTACCTGTACTGGTTCATGTTTCCGGTTCCGGTGCGTGGGGTTCCATGGGGCGCGCCTTCGCTGGAGAAGCGCCTGGGCCGGCAAAGCGGTTTGTTTTACGAGCTGATCGCGCTGGAGTTCTTCCCGCGCCTTGCCCTGTGGCATCGCAAGGCCGGTTACCCGGAGTCGGTCACCGTCGAAACCGCCCGGCAGGTAGCTCTGTTTGACGACAACCATATGCGCGGCGAGGGTGTGCCCGGCGTGTATCCGCGCCAGTTCGTGTGGCTGGCGGTGTATTTCGAGAATCCCTATGTGCGGCTGGGGCGTTTTGAATTTGCCCTGACGACCCACTATGGGGCCAATGCCTGGAAACGGCTGCGGGACGGCCGGGTTCTGGCGCTGGCGGATGACGGCTTACGTGTAGCCGAGGATGGACTATGCCTGCCCGCAGATGCGCCCGCACAGGAGGGATGGTCCACCCGCCTGGAGGAACAGGAGGACGGCGCCCGTGGCTATCCGGTTGATCCCGCAGGCCACGTGATCCGCAAGAAGGTATATCTCGATGCACGCGAGTGGGTGCCTTGCCTGCGAAAAGGGGATCAGGTGCTGGATCTGCACATTCCCGCCGGTGGCGGCATGGGGTGGGAGGCGGTGACCGCCAGCTTCGCCCAGGCGCTTGAGTTCTTTGCGCGGCATCATTCCGACAAGCCGTTCCAAGCCCTCGTTTGCAGGACCTGGTTTCTGGACGGGCGCCTTTGCCAGATCCTGCCGCCCGGCGCCAACATTCTCCAGTTCCAGCGCATGGTCTACCTGGTTCCGATTCCGCCCGACCGGGGCGGCCTCTGGTTTGTTTTCCTCCGCGATACATCCAACGCCGATCCGGACACGCTGCCTTGTGATACAGCCTTGCAGAAGACGCTGGTTGAATTCCTCCGGACACGTGGCGGCTGGAATGGCGGCGCGATGTTCCTTCTCAAGGAGCATATGAAGTCCTTGCGCGAGGACGTCTATCGCGAAGGATTCCCGGCCCTGCGCGCCGATCTGGGCTTCTGATCGTATCCGTGCCGCGCAAGAGCCGCAGAAGCGATGAAGGCCGTTCAGAAATCAATCATCGCCTTCACGACGCCCTGCTGATAACCGGCGACCATATCGAAAGCCGCCTGTGTTTCGGCAAAGGGGAAGCGGTGGGTCACCATCATGGCAACGTTGACCTGCCGCCGCGCGATCATGTCCAGGGCCGGTTGCACACAGTGATTCTGGCGGCGGACGTTCTGGATGCAGATTTCCTTGCGGCGGAGATTGTCGATCTGGAAGGACACACGGTCGAGGGTCGGCGGGATGCCGACCAGCATGAGTTTACCGCCTGGCTTCAGCAGGGCGATGGCCTGATCCAGCGCCTCCTGTTGCCCGCAGCACTCGAACACAACGTCCAGTTGGTCCGGTTCCTCCGTGGTGATCGCCTGCACCACGTTTGTTTCCGAGGGATTTCCGGTCCAATCGGCTCCCGCATTACGCGCCAGGGCCAGGCGCGAGTCGATCAGGTCTGTTGTGTAGATGCGGCCGGCACCGAAGTGGCGCGCGACAAGGAGCACACTGAGCCCGATGGGGCCGGCGCCGAGAATCCCGACCGTGCGGCCCCGCATGGGGATCGACTGCCGCACCGAATAGAGTCCGATGGAGAGCGGTTCGGAGAGGGCGCCTTGATCGTCGTCCAATGAAGGCGGCAGGGGAAAGCAGCTGGTTTCCGGCATGACCAGGAGTTCGGAGAGGCATCCGTCCGCCTGTCCGGGACATCCGAGGAAAAGCATTTTACGACAGGTGTGAGGCCGGTTCGCGAGGCATTGATCGCACGACCAGCACGGCATGGCGGGTTCGATGGCGATCCGGTCGCCGGGCTTGACGCGCGAGACGGCTGAACCGACTTGTTTGACGATGCCGGCGCCCTCGTGTCCCACGGTGAAGGGATACCGGGCCACCTGGCATCCGATCCGGCCCTCGGTGTAGTAGTGTACATCCGATCCGCAGACGCCGACGCGGGTCATCTGGATCAGCACGTCGGTGTCATGGCGAAGGTCCGGGTCGGGGATCGTATGCATTTCCATATTCCGGATACCGGTCAGTCGCATGGCTTTCATGAGAGTTTCCTTGCTGGGTGAGAGACAAGATAGCGGGGTGCTGGGAAAAAGCCAAAGACTGTTTTGCCGTCGTGTTTGACTTCTCCGTATACCTTGTGGCACGTTCTCCTGCGAGAAAGGCATCAAGGTACAGCCATGTCCCGTTTCATCATTCATGGAGGCCGGAGGATCGGCGGGGTTCTGGTCCCGTCGGGAAACAAGAATGCCGTGCTGCCGATGCTTGCGGCCTGTGTACTGACCGAGGAGCCGGTCACGCTGGAGAATGTACCGTTGATCGACGATGTTCGCACGATGCTGGAACTGCTGGACGGCATCGGGGTGGAGGTTTCGGTCCAGGGGCATACGGTCCGGTTGTGTGCGAAGGGTTTGCGGAGAAGCCGGCTGGATCCCGCGTTGTGCGGCAAGGTCCGGTCTTCGATTTTGCTGGCGGGCCCGTTGGCGGCGCGCCTGGGCCGGGCGACGTTGTCGCCGCCGGGCGGTGATGTCATCGGGCGCCGCCGCGTGGATACCCATTTCCAGGGGTTGGCGGCGCTGGGCATTGAGGTTGAGGGCGGCCGGGATTTTGTGTTTCGCCGCCGCCGGCTGGAGGGGGCGGACATGGTGCTTGACGAGGCCAGTGTAACGGCGACCGAGAATGTCCTGATGGCCAGTGTTCTTGCGCAGGGCCGCACCACGATTTTCAATGCCGCCTGCGAGCCGCATGTGGGGGACCTGGCGCTCCTGCTCAACAAGATGGGTGCGCGGATTCGGGGGATCGGGACCAACCGCCTGGAGGTCGAGGGGGTTGAGGGGCTCGGCGGGGCTGTGCACAAGGTGCAGCCGGATGTGATTGAGATCGGCAGCTACATGGTGGCGGCTGCGGTGACAGGCGGGGAGTTGCGGGTGACAGGTGTCGAGCCGGAGCCGATGATGATTGTTGGAAGAACCTTCCAGCGGCTTGGATTACGGATGCAGTGGGCCGGGGCGGACACCGTGGTCCAGCCGAGGCAGAGGCTCAAGGTGGTCAAGGATTTCGGTGCCGCAATTCCGAAGATCGAGGACGGTCCTTGGCCGATGTTTCCGTCCGACCTCATGAGTGTCCTGCTGGTTGCGGCGACGCAGGCACAGGGCACCATCCTGTTCTTCGAGAAGATGTTCGAGAGCCGGATGTATTTCGTGGATCATCTGATCAGCATGGGGGCGGGGATTGTCGTGTGCGATCCGCATCGCGTGCTGGTGACCGGTCCCGCGCGTCTGCACAGCATCAGCATGGCCAGTCCGGATATCCGGGCCGGTGTGGCCCTTCTGATCGCGGCCCTGTGTGCCAAGGGCGAAAGCGTGGTTCACAGTGCCCAGACCATTGATCGCGGTTATGAGCGTGTCGAGGAGAAACTCCGGGCGCTGGGCGCGGATATTGTGAGGGAGGAATAGTGCCCGGGCGGCCTTCCTGGTTGGAAGGCGAAAGGAGTCAAGCATGCCCCAGCCACAACTGAATCGTCATGCACTGCGGATCAAGCCGCTCCGGGAGCGGCGGAACAAGGTGCAGGCGGAAAAGGACTTTCCCGATCCTGACGGTGCCTTGCCGGGGCCTGCCCTGCCGGAGGAAGCCATGGGGGAGATTGTCGGCCGGATCCGGTCCGCGCGGCAGGCGGGACGACCGGTGATCCTCGCGTTTGGTGCGCATACCATCAAGAACGGGCTTGGTCCGGTGCTGATCCGCTTGATGGAGGACGGCTGGCTCTCGCATCTGGCCACGAATGGAGCGGGTATAATCCATGACTGGGAGTTCGCCTTCCAGGGCGCGAGCAGCGAGGATGTGAAGGGCAACGTGGCGCGCGGGGAATTCGGGATCTGGCAGGAGACCGGATCCCTGATCAATCTGGCCATCGTGGTGGGGGCTTATGAGGGATTGGGATACGGGGAATCGGTTGGGAAGATGATTGAACGCGAGGGTTTGGAGATCCCGGCGGCGGAGATGCTGAAGGCGGCGTTGGCGGGGAATGCCCCTCACCCTGGCCCTCTCCCGCAAGGTGAGAGGGAAAAGGGGGGCGTGAGGTGGGAGCGCGCGGCGGCCGCGGCGGACTTGCTTGGCGTGCTGGAACGGTTCCCCCTTAAGCCGGGATGGATGTCCATTCCGCATCCCTTCAAGCAATACAGTGCGCAGGCGGCGGCTTTCCGGCTGGGGATTCCTTTCACGGGGCATCCGATGTTCGGGCACGATATCATCTACTGCCATCCCATGAACCATGGAGCGGCGATCGGCCGGGCGGCCGAGCGTGATTTCCTTACGTTTGCCCATTCGGTGGCGCAGATACAGGAGGGTGTCTATCTTTCTGTTGGCTCAGCGGTAATGTCGCCGATGATTTTCGAGAAGGCGCTGTCCATGGCGCAGAATCTGGCCTTGCAGAAGGGCGGGCCGATCGATCGCCACTACATCGCGGTGGTTGATCTGGCCGAATCCAGGTGGGACTGGGGGCGGCAGGGGGAACCGCCGGTGGATAATCCGGCGTATTATCTGCGGTACTGCAAGACATTCAGCCGTATGGGCGGTTCCCTGCGCTACCTGTGCGCCGACAATCGCAGTTTCCTGATGGCCTTGCGGCGCAGGCTGGGGAACGGATGATGGGATTTTTTTCGTCGGGGATTAGGTGCATGGGGAATGGGGAGTTCAGGGGGGGGCGGGTTGGGGAATGACAGCCCCGGCGCTGGAATCAGGGCGTGATCTCATGACGGACGGGTTTATCAGGGTTTTTGTGGCGCTGGACATTGGCGATGCCGTGCGCAAGGCCCTTGTGGAGGAAGTCCGCGACCTGCGCAAAACCCATCCGCGAGTCAAATGGGTGGCGCCGGATAACATTCATCTTACGCTTGCATTCCTCGGTGATATTCCCGGCGAACGTGTGGGAGAGATCGGGAAGTCCCTGGAGAGTGTCGCGTCCGGATTCGAGGTTTTCGAGTGCTCCGTGAAAGGACTGGGCTGGTTTGGTTCACCCCGCTCCCCGCGGGTGGTCTGGGCCGGGATGCCGGAGAACGCGGAACTGATGCTTCTTCAAGCGGGTATCGCGGAAGCGTTGCGGCAACTCGGCTATACGCCTGAGGACCGGCCTTTCCATCCGCACCTTACGCTCGGGCGGGTGAAGTTCTCGAAGGATGCAGCGGGGCTGGCCGGGCTTCTTCAGTCACGCGCAGACAAGGAAATAGGCCCCTTCAGGGTGGACCGGATCCTGACCCTTCGCAGTGAGCTGCAGCCGCGGGGGCCGCTCTACAGTGTCCTGCACGAAGCGGCCCTGTTGCCCGTCAATCGTGGGTGAAGACCATCTTTTTGGCTTCCACGCCGTGAATGCTGTCCAGGGCCTTCAGGATCGACAGGCATTTCCGGGTATCGCCCACAAGTTCCAGCAGGATGATTCCATTGGGTGAGGAGAAATCTCCGGACACCTCATGCAGGCCGAGGCGGGTCTTGATGTTGGCGCCGTAGCGGGTGAGGACTTTCTGGACTGCGCCGGCATGCCGGACACGGTCTGTCACGTGAATTCCGACGATCAGATGGTTTGCCTCTTTCATGATGCGAATGTAGCACAGAGGCGGAAGAAGGGGAGAGTTTTTTTGCGGGTGGGACCTGTTCAGGGCTTCACTGTTTTCAGCAACGCCTGCTTCTTGTCTTCCGGGAGAGACGATTGGAGGATCCAGGCTTCCGCAGCGGAGGCATCGGCCTGGAGCCATTGTCGTCCGATATTCTCCGTGATAGCGTTGCGCTGAGCCGGATCGGAGATGACGCCGACCCAGGTAGTGGCGATTTCGGGATAATCCCGGGCAATGGCGCTGATATAGGCTGGGACCAGTTTTTCGTAGGCGGAATCGGAGTTCATGGAGGAGAGCCATTTGCCTGCGGACGTCGGGTCCGTAAGGGCCCAGGATTCGGTGGCGGTCTGCAGGGCCCGGGTGCGTTCCTCGCCGGCGGGGAACGTGGCGGCCCAGGTGGCGGCCGCCTTTGGGTCGTTTGCGGACCAGGCGGACACCACGGTTTGGACGGCACGGCTTTGTGCCGCTCCCGCCGGTTGACCGGCCACGAATTCGGCGGCCTGCTCCGGCGAAATCCGGGCCAGGGCTCCTGCGGCCCCTTCCACAAAAGCATCTCGGGCTTCCCCTTGCGGCATCGCGTTGGCGTACTCGATTGTGGATTTTACGTTCTGGGAGCCCATGGTTCCGGCGATGCTGCGAAACAGCGCGTTCCTTGTATTGCCGGCGGGCAGACTTTCCACGAACGACAAAGCGCCTTTCAGATCATTATTAGCCCATGTCGGAACCACCTGGGCGAGGGCATCCTGTGAAGCCTTGCCTTCCGGCAGGGATTGGATCCATTCCACAGCCCGCACAGGATCGGTGTTCGCCCACAGGCTTGCGACGGAGCGGATGAAATCAGTGCGGGTTCCGCCTGTCGGCAGGGAATCGATCATGGCGGCGGCGGATTCCGGATCGTGTTGGCCGAGGGTCCAGATCAACTGTTGCATGGCGCTGCGCCGGGCGGCGCCCTCCGGCAGGGACTCATACAATTCCACGGCGGCATAGGGATCATTGTTGGCCAGGCTGGAAATGGCCGGAACGATTGCCCGGGTCTGCTGCGGCCCGGCCGGGAGGGAGGCGGCGAAGGCCAGTGCGGTCTTGGGATCCTGCCACGAGAGTTGCTGGACGATGGCCTGGAGGATGTTGTTCCGTTCTGCGCCGGTCGGGATCGAATTCAGGAACTGCAGGGTTGCCTTCGGGTCCTCCTGCGCCCAGTTGCTGAGGGCTTGTCCGAGCATACGTGTCCGGTTCTCACTCGGTCGAAGGTTCTGGATGAAGGCCAAGGCATCCTTCGGGGCCGAGGCAGCCCAGACCTGACACAACTGTTGGAGGATCATTTCCCGGGTGGCGTCATCAGGCAGTGACCGGGTCCATGCGATGGCGCCCTCCAGGTCGGTATTGGCCCAGTTGGCGGAAATGGACCGCAGGGTATTCTGGCGCGTTTGCCCTGCGGGGAGGGAGTTGGCGTAGTCGGCGGCCTGTCGCGGGTCGGATCCGCACCACTGGGAAAGGATGGTGGAGATGACGTTATTCTTCTGCTGGCTCATCGGGAGTGAATCGGCCCATGCCAGGGCGGCCCTTGGATCCTTGCTGCCCCAGGAACTGCCGAGGGCCTGGATGGCCATGTTCAGTTCGTTATAGGTGAGCGCGTCCATCTTCCGGATGGCTTCGGCGGGATTCGACTGGCCCCAGTTCTGGAAGATCGCATAGATGGCGCCGCTGTAGACGGGGGACTTGGGCTGTCGCTGGTACAGATCGAAAGCGGCCGCCGGATTCCTGGCCGAAGAGCCGTTGATCAGTGCGGTGATCGCCTGCTTTCGCGTCATGCCCTGGGGCAGGGTGTTCACCCAGGCCTCCGCGGCGACGGGGTCCTGGGCGCCCCATGCGGACACCACGGATTGTACGGCGCTGGAATACCAGTTCTTTTCCTTGATCCGGGCGGTGTACTGGATGGCGGCGCGAGGGTCCGATTCGGCCCAGCGGGCGATCAGTTGCTGCCGGGCGGAGTTGCGGAGGTTGATGTTCGGAATGGCCTCGATCAGATGTATGGCCTGCGCCATGTCCTCCTTGCGGAGGCCGGCGAGCAGGGAATTGATGCTCTGCCACTGGCGGGACGGCGGCTGGCGGATCAGGTCCTGGACTTTTGCGGTGAGGTCCGACAGCGTGGTTTCCGTTTTTGCGGCGGCTGATTCCTGCTGTGCGGTTTTTGCCTGCTTCTGCGGAGCATCGGCGGCGCCAGCCGGCACAGCGGGGTCCGGTTGCGGAGGTGTGACAGAAGGTGCGGGGGTTGGCGGTTGCAGTGCGGCGAGGGTTGCGCGGAGTTCCCGGATCTGGCGGTATTGCCAGCCTGCGAGAAGGGTCAGAAGGAGCAGGAGGCAGAGGACAGCGGGGTGACGGAGGGTTGGTCGCATGCTGAAAACTCCCATGAAGGGGGCGGGATGTCAACTGCCGTCGGAGGCAAGAAAAAGGGCAGGGGGATTCCCTGCCCTGTGCCGACTTTCTGGAAAGGATCGCCTTATTCCCCCATCTGCCAGCGGACGAAGCGCCGGATGGTTAGCGTATCGCCGATCTCCTTGCCCTTGGCTTCCAGCATTTTCGTGATCGAGGTGTCGGGTTCCTTGACGAATCCCTGCTCGATCAGGCAGATCTGGGAATAGAACTTGCCCATCTTGCCGTCCACGATTTTATCCACGATGTTCGCGGGTTTGCCGGTCACCTGCTTGGCGTAGATTTCGCGTTCGGCGGCGATGACGTCAGCCGTCACCTGGTCCCGTGTCAGGTACTTTGGTGCGCAGGCGGCGATATGAAGGGTCAAGTCCTTGACCAGTTCCTGGACGGAGGCATTGGCGGCGGAGGCATCCTTGCCGCAGCCGACTTCGATCATCACGCCGAGCTTGCCGTTCAGGTGGATATAGGTTGCCACCAGGCCGGGCCCCTGCAGGGTGAAGCGGACATTGCGCTTCGCGATCAGGTTCTCGCCGATTTCCGCGACCTTGGCGGCCATGGCGTCCTTTGTCACGGTGCCGATCGTGTTATCCTCCATGTCGAGGGCCTGTTCGGCGAGTCCCTTGACGAACTTCTGGAAGTTTTCGTTCTTGGCCACGAAGTCCGTTTCGCAATTTACCTCGATCAGGGCGCCGGTCTTGCCGCCGCGCAGTGCGGCGCCGACGAGTCCCTGGTTGGCGGCGCGGGATGCCTTCTTGGCGGCGATGGCCACGCCGCGTTCCCGGAGCAGGCGGATCGCCTTTTCCTTGTCACCGCCGGCTTCGACGAGGGCGCGCTTGCATTCCATCATGCCCACGTTGGTGGCTTCCCGTAATTCCTGGACCATTGCTGCTGTGATTTCTGCCATTGTCGTATCTTCCTGTGTTGCAGGGCTGGCGATCCGTGGGATGCCAGCCCGGTTTATGATGATCAATCAGGAACCGCGCATGGCGGTTCACGCCTTTGGTGCTGCCTCCGGAGCGGCTTCCGGCTTGGCTTCGGCCTTGCCGGGGGCTGTCTTGGGCCGCGGAGCGCGGCGACGCAGACCGCTGGTGGCGGTGCGCGGGCGGCGGGCGCCGGGTCTGGCGGCGGAATCGCCTGTGCCGGTGGCAGGGGCGGCGGCGTCACGCCGGCGGGCCTCCTCGACGGCGATCTTGGAATACTCCGCCACACCCTTCTGGATGGCCTGGGCCAGGGCGCCGGCAATCAGCCGGATGCCGCGGATGGCGTCATCGTTTCCGGGGATCGGGTATTCGATGGGATCGGGGTTGCAATTCGTGTCCACAATGGCGATCACCGGGATGTGGAGGCGGTTGGCCTCCTGGACGGCGATGGCTTCGCGGTTGATATCAATCACGAACAATGCGCCGGGCACTTCGTTCATGTTCGCCAGGCCGGCGAGGTTCTTGCGCAGCTTTTCCAGTTCGCGGCGCAGGACGGAGACTTCCTTCTTCGGCATTTTGTCGAAATCGCCGTTCTTTTCCATGTTCTCCAGTTCGCGCAGGTACTTGATGCGGCGCCGGATCGTCTGGCTGTTGGTCAGGGTTCCGCCGAGCCAGCGGCTGTTGACATACGGCTGGCCGGAAGCGGTTGCGATCTCCTTGGTGATCTGCTGGGCCTGTTTCTTAGTGCCGACGAACAGGATCGGCCGGCCGCGCCCGGCGATTTCCAGCACGAACTGCTTGGCCTTTTCGAGTTGTTCCAGGCTCTTTTCGAGGTCGATGATGTGGATCCCGTTCCGCTTGTCGAAGACAAACGGCTTCATCTTGGGATTCCAGCGCTTGGTCTGATGACCGAAATGCAACCCGGCATCGAGCAGGGCTTGCAGGGTGACTTCCGACGGTACTTGGGCAGTATCCACTCTTTCCTCCAGTATGTTGGTCCCGCAAAGGCGGGACAATCCGCTTTGGTCCTGCCGGAGGCCGGCAGAGACGCTCGCTTCCGTCCGGTCACTTGCCGGACTTCTTGAAAGGTGCGCATCCTATCGTATTGCGGATGTAAGGCAAGCGTTATTTCGTGATTTTACGGCTTTTTTGGAGCATGGCGGTTCGATAGGATAAGTGCGTTCCAAAGGGTGACGTCAGGAATGGAGGGGCGGGAGAATGGATAAGGCGCTGGTTTTGTTATCGGGCGGGATGGATTCCACGACCCTGCTGCATCATGTGGTCAAGGGGCTGGGCGTGGGCGAGGTCTCTGCGCTGTCCTTCCTGTACGGACAAAAGCATGGGCGCGAACTGGAGGCGGCGGTCTGGCAGGCGCGGGCGGCGGGTGTGAAGGCGCATGATGTGGTGGATATGGGTTTCTTTGGAAGACTGACGGCGGGCGGGTCGGCCCTGACTGATCCGGCGATTGCCGTGCCGCGCATGGCGGACCTGTCCGGGCCGATGCTGAACCAGCCTCCGACGTATGTCCCGAACCGGAACATGATTCTGCTGTCCCTTGCGGCGGCGTATGCCGAGGCGCGCGGGATCGCGGATGTCTTCTACGGCGCCCAGCGGCAGGACCGTTACGGCTACTGGGATTGCACGCCGGAATTCCTGGAGCGGATCAATGGCGTGCTGGGACTCAACCGCGGGCGGGGTGTGCGGATTCACGCGCCTTTCATCGGGATGAGCAAGGCGGATGAACTTCGGCTTGGCGCGGAATTGGGAGTGGACTACGGGCACACCTGGACGTGCTATCGTGGCGAGGCGAGACCCTGCGGCGAGTGTCCGTCCTGCGTCGAGCGGGCCGGAGCATTTGAGGCGGCCGGGATGATGGACCCCTTGCTTGCCTCCTGACGATCTCACGCGGCGGGGAAAGCGTCTTGTTATGAAAGTGGTGGTTTCATTCGATTCCTTCAAGGGGAGTCTGACAGCTTCCCGCGCCTGCCGCATTGCCGCGGATGCACTGCGCAAGGAATGGCCTGGCTGCCGGGTTGTCACAGTCCCGATGGCGGATGGCGGCGAGGGGACGGCGGAAGCGCTGTTGAGTTCGGGACTTGGGGTCTGGCGCCCGCGGCGCGTGATGGGCCCGTTGCCGGACATGGAGGTGGACGCCGGCACGGCGTGGTTTCCCGCAGAACGGTCGGCCTTGGTGGAGATGGCGTCCGCCAGCGGGATCACCCATCTTCGTGCTGATCAGTTGAACCCGATGGCAACCACCACGTACGGGACCGGCCAGTTGATCCGGGCGGTGCTGGACGATAAGCCGGGAGTGATCCGGCTGGCTGTTGGAGGCAGTGCGACCACGGACGGCGGTGTGGGTGCGGCGATGGCATTGGGTTGGCGGTTCCTGGACGCCGGCGGGCGGGATGTCGGGTTGGGCGGTGCGGCGCTGGAGCGGATTGCGGAGATCCTGCCGCCGTTCCGCGGCTGGAGTCTTCCGCCGGTGGAAGTCCTGTGCGATGTGGATAATCCCCTGTGCGGGCCCGATGGTGCGGCGGCGGTGTACGGCCCGCAGAAGGGGGCCACGCCGGAAATGGTGGTGCGGCTGGATCAGGGTCTGGCCAGGCTGGCCGAACGGGTGAAGCAGCGGTTCGGAACGGACATGGCCGGGATTCGTGGGGCGGGGGCGGCCGGCGGATTGGCTGGCGGGGCCGTGGCTTTTTTGGGCGCGAGCCTGGTGCCCGGTATCCGGACAATCCTTTGTTCTTCCGGACTTGAGCGGGAAATCAAGGATGCCGACTGGGTGATAACCGGCGAGGGCTCCTTTGATTCCCAGTCGTTCCGCGGCAAGGTTGTCTCCGGTGTGCTGGAAGCGGCTCTGCATACAGGGGCCAAGGTGGCGGTTTTGGCCGGACGGATCACGGTTCCCGAGGAACGGTGGCGGCAGGCTGGTGTAAGCGCGGCGCTGGCGCTGGCCGTGCCCGGGATGCCGACGGAGGAGGCGATGGGCCGTGCGGAGGAATTGCTGCGGGAACGGGTCAGGGAACTTGCCGCCAGGATCCGGAAGGCTTAGCCGGAGCGATTCAGTTACCGGATGCAATTCCCCTCACCTCGATCCTCTCCCGCAAGGGGAGAGGAAATGGCAACGACTCCCTTTAAGCCGTCACCAGAAGGTGATACCGCTGGAGTCTCGCAACGATTCGGAATTCCTTCTCTCTTTACGGGGGATGACAAGATCCATCCCTGCCTCTCCCTTGACGGGTCAGGGTTGGGGTGAGGGTGTTTCGAACTGAGTCTTTCCGGCTTAGGCACGGATTTGCGCGGGCAGGCTTCTGGCATTATAGCCAGCGCGGCAGGATGCCCGGCGAGGCGGCGTCCAGTTGACCGGAGGCGAGGATCTGGTCGAGCGTTGCAAGAAGCGCCGGCTTGTCGCGGGGCAGTCGTGCTTCCAGCGGGATCACATTGGACGTGTGGTTTGCGCGGAAGACGGTATTCGTCAATTCCAGGTGCTGGACCAGGGTGCGGAGTTCCTGTACCACGCCTGCCTCGCTGATCGGGGTAAACCGGCCTGCTGCCACATCCGTGTGCAGTTCGGTGCCCGGCACGGGGACGACCCGCAAAGCGGAAAGGAGCCGGGGTTGCATCCGGTTCAAGGCGGCAGCCGTGGCCCCGGCATGTTGGCGGGAACCGGCGGGGCCCCCGAGTCCGAGCAGGATCATCACGGAAACGCGGAGCCCGGCGGTCTGGGCACGGCGGCCGGCTTCGATCATGTTGGCGGCCGTTTCCGCTTTGCGGACCCTGCGGAGGGTTTCTTCATCACCGCTTTCGAGCCCCAGGTATAGGGTGTGGAGTTTCCGGGCACGCAGGGTCAGCAATTGTTCCGGGGTCTTATCCAGAATGGAGAGGCCGGTGGCGTAGGTGTTCACCCGGGCGAGATCCGGGAAACGGGTGGCTAGGAGGTCCAGGATTTCCAGCAGATCCTTGCAGGGGCGGCGCATCACATCGCCGTCCGCGAGGAAGATCCGGCGGGCGTCCGGTTCCTGGCGTGCTTCCGCCATAATCAGGCGGGCGACTTCCTCCAGGGGGCGTTGCCGGTACGAAAGGCCGCGGTACATACCGCAGAAGGTGCAACGGTTATAGGGACAGCCGATGTCCGTCTGCAGGATCAGACTTCCGGCTTCGGCGGGCGGCCTGAAAAGGGGGTGGTTCATGCGGGTGTGCGGCTAGAGCATTTCCGTCTCGATCGTGACGAGGTGATAGCGCGGATCCGAATGGAGGAAGTCGCTGATTTCCGAGATGCGTTTCTGGACGGTTTCGCTTTCCGCGGCGACGGTTACGAAAGCCAGCTCGGCGGTTTTCCATGCGTCCTGGTGGCCTACCTCGGCGACGCTCACGTTCATCCTGCCGACGGCGCGGTCCTTCAGGCTTCTCAGGACGGAGCGCTTATCCTTCAGGGAGCGCGAATCTGGAATGGCCAGAGTGGTTTTGACGATGCCGATAATCATGGGTCTTTCCGTGTGGGTATGAAGGTAGAATACCGGAGCGGGAATCCCTCATGCAAAGGGAATTGTTATCTGGCGCAAAATCCGTATGATGGCTTGCCGTGAATACATCCACTCCAAGGGTCATGATCTGTGACCTTAAGACGATGGCCGGGCAGACGGTTCAACTGCGCGGCTGGTTGCATGGCAAACGTTCGAGCGGCAAGGTGTGTTTTCTTGTCATGCGCGACGGCACGGGCATTTGCCAGTGTATTGTCGAGGCGGCCATGGCGGATGCATTTGCCGGGGCGCTGGCGCTGACGCATGAGTCCTCGTTCGAGGTGACCGGTACGGTCAGGCTGGATGAGCGGTCGCCGGGCGGCGCGGAAGTGGCGGTCAGTGGCTTGCGTTGTTTCCAGGTGGCCGATGAGTTTCCGATCACGCGCAAGGCGCACGGGATCGATTTTCTGATGAATAACCGTCACCTGTGGTTGCGGTCGAATCGGCCGACGGCCATTCTGCGGGTGCGGCATACTGTGATCAAGGCGATTCGGGATTTCTTTGATGGGCAGGGCTTTACGCTGGTCGACATGCCGATTCTGGTTCCCGGTGCCGGGGAAGACCGGCAGTCCCTCTTTCCGGTGGAGTATTTTGATGAGAAGGTATTCCTGACCCAGACGGGGCAGTTGTACCTTGAAGGCGCGTGCATGGCGCTGGGCAAGGTGTACTGTTTCGGCCCGACCTTTCGGGCGGAGAAATCCAAGACGCGGCGGCATCTGACGGAATTCTGGATGGTGGAGCCCGAGGTGGCCTTTGCCGAACTGGAGGATGTGATGGCGCTGGCCGAGGACATGATCTGCGCGGTTGCGGGCGCGGTGGTTTCGGCGAATCGTGCCGAGCTGGAATTCCTGGGACGGGATGTGGAGGCGCTGGGGAAGATTGCCAAGCCGTTCCACCGGCTGACCTACAGCGAGGCTGTCGAGAGGCTCCGCGGGGAGCCGATCCGCCGGGCGCTGGAGGAGGAGTTGGAGCGCGACACGGTCCGGTTGCAGGGGCTGGTGGCGGAACTGGAGGCTTGCGAGCAGTCGCTGGCCGGCGCCAAGAAGGGTTGGCAGCAGGACAAGATCGATGCGCGCATCCGCGAGTTGCGCGAGAACGTTCAGGATCTCGAGCAGGACATTCGGGCGCGGCCGGAACACATCCGCCTGGCCCAATCCTTTACCTGGGGCAAGGATCTGGGCGGCAGTGATGAAACCATTCTTTCGCGCCAGTTTGACCGGCCGGTATTTGTGACCGAGTATCCGCGGGATGCCAAGGCGTTCTATATGAAGGTCTCGCCTCGGGATCCGAGGGTTGTGCGCAACTTCGACCTGCTGGCCCCGGAAGGGTACGGGGAGATCATCGGCGGGAGCCAGCGCGAGGAGAATATCGGGACGATCGGGGAAAGCATGCGCGCGAAAGGGTTGGATCCGGAGGATTATCCTTGGTATCTCGACCTGCGGCGCTACGGCAGTGTCCCGCATGGCGGATTCGGGCTGGGCGTGGAGCGGACCGTGGCCTGGCTATGCGGGCTCAAGCATGTCCGGGAGACCATTGCCTTTCCGCGCACGATGGGGCGCGTGTATCCGTAAGGCGGGCGAGGGGAGTGTGCCGGGCGGCCCCGCGGGCTAGCGGGGAAGCGGGCGGCGGATGTGTACGGCGACCTGGAAAAGGATCATTGCGGCCAGCAGGACGGCGCCGATCAGGAACGGATAGACATACGACCGGCTGAAGTCCGAAAGGATGCCCGCGGATGCCGGAGCCAGGAATCCCGTCAGGCCCACGACAACCTCGTTCATGGAGACATACCGCACGCTGCGCGTCGGGTGGACGAGGGAATGGTAGACCAGGTAGAAGAAGAACGATCCGATATACGATCCTGACAGGATGGCGGAAACACACAGGCCGCCCAGGCTGCGCGAGAAGGCGAATCCCGCGGCGCCCAGCACACCGATGATTCCGAAGAAGAGGATCCACGAGGGGCGGTACATCCAGGTGCGGCTGCGGTAAAAGGCCAGACCGGTCAGTGCCTGTGCCATTGAGATCAGGAACAGAACGAGCCCCTGTCGGCTTTCCGGCAGGCCGATCTCCTTTTCCGCCATGGCGGGGAACAGGCTGCGGATCGTTGCGACCACGCTCAGGGAGGCGAGTGCGGTGACCCAGCCGAGCCACGCAAGGTCCGGCGCCTTTTTGGACGGGGCTTTCGCCGCCGCGTTTGTTTGTGGTGCCGGAGCGGCCGGCGGATGGCCGTTCCGGTTTATCCGCCAGATGCCTGCGCCCGATGCCAGCGCCACCAGTCCGCTGAGAAGGTAGCTGAGCTTCCAGCCCGACGGGCCGGACTCGAGGATAAAACCGGAGACGAAAGGTCCCAGCGCGAATCCGGTGCTCCAGGCAAAGGTGTAGAGGGCGGTCGAGAAGGCCAGGGATTGTTCCGCGCGGCTGCCGGTGGTCTTCATGAACACCTGGAAGGCCGGGAAAAAGCAACTGGTCGCGATGGCGTTGACAATCGTGAGCGCCGCGATGCTGATGGCGCCTGTTGTAAAGGGAAAGACGATGGATTGGGCGACAATCAGGCCGCAGGCGGCCAGCATGAACCGGGCGGCATTGTTCTCGTTCATGAACCGCGGTACCAGCAGGCAGCAGCAGACGTACGGGAGGCTCCAGATCGACCAGATGCCCGAGATGAGCCAGTCTGCGGCGCCCATCTTCGCGAGGCGGATCCCGTTGACGAACAGCGTCTGGGCCACGACCGAATCCATCAGCGCGGGTAAGAGGTAGATCCAAAGGTTCATCGGGTTGGGCTGGGGTTGGCCGGCTCCGGTGGCCGGTCACGGGCGGGAGGTTTGCCCGGCCGACCGGTGCCGTTTGTCCTGCTGGTTCCTGTTCATGCCTCCAGGTTGATGGGGCACGGTTTCAGGTGCCAGATATCCTGTGCGTATTCCTGGATGGTCCTGTCCGAGCTGAAGTAGCCCATGTTCGCGATGTTGCGGATGCACATTTCGGTCCATGTGCCCGCGTCGTGATACACCTCGTCCACCCGCTGCTGGATCTCGAGGTAGGAGGCGAAATCCGCGAGGTGCAGGTAATAGTCGCCGAATTCCAGGAGGGCTTCGCGGATCGGCCGGTACAGGCCGGGCTGTTCCAGGTTCAGGAAATCGCCGGAGAGACAGTCCAGGATATGCCGCATTTCCGGCGAGTGGTTGTAATAATCCCACGGGTTGTGGGATCCGGCGGAGCGGATCGCCTTGACCTCGTCGATGGTCTTGCCGAACGCGAAGAAGTTCTCTGCGCCGACCGCTTCGCGGATCTCGATGTTCGCCCCGTCCAGCGTACCGATGGTCAGCGCGCCGTTGAGGGAGAACTTCATGTTGCCGGTGCCGCTGGCTTCGGTGCCGGCGGTGCTGATCTGTTCACTCAGGTCACTGGCGGGTATGATGCGTTCCGCGAGGGAGACGCGGTAATCGCCCAGGAAAACGACCTTCATGCGGCCGCGGACATCGGGGTCGGCGTTGATCACGCCGGCCACATCGTTGATCAGTTTGATGATCAGCTTGGCCATGGCGTAGCCCGGCGCGGCCTTGCCGCCGAAGATGAATGTGCGCGGCGGCACATGGCTGGCGGGGTTCTCCTTGATCCGGTAATAGCGGTAAAGGACATGGAGGATGTTCAACAGCTGGCGCTTGTATTCATGGATCCGCTTGACCTGGACATCGAACAGCGAGTGGGGGTCCACCTCGATCCCGTTTGTCACATGGATATACTCCGCCAGGCGTTTCTTGTTTTCCAGCTTGATGGCGCGGACCTGGGCCTTGAAATCCGGATCTGCGGCGAACTTCTCCAGTTTCCTGAGCTGGTGGAGGTTCTTGATCCAGCCGTCGCCGATCCGGCGGGTGATGAGCGAGGCGAGTGACGGATTGCTTTTCAGCAGCCAGCGCCGCTGGGTGATGCCGTTGGTCTTGTTGTTGAACTTCGACGGCCAGAGTTCGTGGAAATCCTTGAACAGGGTTTCCGTCAGGAGTTCCGAGTGCAGTTTGGCCACGCCGTTCACGCTATGGCTGCCCACGACGGCCAGGTGGGCCATACGCACCTGTTTCTCGCCGCCTTCCTCGATCAGCGACATGCGGCGCAGGCGGTCGTGGTCCTCGGGGAACTTGTTCATCACCTGGCGGAGGAAGCGGCGGTTGATCTCGTAAATGATCAGCAGGTGCCGGGGCAGGAGTTCCTCGAACATGCGGACGGGCCATTTTTCCAGCGCTTCGGGCATGATGGTGTGGTTGGTATAGCCGAAGACCCGCACAGTCAGGTCCCAGGCGGGATCCCATCCGAGGCCATGCTGATCCATCAGCAGGCGCATCATTTCGGCGATGGCGATGGCGGGATGGGTGTCGTTCAACTGGATGGCCACCTTGTCGGGCAGCACATTCCAGTCCTGGTTCGAGGCTCGGAACCGGCGCAGGATATCCTGGAGGGAGCAGGACACGAAGAAGTACTGCTGCTTGAAGCGCAGTTCGCGGCCTTTCTCGATCCGGTCGTTTGGGTAGAGGATTTTGGTGATGTTCTCGCGCATGAGTTTCTGCTCATAGGCGCCGATGTAGTCCCCGTTGTTGAAGAAGGCCAGGTCGAATTCCTCGGAGGCCTTGGCGGTCCAGAGGCGGAGGTTGTTCACGGTGTTGTTGCCGTAGCCTGCGATCGGCATGTCGTAGGGCATGCCGAGGACGGTGTCGTAATGCAGCCAGCGGGTGGCGGAGCGGCCTTGTTCGTCGCGTTCCTCCTTGATCTCGCCGCCGAAATGGACGGGGAACTGGTATTCGGGTCGCTCGATTTCCCACGGGTTTCCGTCGCGCAGCCAGTTGTCGGGTTCCTCCACCTGGTGCCCGTCGCGGATCACCTGCCGGAAGATGCCGTAATCGTAGTGGATGCCGTAGCCGTAGCCGGGCAGTTCATGGGTGGCCATGGAATCCAGGAAGCATGCGGCGAGACGGCCGAGGCCGCCGTTACCGAGCGCGGCGTCCCGCTCCAGTTCGCGCATATAGTTCCAGTCAAGGCCGAGGTCGCTCATGGCCTGGACGACGATGCGGTCGAGGCCCAGGTTGATGACGTTGTTGCCCATGGCGCGGCCCATGAGGTATTCCAGCGACAAGTAGTAGACACGCTTCACATTGCGGGCCACGTAGGTCTGGTTTGTCTGGATCCAGCGGCCCACGAGGCGGTCGCGGATGGCCATGGCGAGGGCGTAGTAGCGGTCGTGGTCGGTGGCTGAATACTGGTCGCGGGCGAGGGTGTAGCGCAGGTGGTTCTCGAAGTTGATTTTCAGGGCGGCCACCGTATCGAGGGTGCGGAAGCTGCGCATATCGCCGCAGGGTGTGGCGGCTTTGCGGCTTTTCGCGCGGGAAGGGGGGTTGCGCGAGCCCGCCTTGGTCTTGGACGTGTTTCCGGCTTGGTTCGATTTCATGGTGGATATCTCCGTAAGCGGTCAGATCATATCTGGATCCTGCGCGTCCCGGCGAGCAAAATCCACCCGAAGGGCGCCGCGTGAGCGCGTTGGCTGCGGTAGCGTGGAATGATTGAGTTCAAGACACCCTCATTCCGACCTTCTCCCGTCAAGGGAGAGGGAATCCTGTGTCGTTGCGATGCGTCCGTTTCCGCGGGGGTGGAGCACGATTTGTCATCCGTTCCCATTCAGGCATGGTTTTGCGTTTGACGCGTTTCGGGGAAACCCGGATAATTCCGTGCTTCTTTTGTGACCGAAACTCATGGACACGATCCGGAACATTCAAGACCGCTATGGTATTGTCGGCCGCGGGGATGAACTGGCCCTGGCGCTGGCTGTGCTGGGGGCGGGGCATCATCTGTTGCTCGAGGGACCCGTCGGGGTTGGTAAGACAACAGTGGCCCTGGCGGTATGTGGCCACCTTGGGCGGCCGGTCTACCGCGTGGACGGGGATGACCGGTACACGGAGAACAAGCTGACTGGCTGGTTTGATCCGCCGGTGGTGCTCAAGGCTGGTTACGGGCCCGACACTTTCACGCCGGGGCCCCTGATCCGTGCCATGCGTGAGGGCGGGGTGTTGTTCATCAATGAGCTCAACCGGATGCCCGAGGCGGTCCAGAACGTGCTGTTGCCGGCACTGGACGAGAGGCGGATTGTGGTGCCGCATGTCGGCGAAGTGATGGCATCCCCCTCCTTTCTTGTCGTGGCCACGCAGAATCCGGTGGAGTACGTGGCCACGGGCCATTTATCCGAGGCGTTGCGCGACCGGTTCGAGCATGTCGGCTTGCATTACCAGGACGAGTTGGCCGAGGTTGAGATTGTCGGCAAGGCGACCGGGTGTTCCGATGAGGTCATGGTGCGGGAATCGGTGCGGCTGACCCGAGAGACCCGGGCGCACCCGAAGTTCAAGAAAGGCGCCTCCATACGCGCGGCGATGGCGATGGTTCGAATCGCCATGCGGCTGTCCGGTCCGGATGCCCTCAAGACGGCGGCTCGTGCGGCGCTGGCGACCCGTGTTGACCTCAAGGATGAGGCCGGCGAAGGGTTGGATGCCATTCTGGAAGCCGTCCTCGATGATCTAAAAAAAAAGATCCGCTGAGTCCGGGGCCAGTTGATCCTGATCCTGTATTCATCAAGTCCTTTGAGGGGGGCGCGGCCGGGTCCGGTGGCGGGATGGCGAATCCGGAGGCTGTGGCCCTGCAATATGGCCTCGATGCGGCGAGCCTGGACGGATGGGAGTTGGCCGGCAGGATTTCCGAGGTGGGGATGGAGCGGGTTGATATCCGGCTCAAGGAGGAGGCCATCCGGTTGGCGGCGCGGGCGGTGATCCGGCGCGCATGCCGGCTGGTGGGGCCCATGCGGATTGCCAAGCGGCTGCGTCACACGGTCATGACCGATCCATTCCGGGGCGAACTGAATATCGAGCGGACGCTGGAGAATGCGGCCGGCAAGGATACGCCTGAAGATTCCGACTGGATTGTTTCCGCGCGGGAGGAGCATGAGCGGGCGGTCTGCCTGATGATGGATGCGTCCTTCTCGATGTCCGGCCGGAATCTGGCATTGGCGTCGCTGGCGGTTGCCGTTCTGGCGTTGAAGATCCCGGAGGGAGATTTATCGGTTGTGACTTTTGAAAGTTCGGCGCGGCTGTTGACCCGGCTGGGGGAGCCGCGTGCGGCGCACGATGTGGTGGAAGGGATCCTGCGATTGCCGGCTCGGGGATACACGAACCTTGAGGATGCGCTGGAGAAGGGGAGTCGGGAATTGGCGCGTTGCGGTCACTCCCGGCGGGTTGGATTGCTGGTGACCGACGGCGTGTACACGGTCGGGGGGGATCCGTCCCGCTGGGCGGCCCGGTTTCCCCGTCTGCATGTCCTGATGACGCAGGATCACAAGGTCAACGAGGATTTATGCCGCAAGCTTGCGCGCCTTGGGCAGGGTGAACTCTTCCGGGTTCAGCAGTTCGAGGAGATGCCCGCCCGGATGCTGGAACTGGCGAACCGGCTGTAGGGGGGGCAACACTGCGGAATCCGGTGTAATGGGTGTTTGGATTCTGTTCGCTTACGAGGAGGTAGACGTAGTGATAGTGGGCTGGCATGCCAAGCCGTAGTCTCGCAGCGCCGGGTTGCTGCCGGAAGCCCGCCTCCGCCCTGGGTACAGGGTCTACGGCG
>CAIVSY010000116.1 GCA_903908715.1 uncultured bacterium
ATGAGCACGCTGACGGCGGGCGGTCGAGCAGCCCCCTGCACATCTTGCCCGAGTGTCGGCATTGAATCCTCGACGCTCACACGTTTCACCCTTTAGTCGCCTCGAACGTCATGTTCTCCATTTCCAGAAATCCCGCCGGCATCCTGAAGTCATGTTGAAGGTCGCGGAACCATGAGGTGGGGCTTTCATGGACCCCGCATTCCGTGATCGCCTTGAATCCTGCATTCTGAAGCGCAAGGCGCAAGGACTGGGCGTCGTAAATGAATTGATGCCCCCAGCCGCGCACGAAGTGATTCACGACATAGATCGATGCGTAACTTGGAGCATCCTCGATAAAATGATCCCTTGACCACCGCACATAGTCCTTCTCCAGTTCCCCCAGCGGCTGCTGAAGCAACTTTACCAGAAACGCCATGTCTGGAGTCGCCAGCCTGATCACACCTCCGGGCTTTAAGACCCGCCGGCACTCCTGCAGCATCACGCCTCCGGCGCAGAGCGGGATATGCTCGATCATGTGTTCACAATAGACACAGGTAAACGTGTCGTCGTCAAAGGGAAACCTCCCGGTTGCATCCAAATGCACAATGGCCGCGGACTGCGGGAAGTAATCCGTATTCAGCCAGCCCTCGAGCAGGCGGAGGCCACACCCAATGTGAAGTTTTTTAACAGGCTCTGTTCGCAAGTAATTTTGGATCAGGGCAGCATCTACCCTGCCAAAGCGCCGTCTCACAGACCACCGCATGCGGTCCCGCGAGGCCCCCAGGAGTTCACGCGCCTCAGCGGCCTTATCAAGGACCGCCAGCTTAGCCAATGTGTTCTTGAGAAATCTTCTTAGCATCGTTTCACCGTACAAGAGTTACAGGGGTTGCAGGGTTGCAGCCTGCGTGGCACTACGGCGGGGCATGCTGCCCCTCCTACATTCAATGCCTCCCTCTTCAATGTGGGAGGCGTGCTCCGCACGGCGATCGTCTCCAGGTTGGTCCTGTCCAAGTTCATCGCGGCCCGGAGTGCCCCTCCTACATTCAATTTCTGTAGTCTGTAGTCTTCCCTACCCCGCCCCCTCCCCCCACCACCTTCCTATAGACCGCCAATTCCATCTCCACGATCTTTTCCAAACTATAATTTTCCACGGCAAACTTCCGGGCATTGGCGCCCAGCCTGGCCCGCAGGCCCGGATCGGCGGACAGCCTCACAATCGCCGCCCGGATGCTTTCGGGATCGGTGCCGCACAACAACCCCGTCTCCTCGTGGCGGATGACTTCCCGTATGCCAGGCACATTCGACCCAATCACGGCCATCCCGCACGACATCGCCTCAATGAGCGTCTTGGGATGGCCTTCGAAAAGGGACGGCAGCACGAACAATTCACAGGCCCGCAACACGTTTGGCAGTTCATGGTTCGGTAGGGCGCCCAGGAACGACACCAGCGATCCTCCTCGCTGCGCCTCGCGCTCCATATCGGCCCGCAACGGGCCCTCGCCAATGACCGTAAGCAGCAGACCGCTGCCTGCGAGCGCCCGAACCAACGCGATGACATTCTTCTGTTCCGACATTCGTCC
>CAIVSY010000117.1 GCA_903908715.1 uncultured bacterium
CTCCGAGTTACTCCCCGGTGCTGTCGTCGAGGAAATCCGAGATTTGAGTGAAGATGAGGAGCAGGACGCCATGTGCCAGGTTCTACTGGCACACAGCGACAAGAAGAAGTTGCGGGCTCTATTCCGGTCGCTGACGAGGGCATCTGAGTCTTTGGATTCATTCAACACAAGCGAGGCAACCCGGGAGTTCATGGCTCGCCTCCGCATTAACATAATGGTGGCGGAAAACGGTGGCTCAAATCCTGAAGACATCCATCCCTACGATATTGTCTTTGCCGAAGGGACCATCGCGCGCCACGCCCGGTTGGATTGGGATGCGATCCACGTCGATTGTCGTCCCGCTGAAGTGGTTCGACCATCAGCGTGGTCCAGGCGCAAACCCATGCGCGCCGGCGCCATCAGTTCAGCAGTATACCTAGCCTCTCCCACGGCACCCAAGCCGGTGTGGGCTTACCTGAAAGCGATTGCGTGTGCCAGGGAACCGGAGAGGGCGCGTCAGGTGCCAGAGGGGCAGTGCCTCGTTCCTTCCCGTTCGCTGGCGGTGCATGATGAGGCTATTGGCCACCTGATCGACAAGATGCATGCGCTGGGCAACTGGGTCGTCAACTATGATGAATTGCTACACCGCAAGTTGCTCGCAAATAAGGGCATCAAGATAATCCGATACAAGCAGGATGCGACCCAAGGGCGAAACTTGATCGTCTCTTCTAAGGCGAAGGACAGCCTTCTGCGGAGCGCACTACGCCAACTGATCACGAAGCTCATCCCTGACCTCGACCAGATTGCGCTTGGGAAGGTAGTGGACGACCTCATCAACGAGGCGAATGCAATTTCAGGCAATTTGGTTCTCCGGGCGGTCCGCCGAGTCGAGAATGCAAAGGAACTGCTTGGCCTTGTGTTGAGCAAATACCTCATCACCAGTGAGCTTCAGGGGCAACGTAATAACGGTTGGTTCCTCCTGGATGACTATGCAACTTGGCTCGGGGAGGAAGAGGGGCTGATCGCTGATATCTTGTGCCTTTCTCCAGGCTACGACTCAGCAGGAGCACCGATTTTGGACGTCGTGATCACTGAAGCTAAATTCGTGGAGCACTCCTCGGTCAAAGATAAGGCTAAGGAGTCGGCCAACCAGTTGCGCCAGACTCTGGCAAGGCTGGAGCGTGGCTTGGCGACTGAGGGCGATCCGTTGGACCGAGACATCTGGTTGGCGCGGATTTCAGACATGATCGTGGATGGGATCGAAGCGAACGCCGTGGACAATTTCAACGCCGCCGACTGGCGACGCATGGTGCGCGATGGTGGGTGCAGCATCCGCATCCGGGGTTACTCGCACGTCTTCGATCACGGCCCGGAGCAATCCACCGACGACGAGAAACCGGTTTGCATCAAGGACACTCAAAGCGGGTATCAGGAGGTTTTCCCGGTGAACAAGACGCGAGAATTCCTCAAAGCGTTTGCAGCCAAACAGGCGGCCAACCGGTCCGTGCCAGGCGGGGCGACGCCTCCCAGCTACCAAAAGGTGCCTCCCCCGGAGCCTCCGGATTCAGCTCCCTTCGCAGAAGGAGGTGCTTTACCCAAGCAGCCACCGCCTCAACCACCAGCTCCGGCGCCAGTCGCGGCTAAGCCACCTGCCGAACCGGCAGCCGCAGCTGACAAGATTGAAGCGAGCCCAACTCCATTGCTGCAACTGCTCTCTGGATACCCTCAGACGCAAGCAGCGGATGCCTCGACCCTCGCTTGGATGGAGCAAGTGACCCTGGCGGCCCGAAAGGCGCTGGTCAGTTATGGCATGTCGGCGGAGGTCGTGGGTCAGCCGATTCTTACCCCCAACTCGTTACTGTTGCGATTCAAGGGAACGGATGAACTGACCGCAGCAACCATTGAGAAGAAGCGATCTCAGCTCTACACCACTCATGGGCTCAAAATTGTCAACGTTCGGCCTGGTCCCGGTGTAGTTGCTGTGTCATTTGAGCGCTCGCCTCGCCAGATGGTCCGACTAGGTAGTTTGTGGAAGCTGTGGAATCCGGTGGTGTCACCGCACGGTAACACCAAACTGTTGATTGCAGTGAAAGAGGAGGATAACACCTGCCTTTTCCTGGATCCGCTGACTCAATCGCCGCACACACTGATTGCCGGCACATCCGGTAGCGGCAAGTCGGTCTTGCTACAGAACATCCTGCTTGCCATTGCAGCTACCAACACCCCAGAGCTGACGAAGGTGGTTTTGATCGATCCGAAACATGGGGTTGACTATGGACCACTCGGGCATCTCCCGCATATTCAGGGCGGTATAATCACAAAAATGGAGGACGCGCTTCCGGCCATCACTGCCTTGGTGGAAGAGATGGAGAATCGGTATCCGATGCTAAACCAAGCCGGGGTGAACCATGTTCGTCTCTATAATCAGAATCAACCGAACAAGCTGCCCTTTATCTGGCTCATTCACGACGAGTTTGCAGACTGGATGCAGGACGAGCATTATCGGGACGAGGTTGTTGCGCTGGTCAACCGTTTGGGAATGAAGGCGCGGGCCGCGGGCATATTCCTGATTTTCGCTGCCCAGCGTCCATCGGTGGAGGTGATGCCGATGCAACTGCGAGACAATCTGGACAATCGGCTCATCCTCCGGGTCGCCCAAGAGGGCACTTCGCAATTCTGCCTGGGTGAGAAGGGTTCGGAGAACTTGCTCCCTCAAGGCCAGATGCTTGCCAGGCTGGGGGGATCTCAACCTGTCCTCTGCCAAGTGCCATTCGCTGATCTTGCGGAACTGCAGGCCCTCTGCGTAGCCATTGCCCACCAAGGCCTACAGGAAGCCCCTGTCGCCTAGTCCAGTGATCTATCTCGACAACAACGCGACGACGAAAGTAGCGCCGGAAG
>CAIVSY010000118.1 GCA_903908715.1 uncultured bacterium
GTTTCCTCTAGCCTTCCTCCCGCCGGTCGGTTACCCTTCCAGCGTTGGCTTCGAGTAGTAGTTCTTTCACACAATCATGTGACGGTCCTCCTACAGGGGACTTTCACCCCATTTACAACGCGCCCATGCTGGGCGCACACAGGGTGGTGGGTATTCGCCGCCCGCAGCGCGGTCGTCGAAACCCACACCCTGAGCGTTGGCCCATGAAACGACTTGCTATCAAGTGTGTTCGTCTGTATTCTTATGACATCGAATGTCAGAACAGGAGATGATTATGTCAAAAACGATAACACTGCGGCTTGATGACCCCGTTTATCGGCTTTTCAAGGGTGTGGCTGAGCGCGAAAACCGGCCGATCTCAAATTTTATCGAAACGGCAGTAATGCGTTTCGTGCGAGACTACGAAACCGTAGACGAATTTGAAATGACGGAAATTCGCGGTAATGTTGCGCTTAACCAAAGTTTGAAGAGGGGGCATCAGGATGCCAAAAACCGGCGTGGTACATTCGTCTGAATTCCGGATTTTCGAGACTGATGAGTTCAAGGAGGCCCTCGAACGATTAGGGCCGCCTAGGTTTCTTCCAAAAAAACTCGAGACCTATGTTTACCCCCAGTTGCGAAAGGGGCCTTATTTCGGCCCTAATATACGCAAGTTGCAGGGGTACACGCCTGCGACATGGCGGTACCGAACAGGTCCGTATCGGATTTTCTATTCTGTGGATGAGACAGAAAGAATTGTATTCATGTTGACCATCGATGATCGAAAAGATGCCTATCGATAATTCGGCCAATCGAACGCACTTCGGGGTCAGAACGCACTTCGGGGTCAGACTGTAAACAGTAAATAGGAATTGACGGGAGTGGTGGGATGGTGGGAGAGTGCGGACATGCCAAGAGCACCGAGGAAAGAATACGCGGGGGCTTTGTATCATGTGACGTGCCGTGGGCACGGGCGGGGCAGATTTTCTTTGACGAGGGGGACGCGGGGCGGTTCCGTACGCACTTGACGGGGCTGATCCGGGATGCTTGTTGAAAAGTCGAGTGTGGTTATAGAAAGTTACTATTTACAGTCTTCCCCGTCTGATGACTCGGGGTAAGCCCGCTTACATATTGCGCCCTGAGGAGAAGCCTTGGCTCCCCCAAAAAGGGGCTTTGAGGAGATTCAACGGCCTGCTGGGTACGTCGCTCACGCGCCGCCCCAGAGGCTGGACGTTGTGCAGGAAAATATATTTGACGCAAGAGGTATGCCTTACCATAATGTAAGGATAATGTATTAAGTAAGGAGATGACGCATGGTCACGGCAACATTAACAACAAAGGGGCAGATCACTATTCCCAAGGCAGTGAGAGATTTTCTGCATCTTCATTCAGGTGATCGAGTTGCATTCGTGATGCATGATCGTTTGGAAGCGGTCTTAACGCCTGTCACAAAGTCCGTGGATGAGATGTTTGGAATATTACACAAGCCGGGGCAGGCGCCACGTACGGTAGCGGAGATGAACGCTGCCGTAGCGGAAAGGGTTCGGAGGCGCAACTCGTGACAGCAGTCGACACGAATGTAATTATACGATTTCTGGTGCGCGATGACGCAAAACAGGCGGAGATTGCGTACCGGCGACTCAAACAGGCAGAAACAAGCAGGGAAGTCTTGTTCGTGACATTGATTGTGGTGGTGGAGACTATATGGGTTCTTGAGACCGCATACGGGAAATCTCGCGCCGAAGTACTGGACTCCATTGAAAACATGCGAAGAATGCCTGTGTTTGAATTTGAAAAGGATGAAGTCGTCGAGCGGGTGGTAACCGAGGGACGAACTGGCAAGGCGGATTTGGCTGACTTGCTCATTGCGCATTCGGCGCAATCGAGTGGATGCAATGACGGAATCACCTTCGACAAAGGTGCAGCAAGGATTCCATTCTTCACCCTCCTTGCATAATAATGAGCACAACCAGCTCATTCTGTCGACGGGCAAGCCCGCGCCAGATGAGCGGCGTTCGACGGACAAATGTTGGAAGATGCAGCCATCTTGAGCACTTGTAGGCGTCAATGATTCCGTGAATATGGTGCAAGGGCGAGCGAACATGATAAGAATCGGTACAATGACATTCGCAGGTGTCGCCTTGCCCTTCTGTGCTTCTCTGTTGCTGGGGGCGGCCGGCGGTTGTGCCGAGGGGAACCGGGGCACAAGGCAGTTTGCAGGGCATCTTGATGAGATTGAGATCAGTCCCGGTCGCTTTCTGACCGTTCAGCGCAGGGATAAGAACCCCGATAACCCGCCGGCAACCCTACGCGAGGTCGTTCGGTCCGCCAGGGGCTCCGCCTTCCGCGGCGGAGACGAGGAATGGACATCGCTGCTCATTCCCTGGCAGGACACCAACCTGGTATGGAACAGCGGCGACATTCCCATCACGCTGAGAGAGCGCCAAGGCCGTCTGTATCTCATCGGATTTGACCGGGTGACGGATTTGCGCAGACCGTGTTTCCGCTACTATGTCCAGGACGGCGTTTCGTTTCGTGAGATCAAGCCGGGAGAGTTTCCGAGAGAAATCGCCACCCAGAACATGTGGCTCGACGGGCCGGGGCGATTCTTCATGGGCGCCACCAACGGCCCCTACGACCATGTGGCCCTCGCCCGTGATCTCGATGTCGAGAACCCCTTCTTTTCGAAGACGCTGACCGCCCACATCTGGTGCCATCTGATGACGGGCCGCCCGTACCACGAGAACTGGGCGAAGAGTTGTTCGGTCGAGAAGGACATTCTCCAGGAGTACGTTCGGATGTATGCGCCGATCAAGTTGACCGCCATTCTGCGCACTGACACCAACCGACCGGCCTGGATGAAGGAAGGGATGGAGGCGTCCAGGTGAACGGATCGAAGCCCCCGACGGAGTTGATCCGCTCGAAGCGTGTTGCGCCAGGGAGGCTGGCCGGCTGCGGGATGGTTCTGGGGTGCCTCCTGCTGACAGGTTGCGGAACCGTAGTGCGGTTCACAGGCGGCAACGGCGAGGGCCATATCTTCTACGAGGCAACCCGGACAGATATCGACGGCATCCGCAACCTGACCCAACCGCCCCCGCACGTGGACTTCTCGCTCGTCCCTTCCTGGTTGCTTCTACCGTTTCCTGTTATCGATCTTCCTTTCGCCGTCGTCCTGGACACCGTCCTGCTGCCCTATGACGCGTATCGCTACCGGAAGGCGCGGAAGATGGACGCGTTCGCCTTGGCGCAAGCCCGCTTCTGGGAAGACGCCTTTGACCGAGACGCCATCACGACGGCGGACGCATTGCGGAATCTGACGCTTCCAACGGGCGAACAGGTACTCCGTGCTTTGGAGGCGGGGCGCGGAGGAACGAACGTAACCGGTGTCTTGCTCGAATTGGCCGTCGCCCAGAACCGCCCGGACGTTGTCGTCGCGCTGAGCAAGCATCCGAGGCTTGCGCCCGACCACTGTCGCAGGATTCTCATATGGTCACAGGCGGCAGGACAATCCGAAGGCGAGGTCGCCTACATCCCGTTCCACCTGGCAAGGAACCCGGCTGCGCCGAGTGATATGCTGACGGCGTTTGTCACGTCGTCCGATGAACTCCTGTGCTGGGCGGTCTTGGAGAGCGGACATTTGCCCTTGGCGGCGATTCGGGCGGCGCTGGCCCAGTCGCCGCCCGACTGGTTCAGCAGCAAGTTGCGCGCGGCCACCGATCCCAGCACCTCGCCCAACACGCTAACGGCGTGGGCGCAGAACACACGGTTTGACGGGTTGGGCATCCAGGCCGCAGTGGCCACCAATACCAACACGCCGGCCGACGGCCTGCGGAGGCTGGCGGCTTCAGAATTCCACGAGGTCCGGGCGGCGGTTGCCGCCAACCCTGCCACGCCTGTGGAGGTATTGCAGACCTTGTCGAAAGACAAGGCTGAGGTTGTGCGGGCGGCCGCGTTGAAGAACCTTGAGACACGATGAGCCTGGTACAGAGAAATCGCCCGGCCGCTCCCGTGTCGGCGGGGCTACTTTGTTGTGCCCTGTTGGCATCCTGCGCGTTGCCGGAGGGCGAGGTGCCTCGGCTTGGGCCTTACCACGTCGGGGAAGTCTACGAATCCACGAACACCCTGGTGCTGGTCAACCCCGCTACAAGAGACGCAACGCTCATGACTCTGGAAGCCTCCGGACAGGCGGCCGACATGGAAGCCTTTGCCGGGCGACCTGCACTTGTGAAGGAGGATCTCCCGCCTGGGACCCGGTTTGAGATCGCCTCCATCTACAGGAAGAATCAGTCCTCTTGGAACAACGGGATCAGCTACTGGCATCGGAGCACGGTGCGCATGCTCACCGGCGCGCACGCCGGAGAAACGGCCAGGGCGGATGGCATCTTCCTGCTGCAGGAGGGCAATGGCGGTCGGCCCCTGCCGGTCCCCCTGCGGTTGATCGGGCGCGGAGGGGCAGCGGCACGACAACAGTGAATCGGCCACTTCGGGGTCAGACTGTAAACAGTAAATAGGAATTGACAGGAGTGGCGGGATGGTGGGAGAGTGCGGACATGCCAAGAGCACCGAGGAAAGAATACGCGGGGGCTTTGTATCATGTGACGTGCCGTGGGCACGGGCGGGGGCAGATTTTCTTTGACGAGGGGGACGCGGGCGGTTCCGTACGCACTTGACGGGGCTGATCCGGGATGCTTGTTGAAAAGTCGAGTGTGGTTATGGAAAGTTACTATTTACAGTCTGACCCCGTCTGATGACTGTACCTGCGACGCGAGCAGTAACCCTCGCCTTGTGATCCTCGATTCCAGCCACTACTCAGTCACATCGCCCCATGCGGAAATGAAAAGCCAATGATCAAAGAATCCCGCGCAAAGATAAAATCAGATGGGATCGGCGGCTTGCTGAAATCAGTGTATCGTCACGCCCTACCCAAACGGCTTCAATACTACCCACACTGCAAGTCGTTCTTTGAATCCAGGACGGGTTTGGAGATCGGGGGGCCAAGTGGCATATTTCGGAAACGGGGACACGTTCCCGTTTATCCACTGGCAACCCGAGTCGATAATTGCATCTTTGGCAGCCATACGGTCTGGCAAGGAGTTGTCAGTGAAGGAGATACTTTTACCTTCGACAAGAAGAAGCCCCCCGGTCGCCAATACCTCGTCGAAGCGACCAATCTGCGATGTATCGAGAACTCCTCCTACGATTTCGTTCTCTCATCCCACTGTATCGAGCACGTGGCGAATCCATTACAAGGTCTTGCCGAATGGATTCGGGTTCTTAAGGAAAATGGACTACTCGTACTTGTGATCCCACACAAAGATGGCACTTTCGACCATCGCAGACCTGTAACTTCGCTGGAGCACCTCATCCTGGACTTGGACAGCCATACAGGCGAAGGGGATATGACTCATTTGGAGGAGATCCTGAGGCTACACGATCTGAGCAGGGATCCTGGTGTAAATGATGTTCAGTTCTTCGAGGAGCGCTCAAGGCGGAACAGGGAAAACAGGTGTTTGCATCACCATGTTTTCGATACACGTTTAGCAGTTGAAGCCGTCAACTACACCAGGCTCCAAATACTCGCCGTAGAGCTTTTCTGCCCTTATCACATTGTGATAATAGCAAAAAAATCAGGAAAGGATCAGGCGGCAGACAACGAGAGATTCCTCGGGATCAATGCGGCATCCTGTTGGGTTAGCCCGTTTCCATCAGATCGTCGGATCGTTGCACCACAAGTTTAAGCGACTTCTCGCCCTGACCTTGAACGGACCAGCCCCGGGCAATCCGATATCCGGGAATCCATACGATCTCGCCGCCACACTCCACAAGCGGGATCCGGTCCCGCTCCCCGCGCGGCACCCCCGCATCCACCAGAATGTCCTGCACCTTGCGCGAACCGTGCATCCCGTATGGCTCCATCCGGTCCCCCGGTCTCCTTGAGCGGACCACCAGTTCACGCCCGCCCCATACGCCCGCATCCAGCGTCGCCTCCGCTGGATAAACCCCGGGCCGTCCCCCACGTTGCCGCAGGATCCCGCGTCCAACCGAAACCGTGACCCGCAGTCCCACCCCCGGCAACACCGTCACTCCCGACGCCCGCAAACGCACATAAAAGCCTTCACCCTCCCCCCCGTGCCGGATCAGCAGAACCCGATACACGCGCGCCACCCACCATCCGCCCCCGATGTCGAGTACCTGGCTTCCAGTCTTGCGCCTGCACATCGCATCCACTCGTACCACAGTATCGTAGTCGACTCTGGGTTCCGGAATCCCGCACTCCGCCATCCAGATCCGAATGACCCGGCGTCGCGCCGCCCCGGGAAACTGAGTCATCCGGGCCAGATCCAAACCTTTCCGTTCCTCGGTGCGGCATTGTTCCAGCAGGGACCGGGCCATTTCATCCATCCATGCATCTTCCATCGAAAAAACATCACTCATACGCCGCACAACACCCCGGATCCCCGGATTGTAATCCTTCTCCAGAAGGGGCAGGAGTTCCCTCCGAACGCGATTTCGCAGGAAGGATGGATCTGCATTGGTCAGATCCTCACGCCAGGCCGCGCCAACCTTGTGGAGATAGTCCATCACATCGCGTCGCGCAACGCAGAGCATGGGCCGCACCACCGCTTGCGTCGGAGCGGGCTTGACATCAACCAGCCCCGACAACGGAACCGTCTCGCGGATGCCGCCCAACGCGCCCCGTCCGGCCCCGCGGAGGAGTTTCAGGAAGAACGTCTCTGCCTGGTCATCCGCCGTGTGTGCCGTAACCACATAATCCGCGCGGGTCTTCCGGGCCGCACGCGCGAGGAACGCATAGCGCGCCTGGCGCGCCGCCATCTCCAGGGAGATCCCCGCCCGTTTCGCGAGAGATGGAACCGGCGCCCGGCCAATCACGCAGGGAATACCAAGGCCGCGCGCGGCCTTCCGCACAAAGGTGGCGTCGTCTCTCGATGCTTTGCCGCGAATGCCATGATCCAGATGCGCCACGGTCAGCCGCCAGCGCCGCCGCAACGCACGTTCGTGAAGGGCGTGCAAGAGGGCCATCGAATCCGCGCCGCCGGAAACCGCCACCAGCAGATGCGCTCCAGCAGGCAAGCCTGACACGTTCAGCCGTTGTTCAAACAACCGCATCCGCGGATCCCGCCTAATCCCGCTCAAGGCGCCTCACCCCGCCCATATACGGCGCCAGCGCCTCGGGCAGCGTCACAGACCCATCGGCCTCCTGCCCGTTCTCGAGGATCGCCACCACCAGACGGGCCAGCGCCACCCCGGACCCGTTGAGCGTGTGAACGAAGTCAATCTTGCCGTCCGCGCGTCGGTAGCGGATGTTCGCCCGCCGCGCCTGGAAGGCCTCGAAATTACTGCAAGAGGATACTTCCAGCCATGCATTCTGCCCCGGCGCCCACAACTCGATGTCATAACATTTCGACGCCGCAAAACTGATGTCGCCCGTACACAGACTCAATACGCGGTAGTGCAGTCCCAACCTCTGCAACACATCCTCCGCGTTGGCTACCAACGTCTCCAGTTCGTCATAGGACTTCGACGGCTCGACGAATTTGACCATCTCGACCTTGTCGAACTGGTGAACCCGGATCAGCCCGCGCGTCTCCTTGCCCGCCGCCCCGGCCTCCCGCCGGAAGCAGGGCGTGTAGGCTGTCAGGTAGACCGGAAGGGGCTTCTCAATGATTTCATCCCGGTAGTAGTTTGTCACCGGGACCTCCGCTGTGGGGATCAGCCAGAGATCATCCGTGGCATGATACATGTCCTCGGCCATCTTCGGCAGCTGGCCGGTGCCGATCATGGAGGCGGTATTGACCACGAACGGCGGCAGCATTTCGGTGTACCCGTGTTCCTTGACGTGCAGGTCAAGCATGAACTGGATCAAGGCCCGCTGCAGGCGGGAACCCATGCCGATAAAAAGCGGGAACCCCGACCCGGTCATGCGGGCCGCGCGCGGGAAATCGAACAGGCCCAGCGCCTCACCAATTTCCACGTGGCCCCTGGGCGCGAACGGGAACTGCCTTGCCTCCCCATGAACACGTACAACCTTGTTGTCCGCCGCATCCTTGCCAACCGGCAAACTGCTGTGCGGAATATTGGGGATCCGAAGGAGATTATCCTTCAGCCGAACCTCGAGATCCCGGACCTCATTGTCCTTGGCGGTAATCAGATCGCCCAGTTCCCGCATCGCCTTCTGTTTTTCTGAGGTGTCCTGGCCTTTGCCTTTCAGCATGCCGATCTCCTTGGAGACCACGTTGCGCTGGTTCTTGAGACCTTCGACCTCGGTAACCAGTTTCCGCCGCAGGGCGTCGTCAGCCGCCACGGCATCCAGGAATTCCGTGGAATGGCCGCGTGCCGCCAACCCCTGCCGCACCACTTCTTCCTTCTCGCGAATCAACTTGATATCCAGCATAATTCACCCCGGTATTGTCTCGGTTGAACAACGCCGCCCATGCTACACAAGCGCCCACGCCGTGGCAATGGCGTTAAGGAACCAGGCGGTTCACAAAGCACGACCGCGCCTTGCCTGTCCCTATTCGTCGGCATACCCTGGACGACCCATGTCCGGCCCGGCGCCGGACCGGACACCGACCGCACTCGCCCGGGGTCTTCACCCGTGAAGCGGAAGGCTCGAACGCACGGTGATCTGCCGGGCCTGCGGCGTATCCAGCGTCCGGAAGTGCAGGTGAATGGTTTCCGGAGGGAAAACATCTGCCGCCCGTTCAGCCCATTCCACAGCGGTAATACCGTCGGAATCAAAATACTCCTCGAGGCCCAGCATCACAGCGTCGTTGGAATTTCCAATCCGGTAGAGATCGACGTGCACAAGGTCCCGGCTGCCGCGGTATTCATGGATCAGCGTGAATGTGGGGCTCGTCACCGGTCGATCCACCCCAAGCGCCGCCGCCAACCCCTGCACAAAACAGGTCTTCCCGCTCCCGAGGTCGCCATGCAGCGCCAGCACCGTGCGGGCGGGAAACTGCTTCAGCAGATGCCGCGCCAGCTTGTGCGTATCCGCCACACTGTGCGATTCAATGGTCCACTCATGCAGCATGGGCAACCCTCTCACTCCTCAACCCGGCATTCCTGCCTCACGGGATGGCGGGCGCTTACCGACCCAGCTTGACCCGGTACTCATAACGGCCTGCCGCCACCTTGACGGGCTTCCTGCCTGGCAACACCACCGTGGCCCGCGTGTTGGGAGGGATCGTCACCTGCACCTCCATCATCCCGTCAACAAGAGCCCAGCGGCTGGTCACCACTCCCTGCCGCGTCATCAATTCGCCGCGGACCCACGTCAACCCTCCGCCCGGGCGGGGATGGATAAGGATATGCTTGTATCCCGGCTCCGCAGGGTCAAGATCGATCCCCGCCACCGTGTTGTACATCCATTCGCCGATCGCCCCGTAGGCGTAATGGTTGAAGGAGTTCATGTTGACATCGCCAAACCCGCCATGCTTCGTGTAACTGTTCCACCGCTCCCACATGGTCGTGCCGCCCTGCAGGACCGTATACAGCCACGAGGGATACTCCTGCTGCATCAGCAACCGGTACGCAACATCCATCCGGCCAAACCGCGTGAGAACCGGAGCCAGCAAGGGTGTGCCGACAAACCCTGTGGACAGCTTCCACCCCCGCCCCTCGATATCCGCAACCAATCGTTCAAGCGCATGCGCCTGGTGCCGCTTCGAAAGCAGGTCGAACCCGAGGGCCAGCAGGTATCCTGTCTGCGTATCCCCCACCACCCGGCCGGAGGGCGAAACAAATTCGCGGTTGAAAGCCGCCTTCACCTTGCGCTGGATCTCCCGGTATTTCCGCGCGTCCGCCTTGCGGCCGAGTATCGCCGCCACGCGCGACAGAATCCCCGCCGTGTGTGCGAAGTAGGCGGTCGCGATCAAATCGCGAGGCGTCGGCGTGCGGCCCGGATCGTTCTCGGCGATGTCGATGGACAGCCAGTCCCCGAAGCAGGCCCGGTCATGAATATACCCGCGGCTCGTCTTGCAGCGCCACTCCACGAAACGGCGCATGGAGTCATACTGCCGCTCCAGGATCCGCGTGTCGCCGTAGCACAGGTAGACCGTCCACGGGCAGATGACACCCGCATCCGCCCACGCCGCACAATCGCCCTGCCCGCCCAGCACATCCGGAACCACATGCGGGAATGAGCCGCTCGACAACTGGGAATCGGCCACATCCGCACACCACTTCTCGAAGAAGGACTCGACATCCCGGTTGAAGCAGGCGGTCCGGATGAACACCTGCGCATCCCCCGTCCACCCCAGCCGCTCATCACGCTGCGGGCAGTCGGTGGGAACCTCGAGGAAGTTGCCCTTCTGACCCCAGACGATGTTCTGCTGCAGGCGATTGACCAGCGGGTCGGAACACTCGAAGGCGCCGGTGGCCGGCATCCCGGAGTGCAGGACAATCCCCGTCACATCCTCCGGCACGGGCTTCTCCCTCAGGCCCGTCAACTCCACGTACCGGAAACCATGGAAGGTGAAATGCGGCTCGAAAACCTCCTCGCCCTCCGAACGGCAAATGTAGGAA